>NZ_LBJP01000079.1:0-128277 GCF_028128715.1 Bradyrhizobium sp. CCBAU 51745 | reverse complement strand
ACGTAGAAGGCGCTATACGGAACCGTTCCGATCAGGGTGAGCGCGCCGAGACCTCCTAGAAGTGCGAGGGCACTGCGGCTCTCCGCAATCCACAAGAATGTTGGATAGGTCATCAGCAATGCAGCGCCCTAGCGGCCATATCATGATGCGCCGACGGCCTGCACGATCTGCGAGCAGGCCGCCCAGCAGCGCTGCGGCAATGCCTGCCATGTTGCTGATGAGCGTGGTGCCGAAGGCGAGAGGTGCCGAAACGTGGAGGGTGGTCAACGCGTAGGTGGTCATATATCCGGTAACATATGTCGTGATCGTGCAGCTGGCCAAGATGACAAATCCCAAACTCATGATGCGGCGACCGGCAGGCGGTCGCCTGACCGGCTGGGTGACCAGAACCGGGGCCTCCGGGCGGTGCAACGTCTCGGGTAAGACGCTCCGCAACCAAAGGCCGAACGGCAACGTAGCGGCGCCGAGCAATAGCGCGATCCGCCATCCGTATGCATTAAGCGCCTCACTTGTCATAGTGAGCGAGAGAATTTCTCCAACCAACGCTCCAGCCGTCGCCGCAACCTGTTGGCTCGCGGGCTGAAAGGAGACCGCCAGACCGCGGGCTTCCACCGGAGCCGCTTCCATCAAGTAGGCCGTCGTTGGACCGACTTCACCTCCGAGAGCAAAGCCCTGCAGCAAGCGTGCGAAGATGGCTAACAACGGAGCGGCGAGCCCTATTGTCTCGTACGATGGCGTGATAGCCAATAACAGGACCGCGGCGCTCATCATGGCAAAGCTCGCGGTCATCGCGGGCCGGCGGCCAGCCCGATCCGAATACGAGCCGAGCACGATGGCCCCGATCGGCCTGGTCACAAAACCTGCGCCGAAGGTTCCGAGTGACAGCATGAGGCTGGCGAATTGGTCGGTTGCCGGGAAGAACGCCTGTCCGATCTGTATTGCAAAAAAGCTATAGGTGCCGAAGTCGTAGAATTCGAGGATATTGCCCATGGTTGCGCCCAATACCGCGCGGCCCGTCAAGCGTTCGTCTGCCGGGCCACGGACCGGCTCCAGCCCCTCTCGAGTAAATTGCCTTGCCATCTTCGACCCAATCTGGAGCGCGATCCCGGCCCGACCATTTCGACCAGACAGGTCGCGCAAGCTGCTTTCCACTTGCCCGAACGCGTCCCTCACGGCCATTGCGCCTCTCCAAATGCAGGCTGGAGTGCGTCACGACGTACCTCTCACGGTAGCGTCTGCAATAAAAATGCCTGGTTTCGCGACCCATTTAACCCTTGATCTGATCGCTGGCCCTGCCGGCGAGACAAACATGAGAAGCTGCTGCAGTTATCGGGCTCCGCAGACATTGCGCTGCTGGGGCGAGTTTGCGACAAAATTGGCTGGCGCCGAACACGATCGACGACAACTCGAGCCATTTCAGCCTCGCCTGGTTGCGTCCGCTCCTTCAGGATCTAGTGGGCGACGTCTTCATCGCCCAGACGCTTGCCGCCAATCAGCACGCCTGCGGCGGCTTCGCGCGCGCGAGCAAGATCACCATTCATGGGTGCTCCACCTTTCCGTCGCGGCTGGCTCGCCAGCCAGCAGGCAAACCGCCTGCTCACGGGCCGCCCGCGTCTTTCGACCATCAAGACCCAGTCGTCCGTCATAAGGTGCGTTCGGCGCCGCTCGCCGTGCATCTTGGCAATCTCCTGCGCGAGCGCGTCACCCGGGACGGGGAGAAGGCCCGGCTATTCGGCCCGGACACCGAGGATGCCGACCTCAAGTCTTTGGTGAGCGCGGATGTCAGGGCCCTACATCTTGGTGAGCCACTTGGGGGGCTGTTCAGTCAACCCAGTGGAGCTTCACGCAGGAGCTACCGTTCGTGTGCCCGGACGGGCGAGCAAGAAAGCGGCCTACGTTTCTTCGCCAACGGCAGCTTAGAGGGAGCGGACATTTCAGCGGCGACTTCGGCACGCACACGAATTACGGCGATTTTCCTTGTTAAGGACGCGAGTGAGAATTCTCTTGCCAACGCGCTGACACGAGCGCCATCTCCTGAGGGAGAACGTCACTAACGGCTGGGACAAAGCTAGCCATTCGCGTTGCCTCACCTGAGGATGTAACGTTCCGCTTGTTCGATGTAGCCCCGGCTATCAGTCCGAGGTTGCATCATGCGTCAGGATCGGAAGCACGACGCACGTTGCGGAGTGCCCAATATCGGCCGCGGCAAACCCTGTCCCGGGATCACCGGCACCGCCGCAGTTTGATCGGTGCGCGGGATGATCGTTTCGGCTGCTTTGCTTCTGAGCAATTTCGTTCTTCATCTAGTCAGGTGAAGAGTTCGCTCCGCGCTTACCGGACTCTTCCGTAAGCGCATTCCGGTGTCTTCTCTCGCCGGCGCGGCTATCGCGGTCATTCCGGTTAGCGGCTCGCGCGTCGGCTCGAACTGTGAGCCAGAACGACTGGTCGTTAGAGATCGAAATACGCGTGTTCGAGACAAGACTTGGTCTGCTGCGGTCCGCATCACTTGAACCTCCGAACCGGCCTTACCGCCAGGTGAGCGTGAGGCACGGCGCAGACCGGCGCGCCGATTGCGAGGTCAGGTGCAATGAGACTTGGCTCGGAGGGTGAGCGCATCAGACGGGTACGGCCGCGGGTTTGTCTTTCTTCTTCGCTCTTTGTCAGCTTCTCGAAAGCCAGCCTGTTTAACACTCGAACTTGGTCTCTCGATGAAAAAGCCGACATGTCCGAGTTCGTGACGAACTTCAGCTCAGTCCCTGGGGGTGATCTTCAAGAGGCCTTTGTTCTCATAACAGCAAGGAGAGCTTCATGGATCCGAACTCGATCAATAGTGCCCGTTCACCAGAATCACCGACGGCACACGTCTGGACACAGGAGGATCATGACTTGTTCAGTCAGATCATGAATGAAGCTGGACCATCATCATCTGCCGCGCGAGAGGAAGCGGTAGATGTCTCATTCGCCGTTCCCCAGAGATTTTCGCACGGCTCGCAAATCGCTCCTGACTCGATGGTCGAGAGGTTGTTTCACGGAGGTCTCTTGCCGGACTCGGACCAGCCGACGATGACCTACGAAATCCGAGGTCACCGCTACACGGCCGGTTTAGATGAGTCCAATCGCGTTCGTCTTGTTCATAACCCTGCGGAGGATCAAGTGGTTAGAGTCGGCCGGGCGGGGATACCGGACTTCGGAGCCTTCATCATAGAGAACCAGCGCTACGGCATGCCGCTACCACGGCAATCGGCCACACCTGCCCTCATGGACAAGCTGCGCGAAGAGGGATACATGCCGACCGCTGATAACCCAACAACAATCCTGCTTAACGAACGGGCCTACAAAGCGGAGCTAGACGAAGGAGGGTTCGTTAAGCTTACGCGGGTTTGAGAAGCAACCCGACGGTCAGCCGATCGCGGCGGACTGGAGCCCTGCGATCACTTCGGTTGTCCTTACCTGGATAGACAAGTCACCGCTTAGCGGTGGATCGTTCGCGCCGCCAGTGGGTACGCATCCTCGGACCCACTGGCAGCCCACGAGATGCGTCGTCATCCTGGCATTCGTCTGCCTAGTGCTGACCTATCATCTGGCCTGTAATATCTCCCCCCATTGCCTCACCCGAGGATGTTACTTTCGCTTGACCAATGTAGCTCCGGCTGTCCGCCAGTCCGACGTTGCGACGTTGCGCCATCGCGCGCAGGATCGGAAGGACGGAGGGACGTCGCCGAGTGCCCTTTGCGCGCAGCCGCGCCGTCCCGGGAACCACCCGGTGCCGCACCTTTAGCCGTACGCCGGATCGTCATCTTTGCGTCTGGGCGATCTTAACAAGCACTGCACCATAGTGCGCCGCTGGCCGAACTGTTCGGAGCGTTGCTCCGCGAAGTGATCGAGAATTGCCAGCGCCGTCGGACAGGGTTGGGCTGCCAGCCAGCGCTCGATGTGGGCTGAGCTCGCGCAAAATTGGGCAGCCAAACCGTTGACCGTCGAAGGCTTAATCGAAAGCGCGGAGGCCCTGCCGGTGCGAGCCTGATTGTCTTGACGGACGCGGTGGTATTCTCAAGGAGTGGCAGCAAAGGTCGCTAACCGCAACGATCACACCCTCGCAAGTGGCGCAGTTGCTTTGCGTGGCGGTGAAATCGTGTGAACTTATTTATCGATAGAATCCTGTCAAGTGGCACTACCAGATCTGGGCGTTTTGCAAGCAGTAGCTCCGCCATAGGATCAGAGCAAGATCGCATGCACATACGCGTGCGCGATCAGCTTCGAAAAGCGGAAAAGAACGCTATGCGAACATCAATCTCAGATCACAATCTTTTTGTGGGTGCGCGCGCCGGATGGCGAGCCGCCACCGCCCGAAACGTCATTGAACGGAGAGCGCTGGCCCCGAGAGGGCGAGCTTTCCAGGTGATACGAGCAATGAAGCCGATAGCGTGGATGGTCGCAGCAATAAGGCGGGCGCTAGCGATGTCCGATCTCGACCGGTGCTGCGCAATCTGGTGGCTTTATCGCCTTCATTTCGGCTTCACGGGCGACGTGATTTTGGGGCTCGCTGCGGTCGCAGTTGCCCAGGAGAGGTCCCGCTGCGGAATTTAGCAACACAGGCATCGAGCATCTTCCATCCAGGCTCGGCGGCCGAACGCAGGTTACGCGTTTGGCTCGCGAGCAAAAGAGTGGCCTAATGCCAATCGCCACAAGTCTCGTGCAGCCACCAGGGCCGCATTCACACCTAGCACCGACGACCTGCGCGGGGGGCGCCAATGGCGCCGGTAAATGCGATTAGCAGATCGCGACGCCCGTCGGCGCGTCTTGCCAGCGCTCTGTGCTCGCCTGCGGCCGCTGCACGATGAGACAACGGTTGGGTTTCCCGGTCGTTTGGGGCGCCTTCGCAAGGGGCGCGCGGAATGGGCTTTGGAGCAAATTCCGTCCGGGTCAACAGATCGAGGTGTTATCACTGGAACCGAGCTCTGGTTCGGAGGCGGAGTTGCGCGCCTTGTCGATGAGGGTGGTATGCAATCGAAGCAACTCGGTGTACAGGTGTGATCGCGACACTCCACTGGTTTGCAGGCGGGCAAACGAGCGTCGGCGGTAGCTGCATGGCGGGGCGAGCGTCGAAGGTACGCGCTCGCGCGCGAGTGTTGTGGTTTACATCGGGAGGCACGAACCGGTTCAGCTTGGAAGAACGCGTGAGTTTAAGTGCAATGTTTTTGTCCTCCGCGAGCTGCCATGATGGCACCAGCCGGCCCTTGCAAGTTTGGTTCGTGCTAGTTTTTGCGAGCGTGAGTGCGCGAGGAAGCTAGGAGTCGTGCCCGGACCGCTTGAGGATCGACGCGCCCGTCGTCTTCCAGCTTCCGTCGCCCTCGCGCGGCGTCCTGAGCGCGTACGGATAGTTCATTGGCACGGAGGGAAAGACCGGATGGACCTCGGCCGAAGACCCGATCACTCAGTCGTTCGCTGATCTCATAACCTAAAACGGGTCTGGATACGGGAGCGTAGCGTCGCGACTGGATGGGACGGATCCTCTCTCCATGCGCGAAAGTGAAATCGAGGCGCAAAGATCGGGCCGCTAGCGGCCCTCATCGAAAGCGCTTGTGAACGGCACATCTGCGTCTCTGACATCAGGCGGCAGATCAGCATATCCCAAGGATAATATCAGAATATGCCGGGGCCATCTCAGCAGCGATTGGGAATCGATCGAGCGTCATGAATTCCAAAGTAAGTGCGAGATCAGGCACATCCGCGGAGATCTTGCCTAGAGTATGCGAGGCCGCCCAAAAAGTTGGTGCCCGTCGATAACCTCAACGAATTGCCGAAACTACCGGGTAAATTCGCCGACGAAGTCGAAGTGGTCAGAATGCAAATTCAATCCACTGCCGCCTAGCCCGTTGGGGCAACTACATTCGCCGATGGTTCTTTATTCCACGATAGGTCACACTTTGGATCGAGAAACAAGTAATCGCAAGTCAGTTCTTCACCAGGTTGTACGTCACGCGCCGTTAGAATTCGGCAATGATCGTCTTGATATGTGTTTGGTTGACTGCTGTGGTTCATGAAGCGGGCGTTGTCAGCATTATACTCTATAACGCCATCGCTAGCCCTGTAGTCTCTTGGATAGGCGTGCTTATCGAGTAGAGCTTGAAATGTTGGAGCTAGAGCTTCGTACTGCTCAGGCGTCACCGCGATGTCAACGATAGGATTATGAATCCAAATCAACGAATCTTTAGGCAAAAGAGTAGCTGAGAATAGTCCAATGCCGCCAAACCGGTCTGGTTTCAAAATAGTGTCAACGATCAACATTGGAGAAATCTCCCAGTCACGATCACCGCAAGCTACGTGACCTGAGTCCCGAATTCTCCTGCATAAATTGATAGGTCGTCTAGTCGCGCCTCCATCACATTTGGATTTTCTCGATTCGTTGCCGGCTGCAGCCTCCGTCGTACCGGCATGGTGGTGGCGGCGGTGAGTTCATATCGCGTGATCGTGACCTTTTAACCCTATCAGCGCGGCGACACGCGAGGCGTTTCGCGGACCTGCAAGCCGCCGACAACGCCTTCACCAAGGCCTTCAAGAGCCGCTTTCCAGCCGAATGCCTCAATGTCCCACTTGTCCTTGTGTCCCTTGCGGATGCCCCGGACAAAAGTGGAGACATGGGCAGACAATAATGCGAAGAGCGGCCCGGTGGGCAGTCAGGCGCCGGCTCTGCTGCATAGCCCCGACTGCGCAACCAGCCCCCCAACGTGATCACGGCGGCAAGCTCGAGTTTTGGCGGGCTAAAGTTCGGTCTCGCTGCAAATTCCGAGAAATGACGCCGCTGAATGAAACTTCAGTGGCAGGCCAG
Organism: Bradyrhizobium sp. CCBAU 51745; assembly: GCF_028128715.1. Lineage (NCBI taxonomy): Bacteria > Pseudomonadati > Pseudomonadota > Alphaproteobacteria > Hyphomicrobiales > Nitrobacteraceae > Bradyrhizobium > Bradyrhizobium sp. CCBAU 51745. The sequence goes on along the minus strand of NZ_LBJP01000079.1, from coordinate 121,448 downwards.
GTGCAGGATAGTTGCGCGCGCATATCGACCGTATCGGTGACCTGAGAGCGATCTACCGCTGGGCGTGCGCAGAACTCCTGGTGATTGCGTCTACTTCCGTTGCCACGCCGCCCTGTCACGTCGCCAGATCTTCACTGAGCATTTCGCCGCAAGGGATATTGACGCCATCGACGCGAGGGGCGGCGTATCGAACCACAAAATAGGTCTACGCGCTCCGTCCGTTCCTCTGAGAGCTTCTCGGTCAAGCCGTGATCGCGCCGCGGTTAAAGAGAGACGACAGTCGTGTCGGGAAATACGCCCCGCGCTCTATTCCTGAGCACGGACACTGAAACACGCAACAATGTACACCGCACGGCCAGCGCACTATTGGTCGCAGTGCGGCAGGGGGATGCAAACGCCGTGTGAAATTGATCGCCCTGCCCGTGCCGAGCCCGCCCGATGGCCTGGTCGCCGTGCGGTGCGCCGGCTTGGTGCTGACTACGGCCGGGAAGGCTTGCATGATCGGCCAAGGTAGAAGATTGTCGCGGCAATCGTCAATTGAGGCCGGTGGCAAGTCCGAAATGCCTCGTAGTTTGCGTCGGCGAGCCTTGCTTTAGGACTTGTCTAGGCATCAACGTACGCGCGAGATGTGCTGCCGTTCACACATGATGGCCGCGATATGGCTTAGATGGGGCCGCAGCCTCGGAGTCGGAGTTCCTGGCGCTGACATTCAGCAGCGAAAGCTGGTCGCGGGACAGACACAGCTCTGGTGCTCGGCAATCATGTTGTCGTGGCGCTTGTCTTTGCAGCTAGTTCGCAATTTTGAGTGGTCCTCAAACACGGCCGCGTACTCATTAAGCGACTGGCCGCCTGATGTCCGCTCACCCGCATAGCGGCGGAAAGGCGGACGTCTCCCGAGATTACTGAAGAGCCAAAACCAGCCGTACTCGCTTGGGCGGCTTCCGCTAGAAGCAGCACGCAGCTTGGGTATCTGGGCCCCTATCAATCTGCTATCGTCGCGCGCATGATGGCTAAATTGACCTTTGCCCGCATCGGCTGCAGTACCCCATACATGCACGAGCGCCAGAGCCACTCGACAGGACCGAACCGATAGCGGCGCAGCCACCACGCACTGAACACCACCTGCGCGACATACACGAAAATGCCGATCGCCAGTGTCGCGGCCACGCCAAGGCGGCCAAATTGGCCTAGACCATAGCCGTAGAAGATCCAGCCGCAAATTACAGATTGCGCCAGATAGTTGGTGAACGCCATGCGGCCAAGCGGCGCGGCCCAACCCAGCATCCTCCGCCCGCCCGAGAGATTCACAGCCGCGACGACTGCGGCCGCATAACCGAGGGCCAACACGACCACCCCCAACTGTTCTACCGAAAAATGCGCGCGCCCGAGCGACGGCCAATCGAAGAGCTCCTGTCCTGCTGCCGCGAGACTCAATCCGCCGCCGAGAAGAATGCCAAAGGTTGCGACGGCGAACAGCAAGGACCGGTTCGCCGAAGCCCGACGCAAGACCCCGCTGCGCCACGCGAAGGCGCCGACCAGGAACAGCGCGACAGTGGACGGCAAGCCCATGACTTGCAGCGGAAAAATCACCGTTACCTCACGGATCCGGAACGCGAGCACATCGAAAAATCCGCCCGTGCCGTAGGCACGCGTAGCGTCCGCGACAAGAGCGGCCATTTCGGCCGCATGCGGCAGCAGCACGATCGGCGGTAGCAACGGCATGGCCACGTAGAGCCCCAGGAGCAGCAGGGCTGCACCCGCTATGAGCCACCGTGCGCCGCCGAGGAAGGGCAGCACCACGAAGCCCGCCAGCGCATAGTGGACGAGAATGTCGCCGCTCCAGATCAAATAGAGATGCACCAGGCCAATCCCCAGCAACACCACCAGCCTGCGCACGAGCAAGATCATGCGCCGTGGATTGCCGGCAAGCCGCTCGAATTGGATGGCGAGGCCGACGCCGAACAGCAGCGACAACAGCGTAATCGCCTTACATTCGACGGCGACCGTCAGCACAGCCGCCACCGCCCGGTCGAGCGGCCCCGCCGGCTCCGCGTTCGGCAAGAACGGCGCGAAGATGGAGACCCGAAATATGGTCACGATGTTCATGGCGAGCACGCCGAACAGGGCCAAGCCCCGCATCACGTCAATCGCGTCGAGCCGCGCCGACCGGCTCATCGGCTTTGGAGGCGAGTTACTCGCCGGTGCGGTGCGCGAGCCGATGCTTCCGCCGGTCATTGCAGGACTCCCCCATTTCCAATGCAGAGATTTAGATGCCGCCTCGTGCAGCCTCAAACTACCTAAATTGGGGGGGCTGAATCGAACGTGACAATTTGGTTCAGCGCCAATACGCGAGGAAATAAACATAAACTTGGATTGGCGAAATTTATCCAATGGCTCAACGTGATCTCCCGGTATTGCCGCGAGTGTTATTTCGGTACCGTTCGATAACAGACGAGAGTATCCTATCTCTATCGAGCTCGGAATCTGGTCGATCGCTTCTTCAACAAGATCAAGCATTGTCGGCGCGTGGCAACGCGCTACGACAAACTCGCCGCCAACTTCCTTGCGTTCGTCCAACTTGCATCAATGAGGCTGTGGCTGCGCGTAAATGCTAAGGACACCACCGAGCCGCCGAGTTCCGCGAGTTTCTTGACGAGATCGAGGCCGCCGTACCGGGCGAACTCGACGTCCATCCAGTCATCGATAACTATGCGACCCGCAAGACGCCGCCGATCCGGAAATGGCTGGCCAAAAGGCCGCGTTGGCATGTGCCCCTGACCCCGACCAGCGCGTCATGGCTCAACCAGGTCGAGCGCTTTTTCGCGCTTCTTACCGAGTAGAAGGCGCGGCGCTATCGCAGCGTAGCCGCCCTCAGGGCGGACATCACCTCGTTCATCGAACGACACGATGCCGATCCGAAACCATTCCGATGGCGCTGACGACATCCTTGCTTCATCGAGCGCTTCTGCCGATACAATGCCCGGTAGAACACGACGCGATGTTGCGAACTTCTGGTTCAGGACACTAGCGTGGGTTGTCCCTCGGCATCTACCCTCTCGGGTGATGAATGAGCCGAACATCATTGGGGCCTCCCGGCCCCAAGAGGGCGGTGTAACGCTCGCCGCGAATGTCGTACTCTTTTTCCGGCTGCGCCTCGTTCGGCAAGAGGCCCCAGTGGCCGAGCTTCGAGCGCATCGTGTCCGTGGCGGGTTGGGTGCCGTGCGAAAAATTCTCGGGAACGGCGAATGATGCAGCATAAATCTCGCGGGGCGCGGGGGACGTCCTTTCAGCCCTGGAGGACGCCGGAGCGGCTTGCTCCATCGACCGTCCAAGCAACGCTGGTGAGGCTCGATTCGCTGGCTGCGTGCTGGGCTGCGGCACGTTTTCCGGTCGAGATAGGAGAGGAATGGCAGCGCCTGACGAATTGAGTGGGGTGCTTCGCCTGAGCGCCGCAGCGGGCACGAACAGCGCCGTGTAGCGGTCATTATGAACGATAAAACTGTTGGGTCGGCTGTCCTGGCTCGGCGGGGCGTTGCTACGGTCAAGCGCACCGGACGCGTGCTGGTCGCCCTGCCGGAAACTGAAGGAACGAACGACGGATTCCAGATCCGACGCTTGGTGATAGCCTTCGGTCGGCTCGAGAGACGACGATGGGCCGGCGTTTCCCACCATCGCCCATAGCAGATCTTGATCAAAGTCTTCCGCAGGAAGGACGACCGGACCGCTGGCCTGAAACGGTGCGCCGGCTCCTTCCATCAGCTCGCGAACGACTGAACTGCCGGGCTCGCTCACCTGGCCCCCAATGGCATCTCCGTCCGTATGGCTTAGTGTTCTTTGCCTCTTCGCAGGCCTCAACTCCCCGGCGTAATCCTCACCCATCAGGACCTCGCGACCTGAAACGGGAGCGCTCCAGGTGAGCTCGTACGGAGCCGGCTGGTAGCCGCCGCTCCAGTAGAACTGACGAGCCGCTTGTGCGAGATGTTCGTGGTGATCGCGCACGCTTGGGTTGAGAGACGATGCTAGGATGGCTTCGCCAATCAAGGGATCCAGATCATAGCCTTCCGCAGGTAGCTCCTTGGGCCAAGTCGAAGCTTCCCCCGGCGCGCTGTGCTGGGCAGAGGTGTCCCCGAGGTGCGCAGTTATTGCGTCTTCGGGATAAGGACCGCCGGGCCCCTGGTGCCCAAGTACCCAAGGCTCGACAGGTCTACGCTCTTCCTCAGGCAGATGGGGATAGTTGCGATCTAACGAAGCAGAGATCTCTGGAACGGCTGGGGCATCAAGCTGCGGCACTTCATGCAAGTACGGCTCAAACTCCGCTTGCTGCTGTTGCGGTTGTGACAGCGCGGCGTTGTCACGGTCGAATGGGTTGCTGGCGCCAAGTGGGTCCATGTCCACCCCCGGGGTTTGAGTCGGTCGCAATACCGAGCTGATAATCTCGCTCTCTCTCGCTCTATTAGGGCCAGCTGTCGACAAGCTGACGCGCTTAGAATTTACCGGATTGTGATCTCAGATGGGTCATTTCGCCGCAATTAACCCTCGACCGGTGAAGGAGCCGAGCAGGCGGCATGGCTTTGCGTGTTCGGAACGAGCTCAATGGCGTTGGCACTCTGACGTCGCGACGATCTCAGCACCTGATTGGCTCCCTTCAGTCAACCCAACATTTTCGGCGCCCCCTGGATCAGCTTGCATCATCAATCTCAGGGTTTGCGGCGACAACAGTTCCCTGGCTCGCGCGCGTGTGTCGCACCGCAGCGGGGATGCTCTCGATCAGATTGTAGTTCTCAACTGGCTCTGGTGCTTTGGCAGGAAAGTCATAGAAAGCCTATCGGTCCTAGATCGGCGATCCTTGCCCGGTAAACCCAGGTCACGAGCATATTGGTGCCATTCTCGACGAAAATATCGAATGCATGGTCCGCGACTGCGCGGCTCGGCGCGATTCAGATCCTGCATGGCCTTCTTCTTGCCGCTCCGAACGATCTCGGGATCCCTTTGAGCACGCTGACTGTCTTGTGTGCTGCAGGCGCTCCTATTTGCCCGATTGGTCGTCCATGCCTGAAATCACCGAAGGCGAAAGGTTCGGCGCATCCTTTCCAGCAGGCCCGACAGGGCCTCCCGGAATCGCCTCTCGACATACCGCGCGGCTAAGGAGCCGGCAGGAGCGATCGAGGCTGCCGGTACGCCGCACACGGACTGGCAAATCACCTAAGCCTGAAGGGAATCCAACCGGCGAGCCGCTCGCACGTCGGCCCTCACTTTGGGCTGGCAGCCTTGATCGCGCCGAAGTCAGTTGCGAGGTCGCGCGGCGGGCCGTAGCCGTGCCGCACGGCCGGCGTGACCATCCGCGGCGGCTTCAGCTCGCTCGCCGGCGTCTGCCGAACGCGGCAGTTCCGTCTCGACAACCCCGCGAACAGATCACGCGCTCTGTTGCGGAGAATCTGTACCCTTGCATGATCAACCACAGACGGTTGAGAAGGGCATGATGTTGATCCTCCTTCGGGCCGTATCGCGGAGAAGGTCTCGCAGGGTTCGCCATCCGCCTTGCTATGCTGCCTCTCCGAGCGCGTCATCACCGAGAGTGCTGCATAGCCCCCGCTTTCTTCGTATTCACCCGGCCCCCGTTCAAGCCCCCTATGTGCAGAGCCCGACGGCAAATTGCAATCGCGTCGATCTGAGATCGCAAAGAGGTGATTGTCCGAACCAAGCTCGACAGCCCTGGCATGTCGATTGCTGGGAGGCGGCTGCTACATCACGCCACTGGACCAGACGCGAGCCGAGTCAGATCTACCGTTCAAACCAATTCTCAAGCTCAGGAGTGGCGCTGTTAACTGTCGCTCCGCCAACGGGGCCGGGTCATGCCGATCGACGTATCCAAACTCTTCGCCTCCATTCGCATCAACAAGAAGGAAGCGCAGGAGCCGCAGACCGCGGCGCTATGCGAATGGCCTGATTGCCTGAACAAGGCTACCCATCCCGCGCCAAAGGGTCGCGGCAATGCGCGCGAATATTGGCACTTCTGCATCGACCATGTTCGCGAATACAATCGGTCCTACAATTTCTTCTCGGGGATGGACGCGGAAGCGGTCGCGCGCTTCCAGAAGGACGAGCTGATCGGCCATCGTCCAACCTGGAAGATGGGCGAGAACATCAGCGCTCGTAAAATGAGCGGCAGCGCGGCCGATTCCAAGGACGCCTGCGATGCATTTGACATGCTCGCGGAGCTGAGCGGACGCGCCAGTGCCCGCCCTCGCTCGGAGGCCAAGCCTGAGGAGCGCAAGATTTTTAATGCCAAGCGGAAAGCGTTGCAGGTGATGGGCCTGAATGTCGATGCGACGCTCAGAGATGTCAAGGCAAAGTACAAGGCGATGGTCAAACAGCACCATCCCGATGCCAATGGCGGCGATCGCTCTCAGCAGGACCGCCTGGTCGAGATCATCAAGGCCTACCATTACCTGAAGACCGTGGTGCGCGAGAGCTAGCCCGGACACGACTTGAACGGCTTCACCCCACCCGCCGCTGCGTAGACCTTGATCGTGTGGAGGCTGCATCCGAGCTGGCGTGTAATCCGCTTCAAACCCCCACCTTGCGCCCGTAGGCAACATCTTCGCCAAGTCACCCGGAGTCTTTATCAACTGCCTTCCGCAGATCAAACCACGACGAGCCTTCCGTGATTCTTTCCTCTTTCGCTCTCTTCTCGGCTTTCCGAGCAGGGGGCAAGTCCTCGTGATGTAATGGGACAATTCGGAAAGGCGCGCCACAGCGAAACTCCGAAAGCGCCGGTCCTCTCAAAGACCCCGCTAGACTAAACTGCTGCTCCGCTGCTCAATTCATGGATGGGAAGGCTCGTACTGGATTTGGCTCGCGCCTTAGGACCACACTCACAGGCAGCGCCCATCCGCGTTCCGCGCCAACGCAGGGTGAGTCATCCGGCCTTGATCTTGATCCATATCAATTCGATGTCGGGCCTGAGACGTTGTCGCATGTTTGACGTATGCCACATCCGCTCAAACACCTCAGACGAGGTCGTTTTCCTCTGAGTGCCTCTCTTAACGGGCCATTTTGTCGATCGGAAAGTGGTGCGAGAATTGCTGTGCCCATCCTGATGGTTCTTGGAAAGCCCTGAGGATCGCATACATGCTGTCATCCTCATCAAGCAGCTACGTGCCAATGTCCGCGAGTCGCGGCCCAACATGCACAAGCGCTGCACCGGTCCCTGACCTGAGGTGTGCCAAGCTGCGCGGAGAGTTCTGTGTCGAGCACACGTCCTTAGGTTGGCGCTCGGGATTCTGGTATGTTCTTGTGACAAGTGCTGACCTTGTCCGCCGCAAACATGGCGTCATCTGCCAGCCATTCTTTCGAGAGTCTGGATGCGCTCGCGTTCAATTTGGCCTCTTGGATAGTAACCCGCCCGGTCAGCGACGAACAAATCAGCATCGCCTTGGCTCAACCTTCGGGCGCACGTCGGTTTGCTCCAGCTATCTTCTCTGCGCGAGCAGGGACCCGGTCAAACATTTCGGGCCCGGCGCTTTCCTTCGCGCGCGAGCGTTCAGCTGAAACAAGCGGACCCCAACTGTGTATGCAAAATGGAAATAGAAATGGATGACCAATCGCACGGCAAAATGCCAATCTCTTTAAGGGGCCGGGAAAGCCGCGGTCCCGACCTATTCAGCTTCGTCGAATGCGCCATACAGACAAAGTCAATCAAAGCGCTGTTCGATCTTCTTGTGAATTGCTCGAGCAATGAAGGCTTCGATAAAGTCGCGTACGGAGCACTCACCCGCTCGAATGAGCGTCGTCTGCCGGAGTATCTGCCGCCCCCGCCAACTATAAATTTCCCGTCAGATTGGTGCCAACGCTATGCTGAGCAGGAGTATCGAGCGATCGACCCGGTGGTCCGGCGGACAGCAATGCTGCCAAGCCCCTTTCTTTGGGATGAGCTAACCAGTCGATATGAACTGCAGCCCCGTGAGCTGCGCGTCTTGCACGAGGCCAGAGAAGCAGGTCTTAAGCATGGCATAAGCGTGCCATTGTTTGGATCGCAAGGCCGATTGGCTTTCGTATCGTTTGCATCTCCCTTCGATGATGCCGATCCACGGGATCGCATGGCTCATCTCACGACATTGGCGTCGGCGTTTCACAACGCTGTCGCACAGATTACACCGCCGCTTGATGAAGATTTCAAGACAGACATTCCGCTAACAGAGCGAGAAACAGAGTGCCTATACTGGGTCGGAGAGGGGAAGTCAGCCTGGGTAATCGGGCAACTTGTTGAGGTCAGCCAGAATACCGTCAATTTTCATATGAAGAACGTCATCAGAAAGCTAGGGGCGGCGAACCGGACAAATGCTGTCGCTATAGCAACCCGACGCCGCCTCATTTAATTCCATGCGCGTTTAAAAAAGCGAAAGGCCCCGTTCCCGGGCGGGCTCTGCTGTTCCCATTCATCTACCGCGGAGCGGGACATCCGATCTCGACTGGGTTCAACGATGCACCGCAACGGAAGCGGCTCAGACCAGATAACTAGGCGGGCAAGCGCATCAGGCGCGCGTATGCGATGTCTCTCAGCAGTGCCTGGTGTGAGCCTTGGGGCGTCGCGTTGCATGCAAGTCTCGTCGCCAGGACCAGTCCGCCTCTCGGAGGTTGGATTTCCACCTACGGACGATGCACGGCTCCGGCGCTAAATCGCATGCTTTGTCATATCAAGCACGCGATCCTCGCAAGATTGATGCGAAATTACCTGCGTCTCAGATCGAGGATGTCAATCTGATTGGCGAGAATCGCGATGCAATAGGTTCTTGCGAGCAAGTGTTGTTAACAGGTTGCTCAACGCGATGGACGGGTTCAAGGATCCTAATCTCTATTTCCTAGTCTCGCGCACAATGGGACTTGACGAGGGAATCCCGACAGGTTTGTCGCCGTCCAGTTGTCCGCTGCCTTCATCAGAATTCTCAACTTGCATCTGTTTTGCGCGACATCAAAGCGCGTGGATCAACTCCTGACTAGATGAGCAAAACGCGGACCAACTTCAGTAACGGTTCTTGCTTCATGGCGCTCACGCAAAGACTAGAGTTTCGGCAATCGCAGTCGTTGGTCATGTCGCCGCAGCTGATGCAGGCTATCAAGCTGCTACAATTATCCAATCTCGACCTTATGACCTTCGTGGAGGAGGAGCTCGAGTGCAATCCGCTGCTCGAGCGAGCCAGTGAAGCTGCAGCTGGCGACGAAGCCCCGACTGAGGTCGATCAGGTCAGCGGCCAACAGCTGGCGGACTCCCAAGCGCGCGACGCCCAGGACGCGGCGCCGACCACCTATACCGAATGGGGCGGCGGCGCCTCGGGTGATGAAGACTACAATCCTGAAGCTTTTGTCGCGGCCGAGACAACATTGTCGGACCATCTCGCCGAGCAGCTCTCGGTCGCCTTCACCGGCGCGGCGCAGCGGATGATCGGCCAGTACCTGATCGATCTCGTCGACGAGGCCGGCTACCTGCCGCCCGATCTCGGCCAGGCCGTCGAGCGGCTTGGCGCAACGCAAAAGGACGTCGAGGACGTTCTCGCCGTGCTGCAAAAATTCGATCCGCCCGGCGTCTGTGCGCGGTCCTTAAGCGAGTGCCTCGCGATCCAGCTCCGCGAGCTCGACCGCTACGATCCGGCGATGCAGGCCCTGGTCGAGCATCTCGATCTGTTGGTCAAGCGTGACATCGTCAGCTTGCGCGAGCTTTGCGGCGTCGACGACGAGGACATCACCGACATGATCGGCGAGATCCGCCGGCTCAATCCGAAGCCCGGCATGAAGTTCGGCTCGATTCGTTTGCAGACCATGGTGCCCGACGTCTATGTCCGCCCGGATCGCGATGGCGGCTGGCATGTCGAGCTCAACAGCGACACCTTGCCGCGCGTGCTGGTCAACCAGACCTACTATTCTGAGCTGTCGAAGAAGATCGGCAAGACCGAAAAGTCTTACTTCACCGATGCGCTGCAGAACGCCACTTGGCTCGTGCGCGCGCTCGACCAGCGAGCCCGCACCATCCTAAAGGTTGCAACGGAAATCGTGCGCCAGCAGGACGGCTTCTTCACCCACGGTGTCGCGCATTTGCGGCCGCTGAACCTGAAGGCCGTCGCCGACGCCATCCAGATGCATGAATCCACGGTGTCGCGCGTCACCGCCAACAAGTACATGGCGACAAATCGTGGCACATTCGAGTTGAAATATTTCTTCACCGCCTCGATCGCTTCGGCCGACGGCGGCGAGGCGCATTCGGCCGAAGCCGTGCGTCATCACATTAAGCAGTTGATCGATGCGGAGGAGCCCTCCGCGGTCCTGTCGGACGACACCATCGTGGAACGGTTGCGCGCCTTAGGCATTGATATTGCGCGCCGCACGGTCGCGAAGTACCGCGAAGGCATGGGCATTCCCTCCTCGGTGCAACGCCGCCGCGACAATGAGTGGTCAACGATCAACCGCCGAGAATAGGGCGGAACTGGCCTCGGCGAAGAAACTCCCAGCCCTCGATTTGGAATCCAGAAGCGACGCCTTGTATTTACCTGGAAGCGGACCTTTGGAGCGAGATCTGGTGATTGGTGATTGAACGATGCTGCTGGTGCGGCATTTGGTAGTAATGGCCTGACGCCGTCCGAGAGATCTACGTTCTCAGAGCCGAACCCTTCAGACAGGAGGTTTTCTGATGGCCCAGGTGAGAGACCTCTCCGCCGCCGCATGATCGAGGATATGACGGTCGCAATTTGTCGCGGAGGACGCAACCTATGATATCTCAGCGCAGTATCGAATTTAGCCGATATTTTCGCCGATCGCCTGCTTGGAGGATGTTCATGCGTTCTAGGTTCACCTGGTGGTGACCAGGATCTCTAAGCCGGCCCTCAACCAGACCGTCTGTGCGTTGCACGTTTTCTACGGCATGACGGTCGGCCACAGCTTGTCGAGGCACAATTGTAAGCCGCGGCTGGCATCACCAGGCGGAGGTCCGGCCGGATCGCCAGCTTTGCGCCAAAGGGTTCTGCTCAGGACCGGCGAGCTCATGGCGGCTTCAAGACGATCGACGAGGCCTCGGCAGGCGCGATGCCATGCCCGTCGGCTGAGCATGGACGGATCTGCCGAATGGCGCGTCTTCTGACGCGGCGCGTCCGAATTCGGCAGAAGGTCCAACGTAGCAATGCCGACACACACAGGTCGGCGGCTGAGCGATAATCGCTCATAAGGTCTTGAGATATTCGACAAGCGCTCGCCGCTCGGCGTTGGTCAATTCTGGTCCTATGACGCCAGGCGGCAGCTTCCTCAAGTCGGTTTCCTTGCCCTCGAACGAATGCCCCCGATTGCTGTTCCCAAGCAGCGACACATCGAAGTTCGTCAGGCCGGCCGCACAGCTGTCGGTCACCTGTGCTTTCGTGACAAGCCCAACATTGACCGGATCGAACGCACGACTGCCGACGCAAAACGACGTCGGCCGTTTGGCTTGCGGCATCAACATGTCTCTGAGTGTCGGAACGGACCCATTGTGCAGATAAGGAGCCGTCGCCCAAACACCGTCCAACGGGCGTGCCCGGTACTGAGGCTCGAGGGCGACAACGACTTCGTCCTTGCCGTTGCGGCTCGCACGCGCCCCGACATAGACTCGCTGGTTTTGGCAGTTCTTCCTCGGCCCCCACATTTGCCGCTTGGTTTCTTCAGAAGCGCCGTTCGCAACGACCCATTGGTCGATCGTTTTGCCGACCACGTCCATGAGCGCGAGTACAAACAGAGGATCTGCTCCATTATCGGCTAGAAGGCCGCAACCTCCGACTTTGTTGAGGTCATCTGCAGGATTCAATCCGAGTGACTCGGGTAAGTGAATGCGCCGCGTGGTGAGGACGTTAGATTGTTGGCGGTCGGTACCGATCGCCGAGACCGGCATCTGGACGACATTAAAATAATGCCGTCCGCCGATCTCTACCCAATTCTTCTCGCTCTTGGCTGAGCGATCGGGGTTCTCTGCGCGCCAGAACGAGTCTTCCGGCCACTTTTTGTCGAAGGCAGCATCGTTCACCGGGCCTCGGTGGCATTCAAAGCAGTGGGCACGATAAAGATCGCGACCTTGTTCAACGAGCTTTTCATCGATCGCCCAGGCCGGGTCACCGCGGAATTTCTCCTGCGCGTGCTTCCATCGGGGGGCTACGAGCCCGGTGAATTTTCTGCCTCCTCCATCTTCGGACGAAAAGGGATCGGTGCCGCGCAGAAGCTCTTCGAACCGTGCGATGTCGGAGAGATGTACAGAGGACGCAAAAAGCGGTCGTTCGGGAGCGGCAGCGGTCATATTGATTTTTGCGCTGACGCCGAGCGCTTCGCCTGCATTCCGAACGAGTTCGTTGAGAACAGAAGCGTCATACTGTGCCCAAAGGAAATACGGCGTGTCCCAGATCGGTGGAAAGCTCACGGGGGCATCATGGCGCGCAAAGTTGCCCTTGAGGAGCGGGTCCCTGAGTACGCCGGTTACGGGATCGAGTAGATTGCTATAGAAAACCTGGTTTCCGATCCGGTTCAGCGCATCAAGTCGACCGAACCCTTCATCGAGGTCCGTCACTCCCTGTCCCGTCAAAAGTCTGTCGGTCTCTGCCTTTTGGTTCTTGATCTTCTGAAGTGCTAGCTCAAGATCGCTTCGCAGCTGCTTTCGATCAACGCTCCGCCCTTTGATCTGCTCCAGCTTGCTGGCGAAACGCTCGAAACGCCATGGCAAGATCAGCGTGTAGCCAATCGACAGCCCGATGGCTCTTTCTACCTCGCCCAGATTGATCATCGCCGGCCCGCCGTCGAACCGGATGCTGACACTCTTGTATTCGAGGTGACCTGTATGACAGGCGGCGCAGGTTAGCCCAATCTGATCTTCATACGGGGCGCCAGTCGTCGGATCGACGCCGCCCTTGAGGATGGCAAAGCCGACCGGCAAAGCATTCGGGTTCTCGGGCGCGCTTGGAGTCCAATCGGGGTCGGATGTGTCCCCATTCAGCGCATCGTCGTGATAACCGTAGGCGGCCGCATTGCCGGCGAAGTCCTTTGAGCTGGGACTCGGAATGAAGCCGAGGCGGCGCAGGTAGTTCTCGTCCGTTAAGCTCGTGTAAGAGAAGGACAGCTCCGGGCGTTCCAGGGCCAAAAACCACTGATAAGGGACGGGGATGGTCGCTGTCCCCTGCGATGTGTGGTGAAACCAGTAACGCTGGCCGGAGCTCCAATTTTGCGGCAGCCAATAAGCACTTTCGATTTTTGATGGCTGGGGTAGGGTCGCAGGCAGTAGTTGAGCGACCAGATTGGCATCGTTCTTGATTTTAAGGGCTGCGTCGCGAACCTTCTCCGGGGCGAAATACACCAGGCCGGCCGCCACGATCACGACAACGACGATTGCTAATACCAGGCTGTTGATATGAGGCCAGCGCATCAACCAGGAATAAAGACGAGAGCCAAAAGAAGGTCTCCCCATAGCAAAGACTCCATCGATCTTTTTCATGCGTCCAGCCGGCCCGGCAGGCTACCGGAAACGGCGACGGCGTCTGTTACTTGTTCAGCAATTGGCTATTGATGAAGGTGACCACGTCGGCGGTCTCGGCAGCCGCGCGCTTGGTTATCGTCGCTGCGGCCGGGCCGCCGTGCAAAAAGGATGGAAACCAACCGAAGTTGCGGAGATTCCAGTCTTCTTTGGGCCAGACCGCCCGGTTCACGCCAGGCACTGCGAAATTTTGAATTTTCCTGGCGAGTGGCTGTGCCGTCTCAGTGTGACAGCTCACGCAATCGGTATTGAAGAAATGGCTCTTCTTTGGATCGGCAATGGTATCGACGATCTCGATGACGCGGCTGTTGGGCACGTTACCATCGATGAACTCGGAGGTCGAAACACCCTTACGATCTGCTTGAGGCAAGGGCGGATTCTGCAATGCCGCGTGTCGACAGGTGACCGGATTTTGATTGTTCGTGACCGGTTGCGGGACCACGTGCCTTTCGCCGATCATGCTGAACATCTGTGCGGCGTACATGCCATCCAGCGTCGGACCGGGGACTGCTATCAAGCCCGCTTGCGGGACCCTCAACATCGATACGAAAACCCACGGTTCGGGCGGTGCGATGCCCATCACGGCCATGGTGTTGAGGCGCTGCGGTGAGAGATGCTTCTCAAGCAAGGCCTTGATCGCATTGCGAAACGCCTTCGCCGATGCCCCTACAAGACCCGGATGCACATTTAGATCACCGGAAGTCGAGACTTTGACATTGCCAAAATGTCCGGCTCCAAGCTCATCGCGCAAGGTCGCGACGTCACGAACGACTGCCTTGAATGCTTCGTCGTCGGGTTTGAATCGCGGGAACGGCGCGCAGCCGTCCAGAGGCGGATCCGCATCGAGCGTGAAGCTGAAGATAAGGTGACCCGCAGTGTCATGAACCTTGAAGCCGCTTGGTCCATTGGTTACTGGCTGAATAATCAGGCGGATTTGCGGTTGGCGGCCAAATTTCGCGATGATCTCCGGCGACAATCCCGGTGCGCCCGGATCGATCCGGATGCCTGCCACAAACCAGGCGTTGATCTTTTTCACTTCATCGGGAAACTGAATGTGCCGTGCACCCGACTCCGGCACGCTCGGATGCTCCGGACTTTCGGCATTGGCGATAAAGCGCGCGAAATCCGCGTCGGAAAACAGCCGCTGCGGCGATCCCGAAGGGCCGGCAAGCTCGGACACGGCGATCAGGTTGGCGAGGTCGGCCGCCGACTTCGGTGGAGGAAAGAGAATGGACACATCATTGGGCGCAAGCGGCCTCGACGCCGCTTGCGTTGGAGCCATTCCTACCTCCAAAACTGCGGCGAACATCACGCCCGCCGCTAACAAGCTCGCAAGCCGTCGCGGAAACAATGATCCGTTGATTTGACCCCTCGCAATCATTGGAAATCCCCTTGTAAGACCAAAATTTTAAACATCTGCTGTCGAACAATCACGCCGCTGCGCGCCTCGCCAAGGCAATGCGGCGACCGGATCAACCCCTTCATTCCTCGCCGTAGAATTGGCTTTGCAAGGTCTTGAGTTTCGTCGGATGCAACGCCTCCCCGATACAGCCGAGGAACATCTCACTGCGTGCATTGATCTGCGCGCGGTCAGCTGCATGCGCCATATCCGTTTGCAACGCGCGCACGGCTGTCCAGTCGCTCGTACGATTCTTGAGCAATTCGAACAGCGTTCGGCGGTTGTTCGGCGGAGATAACCGGTCGTCCTTATACCGGTGCAACCGGAAGTGAGCGAAAGTGACCTTGGCGGAGATCTTCGCATCCCATAGCGCGTCGGGTAGCGTTAGCAGATCAAGACCTTGCAGTTCACCCAGCTGCTGCATCTGATCCTGCGCTTCCTGGTACTGCTCACGGCCGACCAATTGATACATTCCTCGCGGGCGAAACACCCAGCCGTCGTCCGTTCCGGGCTGGTTGCCAAAGTCGTTGTCGTCGTAAGCGAGCACGAAATTGGCCAGTTCCTTGGGATGATTAAGCAAAGAGGTCACGTCGACCGCGGGCTTGTTTGCGGCCAGAAGCCTTGAGTTATTTTTGTCAATGCGATCGCGCCATTTCTGCGGGAGTTGAGAAACCGCGCTGTAAGAAAAGTTCTCGCTGCTGCGAGTAAAATCGGCGCTGTCGTAAGAGACGGATCCGAGAATATAGGCGAGGATACGGGGGTCTGTTTCCTCGACGCGATCCCATTCCTGCAACAAGGCTTTGACCTGCTCGGCCTGATAGTAGGCCATATAGCTCTTGCGATATGGCGGAACCGGTGAAGGCGCCGGCGAATGATCTTTGCTCGATTCATTCAGCTGGTGCTCGTAGGCGGCGACGTTTTTCTGATATTCCTCATAACCGCGCTGTTGCAACCAATTGCTCTCATAACAAGCAAGTAATGGCTGCGGCTTGATCTTTGGAGTTGGTTGATATTCCTTCGCCAGCTCGTCGGCGTAGGCAGCCCGTGCAAGTTTAGCATCCTTCAGCGTTTCAAATGCGGTCACGACCGATCCATTCAGAAGATGGAACAGCTTCACCTGCAGACAATCTGCATTGCTCTGCCTTTCTCGGGACTGATCGAAGTCGTCCTTCGGCACGCAGTCCCAAAAGCGCCCGCTACTCAATGAGATGATATCCTCAGTTTTCTGGGACAACGTCCAGCCGAGTGGAAGGCTATAAAACAAACCCGTGATGTCCGTGCGGCCGAACGTTGGAAAGCGCTGAACACTGGGCGTCACTTCGGCGTCGGGCCGACGGTCAATGCTCGCTGCATGATTGAGAGCGACATAGGTTCGGGAGGTTCGCGTGCTCAGAAGCGCGCGTACGGGCTCCATGAGCTCGCCGAACATGAATGAACCATGGTCACCGAACTGTCCGCTGACGAGAGACAGCAGGTAAATCCTGAATTTCGGCGCATCGGAGGTGCCCTTGATGGCGTTAAGCTTTTCAACCAAATCGAGCGCAGTCTCAATCCCGGAGTTCTCCACATATCCGCCGTCCACCAAGCGAGCCTGCGGATGAGAGGTTATGCAGTCGTTTTTGACTGAGACGGTCGCCGCCGGCGTCACCCACGGAAAACGTGCGCTCGTAAAAGCGGCCGTGCTGAGCGGGATACGCAGCGAGTGGCTCTTGACCGTTTGGTCCGTCCCAGTGCCCGCACGTTCAAGCGCTGCAAGAACACAGAGGTCCGTGTCTTTGGGATGCAGCGGATCGAAGTCAAAGGGAGAGATGACCGCCCGTTTGCCGCTGCCGGCATCCGTCGTGTTGAACAGCAGGGCCGGCATGTTGTTGTCGGGCGTCCAATGGGACTGGAAATCAGCCCTTAGCAGATTGGATTGATTGCCGCTGCCCTTGTTACTGCCGAAGGCTCTGTCACCGGCGTTCTCCAAAGTGTATTCGAGAAAGCGCGCGCGATCGAAGGCCGGGATCGCGAACGGTGAAAACATCTGCGTGAAATCAGTAAACAAAAAGCCGGCAACCAAAGGCGACAGAAAATCGGTTGCCAGGACGCCTGCAACGCGCTGCTCGACCGGCCCAGGAGCATCAATATCTTGGACCCGTCCAACCCCAGCCAGGAAATCCGCGATTTTGGGGCAGGTCTTTGCGTCGAGGGCATTCGAATCAAGAGACGCATTCTCGGCGTGGAGCGCAGCGGCGAAAATTGCCGAACCGACGCTGCCTCCGGACACACCGCTTATCGCAAACAGATGTTGGCGAAATGCCGGACAGAGATCCTGCATCCGCGCGAGAAACCGCGCCGCATTGTTGGCGGCATAGATCCCTCCGCCTTGAGCCGCCACAATGAAGACGGGATATTCGCCGAGCCTCTTGGCTTCCTCCACTCGCGGTTTTTGTAAAAGCCACTCGCGGAATGCGGCGGCTGCAGACATGCGCGGCCTTTCCGGCTGGCTATTTGCTTCAGAGACAGTGCGCAGTTCGTGGTCGTCACCTGCCAACAAGGAGGCAAGCAGAAACAACCCGCCAAAGACAACCGGAATAAAAGGAAACGCAAATCGGATCGTCAAGAGAGCAAAATGGACCGTGAGACCAATGACACACACCGCAAAGAGAGCGATCACGCCGAACGATCCGAGAAATTGTGCGAGCCTATCCGGCAGCATGAGGAATGCTGCTGTCAACAGCACGATGCCGCCGATTGAGAGTGCGAGAAACCGATAGCGGATGAAGTAAGCGTTGTTGGCGCGGCTCGCCAAATCAATCGAGCGATCTCTTGATCCTATTCGCCAAGTAAATGCAACGAAACAGACCAGCATGACCAGCATGGCGATTGCGAGGATGAACAGCATGTTCCGCTCAAACGCGAGCGCCTGGTCTTGAATGCGGAAGATACTTCCGACTTCCTCAACCTCGCCAATTTTTTGCGCCGGCCGCGAGGCGAATTGGCCGGCTGTGGCGGCAATGATCGGTAGTGCCCCAAGCAGGACGGGAGCCAGTCTAATATAGAAAGCCAGGCGCCCCGAAGGCCTGGGGATTTGCGGCAGGGACGCAGTTGTGAGCTGAAACGCACTTGTCCAAATCGCTATGGCAATCACGCCCAAGGCAGCGAACTCCTTGAACGTCACCCAACCAAGGTCGTCGGCGGCTATCCGGTAGAGCTCCTGGATCTGATCTGGCAGGTAGAGCAACACCGAGATAGCTACTGACAGAACAATTATCCATCGAAGGTTGCGCAACAAAGTAAACAGCTGCTCGCGCACAGTCATCGCGTGATCTCCTCACATATTTACGGAGGTCGCTGGCAAGCCACTGAAATAGGCTCGGGTACCAGGCATTCGCGCCAGCTCGCATTTAAAGCGTTGAGCCCCAAGCATACGGGCTACTTGAAACAGATTGAATTACGGTCACGCTCTTAGGTAGCGCGTTTCATATTTGCACCTCCCTACAGGAGTGTTCCGGGTTTGTCGATATCTTGTAGGCGGCGATCGCAGAGTTTTCCTCCGAATGACTTCCGACTTCTTTGCATCGCTCGCCGAATCGTTGGCGACGCATGTCCCCGCTGAGATGGCTGAGAAGGCTAATGCGAACTGCACCGTGGCCTGCAGGAGAATGAGCGCTTGCAAGGCACAGGTGCGAGAGTGTCCGCGCCTAAGCTGTGAACGAATGGCCTTGGATAGCGACGTCATGCGGCTTGAAAACAAGCTCCTACGCTTTTGTTCATCGTGACTCCCTGTGAAAACGCAAAAAGCCGACGCTGCCGCTGCTCTAGTCTGAAGAGCTGCGAAGTTCGGCCAGCGCGGTGTGTTGCACCCCGTGCCGAGGCCATCGCTGACGAATGACGGCGGTTCCAGGGGCGATGCTCATCACGATTGGACGTGCGTCAGCCTTACTTTGAGTCATGTCCATGCCGGATTCCTCTCCGAGGGCGGCCGACGTCGGGAGTCTTGCCGTGAAGTTTTTTCGGTGGGTTGAGCGCATCGGGCACACGATCGGGCTGTTGCTCGCGATCGTGGCCATTGTCGCCATCGGAGTGATCGTCGGTCGTCCTGCAGAGAAGAGTGGCAATCAGCCGAACTTTGCAGGCGCAGAGCAGCAGCAAAAGCGCCTCGCGATCTTTCTCGACGGGACATGGAACAGCGTCAACAGTAATACCAACGTCTGGCGGATGCGGGCTCTCTGCGCTGCCAAAGGGTTGGATGGCAAACCTCAACTCGTTTACTATGAGGTTGGGGTTAATGGGTTTTTGGGCGGTGTTTTCGGTAAGGGACTCGATGAGAATATTCGCCTGGCTTACGAGTGGCTCATCGAGAACTACAACCAAGGTGACGAGATCTTTATTTTCGGCTTTAGCCGCGACGCTTTCACGGCCAGAGCTTTGGCTGGATTGGTTGCCATCAATGGGGTCCTGAAAGCCGGCTCTCCGATCGGGGTGACGGAGCTATTTGATCGCTACAAGAAGGGCGATGAGGAGAGTATTTGGCGATTGAAGGATAGCGCAGCGACTGGAGACACCAGCAAGCTGACAGAGCAAGAAAAGTGGCTCCTCAAATACTCTGAGCCAGCCCAAGTAAAGGTGATGGGCGTGTGGGATACAGTGGGCTCCGTCGGCCTAGCGGCAGGGAACATACCCGGCATCAGCCGTTCTCAATTCGATTATCTCCAGACAGGATTGCGCATTCATATTTTGAACGGCTATCACGCTCGTGCAATCGATGAGCACCGCAACGACTTCGCTCCCACCCTTTGGGATGTTCATCACCCAAAAGATCCTAACGCGGTTATCGCTAAGCCGCGCCCGCTTTCCGGTGTTGAGCAGCGATGGTTTGTAGGTGCTCATGCCAACGTTGGGGGCGGCTATCGGACGGATCTTCTCGCCCAGGCGCCGTTGCGTTGGATGATGAAGAAGGCGGAATTACACGGACTGTCGTTTCGGTCGGAGGTCGACCTCGATGGAGAGGCTGCTACCGCGCCGATCGCTGACTCGTATGCCTCCTTTGGCTCTGGTCTCTATGCGTGGCTCACTTCGCCCCTGTATCGCACCATCGGCAGGGAGCCGGATATTAGGGAAGACGGCACCCACATCAACGTCAATGAGACGATCGATGCAAACGTGTTCAAGCGATGGCGAGCTGATCCAACGTATCGCCCGGCGAACGTCATAGAGTGGGCGCGGCGCAAGAAAGTTGATCCCGCTCAGTTTCAATCAAGTGTGCGGGCTGACGATCCTACTGTTGTTGCGTCGGACCCGTAGGCTCGTGTGGGGCGAAGGTGGCGCTTACCGATCGATGACCATCTACTGCTGCTATCTAGCCATGCGGCTTGTGACAACCGTTACCATGATCTACCTCAGGCGCGAACGCGGTGGTTGCATTGAATTTTCGGCAGACTTACTCCGCAGGAAATCAGGTGCTGTAGCAACTGCAACTAGCGCATTGGCTTGTAACTTTAGGCGGTAGTGATTTTTAGGCTAAATCATGACGGATAGAGACACGGACGATTTTCTCGCCAGTTACCTAAAGGAGCTAGACGAGAACAATGCAGCCGTATTTATCGGCGCCGGCATGTCGAAAGCTGCAGGTTACGTCGACTGGTTGGGGCTCATGTCCCCCGTCGCGAAGGGACTCGGTCTAGATGTCGGCAAGGAGACGGACCTAGTCGCTCTCGCCCAGTATCATCTCAATGCCAACAACAATAATCGGCACAAATTGAGCCAACTGCTGATTGATGAGTTTTCGGACCTTAAGAATCCCACTGAAAATCATTCGCTACTGGCGAGATTGCCGGTTCAAACCTACTGGACGACAAATTACGACCGATTGATAGAGAAGGCGTTGGAGGCCGGCGGCCGGCGCGTGGATTCCAAGTATACGGTCAATCAACTTGCCACTACGCGCCGAGGGCGCGATGCAGTCGTCTACAAGATGCACGGAGACATTGAGCATCCCACAGAAGCCATCTTGAGCAAGGACGACTACGAACGATATTCGTTGACTCACGGTCCTTTCATAACGGCCTTGTCGGGCGACCTCGTGGAAAAGACCTTCCTTTTTCTGGGCTTTAGCTTCACCGATCCCAATCTCGATTTCGTTCTTTCGCGCATCAGAGCACGCTTCGAAAAGCATCAGCGGCAGCATTTCTGCGTGATGAAGAGGCGGACCCGGGGCAAGGGGGAAAGCAAGGCCAGCTTTGAATACGCCGAAACAAAGCAAAAACTTGTCACGCAAGATTTGATGCGATTTAACATCAAGACGATCTTTATTGAAGATTACGACGATGTCACGCGGTTGCTCGCGGATATGGATCGCCGTTTCAGGAGAAGGACAGTCTTTATATCGGGAAGCGCGGCCGACTATGGAGCTTGGGGGCAGTCCGCGACCGAGGAATTCATGTCCAAGCTGGCAGCGGAACTGATTAATAAGAATTTGCGAATCACAAGCGGTTTCGGCCTCGGGATTGGCAGCGCTGTGGTGAAGGGTGCGGTTCAACAAATCTATTCGACGAGCCACCGCAGCATCGACGAGCAATTAGTGCTGCGGCCCTTTCCCATTGGCATAAGCGACGAGGCGGTGCGGGCGCAGACTTACAAGCGCTACCGGGATGAACTAGTTGCCCAAGCTGGGATTGCCATTTTTGTCATGGGCAATAAGTCGGTCGATGGGGAAATCGTAAGCGCGGACGGTGTGCGCCTAGAATTCGAAGCAGCGAAGGCGCGTGGGCTTCATCTGATACCCATCGGCTCCTCGGCTTGGGTGGCGGAAGAGTTGTGGAAGGAAGTCACTGGGAAGATCGAGTCATATTTTCCCAAAGACACATCGAAGATCAGCGCGTTGATGCGCCCGCTCGGGAAAATGGTCAAGAATCCCAACGATTTGATCGCACCGATAATCAAACTGATTGAGCATCTGACGAGAGGTTGAACGATGGTCCGCAAATGTTTTTACAGCTTTCACTATGCGCCGGACAACGCGCGCGCCAGTCAGGTGCGCAATATCGGTGCGATCGAAGGTAACAGGCCTGCGCCGGATAATGACTGGGAGAAGGTTAAGAAAGGCGGTGATGATGCGATCAAGAAATGGATTGCCGAACAGATGAAGGGCAGAACGTGCTGCATCGTCCTAGTCGGTAGCGCCACTGCCAATCGAAAATGGATCAATCACGAGATCGTAAAGGCTTGGGATAACAGATTGGGCGTAGTGGGAATTCATATTCACGGACTGAAGAACTTCGATGGGGAGACCTCGACGCAGGGAAACAATCCATTTGATTACATCGGCTTCGGCAATACTGGGAAGAAGTTGTCGTCTATCGTCAAATGTTACAATCCGATAGGCGCGACGAGCCAAGACAAATACGGTTGGATTTCAAAGCATCTGGCCAATGCCGTCGAAGAGGCGGTCAATATTCGTGGTAAGCATTAGCTTGTAGGAGGCTGCATTGCGAAGACACCTGTTTGATGGCTAATCAGGGTGGGACGGTGCGTTTTCCGGAATAGCTTGCCCGTGCTGCCGGATCGGGCGGCTCTATAACGATGGCCTCTCGGCGGCGCGTTTTATTCGGGACGGCCGGGAGTTATCGGTGCAATCCGGCGCGTCCGTATGACGTGGGATTTGAACATGACTATGTCCGCGCGGACTGGTGGCGCATCTCTGAGTTCAGCAGCTTGACGCCACGATGGTCTGGTGTGATTCCAGGGCCGATGGCTGCGCGGTGCTGAGTTTCTCCTAGCAGGCGCGCCCGGGGAATATGCGAGTATGAAGAAATTCGACATAACCCGGGCGTGGAGTGAGAACCGCCCGATCTCAGGAGAGCGCCGTGAAGAAGGGTGAAGCAGAAGCGGCCATGCCGCATTTACTCGACAAGTGGATGGAGCAGGCGAACGAGCCGCGGCCGCCGGACGGCTTGCATCAGTACAGCTTCAGCACGTTCTGGACTTGGCTGCAAAACAACCACTATTCATACACACAGTTTCGGGCGGTCCCTAATGCTCGTTACGTCATGGAGATGTGGTTCGATAGGTTGACAAAACAGGCGTGGCGCAACTAAGCGGGACAACCGGAAATACTCGACAGGGAGCCGTGCAGTCGGTGCCTAGCAGGCCGTTGAAAAAGGTGCTCGCCGCCGACCAGCGACCGTGATTCATTCGCTCCGACGAAATTCGAAGATGATGCGTGCGCGGCGGCGACAACCGAACGGGTGAGCTGTTCAGCTACGTCGATCTGGAGGCGCGGGTGCGGCGTGACCATCCGCTGCGAGCGATCCGGACGATCGTGAACCAGGCGCTGTCGACGCTGGAGCGCGAGTGTGCCGCACTCTATTCGCCGATTGGGCGGCCGTCGATCCTGCCAAAGAAGCTGCTGCGGACCATGCTGTTGCAGGCTTTTTACTTGATCTGCTCGGAGCGGCTTCTGATGGAGCGACTGGAATACGACCCGCTGTTCCGTTGGTTCGTCGGATCGGCGCTAACGAAGCAGGCTAGGAAGGTTCGGTGTTCTCGAAGAACCGCGACCGGTTGCTGGAAGGCGACATCGCTGCCAGGTTTCTGGCGTCGGTGCTGGCGCAGCCCAAGGCGAAGAAGTTGCTGTCGAGCGATCACTTCTCGGTCGATGGCACGCTGATCGAGGCCTGGGCCTCGATCAAGAGCGTGAAGCTGAAGGATGGCTCTGGCGAGCCGCCGGCGCAAGGCGGCGGGCGCATTGCTGAAGCGGACTTCCATGGTCAGAAACACTCAAACGGCACCCATGCTTCGACCACCGAGCCGGATGCCAGTCTCCACCGCAAAGGGATAAGGAGACGAAGCTGTGCTTCATCGGGCGTTGACTAATGGAGAGCCCCCACGGCCTGCTGGCCGACGCTTGTCTGACGCGGGCCGACGGGCATGCCGAACAGGTGGCCGCGCTGCACATGATCGAACCGCGCGCCGACCGAAGCGCCTCAAAGGTTGGCGGCGAGAGAAGATCAGCCAGGCAAGTGGCGACTCGCATTTTGGCTGGCGCTGCATAGGTGCCGGCCATGTCGAAGAAAACGGCACCGGAGATTATTACCATCGTGGAAAGACGATTATGACCGGAAACCGCGGCCTTCTGCCCGATGGAGTAGTTCCTCAGGAGGGCTTGCTTGAAGTCCTCCGCAAGGATTGCCAGCGGGTCTGAAAGCATGGTGGTTGCCATGGTTTTGATTTCCCCACGCTCGTTATCTTGATTCAGCATACTTTTGTCCTGGATCTATTTGCGGCGCACTTTCCTGAGGTTTGGACGATTTCCTGCATCGCACAGGAATTCCACAGCGGAATTCATTCACCTTTGGCGAGATCTGATCATGCGATACGATCGAGTAGACGCGCACATCGGTTGAGATTGCGAAAAAGAACACCGCCTAACTTCCGAGGTGCTCGGCGAAATGCCCGGGCTTTCTACTACCGCCCTGTCACGACGGCTGAAGAGGCTCCGCTCAGAAGCCATCATCGAAATCGACGTCTCAATCGCCTCGCGGAAAGCGGTGGGAAGACCTATTCAAATGTTCGTGCTGGTCACCCCTGGAGCGGGAGCGCGCCTCCCTTGCGAAATCGATCCTATCGGCCATTGCTACAGGATGCGTTAGGGCGGCGGCAGTCCTCGACACGAGGTCTTGCCGGATCGGCTAGCATGACCAAGCGCTCGCCCACAAAGATTTCGTGTCCGACTTCTGACACCGGACAAAGTTTGTCAGGTTCAAGACACCGGCTGCGTTTGGGGCGCCTTGGAGTTTTCAAAGCGTAGTCAGGCGCTTGAGGCGTGCCGACCGAGATGGCACGCCTGTTGCTATTGGTATGCAGAAGCACGGAGTGAGGGCTGAGCGCACACAGATGCGCAAAACGAGTGATGCTCTGCTTCTCTTGACCCCGTGTGCTCTGTTTCTGAGAGAGACCGGCTAGCGGACAAAGTCGCGCAACGAGTGGCAATAGTTTTGGAGAATAGCATGGTGCTGCGCATGGAGTCCCCAGCTCCTCCCATCAAGGTGGAGAACTGGCTGCGAGGCGAGCCCCTCACGAGCTTCCAGCCCGGGAAGGTGTACATCGTCGAATTTTGGGCAACTTGGTGCGGACCATGTACGGAAGTCATGCCTCATCTAGTAGAGCATCGCGCAGGGCCGGCAGAAACTATCCCGGCGCGTTCGTGCCGGTGTTTTACTGTGTCATAGCAAGCTGCCAGTTTAGCCTTTCCAGCAGCGTTACAATTGCGTCTCGGCAAGCGCGCCACGCCATCCTCCGCGCACCAGCGGGGTAAATCCTCCCATGCGCTTCCAGAAGTCTCCGGTGTTGGGACTACCATCACCCGAACCACACCAGACAAGCCGACCACAACTGCAAACAGACTCTTCAAAAACCTCAGGCTCAAGCTACTGTCCCTAGGTTTACGCGGGCGGCACAAGGATTCATTTCGAAGATGCTCGGCCGGCTCCGGGGTTCACTAAGCGGACTGGCGCGACATCATCTGCAGCAGGAGACCGGAATCGGCGGCCGTCGATTGAAGGGAGCACGTGGGCGGCTCCAGCTCGCCTGCTGACCTCGTTATCTGAAACATGGCTGCTCGACAATTAAGTCCTGTTCCGGCGAAGGCGGACCGGCTTGCGTCCTCGGGACATCGGCTTTGGGGGCATTGCACCCTTGGCCGGCTCAGCGAACAATTCGGACAAGTGAATACCCAATGTTGCGGCGATACGGTCCAGGAGATCAACCGTCGGGTTCTCCTTCTTCTGCTCAATGCGCCCCATATATGAACGGTCGATGCCGGCATCATAGGCCAACTGCTCCTGCGGAATGCCGCGCTCTACGCGGATCCGGCGCACATTCCAAGCCACAAGCGCACGAGCGTTCATGCGCAAAGGCAGCCATTTCGATGATTATCAAACCACTGGTTATAGCCAGACTATTACGATAAGCTCGCACCCAAGCAGTCGTTGCCCTACCCAATTGCTTTGAGCGATCAGGCAAGGGTGAGATGCAGACGCCTGTAGTGCGTGCGTCTTCCCGTTGACCATCGCGAGCGTTCTCGCGTGCCAATAGCATGCCGCTAGCGGCAGAGGGGGAAATCGCGCTCGGCAATACCTGATGCGTTTCCCGGCACGGCGACTGGGTAGGATGAACGTTCAACTCGGGCGCGAAAGGGAAATGAATATTCTCCAGTTGACTGGTTCTGGCCATTGTCTTTCACGTGTGCGAGCGGGCCGATCACCACGGGCCACCATGTCCTCCCGCCGGGAACAGACGGACAACCTAGTTACACGGCAAATCTGCAGCCACTTCGAGTATGGACTGCGATGAGGAAGGGTGCGGGATGGAGCCACTAGGTCATTGTGAGCCGATCTGCGATTGCCGTCTTGGTCCGAAAGGGAGATGGCGTGCGACGATTGGATAGGTACCAAAACGAACTCAGGTTAGTTATCGTGGCTCTGATTTCGATAGAGTTTTCAGCTGCGTAGGAGTTCCAAGCCGTGGCAGCCGAACCGAAGATCGCAGAATTGGCGCCCAGCGTGAACGAGCTCACGTCATATGACAAGGAGCACGCTGTCGCCTACATGCGGCTTCTTGATGCGGACGCTGACAAGGCAGATTGGCGCGAAATCGCGCGCATTGTGCTTGGGCTCGACCCGACCGTTGAACCGGATCGCACGCGACGCACGTTCGAAAGTCATCTGGCTCGGGCCAAGTGGCTTGCGGGCCACGGTTATCGCGATCTGCTACGCGGCGGTTGGCCAAAACAATGAAGAGCGCAGATATCGGAATCGCCGGAATTCCTGAGATCGCAAAAGTTGATCATTCCATCGATTAAGTGCATGCGTGACGCGTGCCCGGTGCGCAAGCGGCCGGAAAGCGCCACAATCATTGGATGCAATTAGCCCCGTTTGAACATTTTACGGGAAAGGTGCGATGTCGGATACTGACTGGAGATCTGAGAAAGCGTACAGCGGCCTCGAGAAAGCAGACGCTGCTGACCTGGCATGGGAGTGGCTGCGCCGGGATCGCGACTACCAGGAGGACTATAAGCGGTTATCTCGCCGCGAACGTTCAAGCGCAGCGGCGGGCCAGTTCCGACGCAAGTGGGGGCTCTCGTTTTCCTGCTGACCCGCAAAAGACCTTCGACAAGCAAGCTGTGTTCTGGGCACCCGAGGTGCTGTCGACCGTGCTGGCTGTGCGGTCGGCCAACTACCTTGCGCCCAAAAGCTACCAGCTCGATTTCGAGAATCTGCCAGGCAGCGAGCTTCGTCGTGCGCCGGATGGATGGCATGCGGTCGTGCCGCTTGGGGGCACGTGCCATCGCCTTTGGCTGTGCGAGCATCCGACGAATGGATCTGCTGTCGTCGTTGATCTGCCGCTCGACGCCAGTTTCGAGCTTCGCTTGGGGGCCGCGCGGCGACTTTGGCTCGCCCTCGAGCATCGGCCGCTCGGAATGCCCCCTCTTGCTTTGCCTGCTTTGAAGCAGCGTCGGCTGATCCTTGCGCTGCGCGCTGTGGATGGATGGCAGCAAGGAAATAGCTATCGCCAAATCGCGCAAGGTCTGTTTGGAAGTCATCGTATCGCCGAGCGCGGCTGGAAGACCGACGATCTGCGCAGCCGAACCATTCGACTTGTTAAGCTCGGGCGGCGACTTATGCGCCTTCGCTGCCGAGCATGGTTCGACAAAGGCATCAGCAGGAATGACAGTTCATGAGCTGAGGCGCGAGAAAAGGCATTGTCGCTGTTCTGTGCAGGAATTCTTCTTCTGGCCTCGCTCGATCGGCTGTAGAATAAGGTATCTGCGTTTCGATCTATCACTCCGTCCTCTGTCGTCGGGCTCACTGCACCAGAGACATTATCTTCGCTGGAAGAATCTGACCGTTTTGTCGGATCACCCCTCAGGTTGAGCGCTCTTGACTTGAATTGAGGCGGCACAAGGAAGTCTGGCAGGCCGATTGAGACATCCGGAAAGCCATTTCAGGCAGGCTGCGCTAGCACCGCTTTCTCGCAAACGCGGGCGACCCACCAGCAAGGAGAACTAGCGATTGGGCATGCTCGCTGCGATGCATCGCATAGGCCTGATACTGCGTGCCACTTTGAGCGCGCCAGCGGGTACGATCTGCAAAGCGCCCCCTCGCACCAGACGTGACGATGATTTCCGGTGCGGCAAAGAAAGGCATTTCCCTGCCATGAGTGACGGCAGAGCGAGATAGTTGTGATCGTACAGCGGGCGCGCTCGTAGGTCGCTTGTGGACAGATTCATGGCTCTCAGCTGCGCAGGATGTCGGGTCGAGACGTGATGTTCAGCATCCGCGTTGCCGAACAACCGATAGCGCGCTGCCTGCAATTAGATGGCGGGCCCACGCACACCAGCTCCTCATTGTAGATTTCCCGACTGTCGGCGGGCTCGATGACGGAAAGATCGCTGGTAATCACAGAATCAAACCATCCGAACATGTCGGCGCCGAAAGCGAGCTCACGACGTCCATGATCACGTCGCCCACTTCAGAAGAGAACGCCTGCAGATTTGGAATCGGAGATGAGGAAGCAAAAGTCGATCGTGACGTTCGGGAGACAATCCGCTTGGTTCCTGCACCCGCACGTCGTCGCATTGAAGGCGACCGTTTCGAGCGGATCAGACACTTCGCTTGCGAATAGCCTCCTGAACTCGGTTAAATCGCTGTGCCGTCCACGCCGCTTGATCAGTTCAGCACCCAGGTCGTCCCGCAGTACCGACAAATAGCGGCTGACCGAGCTTCCTGTTGTTCCCAAAGTGGCGGCCGCGCGTGACGCTGCCTTCGCGTGCGACGGTCACAAAAGGCCGGATGGCAAGGAACTCCAACATCTTGAGTCGCCACTGTGTGCTTCGGCGCCAGAATGAATCCATCACATTTTTCGATGTCCGTAAGCGGATTGCCGCGTATAGGGGGCTGCGCATAAAATCCCAGCGGAGCTGCTAATACTGGTCTGGTACCGCAACGATCTGCGTCAACAACTCGGTGCCGTAACGCGAGGCTATGTCTTCTTGCGGGATGCCGGCTTCGGCTTGCGACCTTTAGGTAAGGTCGCGGGTGGCGGCGCACCCTTGGATGGCCGAACAAACAGCTCGGAGACAGCAACCCCGAGCGTCTCGGCGAGCCGATCGAGAAGATCGATTGTCGGGTTCGCCTGTTGGCGCTCCAGTCCGCTCATATAAGAGCGATCGATACCTGCATCGTATGCCAATTGCTCTTGCGGAATACCGCGCTCGACGCGGATCCGGCGCACATTGTAAGCCACAAGCGCACGAGCTCTCATGCGCGAAGGCAGCCATTTCGCTGGTCATCAAACCACTGGCTATAACCAACATAAAAGCATCACAAAAAATTGGAAGTTGTTCGTCGGACTATTCGCTACGTGTCATCAAATCGCTGTTCGCCGGACGGGACTAGGGCTGAGAGACTTCCATCGTTACCCACCTATGCGCCGCGAAACGCGGCGACGACGTCAGGAAAGAGTTGTTGTAGAAGAGGGGCCGCAGCCCGGACGCGATTGCCGCAATGTGAGGCAATCCGATGCTGATCCTGCTAGCTCGCAATAACGGGTGGTAGCTCGGCGCCCTCGCAGTGAACCCGCTGAAAACGCAGCTACTGGCAAATGCCGAAAGCATTTGTTGTCAACGAAACCTGCTCCCGTTTGCTCTCGTGAGAGGCAAGCCCCACATGGTGCTACCAACTTGTATCGTGAGAGGTACCCCAAGGCACTTTACCTGGCTGGGGGCAAACCTTCAAAGACGACGCGGTCCTTACCGGGCCAGCGACGTCAAAGGTTAGCGGCGCCGTGTCTCGGCGCTCAGTCTCTGGAAAGCGCTGTCTCCGCGATATCGCTAACTTTAGTGCCAGCCTTTCCCATCGGGTTCAACACTGACACGTCGCCCCCTTCTAGAGCGCTGCCAATTTCCAGGCTCAGAACGGGCGCCAATCACCTAGCTGAATTAGTCGGATCGTTTGCTACTTTCTAAGCGGTGCCGCTGCCTTGTGAAGAAGATGGAGATGTGCGGCGTCCTAGATCGCGCCGCAAAATGAAAAAAGCTCATACGCTGCCGCTCACGAGAGAGCTGAAAATATTGGCGGGAAAGACCGGAGGCATGGAAGCGATCGCTTGAAGGACCACCCGCGCCGCAAACCTTAACATCATCGGCCCCCCTCGGCACAAGCCGACCGGGTGTCCATGCCGGAAAGAACATGACAGTGCTGACAGCAGCAATCGCATCTCCGCCACCGGAAGCAGCGCGGGAGCGACCAGGCGTCAGTCGATTGGGACTGGATCGGCGATGTCTGCCGCGCCTGCGCTGCACATTGAGGTTAGCAGGAATGCAAGTCGGCGCTGTCCCATTCTGGTAAGGGGCGGTCTGTCAATGCGTCGCTAACCCTAGTGGGTTTGTACTCAGCTAGCTTTCCACAAGCTGACGAAGCCGGTGCGGCAATTCACGAACGAAAGTAGCTCTTTCGCCGCTTGCTGACGATGCTCACTGACGCCGCTGAACCGTCTCATCAGCGACTACCACCGCAAACCTCAAACCTGGCACAAAGGACCTTCTCTGCAGTATCGGCGCCGCAATCGAAGATTTCTCTGAACGAGATCATGGCGAATGAAACAATCGATCTTCGACGATGAATGTGCGCGCAACACGCTAATCTGCTCCGCTGAAGGCGTCGATCTCGGAAAGTGGGCCGTGCGCAACGGACCGGTATTTGTTGTCATCAGTCTTCGTGACGGCCATACCAGGCTGCGCAACGCGCTGCTGGCCGTTCCGGACCAGTGTCAGGCGCGGGCAGGCTTTTCGTACCTTGGCTAATCGCGTGTACATCCGGTCCGGTGGTGGGCTACTTAGGTTGAGGCATGCACGTCGTTGACGCGCTCCCCTCCGCGGTGAATTGTCGCGCAGCATCAATGCGTGCTCACGATAGGCCCGTCACGAAGAGCGAGACTGATCACGGAGCACGAATGAAGCTCAGGATGTCGACCACCTGCGATCCATGCGTCGAAGCCGACATAGCGTGGCTCTGGGCTCGCATCGTCAGAGCCCGAGCCGTTTTCGAGGGCAGCCAACGCCATGTTGACATGCATCACGCGCTCGTGCCGTTTCATTGGCGCAGTATGGGGCCTGCCAGCCGTCGCGCGTCAACGCGTATTGTCGGGCAAGTCGTCGCTACCAGATCTGGCAGTTGCGAAACGGTACTCGCATCGTAAGGTTACGGACAGGTCGGATGCACATAAACGTGTTCTCATGAAGCGTCTCCAGCTTCGAAACGCGCAAAAAAATGCTATTGCAAACATGAATCCAGCTCCCAATCTGTTGTCTTTTGCCGATGCACGCGCGCGACAGCTGGCCGTCACCGACCGAAAATTTACCAAATGGAGAGTACTGGAAGGCGTCCATGTTTTCAGATAAGACGTGGCATGAAGCCGATAGCGCGGGCGGCTGCAGCAATGAAGCGAGCGCGCGCACTGTCCGATCTCGACCGGTGCTGCGCCATCTGGTGGCTCTATCGCCTCCATTTCGGAATCACCAGCAGCGTGATGCTGGGCCTTACCGCGGTCAAGCTGTCCAGCTCCCGCTGAAGCAATAAGGCGTCGTGACAGCGACCGCCTTCCATACGACCGGAGCGCAGCCCCTTCGAGGCCACCACAGGTCGCGGGTTTGGCTGGCGAGAAAAAGTGTTCGCTCAACGCAATGGTTTCAAGTCTCCCCCAGCCCACAAAGGCGAAACTCATCCGGCCCCGATGACCTGTCGAGGGGCTGGACAAACGGTTCCGGCAAAGTCAGCGGGCAGACCGCAACGCGTGCTCGCCGTTCCAGTATCAGCAGCCTGAAATTCATTGCGCGGATGATGCTCCCATGGAGCTCGGCCAGCAGTGTTAAACGATGGGGAGGCCAGCTGAAAGCGGCGAGCGCCAAAATCGGACCGCTTGGGTGGTAAAGCCTGGCAACCGGGACAAGAACGCTGACGCTCGCACTGCACTGGAGATGTTGGCGACGAATGAAAAAGGTATATGCCGCACCCGACGCGAAGCGATGGAAACGCAAGTCAAGCAGCTCATAACGCGTCGTGAACCCGGTGACACCTTTGTCCTGCATCCCGGTCAGCTCGCGCTGACCACGACACCGAAATATGTTGGCCCACCTGCCGACGTTCACGCGGACGTTCTGACACGCAGCAGCTACACTAGATCGGGAATCCACCTGAACACGATGATCCAACCCGGGTATCGGAGGCTGCTTCCCAATCGAGCGGTTTAACGAGAGCAACAAGCCTGTTGAGCCGATCGTCAGTAGCTGTGCTTTTCAGGCGCGGCTGTTCAAGGTCCCTTTCAAATCAGATTATCTCACGGTCTCTGGAAATATTTTGGCAAGGTGCGACCCATGCATCACCTGCCGCGGACGATCCAGATCTTGAGCGGCTAGTCCGTATCCGGAAAAGCACGCTCCTTAGGAGGTCGGACTGCGATCACGCTCCGAAGGGCCTGTGCTCGGCGAAGGCGCTGAGGCAGGCCTCGGCCCCGGCAGCTACCAGTCCTACTAGCTCAAGAATCCGCATCGGGCGACTGCTTAGTCCCGACATTTGCTGCAGCGGATTGAGTTTGAATCGTTCTGGCTGTGAAGTCCAGCATTCGCAGACATACTCGTTAGGCGTGAGACGTTCAGGGTCTTGAGCCGCCGAGCGAAGTTATGGCGTTGATTAAGGCAGCAAGGTGTGCTTCGAGCTCATCGTGCCGGTCATGATGATCGCGTTGGCAGGCGCTTCCTTGATCGTGCGGTTCACGCAATCGACCTGGCCATTGGCCCAGGGATGCTTGATCTTGGTCAGCCGATGGAGACTGAACCCGCCGCTGAACATTGGCGTCGACTTCAACAATGGACCGGCATAGTGACGGCAATCTCGGAACGTTTGCGGCCTGACAGTTCGGTCGTCGAATGTTTGGGGCTGATGAGCATTAGCTTCAACGACCAATGGCGCGGTCAGGCGCTCGGCCAGATCGAGCGCGATCCCACCGTGATGATTCAGCGCTCGCAATTTGCCCCGGCTGGGAGGACATTGTCGAAACGGTATTGGAGACCAATCAAAGACGGCCGATCAAGGCCGGTCAGGTTCGCCGCCACTGATCGGAATCGATCCGCCATCCGCGCCGGCTCACCGAGCTCTGAGGGTCTGCTCTTGTGCTTAGCAATGCCCCGCCCCGGGCCCGGCGGGCGAGGCTTGCGGTTCGACTCAGTCGTCGTTCCGACGGTTAGGACGAGACCAGATCAAGCTGAAGCCCTCGCCCTCTTCATCGGCGAAGAGATTCGCGAAGATCGGTGCGGTGAAGCTCGGGTCGCCGAGCTTGAGGCCGAGATAGTCGCGGCCTCGTTGGAGCGCTCGGACCAGGCGGTCCCGATCTCAACTCGGCCGACATAGATCCGGTGGCTCGGGGCGTTGTCGCCCGAGGGGCTGGTTTCGGAGACGATGCGGACGTTCCTCGCCTGCAGCGAGAGGGTGACAATTTCGCCGTTGAAATCGTTGGTGCCGGTGTTGTTGAAGGTGTCGATGATCGCCATGGTCGTCCTCCATGATCTGAAGTTTTCCGGGCCCGCACCTTGCGGCCTCGATGGTGATCGATAGGCCGGAGGCGATAGACGGCGCGCCCCGACGAAGCGTCAGCGGAGGTTGGTAGCCAGGCGACTTCCTTGTTGGCGAGGAATCACGGCACAGCCGGCGGGGGATAAAGCCGATCGGCGCCGTTGTGCCATAGGCGGTGGAGGCGTCAACCGTCCTTCGGTCAGATCAATCCATCGCAGAGGTCGTTTGGTGCGCTCGGTCCGAACAGAGCTGACATCAAGGAGAAAGTGGCGATCTGCGAGTCCACTGAAAGAGCTAGCGTAACGAAATCCAATGGTGATGAGCTCTCATTATTGCAGGTAGACGGATCTCCGCTTCCGCGATCGCAGGTCGGCTGGACGCGCCGTTGACGAGAGCGGCTGGCCGTATCTGTGATCCGTCGCCATTTGATCGATGCCGCACAAGGACTACCACGAAACTGCCACTCCTGCGATGATCGGTCGAGCCTCGACGCTTGGGCCGCTCTGGGTGTAGCTGAAAGACAAGAATCGCGAGCACTGAAGTTCGCCTACACAGAGTTGCACGAGAAAGCCACCAGGCGCGTCGCCGCCGACGTCTTGCAGAATCTCATCAAGGTCGTGCTTATTAGGTTCACACCGTCCTCACGGACAATGGCACTCACTTCACCGATCCGGCCGACGACAGTTGGATAGCGGCTAACATCAAGGAGAAGATCGAGCGGAAGGAGCTCTTCTGGGCGCTCGCTTTTGTCGTGGCCTGCGCCCATAACGATATCGAATATCGCCTCACCAAGCCCAAACATCTCTGGACCGACGATCAGGTCGAGCGCATGAACCCAACCATCAAGGATCGCCACGGTCAAGCGTTTCTACTACGAGGCTCACGCCGTGCTCCGCAGCCAACTCTCGGACTTCGATAACGCCTACAACTTCGCCAAGCGACTCAGAGCTCTCAAAGGCCTCACGCCGTTCGAGTGCATCTGCGGTGCCTAAACAAAAGAGCCAGAACTCTTCACCCTCAATCCGCTCCAGGAGATGCCGGGACTAAACATCTAGGGGGCAGGGATTACAAAGTTTCCCTTCGGCGGCTCACAACATCAAATCAGTTTTCTAGCGGCGCGAAGTGCGCAATTCTTGTTCAAATTCCGACAGCGGCACAAAGCCCGTCTGGATCAAAACACTGGTCGCCGTGAAGTGCTGTTGAGCTATTCATACGCAATTAGGCACTTAATGCGCGCAGACGATGCTGGCACGGACGTTGCTACTAAGGTGCAGCAGTACTGAAAGTGCTGAGCGCACCCAGACGCGAGTCGAGCGATGCTCTCTTTCTTTGAACCGATGTGGCCCGCTTGTCAGAGGACGAGCTTGTTCCTTGTGACTTTGTGTGTCGTCGCGCTTAGCGCGGCGACACCGACATTCGCTACGGATCTCGCTCGGCAGCCCGTCTACACGAAAGCACCACCCCTCTCCGTCGGGGTCGTGATCGGAGATCAGCTAGCACAAAACGTCGCGCAGCCTCTGACAATCCCTTTGGAGAGTAACATGGCGCTGGGTTTAGAATCTCCGGCTCCCCCGATCAAGGTGGAGAACTGGCTCCGTGGTCAGCCCCTCACGAGCTTCCAGCCCGGGAAAGTGTACATCGTCGAATTTTGGGCAACTTGGTGCGCACCGTGTGTGGCGGCGCTTTCCGATCTGGTACAGCTGCAAGAGAAATACAGAGATAGCGGAGTCGAGGTCCTCGGAATAGCAGCTCGTGAGCGTGCTGAAACAGCGGAAGAAGCCCGAAGCAAGTTGGACGCATGGTTGACCGAAAAATTGCCGAATCTCAACTATCGGGTCGGGTTCGACTACACACGCGAAATGAACAAGCTTTGGATGGATCCTAGCTTTTCCGTGGGGATTCCCACCTCGTTCGTCGTCGACCGTGACGGCCACATCGCTTTTATCGGTTCCCCGACGCAACTCGAAGAGGTTTTGCCGAAGATTCTGACCGGCAGCTTACGCGTCAGCGATGTGGCGAAAGCCACCGATGCAGAGCGGATCGCCGATGGCAAACGAACAATGCCGATCTTCGCCAAACTGATACCCGCGATGAAGGCGCAGGATTGGGCGAAGGCGCTTTCGGTGCCCGAAGAAGCCGTCGCTGCTCTGCCGGATGACGTGAACTTCCGCGTGCTCCAGGCGGATCTGTTGCTTAACAAAATGCGCGACTTGCAGGCCGGCCTGCCGGTGATGCGGCAATTGGTTCGTGACGCGATCAATAAGAAATCCGCGATGTGGATGGCCGGGGCGCTGCGCCAACTCTTTGATCCGGCGAATGACAACTCTCATTTGCCGCAGGCCGAGCGCTTTGCGATGGGCAATGAGTTATCCAAACACATTCTGGCAATAAATCCCCCTCAACCCGGCGAGGCCCCTAAGTTCGCGTCCTATCTGTCGGTCGCTCAGTACTATTACGTGAGCGGCAACAAGGATCGCGCGATCGAGTTGATCGAGGTGACGCTCAAGTCGCTGGATGGCCCCGCACATATTCCGGACAATCTGAAACAGCAGGTTGTGTCGGAATTGGTCCAAACGCTGGCCAACTATAAGGGTCAGAAGGCTTGCTATGGGTCCCTTTGTGCGGCTCCGCAACCCTGAGTCTCGCAAAGTACCAAAGTGCCAAGCCGGAGGAGAGAGCATGAAAAAAGATAACGATCTGAGCTGCTCACTGGTTAATTCGGCCATTTATCGGAAGGACCATCGGCAATTAACGATCAGTGAGCACGGCGGTGGATCGTTTGTGGCACGTTGGAAATTCGGATTGCTATGACCTCCATCCGGATTGACGCGGAGGTGATCTTCCAGGTGAAGTCGCGCCGCGATTCCATAACGCAAAGTCTCTGGCGGTCATATGCTGAACACTTCCTTCATCAAAATCCACCTTTGCGTACAGCCATGGCCGAGGCAGGAGCTACGTGGACATCCCCACGCTTCTGTAGACGGGCCAAGATGAGTGACACCGATCGCGCCTACCTGGCTCACACAAGCTCGGATCGCGCAAGGCTGGCCGATGTCTCAGATCGATGCTCTCAGCCCGAGGCGCTCGTAAGGCGTGAGGCGCTTCAGCTAAGCGCTTACGCGAAGAGAGTGTAATGGGTAGAAGATTTCGGCCGCAGCCCCCAGACTCCGGGCATTTATCGCATCCCTCGGACGGCGCGCCAAGCATTGGGCACATCGGGTCTGGATCGAACGGTATTTACACTGTGTGTGCCACAAATCCCTAGCGCCATGACCAATCGAGATGACAAACGACCCGCCGCAATCGGCTTGGTTCTCCCGTTTGCGTTGGAGCATTGGCTGAAGCAGCCAGTCCGTGCTACGATTATCCTCGTCGGCTTCTTAGGGGCGACGGTTACCGACCTGTTCATGCCGGTTTATTCCGGCCGTCTGGTGGATGCATTGACGTCGGTCCCCTCCGACGAAGCGGCACGACATGCGGCACTGATTGCGTTCGCTGGTACCCTCGCGCTTGGTCTGCTCTCGATCATATTGCGGCTTACGGGCTTGCAGGCGATCGTGCCGTTCACGCTGAAGACCATGTCGGATGTGGCCCGTGGGGCCTTCATGCGCGTGCAGCGCTTCTCAACCGACTGGCACGCTAACTCGTTCGCCGGCTCGACCGTGCGCAAGATCACCCGCGGCATGTGGGCGCTCGACCTGCTTAACTATACGATCCTAATGGCATTGTTGCCGTCGCTCGCGGTGCTAGGGGGCTCGACGATCCTGCTCGGCCTGCATTGGCCCGAGCTCGGCGCCGTGATCGGCCTCGGCGCAGTGATTTATATCGCCATCACGACGGCATTCACGATCGGCTACATCGCGCCGGCGGCGCGCGTCTCCAACGCCTGGGACAGCAAAGTCAGCGGCACGCTAGCGGACGCGCTCACTTGCAATACTGTGGTGAAATCCTTCGGTGCTGAGGCGCGTGAGGATGCGCGGCTTGACGGTGTCGTTAGACGCTGGCGGGCGCGGGTGCAGCGCACCTGGCTGCGGTCCAACGGCACGAGCGGGGTACAGCTGGTGATGCTCTTGTGCTTTCGTGCTTCGGTGATCGGCGGCGCTATCCTGCTGTGGATAGCGGGGCGCGCCTCTCCGGGAGACGTCACCTATGTGTTGACAAGCTATTACATCATCCACGCCTATTTGCGTGATATCGGGATGCACATCAACAATTTGCAGCGCTCGGTGAACGACATGGAAGAACTAGTTACCATCTATGGCGAGCCGATCGGCATTGTCGATGCCCCCGACGCCAAGCCGATCGACATTCACGGTGGGAGGATCACGTTCGAGGACGTCACCTTCCTCTATGACGGCGATCGCGTGCCGCTCTACGACGGCTTGTCGATCAACATCGGCGCCGGCGAGCGGATCGGTTTGGTCGGGCGCTCCGGCTCCGGCAAGACTACGTTCGTCAAGCTGCTTCAGCGGCTCTACGACGTCTCCGGCGGCCGGATCCTGATCGACGGGCAGGACATCGCGCTGGCCACGCAGCAATCGCTGCGCAGCCAGATCGCGATCGTGGAGCAGGAGCCGATCCTGTTTCACCGCTCACTGGCTGAAAACATCGCCTATGGCCGACCTGGCGCCAGCATGGCGGCGGTCAAACAGGCGGCGAGGCTCGCCAATGCGCATGACTTCATCATTCGATCGCCGAAGGGCTACGGCACGCTGGTGGGTGAGCGCGGCGTAAATCTGTCAGGCGGCGAGCGGCAGCGCGTTGCGCTGGCGCGCGCGTTCCTTGCCGATGCGCCAGTGTTGATCCTGGACGAGGCGACGTCGAGCCTGGATTCGGAATCGGAAGCGCTGATCCAAGAGGCGATGGAACGGCTGATGAAGGACCGCACCTCGATCGTAATCGCGCACCGCCTGTCGACGGTGCGCGGCCTCGACCGCATCCTGGTGTTCGATCGCGGCGAGATCGTCGAGCAGGGGACGCATCCGGCACTGATCGTGCAACCCGGCGGCATCTATCGCAGTTTGTTCGAGCGGCAGGCCATCGAGTTCGGTCCGCTCTCGGCGGAAGGCCAGCCTAAAACATCGCTGGCCCCGTCTCCGTAGGCCTGGTGCTATTTGGCCGTACTGGAGGGACATGAGCATGGCCTGATAGTCCCACATCCCTTTTGCAATCCGGTGACGGAGGCGCGCGTGAGCGTTGATGCAAAGGGGGATGAAGAGGTCTTCTGGAGGTGGTTCGCAGATATGGTTGAGCCGGGCCGGCCGTTCGGCTTAAGCGAGGTCCGCGGCGACGGCAGCGGGATCACGGAGGCACGGCGCACGCCGCGCTTGCCGGTATGTTCTCGTACCGAGCTGCTGCGCGGTTCGGTGACGATTTCATCGCGGCGGTGGGAATAGCTGTAAGAATCTTGACAATCGGTGCGCCGCCTATCACCGGATTCTGTATCGGCTCTCAAGCCGTCCTGGGGTTCGGTTGGGGCGTGCGCGACTTTGCTCGTGTAATGAAGGTTGCGAAGTCTGTGCTCTCTATCACCGTTGCACTTTCCTTTGCGTATTCCGCAGCCGTCATGCTTTTTGTCTGGCCTTTGGTCAAGTTATTTAGCGATAGCGACAAGGTTACCGAAATTGCCGTCTCGAGCTGCATCGTCTTTCACCTGTTTTTTGGGCTTTACGGTATTCAGAGTTTCGTGACGACAATGCTTCAGTCACAGGGGAGAGCCCGCCTTAGTGCGGTGGTGTCTTTCGCTGGGCAGGGGTATCTTTTCATACCGGCGGTACTTCTATTCCCTCTCATATCAGGCTTCAGTGGAGTTTTAGCCAGCCAAGCCATCGCTGAGCTGGGCGCTGGAATGATTGCGCTGTTCGTCATCTTGCGCCAGTTCGTCGAGCTCAGGCAAGGTGGACCGGCATAGTCAGCCAGGAATCGAGAGGGGTTCCTTGACGTGATTAGGCATCATCAGGGCAATGATGCATTCCTCGCGGGCAGCCAGCCGTCATCCGTTCCGAGCTAGTTGCCGAAGTCATTCCCCTCGGAGGAGGAAACGAGGTTGGCTAGTTCCATGGATGATTAAGCATGGAGTCCCGTCGAGTGCGCCGGATCGTCGAAACATTGTTCAGCATAGGAGATCGATGGGCACTGCGCCTATCACTCTCCGGGCACGGCCTCGCCTACCTACACAATCAGAGCGCCGAGCGCTCGTTCCCAAGAGGCCGGGCACGGTGGCCGGACGAACACGCCGCTCTTGCGGAATGAATGCGGTGCATCGTGGTCCGGTAGGATAGTCTTCTCCTGGCCGACATCTTCGGAAGACCTTGAACAGGTTTAAAGGAGCAGGCTGCGGGCTGCGAATTCGAGACGAAAGAGCAGGCCGCCTTGATCGCGGCGAAGCCGGTCCGGGGACTGAATGCGCCCCGGAGGCTCACGCCACCGACGTCTTCTCGTCCCAAGTCGGTACAATACTTCTCCCGGTCACTTGCGCCGGCGTCACACCAACAAGTTCTTCATACAGACGAGGATCAGTCGCGCCTTCGGTGTTGATCAGGAAGACCCGCGCATTCTGTCCAAGTCCGGTCATGGACCGCGATGTCTGGTTGGAGGCAACTTTCAGCAGTCCTGCCAGACCTGCGCCGCCACTTTCCCCAGCAACGACAGCGGGATCGCCATCCACAGGGTTTGCCAAGAGCTTCATGACGCTGATGGCGTCCTCGTCGTCGACCATCATGAAGGCATCGGCAGCGCGCGAAAGGATGCGCCATGCCACGAGGGACGGATCGTAGCATTCAAGCATCGCCATCACTGTTGACGCCCCATGCTTCACCTTGACGGGATGGCCAGCTCGAGCGCTTTCAAGCAGGCACGCCGCGCGCGAAGGCTCGACAACGGTGAAGAATGGCCTGTTGGCACCTGCCAGAACCCAGAAATGTCCTGCAATTGCAGCAGCGACCCCACCCACGCCGGCTTGAACGAACACGTGGGTCGGAGGCTCGGATAACTGACGCAGCGCTTCGCTCACGAGAGCCGTGTATCCCTGCATCACTATGCCCGGAATACGCTCGTAGCCCGGCCAGGACGTGTCAGATACCGTGATCCACCCCTTATCTGCGGCAACTCGGGACGCTTCGGCGACGGAGTCATCATAGTTGCCGCTGACGCGGATCGTCCGCGCGCCAAAGCGAGCGATAGCCGCGATCCGCTCGTCGCTGACGCCCGAGTGAACGAATATGACGCACTTCGCGCCAGCCAGCTGGGCACCATGCGCGACTGATCGGCCGTGATTGCCATCGGTGGCGCACGATACCGTCATCCCCCGCGCTACGGCATTCACTTCGGGCAATTGGAGCTCGGACACGTCAAGAACCCGGCCGAGCCTCCGACCTGCTTCCTCCAGCACAAGGCGGATTACGGCATAGGCACCACCCAAACCTTTGAAGCTACCAAGTCCGAGCCGATGGCCTTCGTCCTTCAGGTGGATCGAGGCAACGCCGATCTCACGAGCAAGGCCTGGCAGCGAGACGAGCGGCGTTGCCTTGTAATCGTCTCGATGCGAAAGGAAGCGCTCTACTCCGCGCGCTCCTTCGACACTGAGCATCTTGGCATCCGAAGCTTCCAGTGGCGCGCGGTAATCGGTGTGCCGGTTGAGAAGCAACATGGTTCGACTCTCTTGCGTCTCTGCTGACGCTTATCAGAAAAATCATTTACGACAATAACATCCATGCATTCTGCGGCCACTTATGCAAGAGTGGATCGCTGCGGCTCGAAACAGGGGTAGGACCGCCAGGAAGACTCAGCGGAACACTGGCGAACCTGATCGTTTGATCTGGCAATTCTCGACTTCCTGTAGCAGGAGAACCTCAGCCGGAACTAGTCGAATCTGTCGGCTTCGGCGTTGGCCGTTCAGCGGCGCATCAAGTATATTGAGGAAACTGGAACGATCGTCCGAAATATAGCGCGATAGTTGATTCAGCCAGCGTGAAGGCGGAAGATCACTTGTTTGCCGAAGTCGAGATGGACTGGGAGCTTGCACACATGCACGACCAAACGAAGTGCACCTTCAGCGAAGCCTCTACAGGCTACTCTTCGGGAATAGGAATATTTAGGCGTCTCAAAGCTTCATGACGATGGATCGCGTCAAAACAGGCACTGAGCTGAATTCGATGCTTAAGTGTCATAAATCCAGGGTGGGTGGGCCGAAAGCCGCAAAGAAGGATTTACGCGATACTCAATCTAGTAGATCGGGTTTGATATCCGCCCTCCGTTTGCTCCTATCCTCCAACACCTTGTGACGAACCGGAAGTTCGTTTGCCACAAGCGACCTGCTCCATATGTTGGGCCGACCAAGCGGGGCGCGGCTGAGTACACCCGGCGTGCCAACGGAGCAGCCTCGACGCAAACAAGGTACCTGCAGCAGGTGCCGTCATCGGAACCGCTCTCGGTCCAGTGCTTGCGCTCCGTTTCTGCTGTCGGAGAGCCTGCGCGATACTGCGTCTGCGACATCAAGCTGGGCGATTCTTGACAGTCACTACGTTCGATTCCGGTCATAGTCGCCGAGCAAGCACTCGTTGGCGGTATGGTCGGGTACATTGTCCTTCCACCGAACGGAGCCAAACGGACGCTCTAGCATGCGCCGGATACGCACGGGCTGCGGGCCGACGTGAAAGGACGCAGCTTGACGATCCAGCGCGCGTTCTGAATGCGTCGAGCGGTTGCGTTGACGTAGATAATCAAGCCACGTCGGGCAATGGTAGCGTTCCGTCCACAGTTCAGGATCAGCGATATCGCGAGCAATGGACCAGCCATACGCACCATTCCGCTTTCGGAACAGCTGCACATCTTGCATCACGTTGTGAAAGGCCCGCGCATTCTCTTGTGCCACGCGGTATTCGATTTCGATCACAACGGGTCCACTGCGGTGGG
The DNA here is from genome assembly GCF_028128715.1 of Bradyrhizobium sp. CCBAU 51745. Lineage (NCBI taxonomy): Bacteria > Pseudomonadati > Pseudomonadota > Alphaproteobacteria > Hyphomicrobiales > Nitrobacteraceae > Bradyrhizobium > Bradyrhizobium sp. CCBAU 51745. Next base: position 78,997 of record NZ_LBJP01000079.1, on the reverse strand, counting down.
TTAGCGCGAGCCTAACCTCAGGATGCGCGAGCGCTTCAGCATCTTCGCTTTGCAGGTTTATGCGAGGCATACGCAGCCAAAGCCCCAATAGTGGAGAAATTAACATCAGCACTGATGATATCAAAAGCGCCGTGCCGACACCGGCGGCATCGGTCAAATGACCCCAGCCCCAGCTACCGACAGCAATGCCTCCCGAGCTTGCTGCTTGGTAGGCTGCGAGCGAGCGTCCTGCCACCCAGCGCGGCGCCGACAGCTGTACGCCAATGTTGAAGAGAGCCCAGGAGATCATCCACACGGCCCCGGCAAGGACAAGTGCGGCCGATGTGAGAACCAGCTCGTGGCTCAACGCCACTGCCAGAAGCGCCCCACTCATTGACAGTGCGCAGGCGCGAATTGCTGCTTCACCGCTCAGCCGCTTTCGTACTTCGGGTACATAGAGCGCTCCAATTACCGCGCCAAGTCCGAACGCGCTGAGAGCCATCCCGTAGATCTGAGCGCCGCCTCCAAGGAGATCACGGGCGACCAGCGGCATTAGCGCGATGATGGCGCCTCCGATCACGCCGGTGATCATGGAACGAATCAGCACGATTTTGATTGAGGGCGAGTTAGCGATGTAGCGGAGCCCCGAAACGATGGCCCGGTTTAGTTTTTCGGGCGGAAGATATGACGGTTCGGAAATTCGCTTCCACAAGAACAGTGCAACAAGCAATGGCAGATATAGCAATGCATTTAGGGCAAACGAAGCGACTGCGCCGGCTGCCGCAACCACCATGCCGCCGATCGCCGGTCCCACGCTGCGCGCGATGTTGTAGCTGATACTGTTCAGCGCGACCGCAGCTGGAAGTGCTTCCGCCGGTACTTGCTCGCTAACTGAGGATTGCCAGGCAGGATCCATCAGAGCCACACCGCTTCCGATTACAAAACACAGGATCAGCAACGAGTCTGGCGTGACCATCCCTAGCCACGTAAGTGCCGTCAGCGCGGTCGCTCCAGCTAGCGACATGCCGAGCGCGACAAGCATCACGATCCGCCGGTCATACATATCCGCAATTGCGCCTGCGGGCATCGAAATCAGCATAACCGGTAGCAAAAGCGCGGTCTGAACGAGCGCAACTTTATCCGCCGACGTTGTCATCTGTGTCATTGCCCACGCTGCGCCGACACTCCGGATCAGGGCGCCCAGGTTGGTAAGCAGACTCGCGAGCCAGATGCGCCGAAAGATGAGGTGGCGGAAGGGCGCTGTGATACCTTCAGTGCTAATTGTTCGAGGCTTGAGAGGAGTCATCTAGCTTGCTGCCTTTGCCCGGATGGTTCGCCGAATGAGGACGAAGAGGGGCTGGTGGCAAACGGCAGGTCCGGCGTCATTCGACTTGCGCTGTTTAGATGTGAGAGAAACCTCAAAATAGTCAGCTTCACGCCAAGAGTTCCGCCTCGCACGATCCCGATCCTGGCGAGTGAACCTTGCTCTTGCCCCGTAGTGCGCGCCTCAACGACACGGCTCATCCCGTAATCACTCCTGCAAAATGCCTCCGGCAAAGACCAGATGCCACTCACCTCAGCCAGAGGCCTTATCATTCGGCGTCGTGTATTGATTCCAAAAGTTGATTTCCTCGTGACACGCGCCGCCGAGCGAGCCGCGGCTCTTTGGCGCGCAGCTGAAGCGCAGCCGGCCTTCTTAGATCTGCCCAAGGGTCAGCAGCGATGTGAACGCATATATGTGAGGCCATACTCTGAAACGCTCTAAAATTTCATCGCGCCTAGCCGCTTAGAGCATAAAATCGAAGGAAACTTGCAGCGTTTTACACGCTCCGAGCGACGAAAAAGGGCGCTAGCGAGGCATGCTGGCCAAGCCGACATCGCTCGCTGGTGAGCGTTTGCAAGTTCATCGGACCGAGCCATTCAGCTCGCTCGCGCCACGAAGCGCCCCCGATGAGCGGTTGGTGTTGGTAACCTAGAGGTGACGCCACTCAGTCGAAAGTTGCGCGCGCCAATGCGCGAAGACCTACGCTCGTTTCGTAACCGGTGTCTGATGGAGCAGGTAAGCCGGGTCTGGTGGTGAGACCCTCTCTTCAATCCTCGGATGGAGCCTCAATTGGAATAGCGAATCCGGCTTTTACCCGATCCATGACCACCATAGTTTTGAAGCCCTTGATATCGGGGTTCTCACGAAAAAATCGTCGCGTGAACTGCTCATAGTCGTCCATGGTGCGTGCGGTTATGTATAGGACAAAGTCAGCATCGCCTGTAACGTAAAACCCATTGACGACTTCAACGGATGATTTGATCGCCTTTTTGAATCTGTCGATTATGTCCGAGCGCTCCCGCTCCAATGTCACGAGCACAAGCATCTGAATAGGTCTTCCGACCGCTTTGGCCGAAACGATCGAAACGTCCGCCTCGATAATGCCGTCCGAGCGAAGCCTCTTTAGCCTGCGTTGACAGGCGGTAGCGGAAAGCCCGGCCAGTTCGCCAATCGTCTCGGATGTGAGACGGTTATTCTTTTGCACGATCTCTAGGATGTGAGCGTCGATTCGGTCGTACCTCATAACAGGCTCCAGGCTAAAGATGAAATCCTGCGAAAGTCTGCCTTCTTCCGCAGAAAAACATCTCAGATCAGATAAATCTCGTGGAAAAACACCTTTATGACATCAGTATCGTCGATCTAACGGCAATTACAAGAAATATGCTGCATGGCTTGCAAAATGCCCTTCGAAACGCCCTCAGTCCGCCATGCAGACTCCACGAAGATGAGCGTCAGCTAGGCGAACAGCGATGCGTCGCTCCGCGGCGGTTGCGCGTGGACAAGATGTTGAGCTTGGCGATGCATCCCTGTGTCTGAGATGAAGAGCCGTTCAATCGGGCGGCTTTACGCTGGGGTGAGCGCGCGGAACGGCTTTGGTACGCCTCATTCGAGCCGCGCAAAGCCGGCAAGCTGCCCTTAATGCGACGGCACTTCACTGGGTGTGCGGCGTGAGTTGCTAAGAAATGACATTGCTCATGCAGCCCCACTTGTGGCTCGTCAACTCGGGAAAAGTTCCAACAACTGAGTCGTACCGAGGCTTTCGGAAGCAACGAGTCAAGTGGTCCGTCTTACCTAAATAATGAACTGCGGGAACCAAGTCGCCCGGCACTGAGGGGCGCATCACCCTTCGAAGGCGATTGCAAATCCGCTTCGGCGCTGTCACAAGCGACATGCTCCCGCCGCGATATCGGCGGGAGCATGGACCAGGACCCACTCAACAGGATCAGGGCACGGATGCGCTCAGCCGAGTGTTGCTGCGGTCTGTCATAATGACATCAGCGATCATTTCAGCTGTGACAGCGGATAATGTCCAGCCGAGATGGCCGTGGCCGGTGTTGTAGAAAACATTCCGGCGTTTGCCTCGGCCGACCCTCGGCATCATGCTAGGTGTCATTGGACGCAAGCCCGCCCATGGCACCACCTGCGCGGTGGACACATCCGGAAACGATCGCTCTACCCACCGTATCAGGGGTTGAATTCGGTCCCAGCGGATGTCGCGGTTTTCGCCATTAAACTCGGCGGTCCCCGCAACCCGGAAGCGATCTTCTCCTAACCGGCTGGTCACGATCTTGGTGGCCTCGTCCAGCAAGCTGACGCGAGGCGCAGCCTTTTGGCTCGTTTCGTCTCCCAGCTCTACCGTGATGGAGTACCCCTTGACGGGATAAATGTTTATGTTGTCCCCCAGCATTGAAGCAATGCGGCGGCTGCCGACCCCCGCGCAAACCACTGCGCATTCGGCATTGAGTTCTTCCTTCAACGAACCTCGTTTCCAGTGTACGATCACACCGTCTCGGTCGGACCGCATGCCGCAGATCTCTGCATCGAAGACGAAGCGTACGCCCCCTCGCTGGCAAGCCGCAGCGAGGCCGCGCGTGAACTTGTGAATGTCGCCGGTTGAGTCAGAGGGGGTAAAGAAGCCACCATAATACTGATCGCGCAGAGCTGGCTCTATTGCAAGCATTTCAGAAGGCGTCACCGGACGGCGATCCAATCCGCCTTTGAGCAGCAACTGATTCACTCGAGAGGCCGCATCGAAGTCGGGCTTGCTCGAATAAACGTGCAAAATTCCTCGCCGCTCCAAGTCGAAATCGATGCTCTCCCGATCGGCTAGCTCAAAAAGATGCTTGCGAGCGGCTATCGCTAGCTTCGTCGTTTCGATCGTATTTTGGCGGTAGTTTCGAATCTGGCTTACGAACTCTGCCAGCCAAGTATATTTGTGAAAACTGGGACTTGGGTTCAGCAACAATGGTGCGTCTTTTCGCAGCATCCACCTCAAGCCTTTTACGATCGTTGCGACGTTATTCCAGACCTCGGCATTGCTTGCCGATAATTGGCCGCCGTTCGCAAACGAAGTGTCCATCGCCGGATAGCGCTGGCGATCAAAGACTGTAACCGAATAGCCGCGGCGGGCTAGGGCATAGGCAGTTGTAACTCCGGTGATACCGGACCCGATTATGATGATCGTGCTCATCGTATGCTCCAGGACAGGATTGAACGAACGGTGAATGGCTTCGCCATGTCTCCGTCCCCAAATCTGTCCGTGCACCTGAGAGCTTTGTCCGCAAATCCTCGTGGATCACGGTCCCCTTCGGTGGGTGCTGACCGGCACCTCTCTCCAGATCGTCCTCAGTGTGCGGTCCTGGGCCTGAGAGTTTCCTTGGGGAGTTGCTCCGTCGGCGGTGATACGCCTTTGCAGGCTTATCGCGCTCTCCCGCACACCATCATCAGACACGATAACACTCTCAGACGTACTCACTACCTGTCAAGCCGTGATGAATCGTCGGATCCCAAAATCGGCGGCTTAAGCGACAACTCGATGTTTGCTCTAGCTCCCCACCCAGATTAGCAGGTGGTTCGTTGCCTAATAGTATGCTGATCTCTCTTTTCGATGATTGCATTCGCTGGATGTTCCATTGGTTTCCAGCGAGCTTTTGGAGACCAGCGCAGAAATACTGCATGATTCTCAAAAGAACGCCCAATGTTTGCGTGGCGACGCTCTAATAAATATGCGGTGGTGTGGGACCCTTCAAAGCTGTGCCTGGCATGCATCTCTTTCAAAGTCGAGCCACATTGGAGGCCTGCACGTCTGAGGCGGCCGCTCTGCTCGATGTGGGGCTCTTCACACCACTTGCGTCGACGTCTCTGGCATATGGCGGCAGGATTCGCTCTTGCTCGTTGCGCAGCCAGGTTAAGTTCGCTGCTGGTCCGGCGATCCGCTGCCGCCATTCTCAATTCGCGCGATTTCCGCTCGCGGCTACGCCAAACAGGCTAGCCCATAACAGAACTCAGTTCGCGAGGGGCGCCGTGACGCTATTCGGGCTTGAGTTAATCGCCACCCGCCCGCCCGCTCTCGCCGTGCAAGCTCGGAGTTCCGGGCAAAGAGCAGGGTGTTTTCCGAGAAGGTCGAAAAGACGAGGGCGCCAAGTTGAAGATAGACGTCCTACGCTCTCGACCTGCTTTGAACTCGGCGGAGGACCTCGATGAGACATGCCGTCTTTGTCTTCTGCGTCGATCGAGAAAAGGACCCGGTCGCGGGGCACGTTCTGGATGCTCTCAAGGCGGAATGCGCTCTTGTTGCAACGAGTTTCGAAGTCGATGGGCACTCCGTGCTCGAAGTCGCTGGCTTGCATGACGCTAGAATTTCGATCGTGGCCACGAACGAGGTCGTAAGTAACGACTATGCGCGCTACGCGCCAATGTTTAATGATAGCTTCGGCGATGCCAACGTTATTGGCATCGTGAATTGGCACGAGGGCGCTAATGCGCCAAACGCGATCTTCTCGGTTCAAACGACCGGCGATCTGGGTACGGGGACCTTCAGCGCGATCGACCCCCGGATTACGCGGGGGCTTCTTTTAGTGGTCGAAGCCGAGCGGGTCAGTTCCGGTCTTGACTCCTTTCGCACTTACCTGGAAGCGACTCATTGGTCGGGCGTCAAGGCCGGTGATGCTGGTACCCGTCTCGCTGACCTGCGACCGTCGGCTGTCGATATCGAGATCGGAAGCTCGCCCGAAGATTGGGCAAATCCTCTTGCGGCCCGAGTGCTGGCGCGATCGCTACTGCGAATTTTCGATCGCATTGAAGAACCGGTACACTCTGTGCTCTGCATCGGAGGCGTTCACTTCGAGCCAAGCTTCACGAACGCGGTATTGCAGTCGCGCGATCGACCCCCGATCGCGGCTAGTCACGTCCTACCAAACCATTGGCTCGTGTCGGATGGCTATGACCAGGAAAGCCGTTTGGTCGACCTAAGAGCTTGCGTGCATTCGATTGTAGGCGGGATCCAAAGCATCGTGTACCACGACAAGCTAAAAGCGCCTTTCAAGGGAGTTGCTCGCCTGCTCGCAGAGGAGCTCGGTGTTCCGATGCTTTCGCATAAAAAACTCCGCACGGCTTTTCCGCAGGATGTTATCGAATGAGTGCGCGAAGGCAGCAATCTGCTGTCGGACCAGCATCCAAATTGTCGGCCGCCCTACGATTGACGTGTTTGTCTGGAGAAGAGCGATGAACGGTATGGCGATGGGTTCGATTAGGACCATTCAGTATGATCCGTTTCCCCGGATCGAATACGAGGGCCGGGTCGAACGCGCGCGGCGTTTGATGAAGGAGCATGCCATTGACGCGGTTCTGGCGACGTCCGAACACAATCTGCGATATTTCATTGGTGAACCTAGCACGACCCCGCAGCAAACAACCCGGCCGCGATTTCTTCTCATTCTTTCGTCAGGTGACCCCGTTGCGGTTGTCCCAGAGGGAATCGACCAGTTTTATAGAGACACGACCTGGTTAAAAAATTGCCGGAGCTGGCCTAGCCCGAATCCGAAAGATGAGGGTGTGTCCGCCCTTGCTAGAACGTTGAGTGAGCTACTGCCAGCGGACGCCAAAATCGGCGTAGAGCTTGGCGCGGAGAGTAGGCTTGGCTTCCCTGCAGGAGATTTCTTGCGTGTTGCGGATGCGATCAAGCCTCGAACGTTCGTCGACGCATCGGATCCGATTTTCACTCCCTTGCGAATGATCAAATCTCCGCTAGAAGTCGGCAGAATTCGAACCGTATGCGGCCTTGTGTCGGACGCGTTTGAAGAGCTGGCAATAAAGCTGCGCCTTGGAATGACGGAACGCGAGGCCTGTCGCCAGTTCGAATTCGAATGTTTCAGTCGCGGTGTCGAGAAGACAAGCAAGATAGTGGGTGTTTCTGGCCGCGGGGGATATACACGTCCTTACGGTGTTCCGACCGACAAATTTCTGTCCGATGGAGACGTGCTGTTTATTGATGCCGGCTGCCTGTTCGACTTTTATTGGAGCGATTTCGATCGGCACTTCGCTTTCGGTGCACCTGATCCGCACACACAGGATGCTTATCAGGTCGTTTGGGATGCCACCGAAGCGGGAATTGCCGCCGCTAAACCTGGCATTCCGATCTGTGATGTCTGGAGTGCGATGTCAGCCGTACTAAATGGCTCAAACAATCGAGGAAAAGCAACCAACATCGGCCGAATGGGACACTCCATGGGCTTGTGGATGCCGGAGTTACCCTCGGTGCAACCCGACGATAAGACGATACTAAAGCCAGGCATGATCGTTAATATTGAACCCAGTACCTCATATCCCTCATATTTCGACGGATCACCGAAGCTGATGCTGCATGAAGAGGTGGTCGTCGTGACCGACACTGGCTCGCAGTTGCTCACCTCTCGTGCTCCGCGAAAAATGCCTGTGGTGGCCAGATAACAAATAAGAAGACGAAGCATAGCAGAAAGGAAGGGCATGCCGAGCTCTCGCCGTAAGCCTGAAGCGGCCATGACGCCTCATTGGCGTTTCAGGTCTGTGTCTCAATGGCCGCACGATAGTGTGGATATCAGCAAGCCGGCCTAAGAGACGATGGCAAATTGGAGTTCACGAGCAGAGTGCAGAAGCCGACAGGGTGTGCGCCCAATAGATGTAACGTCCTGCCATGACGTCTCTAAATTTTGCTTATGTCGTGCTCCATTGCAAAAAGATCAGAATGCGAGCTACTGCAGCACAAATTGCGCGTGGCCGCTTCACGCGTGCGCACCGAGACTTCGCCGCACGCTCGAGCGGTGCTGTATCGTAATGGATTCGGAGTTTAAGGTCTGACATGCGTATTGTTGATCAGTTTCGTGATTTGCAGGCAGAGGTAACCGCATGGCGCCGCTATCTTCACGAAAATCCCGAGCTCGACTTTCAGGTACACAATACGGCGAGGTTCGTCGCCGAGAAGCTCGCCTCGTTCGGTATCAATCACATCGAAACGGGGATAGCTGAAACCGGCATCGTTGCATTGATTCAAGGGAAGGGTGGAGATGGTCCCACCATTGGGTTGAGGGCCGACATGGATGCGCTGCCGATCCTTGAGGCCTCAACCAAGGCGTGGTCCTCGAAAGTGCCGGGTAAAATGCACGCATGCGGGCACGATGGTCATACAGCCATGTTGTTGGGCGCCGCGAAATATCTTGCCAAGACGCGCAATTTCAAGGGCTGCGTCGCCTTGATTTTTCAGCCGGCAGAAGAAGTGGAACTTCCCTCCGGCGGCCTGAAGATGGTCCAGGAAGGAATCATGGACCGTTTCAGCATCTCTAAGGTCTTTGGGATGCACAACGCGCCCGGCACCGAGATCGGCAAGTTCAGCATCTGCGATGGGCCGATCATGGCCTCGCAAGACGATTTTGACATTGTCGTGAAAGGGCGGGGTGGCCATGCGGCCAAGCCGCATGAGACCATCGATCCAGTTGTAATTGCCGCTCAGATCATCGTCGGCTTGCAAACGTTGGTCTCGCGCAACACGAATCCGATCAACTCGCTCGTCATCTCAGTGACCAAGTTGGATGCCGCCAACGCCTACAACGTCATTTCCGATCACGTCGAAATGGCCGGCACTGTTAGAACTCATCTTCCGGAGCTGCGAGACTTCGCAGAACGCCAGATCATGGCGGCAGCCCAAGGTATCGCGCGCGGATTCGGCGCAGATATCGAGTTTAAATACCGTCGATCGGTCCCAGTGACTTTCAACCACACCAAAGAGACTAAGCTGGCGATCAGGGCGGCACGCAGCCTGCTCGGGGTAACTTCGGTGGACGAGAACATCAAACCAGGTATGGGAGCCGAGGACTTTGCTTACATGCTCGAGGCGCGGCCGGGCGCAATGATATTCATTGGAAACGGGCCAACTGCCGGTGTGCACAACCCGGCATATGACTTCAATGATGAAGCATTGCCATATGGCATCGGCTATTGGGTGAATTTGGTTGAGACTGTGCTGGCTATCTGAATCGCCCGGCTTGTCTCGTTTCATCTCGCCAACCAAAGGCTTGGCGAGCGCCAGAACTACAGCAGATAAAATGCGGCTAACTTCGATTAGTCGATTAGTGAACTAAGTTGCGCTTTAATGACGGAGCGCAATCCAGGTCGCGCGCTCGATTTCTACGCGTAGCTGACCTTATGGTCCCGCCTCAATGTATTTGGGCCATGCCGGAGAAGCGATCTTGCGCCCCCGCCGTGAATTGGTCTCTTACGGAGTGACTGATGTTGGAACCCTAGCCAAGGAGCTTAGAGCTCGTGTGTGACCGTTGGCTTGTTAAGGTCCGACCTTGCTGATCGGAATGCTGCAATTACTCTTTCGATGTCGTCCGCACTGTGGGCGGCACTTACCTGCATGCGGATCCGCGCAGCGCCTTCCGGGACAACAGGATACGAGAACGGAACGACGAGAATGCCATGCGCACGCAAGAACTCAGCAATCTGGGCCGCCACTGCCGCATCCCCGGTCATCACGGGTACAATTGGGTGATCGGTGCCCAAAACTTGAAATCCCAGACCGCTCAATCCTTGTCGTAGCTGACCAGTGCGAGCAGAGAGATTCTGCCTGAGATCGTCTGCGCTTTCTGCCAAGTCGATTGCGGCCAACGAAGCCTCACAGATTGCGGGCATCAGCGAGTTTGAAAAGAGGTATGGGCGCGCACGCTGTCGCAACCAGGAAATGATCTGACTACGGCCTGAGACGTACCCGCCAGATGCGCCGCCAAGTGCCTTGCCGAGCGTGCCGGTAAGAATATCAATTTGATCTTCCAGCCCGTACTGCGCCGGTGTTCCTCGCCCTTCTGGCCCGATAAACCCCACAGCATGAGAGTCATCGACCATGACCAAGGCGCCGTAACGCTTTGCTAGCTCGCAGATGCCTGGAAGATTCGCGGCAGCGCCATCCATGGAAAATACGCCATCGGTCACAACGAGCACCGTTCGGCAGTGACTTGCCTCGCGTAGAGCGTGCTCTAGTTCGTTCATATCATTGTTGGCATAGCGAAAGCGCTTCGCCTTGCAGAGCCGAATTCCATCTATGATGCTTGCATGATTTAGGCTATCGCTGATTACCGCATCGTCAGCGTCGAGCAGAGCCTCAAAAAGTCCGGCGTTCGCATCGAAGCAGGAACCGAATAGGATCGTGTCTTCCGTCCGAAGGTAGCTGGAAAGCCTGTTTTCAAGTGATCGATGAACTGAGTGGGTCCCACAAATGAACCGCACGGATGACATTCCAAAGCCATGCTGTTCGAGACCTGCATGCGCGGCTCGCACCAGGGCAGGGTGATTGGCCAGACCAAGATAGTTGTTGGCGCACATGTTCAGGAGATCGCGCTCACCAAGCGCGCGGAGGTGAACATGCGTCGACTGAGGCGAGGCGATCTCTTGCTCGATTTTCAGGAGTTTTCGCGATGATAGCTCATCGAGATTGTCACGAAGTCGCTGACCAAAGAGCGAGCGCATGGTTCCTTTCCGATTAAGCATAAATTACGGCGGTCGACCACGCCGGATCTGCGTGCTTTTGCCAGTAGAGATCCATCAGCCGGCGCGTGACGGAGCCGACCTGCCCCTTGGAAATCTTTGTGTCGTCGATGCGGGTCACGGGCATGATACCGCCGGCTGTGGAGGTAATGAACACCTCATCAGCCGTTTTGATATCGTCACGGGTGATTTCGCCAGCGGAGGCGGGGAGTCCAATCTCAGCGGAAAGATCGAGGACGGTTCGACGTGTGATACCGGGAAGTACCCCAAAAGCGGGTGTCCTCAACGATCCATCTTTTACAAGGAACACATTGAAGCCTGGCCCTTCAGCAACATGTCCGTTTGTATCTAGGATCAGCGCTGTCTCGGCGCCTTTGTCGTAGGCGTCGAAAAGACCTTTAACCAGATCGAGCCAATGATAATTTTTGATCGTGGGATCGACTGAATTTGGCGGGATGCGGACGGTCTCACTGATCGCGACATGCAAGCCTCTTTCCAATTGTTCCTTGTTGGCGACCGAGCCATAAGGCACTGCAAACGCGATGAAGCGGTTCTCTGCTTGGCGAGGATCACGGCTGAATGTCGGCGATGAACCACGCGTGCAGATCATCTCAACGTAAGCGGATTTATGGCCGGACAGGGCGACACACTGCTCGAGGATCGACGCTATTTTCTCTCTGTCGTAAGGCAGCTTCATTCGAAGGCGTTCAACGCCTGCCAAAAAACGGTCAAGATGCAGATTCAACCGAAAAAAGCGGCCGTTCCAGACGTGCACAGTGTCGTAGGTCGCATCCGAGTGCAGGAGACCCCAATCGAGTACAGAGATCTTGGCCTCGGACATCGGCAGGTATTGCCCATCCATGAAAGCGACTCCATGGGGGTAGCGCCGTCGGTCGATGTGATGCTGATCAATTGCTGAAAGCACGGGCGAGAGCTCTGTCATCGGAGTGACTGAAAATATGACGGATTGAGACAAGGAGCGAATTCTTGCTTTGGAAAAACAAGGATCTCAGACATGGTGCTCCATCAAGGTCGAGGAATCGGAACGGCCCACTGGACCTAGCCACGTAGATACTAGCAGCCTCACGAGGCGTATTCCCTCGATGTGGTACCCCGTCTGGCCTAAATTCTGCGTCCGAACGAAATAGGTGAAGCTTTCGTACACTAAGAACGCGGCGAGGTCTTCCCACGGCTCTTCCGCCCTTCAGCATAGACCGAAATTTGCGGCTCCAAATCTGGTTGATATCGGGCAATTTCGCATGTCAGTGTCGGGTGCATTCGAGGCGACCGCAGGCGCTTTGACGCCAGACCTTTCGAGGGCACAGTGAGGCCGCACTGCGTTGAGCGCCGTTCTTCGATATGCTCCGTATTCGATCAGGTGATCTCATTGAAAGGCTTAGGCCGCGCGAAACGCGTGCGCATTCCCCTATCCTCAACGAGTCGGAATAATTGCGAGGATATGCTTGTCTTGCCTTCATGCGCAGCTCTAGATCTCGCTCATGCGAATTCGGCGCTGCGACCGCTTTTCGCGCTCGTGCGCTCATCGGCCAGCTCGAGCTTGATGACAGCCGAGTTGTGAAACCAACCAGCAATTGGGCTGGAGATAGGGTGCTTTGGCGCTTTAATGCTTCAACGGGTGACTAGGGGCGCAGGATTTCTGCTTATCAGCTGCCATATTCTTTATTTCCGCGTGAAGGACCGGTACTATTTATTCAATTGTATCGTCGGCGTGGCATAGCGGTGAAATGGTTCAAATGTGTTCATTGCCTGCGCGGTCATGGGCGCTGTCCTCGCGGTCGTTTCGCACGTGCCGATCCGGAGCGGCCCCGAGGGCCGCGGGAGGCGTGCTGATGAAGCTCACGAGAGGCGTCGTGCTGAGGATGATCTCGATGCAACGTCTCCGACTGAGGCCCCCCGCCTTCTTCAAGGTTTGGCCGTGCTCCGCAACACCATTGTGGCAGTTCAAGTTAGAATACCTTCGCATTCACGGAAGAAGAACGGCGCTTTCGCGAAGAAGTGCGGCAGTTCTTGCGTGAAAACATGTTGCCGGAGATTCCGCGCAATTTGCCGAAGGCCGTAAGCTGTCGAAAGAGGAGAAGGCTGCGGGAGCGCGTATCCTCAATCGCAGGGGCGTCCTGACTTGGCCTAAGGAGTATGGCGGAGCGGTATGGACTCCGCTGCAACAGTACATTTTGCGCAACAGGTGAGGGCGCTTCCCGCGCGGTAAAGTTCGGATACGGCGAGTTTTGGTCGGCCCCGTCATCTATACCTTCGGGAACGAGGCGCAGACGAGACACTATCTGCCGCGTATCGCCAATGCAGAGGAACTGGTGGTGCCAAGGTTGCTCTGAGCCGGGCGCGGGGTCGGTTTCGCTTCACTCAGGAGAGCGGTACGCGATGGCGGGCACTATATGTCGTCAATGTTTGGACCACCTGGGCGCAATACGCTGATTGGATCTTTTGCTTGGTCAGGACCAATCCTAATGTAAAAAAAAACAGCAGGAGATCTCCTTCCTCGTGATCGACATCAACTCGCCGGGCGTCAGCATACGTCCGATACAGTTAATCGACGGCCAGTCACGAAGTTAACAAGTCTTTTTTGAAAACGTCCGTGTTCGGGCCGAGAATCTCGTCGGCGAAGAGAACAAGGGGTGGGACTATGCCAAGTTTCTTCTCGGCAATGAGCGCTTCGCAGACGCAGGAGTAGCCATTTCCGAGGAGCGCATCCGGCATGCCAAAAGACTTGCCGCCCAGCCTTGCGTCGGCGGTGAGCGACTAATCGACCAGGCCGCCTTCCGTGAGAAGGTCGCCGCTGTCGAGGTCCAGCTGAAGGCGTTCGAACTCAGGCAGCTTCGAGTGATCACTAATGCATCGAAAGCAGCAGAAGAGCTCACAAGACCCTGCAAGCTCCATCCTAAAGCTCAGAGGCTCGGAAATTGAGCAGATGACCGCGGAACTGCTAATGGATGTGGCCGGTACCGTCCTGCGGGGGTGAGCAGTTTGGATCTGAATCCGGTGATCAATTTGACCGCAGAATCCCTGTGACCTCGCCTTTTCTGGGGGGTTGCTGTTTGACGCAATTCACCGCAGAAGTCGGGGACGGATCACCGTTCGAGCCCAGCGCGATCTTGGCTATAATGAATTTAGGACCCGATCGATGCATAAGTTGGAATCTATCGCCGTATTCGGAGGTCGACAGGCCGCATCTGCTGTTGCGCAATCCATTAAGATAGGGTTTGTCGGCTGGCCGGTGCACCCCCCCAAAGATGAGATTGCCGGCCGAAAGGCGTACCGTTCAGTGGCCGATCTGCCCGGTGCGCCCGACGCCGCTTTCGTCGGCGTGAACCGGCATCGCACTATAGACGTGATCTCAGCCCTTGCCGAGCGCGGTGCTGGGGGCGCCGTCTGCTATGCTTCCGGTTTTCTCGAAGTCGGAGCCTACAACCAGGAAGGCGAAAGGCTGCAGAGCGAGGTGGTCAAGGCTGCCAAGGGCATGCGATGCTTGGTCCGAACTGCTACGGTCCGATCAACTATGCCGATGGTGCACTTTTGTGGCCCGACCAGCATGGTGGCGTCAGGCTGGCCGAAGGAACCCGGGGCGTCGCTATTCTCACGCAGTCTTCAAGCATCGCAATCAGCATGACGATGCAAAGCCGCGCCTTACCGATGGCTTTTCTGATGACCGCCGGCAATCAGGCGCAAATCGGTCTCTCCGAGATCGCCCTTGGTTTGATTGAGGAAGATGGCGTCACCACACTCGGGCTCCACATCGAGGCCTTCGATTCCGTACACGGTTTCGAAAGGCTTGCGGCGCGTGCGAGAGAGTTGAGGAAGCCGATCATCGCTATGAAAGTCGGCCGTTCCGAGCAAGCGCGTCAGGCAACCTTATTGCATACCGCTTCGCTTGCTGGCTCAGACCTCGCTTCCGGCGCATTCCTGAAGCGGCTTGGTATCGCCCGCGTCGAATCGACGCCAGCATTCATCGAGGCGCTGAAGCTTTTGCACGTAACCGGACCGTTGCCGGGCCCCCGCCTCTCCTCGGTCAGTTGCTCGGGTGGCGAAGCTTCGGTCATGGCGGACGGCGCGGAAGGGCGCCTCGTACATTTTCCCCGCCTCACCGACGAGCACCGCACCGGTGTCAAATCGACGCTTAGGCCGCTGGTCGCGGTGGCGAACCCGCTCGACTACCACACCTTCATCTGGAACAACGAGCCGGCGCTGACCGAAACCTTCACGGGAATGGTTTCGGGTGGCCTTGATCTTAACATGATGGTGCTCGACTTCCCGCGTCCCGACCGCTGCTCGAACACCACCTATTGGCCGAGTATACGCGCAATCGAAGCGGCGAAGGCCAATAAGGCCCGGTGCGCGACTGTCTCGTCACTGCCCGAGAACATGCCTGAAAGGTACATCCCCGGAATCATTGAGCGTGGCATAGCACCTCTACAAGGGATTTCGGAAGCGATGCAAGCTGCAGAGGCAGGCGCTTTCATTGGCGCCGCGTGGTCGGAGCCGCGGGCGGAGCCAATCGATACCGCGGCCGCAGGTAGGCTTGGCGGCGATCGCCTAGTACTTGAGGAGGCCGAAGCCAAGGAAATGTTGCTCAAAGCTGGGCTGCCGGTGCCGAGGGGCGAGCGCGCCGGCAATGCGGAAGAGGCAGTGATCGTATCCACGCGGCTCGGAATTCCTGTAGCACTGAAGGCGCTAGGCGTCGCGCACAAATCAAAAGTTGGTGCGGTGCGGCTGAATCTCTGTGACGCCGAGTCAATTAGTGCCGCCGCGCATGATCTGCTCGCGCTCGGGACCGGCCTCTACGTCGAACGTATGGTGCGTGACGGCATCACCGAACTAATCGTCGGCCTTGTCCGCGACCCGATGTTAGCCACAGTAATGACGCTGGGCACCCGCGGCGTAATGATTGAGTTGTTCCGCGACACGGTAACCCTGATGCTGCTGGCAACACGCGACGATATAGCAGCAGCGCTGCGCGGACTAAAACTCTATCCGCTCCTGGAAGGCTATCGCGGGCGGCCGAAGGCGGATGTACCGGCAGCCATCGAGGCCATTTCAGGCATCCCAACATTTGTTCAGCAGAATTCCCGCGAGATCGACGAACTAGACATTAACCCGCTGATTGTCTGTACAGAAGGCAAAGGCACCTGGATTGCAGACGCGCTGCTGGTGCTTCGAGAAAGTAAAACTCTGGTGCTTGGGGAATGGAGAAATCAGAATGGTTGGCGTCATCACCACCCGCCGCGAAGGCGCAATCCTAGAGGTCACGCTGGATCGGCCGAAGGCCAATGCCATCGACAACAAAACGTCCCGACTGATGGGCGATACATTCAAGGCGTTTCGAGACGATCCCGAGCTGCGCGTCGGGATTGTCAAGTCGGCCGGTGACAAATTCTTCTGCGCAGGTTGGGATCTCAAATCGGCAGGAGTTGCGGACGAACCCGGCAGCAACGACTACGGCGTCGGCGGGTTTGGTGGATTGCAGGAGCTGCGCGGCCTCAACAAACCGGTGATTGCCTGCGTCAACGGCATGGCAGTCGGCGGTGGCTTCGAGCTGGCGCTCTCCTGCGACCTGATCTACGCGGCCGACCATTCTGCCTTCGCGCTCCCGGAAGTTCGCGCCGGCGTGCTGGCCGATGCGGCAAGCATTAAGTTACCGAAGCGCATTCCTTACCACATCGCCATGGAACTCCTGCTCACTGGTCGCTGGATGGATGTCGCAGAGGCGCATCACTGGGGTATCGTCAATGAGGTGCTGTCTAAGGAAAAGCTAGAGGAGCGCGTTTGGGAGATTGCGCGACTACTCACCAGCGGACCTCCGCTCGTATTTGCCGCGATCAAGGAGACTGTGCGCGTTGCGGAGGTCCTCACGTTCCAAGACGCCATGAATAGGATTTCGCGTCGCCAACTCGCGAGTGTCGAAGCTCTCCATTGCTCGGAGGATAGGCTGGAGGGATCACGGGCTTTCGCCGAAAAGCGCGATCCGATCTGGAAGGGCAGATAGCGTAGCTCGCCCTAGCGCGATGCGATCAATCGGCGGCGCGATGCCAATTGTCAGAAACGGCAGTGCGTGAGCTCGACCAGCTTCCTGTCCTTCGAAAACGTGCTGAACTGTCCGCTGTGCTGCGTGCCCCGGTGAGTGGCAGGCTCTGGATCCCAGGCGCGTCCCACGTTCCGTTGAGAGCTTGTGATTTGAGAGGTTTCGCATTGATGCTGCCAACTCAAGTGTAAGATTCGGCGGGCGCCGCCTTGTCTGACGCGCAACAGTTCGTCAGGATCATTGCGCAGGGCGAACAGCAAGTGCTCTTCAGCCGTCAAGATACAACCGTCGTAGTTGAGACTTGAGCCAACTCGGACCGACTTGTGGAATTTAAACTGATGCGTCAGGGTGCGTAGAAACTGAGTTTGGTCTGTAAAAATGCCCTGCGAGACTCGAAAGGCGTTGATGAGGTGTATCGACGTTTGGTGCGCTTTCGAAACAAGGACCCCCAACGCCCTGATCGGTGGACGCATCCCCGTCTATGGCTCCGGATCGGCGTCGGATACGTTGATGCGTGCAACAGAGAAGTGCGCCGACGACAACGGGGTGGGTGATCTACACCCAGCACCAGGTGATTGAGACCGAAGATAAGCGCATTGGCAAGCACCCCCTTGTCTATTTCGAGGAGATCGGCGTCCTCGAGCCAAATGTCAGCTTCGTACACATGAAAAGTTTGCGCGACGACGAGATGGACGGGAATGTCCGTGGTCTGGCGTCCCGGCCATTGTCTGTTCAACGGTGTCGGTGAGTCGGCCTGGCAACGTATGCTGGAGTTGCACGCGCGGGGCGCCAATCTTGGTTTCGGCCGCGACCTCTGCAAGCTCTGGACATTTGGTCGCCTATCTCGCGAGTCGCACAAGGTGGTTACATCTCGCCCGGCGGCGTATTGGAAAACGCGACCTTGGGCGGTGCCAGGGCCATGGGATGGCAAAATCGTATCGGCTCCCTTGAACCCGGCAAGCGGGCACACTTGGTGCGCAATGACTTGCCTGAACCCTGCCCCGGCACCGATCCGGTCTTCGAGACCGTTCTGGTCGCGCACTCCAAATCGGTGGATACTGTGATCTGCGATGGGCAAGTCATCGTCAGGGGTGGCCATTCCACCCGCTTGGACGAGCGGGTCGTTTACGCATCAGCCTGCGCGTCTGCTCGCAGGCTGATGGCAAAGACCGGGCTAAAGGAAGACTCGGACTGGCCGACCGTATCGGCGGCAGATATCCTGGGCGATCAGCGGCGGCTGAAGAGAGTCTGGCCGGGGTCTCCGTTGCGTACGCCATGGCTGCCAGATAGCGATCGGGTAGGGCGAGCAGGCCGAATGAAAACCGGACCGGTCAACGCCGGTTCGTGTCTTTGACGCGTTAACCTACCTCGGAGATGATCGCGACGCACCTTGGTCCCAACCGACTATTCTCTTGGCACCGGCGTGACGGCTGCAGTTTCGCTTCTTGGCCCAGTGACTTGTCGCCATTCGAGGTTGATGACAAGCAGCTCGCCCAAAACTACTTTGCGACCATGGCAAGCTGATTGGCTTGGCGGAGCTTTCGCCCCTGGCGTCAACCGCCGCGCCCGGTGCTCAGCCACGACGGAGTATCGATAGCGCCAGCCAACGCGCAATTGTGGGCGTAATTCTATGTGCTGCCATCGAAGTTGCGACTTTTCCCAAGTTGGCCTACCAACAGTTGATAAGGGGCTCTAGGTTAGAGCGCGTTGTCAATCGGCTCGCTAAAACTGTTACTATACTTACGGCTGACCAGTCCCAGGCGACGGTATGACATTATGCAGGGGGGGTGACAGGCAGAGGGCCATTTGCTGCGACGGTGTTTACTAGTGCGAAATAGGCTTTGATGATGGCTAAGCGGCAGACATCTGAATCGGAGCGTCTGGCAGAGAATGACGGCTTCCTTTATCGGTCGGTGTCTCGAAAACTGAGAAATCTTATCGATGCCGGGACATATAAGCCCGGTGCTCAGCTGCCGAGTGCCCTAGAACTCGCCCGAGAGTTTGGCGTCAGCACGATCACCATCAGGCGCGCGATTCGCGACCTTTCGCTCGAGGGACGTCTCGTCGGGCGACAGGGCCTTGGTGTTTTCGTCGCAAGCAAGCGCAAGATCGTCCGCGTTATCGGGATGGACTATGAAGATACTTTTCGCAAGGCGGGCCTCACGCTCGGCATCCAAGTCCTTCAATTGACGCTGGTCGATGTCAGCGATGGTGGCCCAGTCGAGCTTCAGAAGTTAGGTATGGGATATCGGCTCGATAAGATTATTCTGGCGGATGATGAGCCGGTCGTGCTTGATACGACTTGGTTTCCCAATAAGTTTGCCGATGTTTTAATACCTAAGATCCGCGAACGCCTGGTAACGCCGTTGATCGAAGCACACGCCGCCTTCGAGTACATGGACTACCAGGTCGAAGGTTCGACGGCCACAGAGGAGCAGGCCGCGCTTCTCAAAGTGGTGCCCGGCTTCCCGGTGCTTACCACACAATGTTCCGCTATCGGACGAGGCGGTGAATCGCTGTTCGTCGGGCGCGCCATTTCGCGAGCCGATCACTTTGTTTATCAATTTCGCCACGCGGTCACGGGCTCGTCGCCATCAGACTCCTCTAAGAGAAAGAAGTGATCTCACGGTAAATTAGCTTTGTGCCCATAAGGCCGCTCTTTGGTCCGTCCGCGCTTACTAGACTCGAGCGCTTGCGCGCCAGTCGTGGCCACGTCTCGATGCGCAACCTCCGCACAATGAGACGGCCTGGGATCGGCTAGCAGATCGCCCGCTTGAGCGCGATCTTGGCCATTCGGATCAACCCCGCAAGCGGTGTAGAGACGACCTTGTTCTCCAGGCGCATGGAATGGCCGCCCATGTCGAGCCTGCGAGCATTCCGTCTCTTCGTCGTGCCGGATATTCGTACAGAATAAAAAGTCCAGCGCGCCAACTCGTTGTGATGGATCAGGAGCCGTTGACTTCTACTAAATATACAAGGTATACCATTGCATCTTGAAGGCCCACCACTCGGTTGAAGGAGCTGTGGCACATCGCATCTTTAACACCGAGCTCTTGGCGGTTGCGAACGTGTGGGCAATCGAGGCGGACTGACGCGCGTCGTCGGTCAGATGAAATACGGGGCCTAGGGAGATTCTATGGTTCGATCCAATTGTACGATCCTGACCTGCGCTGTGACTGGATCGATCCACACCCCTTCGATGTCACCACATCTTCCGGTGACCGCGGAGCAAATCGCCGCCGAAGCGATTGCCGCGGCAGAGGCAGGAGCCGCCATAGTTCACCTGCACGCGCGCAATCCGGTCGACGGCTCTCCGGATCAGCGTCCGGAGTCCTTCTTGCCGTTCCTCAGCGTCATCAAGCAGCAATCAAACTGCGTGATCAATCTAACCACCGGCGGCGCTGCTACGATGTCGATTGATGAGCGCTTGAGGCCCGCCGCGGCTTTCAGGCCAGAGGTTGCGTCTCTGAACATGGGATCGATGAATTTCGGACTATATCCGATGCTCGAGCGGTTTAAGAAATTCGCGCACGCTTGGGAGCGGCCATATCTCGAAGGGTCCAGAGACCGCATTTTCAGAAATACATTCGCAGACATCGAGAAAATATTAACCAGTTGCGCCGAGGCCGGGACTCGTTTCGAAGTCGAATGCTACGATATCGGTCATCTCTATACTTTGGCGCACTTCGCTGATCGAAAAATAATAGAACCGCCGTTCTTCGTGCAAAGCGTGTTCGGCATCCTGGGCGGAATCGGTGCCGACGCTGAGGATATCCTGATGATGAAGCGAACGGCTGACCGCTTGTTCGGATCAGATTATCACTGGTCTGTGCTGGGAGCCGGCCGCAATCAAATGAAAGTGGCGGCCATCGCCGCCGCCATAGGGGGGCATGTAAGGGTCGGCCTTGAGGATTCGCTCTGGAGCGGTCCAGGCAAGTTGGCGACCAGTAGTGCCGAGCAAGTACGGATCGCTCGGACAATTATCGAAGGGGTTGGCCGAACGGTTGCCTCGCCTGACGAAGCTCGTGAGCTTTTGTCGCTCAAGGGGGGAGATGCGGTGAATTTTTGACCTTCCGATAGAGGATGATGACTACTCAGAATGCAGATGATCATGGCTGCAGGAAATTCGTCCGTCGTCAAGCTGTAAGGCGTGGACAATGCACTGGCGCCGAGCGCATGCTTCGATGAAGCCCAAAAATGCGGATCGCATTGTCACGTTCGGTACGTCGGCCACGCGGAGAGAGACGAAAAACTCTAAGCATTCTGACAGTCGATCGTCTGATGATTGGTACGTCGCGCATTCGGCGGTCCAAATAGCGGTCCCTGGAATAGCGGCTGACTCCATTCCTTTCGCTGTGTGCACCGCCGCCCCTGCCGCCGACACTAAGTAGATCCCGAGTTGTTTTGGCTTGCGCCGGCGCCTTTCGTTCTCAAATCCCTTCACAACCAATGTCGATAGCTCTCACCGCAACGCCTTTCCATGGCCGAGCACTGTCGTGACCGGTTTTGGCTCTGAAATCAATGTCGGTAGATGAATGCTTCAACTTATGCCGATAAATCGCAGGAACTCTGCCTCGTGAACTGTCATAATAGCGGACCTAAGAGTCATGGGCCCAAGCCGTTATTTAAGCGCGCTGCCGCTACTTCGGTCCACCGCTATGCTGTTTCTGATCGCGCACGCCGATGAAGACTGCCGACAGCTCCGACGGCTTGACCGCGTCGGTCCTCACCGCGATCGACAGGCTCTCCTGGAGCAAGGCCTTCACTTCTCCTCGCCCAGGCACTAGCGCCAGCTTTACGGGCGGCAGAACGGCCGACACGGGTCTGCCGATCTCTATCCGGTTCGCACCAGCCCCTTTTACTAAGTCGAGGCTTAGCCGCACGGCCTCCTTCGAGCTGAAGGACTTTGGTTTGAAGCAACGCTCGAGCCATAGTCCGTCGACGAGCGCGGATCGCCTATGGCCGTCGGCCTGGCATCGAAATCCGTTCTCCGATCGCCGGCCTTGAACCTCCAGCACAGTCTCAAGGAAGGCCCAAAAGGCACTGAAGGTCTCGTCAGGGGCAGCCTGCAGCTCGGGCGCATGCCGGATCATCCCCCAAAACACCAGGTGTCAAAGTGGAACGGCTCGTTCCCGCCGATGTGTGACAGATCGGCGGAGTGCCAATCGAAATCCTCTGCGATCACATGAAAGGCGGCGGTGGCGCGGCGCTTCATACCGCAATTTGGAGATCTGAACAGCCAGCTCCAAGCAGTCGCCAATGATCTTTTCGCGGGCGATGGTCATGTCATTTGGCAGCAGCATTCGGGCTCGCCGCAGGTTTGGCGCGAATTGCCCACTGACCACGCTGGCGACATTCTTAGCGAAGTCGCTATCGGGTTGATCACTTCAGCGTCTTCAGACCGATAAGGATCGACCCACTCGCCATGTCAGAATTTCACGCTCTCGCGCATAGCAGACTTTCAAATCGCAATTAGCTTCCTGGCCGTGTTGGTAAGCACTTGCGCACCGGCACTGGTTACAGTCCAGGTCTCGCTAAAGCCGACGGCACCAAGCCCTGGAATGTAAATTACGGGAACTGAATGAAACGTCATCCCCGCTTCAAGTATTCTGGGATCCTGCGGCTTCAGGTCTATTATGTGACCCTCACCCCATCCGGGTGGAAACCCGATGCCGATAGAGTATCCCGCCCTATGTGGCCAGAATTTCGCGAGGCCGGCTCGCTCTACGATTCCTCGTCCGACAGCATCGACCGCTCCAGAGCTTACGCCCGGCTTGGCAAAATCAAGCATAGCATTGAGGGCCCCGAGAGCCGTATCGGCTGCTTTCTGAAGTTCCGACGTGGGCCGTCCCACCGAGACGGTGCGTATTATGGCCGCACCATAGCGGAACCAACAACCACCAATCTCTAGGTATACGACGTCCCCGCGCTTTACGACCCCTCGCTCGGAGGTGCTGTGCCCGAGAGCTGAACGAGGCCCCGTAACCACATATGGGCTCGAACTGGGGTATTCGCTTCCTGCCAGCATCATCCCTAGATAAGCGGCCCCAGCTACATGATTTTCTGTTCGCCCGGCCACGATAGCCTCCAAGCCTGCTTCCATGCCGGCGTCAGCGGCCTTCGCAGCCATGGACATGTAGGCGAGTTCCTGGAGTGATTTTATTTTTCTTGCTTGTTCAACGATGCCACTGGTTGGCACGAGCTTCCGGTCAACTAAGCTATTGCGTATGGTCGCAAGCAAAGCAGATGGCAGGAAGAACCCTTGCTCCTCGAAGCCGATGCGCGAGCCTTTCTCCGTGATATCCCGTATACGGCTCGCGAGTTCATCACCAAAGTTCGCGATGTCAGGAACTGGGTAACCGTCTTTCAACCAGGAAAGCGTTTTTACGTTTGAAAGCTCCATATTTCGAACAACGAAATATGGGTCTCCTGCAAGCGGAATGACTAAGCACTGAGCGACGTAGTACCCCGTAGTGCGATATCCCGAAAGATAAAATATATTTTCAGGTACCGTTACCAGCAACGCGTCTATCGTCAGCTCTGCCATGCGCTCTCTGACACGCGAAAGGCGCGCTTGGTATTCTTCTATACTGAATGGATATTCATTCACGACCGCGTCTCACCTTGCAGCACGTTCAGATGGCTAACAACAGAAGATCTGTGACACGCGTCTGTGTGCCTCCTGGGCTGATCGCGTCAAATGACCAGCCCGTCTTTTCGGTGATCTGCCGCGCCTTCCAGAATGCCACCGCGCAAGACTATCACCTGAGCTGCTCCAAGAGGCCCCTCATGTGCGAATGGCCCTTGAGACCGAGGGACCAACTTGTGCCCAAGGTTGGCAAGAGCCGCGACCGTCTCCGAAGAGAATCCACTCTCGTATTCCACTTGATCGGGGCGGCCGAAGATTCTCGGTTCACTGACGGCCTGCTGAGCGGACATATCCTGGTCGATTATGCGAGAAAGAACGGTCGCTAGGCCCATCGGCTGGAACATTCCTCCTACCACGCCACCGCTGATAAAGGGTTTGCCCTGCTGGCAGACCATAGCTGGGATGGAAAAAGATAACGGACGCTTGCCGAACCCGTAGAGGTTTGGATCCTGTGCGTTTGTTGTGAAATATTCGCCTCGACTATTCAGTAGAATACCAGAATCCGGCGTGGCCTTTTGACAGCCGAAGAAGTCGACCAGTGTCGACATGAACGACACGACATTGCGAGCTTTGTCGACGACCGTGAGATAGGTGGTCTCGTGGGAGCCCGAAAACAATGGAGAGGCCTTTTCGTGATCTACTGGACCTGTAGCGATTTTGACCACTAACTCGTCAACAAATTTGTCGTCAAACAATACGTTGGCACAATATTGGCCGGTCGAAGCGTCGTAACGGATACGATCACGGGCGGCATAGGCAAGCTTTCCCGCCTGGATCAGCAAATGGAGCCGCGTGCGCTGCTGCATTGTCTTGTCGGCGAAACCCAATCTTTCGAACAGGCGTAATATGAGTAGGGCTACAACGCCAGCCGAGGGGGGTGGGCAAACGTGAACGTCGAATCCTCGATATGGCAATGAAATTGTCTCCACGTAAGCACCACGATAGTCCGCCAAGTGCCTGGCGGTTACGTTAGCCCCCAACGCGTTGTATGCCCTTATCAATTCTGCCGCGACTTCCCCCTCGTAGAAGGCGGCGCGACCTTCACGACCGATTTTGGTCAGGACCTCCGCAAGGAAGGGATGTTCGAATACATCTCCGCAGAGAAATGGCTGTCCGTCGGATTTGAGGTAATGGCGTGCCGCGTTTGGATCGGCACTCAGCGTGCTGGCGAACCGGGTCCAGTCGGATCCTGTTCTCTCCGAGACGACGAAGCCGTTCTTTGCGAAGGCAGCTGCAGGGGCGAGCAGGTCAGCCAACGACCACGAGCAAAAATCCCGCGCCAGGGTATCCCAAATGTCTACGCAGCCGGGGAGGGCGGTCCTCGCGGCACCTACGCCGCTTGCTGGATCAGCGATGCCCGTTCCCAAAGCACTATAGGCTCGCGGTCGAGGGTGATCAGGCGTGGAAAAAATCACCATACCATCTCCGCCGATACCAGTCATCGCAGGCTCGACAACGGCAAGAACGGCATTAGCTGCAACCGCTGCATCGAACGCATTCCCCCCGGCTTTGAGCACGTCACGCGCGGCAAGAGTGGCAAGCGGATGCGAGGTCGCGACCATCTGATCGCGTGCATATTGGGTGGAGCGCCGTGGAACCTCAAAATTGGGTGCGTGGTCTCTCACTTCAGGGCTCCTCAACATCGCCGAATTCGGAAAGGTTTTGATGATCTGAGCTCCCCTGCGCGATCATGTGCGCATGAGGTCTCGTTGTCGAGAGTTTGGTCATCTTGCAGCTGGCGGCCATCGCGTATGGTGAAGGAACAGACGTGCGGCCAACTCCATCGGTGTCGACTAAAGTGGGGGCGAGTTTAGATCGCCCTTTTTCAGTTGAGAGCATTCGTTGCGCCCTGTCCTTGCGCTGCAGCATCTGCCACGCCGATGGCGGCAATCTATTGACTTGACCAGGCAGTGTGATCGCGAAAGGCGATACTGTCGCACCACGTTGGAAGTCGAGATTCTTATTATGCTTCAGAGGCAACGGCGTTCGGATCTCTGTAGTACACTGCCAGTGACGGCGCGGAGAACATCGAGCCGCCTTCGGTGCAACAGTTGGTCTCTATGACGCGAGCTCTTTCTCATAAGCGGCCAGCGTCTCACCGATCAGGCGCGCTATCTCGTCGACCTCCTCGTTCGTGACCGTCAGGGGCGGCGAGATCATCAACCACTCCCCAAATTTTCCGTTCGCCGTTCGCCGCGAGTAAAGCAGCAGCCCGCGCTCTATGCCGAGTTCAACGATCCGATAGACGGCCTGCCGCGCCGCCGGCAGCATTTCCTTCGTCTCCTTGTTCGCGACTATCTCGATCGCCATCAGGAGGCCGTTGCCACGAATATCCCCAATGATGCCGCTTGTCGCCTGCAACTCCTCAAGTCGCTGGCGCATTCGCAAACCCATCGCGCCCGCATTCGCCATCAGATTGTGGTCTATCAGCTCCGACACGACGGCGAGCCCAACCGCACACGAGAGAGGGTTGGCTGCATAGGTGTAGCTATGCAGGAATCCGCCAGCGCCAACCACAGTATCAACCATGGCAGAAGGGGCGAGCACCGCGCCGAGAGGGGTGTAGCCTGCTCCAATGCCTTTCGCGAGGGTCACGAGATCTGGCTTGGCATCAGGCCAATGATGCGCCGCGAGAAAAGTGCCGGTGCGGCCGGCACCACTCATAACCTCGTCATAGATGAGCAAAACGCCGTGCCGCGAGCAGATTTCGCGTACGGTCCGGTAATATTCATCGTGCGCGACCAACGCGCCCGTGGCTAGCCCGCCGACTGGTTCCATCATAAAGGCGAGGACGGTTTGAGGACCCTCGCGGACGATGAGCTCTTCGAGCGCTGCGGCGCAATATCGCGCATAGCCGTCCGAATCATGGTTCGGTGGCAGCCGATATCTAAACGGCGCCGGTGCCTTTGGCATCCCTTTAGCCAAGGCACCGAATACCGTTTGCGTTTGCGGATCGCCGCTGACCGCAAAGGCGCCCAAGGTGGCGCCGTGATAGCCAGGGTCGAGGCTAATGACCTTCCAGCGCTCTGCGTCGCCACGCACAACAGCATACTGCCTGGCGAGCTTGATTGCTGTCTCGGTCGCTTCCGATCCACCTGAAACGAAGTAAGCACGCTCAAGCCCTGGTCCCGCGAGCTTGGTGACCAGATCACCGAGCAAGATGTTCGGTTCATTTTCGAAGACAGTACGATGGGCATAGGTGACCTTTTTGGCCTGCTCGTACATCGCGTTAATCACACGGTGATTGCCATGCCCGATGTTGCTCACCACGGGCCCAGACGAAGCATCGATATACCTCCGCCCTGCGGCGTCCCACATGTAGACGCCCTCCGCGCGCGCGACCGTCGGCAAGCGAACGGCATCGGATGGTGCATAGAACCGGCGGATCGATCCTTGACTCGAACAGGGCGAAGCTGTCTGCATCTTCATTTTCGTCATGGGGCACTCTGGAGGATTAAAGGAGGAGCGCTTGCGGCATATGCGAGCCCGCGGCTGCCAGCCCGCGGCGCAGGGTATCGCTGACGTTATGGCATCGGTTGCTGCTGCAAAATATCCAGATTATTATGTTTTCGACAGACCAGCATACAATCGCAACAACTGGCATTTCGTACTTTGGATGTGATAGGTTTGCAAAAAACGCATCCTTGGGAATACCAGGTTATGGCGGAGCGGAAACCCTTGTCGATGCGCAAATCGCTAGCCGGGCTGAGACTTGAGAGAGCCCGAGCGATCCCACTCCACCAGCAGATCGCGCAATATCTTCGAGAGCTTATTCTTGGCGGTGAGTTGTCGAACGGATCACTCCTCGCCGGCTCTCGCGTTATCGCGTCCGAGATCGGCTGCTCACGTTCGGTCGTCAATGACGCCCTCGAGCTGCTGTGCGCCGAAGGATATCTCGAGGCTGTAGATCGCAGCGGCTTCAAGGTGGCGCTGGAACCACCTGTTTGCGGCCATCAGCCTCCTTCGACCCGCTCCCCCTACCGCACTACACCGCGCTTGCGCGTCGACCAGTTTTCGAACGTCTGGAAACTGCTTCTCTCGGAGGACTATGAAATCAATCCGATGTCTCCATTCAGTCCCGGCGCGCCGGAGATCGGATCATTCCCGTTCGATGCCTGGGCGCGCATAGTGCGGCAAACTTGGCGCACACCAGAAAGGCAGCTCCTGCTCGCACCAGCGCCGCAGGGAGTTCCGAGGCTGCGGGACGCAGTGGCGGATTTCCTCGGTTCCGTTCGCGGGCTCCTCTGCAGGCCCGAAGAGATCGTCATCACATCTGGCACGGCCAACAGTCTCGATCTGCTCGCACGGATGCTCCTTAATCCGGGGGATGCGGTGTGGCTCGAAGAGCCGGGCTTCTCAGAAGCGCGCTGGGCTTGCAGCGCCGCCGGAGGACAGCTTGTTCCGGTTCCCGTCGACGAAAGTGGTCTGATCGTCTCTGAAGCGATCAAGCGCGCGCCAAACGCGAGACTCGCCATCGTCACGCCGTCAAATCAATATCCGCTTGGCATGATGCTAAGTCTGGAGCGCCGCCTTCAACTGCTTGAATGGGCATACCAGCAAAATGCTTGGATCATCGAAGACGACTACAATTCCGAATTCCGTCAGCCGGGCAACATGATTGCGTCATTGAAGTCGCTCGATAAAACGGGCCGAGTGATCTATGTTGGTACCTTCTCCAAAATCATGTTTCCGAGCTTGCGTATCGGCTATCTCGTCGCGAACAAGGTCTTTGCGGATATTTTTGCACGAGGCCGGGCCCGCATCGACCTCCACACGTCCACACACCTCCAGCTCGCATTGGCTAATTTTCTACGAAGCGGCCTGCTCATCCGCCACGTGCGTCGGATGCGCGCAGTCTATGCCGAACGGCATGACGCGGTCGTGCACGAATTTCGCCACCAACTCGCAGATCACCTCGACATACCCACATCCGGCATCGGACTGCACTTCGTCGCCTTTTTCACTCAGTCGCTTGCGGCGCGGATTAGCGATATCGAAGCCGCTTCGCGTACACGTGCGGCCGGAGTTTTCGTCCAAGCCTTGTCGCAGTGCTATTTGACCGATCCAGCGCGACAAGGATTCATTGTTGGGTTCGGGCAAGTTCAAACAGAGGCCGCCAGTCGTCTGGTCGGTACTATCGCTGCCTGTCTCGCGCGCCATTAGCCGCGCCTACATCGCTAAATCCGGACTGGTCTGGTCAGTTTGAAAACTTCTGGTCCTTCCGCCGAAGGGGTCGCAGGTCTGATATGCATTCACCGCTTTACCAAGCTTCAGATAAGAAGTTGCGGAGCGGAACGTGAATTAGGTTTGCCTTCATGAGGAGAGCAAACAGCTGAGGAGACGCTCGTGAGCCAACATTTAATCTCCAGTTTGAGCCGCCGATCGGCACTCAAATTAGCGGCCGGGGTTGTCGCCGCGCCTTTCGTGATGCGATCGTGTCTCGCGGAAGGTGCATGGCCAGACGATACCGAGGTCCCGAGCGGTCTGAAGGGGTCGGGGGAGATCCGCCTAGCTAGCTTCGGAGGTGCAACGCAGGACGCACTACAAAAAGCTGTTTTCGGCCCGTTCGAAAAAGCGACCGGCATTAAGGTTCGTGCCTTTCCTACTGCGGACGCAGCCAAACTGAAAGCGATGGTTGACACGGGAAATGTCGAATGGGACGTGATGCATGCTAGCCGCGGCTCGATTATGAATCTGATGAAGAACGGCGATTATTTCGAGAAGCTTGATTACTCGCTGGTCGACGAAAGCGTAAGGAAGGAGCATGGTTTTGAGTATGGGCTGGAGTTTAACCTTTGGGCTCAGGTAGCCGCTTATCGCAACGACGCCTTTAAGGGAGCTTCTCCCAAGAATTGGGCCGATTTCTGGGACATTGAGAAATTCCCAGGCGGGCGCGCGCTGACCGGCGCAGTAGGCTCAAACAACCCGGAAATGGAATTCGCTTTGATGGCAGCCGGAGTACCGGCCGAAAGGGTATATCCCATCAACGTCGATAAGGCTCTCGAAAGCTACAGCAAGATCAAGCAGCACGTTATCAAATGGTGGGACACTGGTGCCCAGCCCGTGCAGTTGCTCACTGACGGCGAAGTCGTGATGACGACGGTTTTCAGTGGCCGCATGGAACAGCTCCAAAAGGACGGCGTGCCGGTGGCGATCTGCTGGAATCAAGGTCTGGCCAAGCGCGATGCATGGGGGGTTCCTAAGGGCGCTAAAAATAAGATAAACGCCATGAAATTCGTGGCATATTCGACAATGGCGCGACCTCAGGCGCGGTTCGCACTCGCCGGTCCCTTTGGAACGGTGAACGAAGGTGCAATCGAGTACCTCCCGCCACAGCGGCTTGCGATGCTTCCGAGTGCACCCGAGATCAAGAAACAGCTTGTGCCTTACAATTACGACTGGTGGATTGCAAATCGAGAAGCTGCGGTCGCGAAATTCAACAAATGGCTATTGAGTTAATGCGTGCTCTTTCATCGTTACGTGATGTGAACGGCTTGTCTCTCACCAAAGACGACGGTGTTCGGTCGGGGTCTTCGATCTCGCTTGGGCACCACCCTAGCCGCGGAGCTTCGGTATCGCTCAATACCCTGCAGAAAAGTTATGGCAAAGTAGGAGCGGTAACTGGAGTGTCACTGGACCTTCAATCCGGCGAATTCCTCACACTGTTAGGCCCGAGCGGATCGGGAAAGACTACGACGCTCATGATGATCGCGGGTTTTGAGGCTCCTTCGGCTGGTGACATTGCAATCGACGGCGTGTCGGTGGTCGACATGCCGCCTTATCGTCGTAACATTGGAATGGTTTTTCAAAACTACGCACTTTTCCCGCACCTAACCGTGGCAGAGAACATCGGCTTTCCATTAAAGCAGCGAGGAGTACCCAAAGCGGAACGGACGAGACTTGTAGGAGAGGCGCTCGAGCTAGTGCACCTAGGGGCTTATGGCGGCCGCTATCCCCGGCAAATGTCCGGCGGGCAGCAACAGCGTGTTGCCGTCGCCCGTGCGGTCGTCTTCAAGCCGCGGCTATTACTTTTGGATGAGCCTCTAGGTGCTCTCGACAAGCAGCTGCGCGAGAATCTGCAGTTGGAGATGCGCCGATTGCATGCGGAGCTAGGGATTACCTGTATCCTTGTGACGCACGATCAGGATGAGGCGCTTACCATGTCTGACCGCGTCGCGGTTATGCACGAAGGCAAGGTGGTGCAGGTCGGTCACCCCGAGGCTCTCTATGACCGACCTTCTAACCGATTCGTGGCCGGCTTCATTGGCGAATCGAATTTTTTGCCGGCACTCGTACGCGGGCTGGAAAGTGATGTCGTAGTAGTTGAGTGCGAAGGTGCGTTGATACGAGCGATGACATCGCAGCGTCCGCCAATAGGCGCTAACATAACCGTGGCGATACGGCCCGAGCGTCTACGTTTCGCCGATGGGCTTGTTGGGCCTGGAGTCGTCGGCAACCGAACAAGCGTAACTGTGAGAGAGGCGGTGTTTTGTGGCGAGCGTTGCCGCTATTTGCTTGAAACGGACGGAGGCACCTCGCTGATACTTAAGGAGCCCTCAAGTGCGGCCACTCGACGCCGAGTTCCCGGCGAGCGCGCAGATATAACGTGGTCGCCTGCCGACACTATCGTTGTCTAGAGCCATGTCCGAAAAACTCATGTCGGCGCGGTCATTTAGTATCGCCCGGACAACCCTTGGGCGCGCATCGAAACACACGATTTCGTGGGTCGTTCCGTTGCTTCTGTCCGCGCCCTTGTTAGGGTTCATGGCAGTCGTCTACGCTATTCCCGTCATTGCGATGCTGATGCGCAGCCTGAACGATCCCACGTGGTCGCTGAATCACTACGCTGCACTCCCCCTCGACTTTGTCTTTCTGAAAGTGTTCTGGCTCACTCTCAAGACTTCGTTTGTGGTCACTTTAGCCACGCTCATCTTAGGATACCCGGTGGCGCTCGCGCTATCCCGGGCCCGTTCAACCGCACCTCTCATTCTGATCGTGGTTTTGCTGCCATTTTGGACATCAATTTTGGTGCGCAGCTACGCTTGGATGGTGCTGCTCGGCCGCAATGGCCTGATTAATGACTTTCTTA
This sequence comes from Bradyrhizobium sp. CCBAU 51745, assembly GCF_028128715.1. Classification (NCBI taxonomy): domain Bacteria; kingdom Pseudomonadati; phylum Pseudomonadota; class Alphaproteobacteria; order Hyphomicrobiales; family Nitrobacteraceae; genus Bradyrhizobium; species Bradyrhizobium sp. CCBAU 51745. Next base: position 47,391 of record NZ_LBJP01000079.1, on the reverse strand, counting down.
TGCATCTGGGTCTGCTGGATCGACCGATCCAACTACTCAACACGACTTTGGCTACCGAGATTGCGATGACACACATCTTGCTGCCGTACATGATCCTGCCAATTGCCAATGCGCTTCGGCAGATAGATCCCATGCTGGCGCGCGCCGCTTCTGGCCTTGGCGCCAAACCGTGGGCGACGTTCCGTCAAGTCACGCTGCCGCTATCCATGCCAGGCGTGGGTGTAGGCGCGCTACTGGTTTTCGTCCTGGCGCTTGGGTTCTACATCACCCCCGCAATGGTAGGCGGTTCGCGTGATATCACGCTCTCTATGTTGATCGCTCAGCAAGTCGAGCAGCTAAACTGGGGGTACGCAGCCACTCTTTCGAGCGTGCTGCTCGCGACGGCGCTCTTACTGATAGCACTGGCCCAGTTGTTACCGGGCGTGGGCAATGCATTCCGGATGAATATGCGATGAGCGTCCTCCGACCGTTAGCGAACCTGATCGTCATGTTGATCCTCATTTTTATCGCGCTTCCGATCGTTGTCGTGTGCACAGTTTCGTTTTCATCAGCCACATACCTGACCTTTCCGCCGCCGGCATTTGGCCTCAGATGGTACCGGGCGTACTTCGGCAATGCCGATTGGCTCGATGCAACTTGGCTCAGTGTTTGGGTGGCGGTTGCGGTCGTCATGCTTTCGACGAGCCTAGGAACGCTTGCTGCGATTGGGATTGCTCGCCTGCCGCGAGCCATTCGCGTGCTTGCGACAGGTCTCATTCTCTCGCCACTGGTGGTGCCTGTCATCGTGATCGCAATCGGCGTCTACTACGCCTTCGCCCGATACGGCCTCGTCGGCAGTCCGGTAGCGATCGTGCTGGCGCACACTTGTCTTGCCGTGCCATTTGTTGTGACCAGCGTGAGCGCCAGCCTCGCGGGCATCGATCCGAAGCTTGAACAGGCAGCAATGAGTCTCGGGGCCACTCCTGCCGGCACGTTTTGGCAGGTGACGTTGCCGCTGGTTCGACCAGGCGTCCTGGTCGGGATGTTATTTGCATTTATCACGTCATTCGACGAAACGGTCGTAGCATTGTTTTTGTCGGGATCTGACGCCGTCACTTTACCCCGTCGCATGTGGGACGACCTACGCTTTCAGATTGATCCAACGATCGCGGCGGTATCGACGCTCATAGTCTTGATAACAACTCTAATCCTTGCCAGTGTACATCTAATTCGCAATCGGGCGACCAATGTTCGTCGACAGTGAAGCGGATGTGAAGAATCGCACTAACGGGCGAACGAATGGAGTGTACTGTCTGTCGCCGCGTGAGGGCGACCTGGCGTCCACATGGCGAGGCGCCGCGGTCTTCCTTGACAATCTCAAAGATATCTAACGCAGGTCGGCATACTAGGGCCACGATCGGCAAGCATCGGAATTGTTCACTGCCTTCTTGCCCGGGTGAATATCAAAAAGGACGGCATCGATGAACCTACTGACGCTTGGCTTTTCGCACTAGCCGCCTTTGAAGTCGCTAGGTGGCTCGTGATGAAGTGTTGACCAAAATCGACGCTGGCATTCAGCCCTTCGGATCATCTCTGAATCGCATGGTGAATAGCGGCGGGTTTTTTGCGACAGGTCAAGTTGAATTGTCGCGTACTATATGCTGCCTGCTCGCGATCCCGGTGTGAACTCCTTGAGGTTAAGCGCGAGTTCTCGCGTACATCCTACCGAGATCGTGGACCAATTGTGGCCGTGGTTATTGCCCGGTTAAGATGCCCAGTCGTCGCCGATAGACGCGCCTGGTCATCAATCATCCATAGCCTACAAGTTTGAGGAGCAATGCAGAACCGGTCGCCCGTTCCACCGCGATACATTTGAACCCTGACTTGAGAAGCGCAGTTTGAGCCTGCGGCCCGCTCAGAACGCGTGAAGGGAGGCGCAGGACTTATCGGATGGAGATCGATAGGTAAGCAAACAAGGGAGATTTGAATTTCGTCAAGTTACTCTAAACGGTCGACAATAAGATTGAAAGACTCGTGATGCTCGTCCGACGACAAAAATCGACCTGCACTAATCGTGGGAGGAAGAGGAAGAATTTGAATCGGATGGCCAATTACCCAAATTACAGAGGTTGATCGTTGATCGGCGCTGTCGATCGACGTCCATTCGCAACGGGCTCGACAAGTTACCCTCTCGTGCGGCTTCGATCGCTATGCCTACACACACGTTCACGCCAATGCCGCACCAACGGAAGAGTATCCTGGGCCGGCGGCGAATTAGATACCTTGCTTTATCGCTGGCGAGCGTGATGAGTGCGTCCGCCACGATTGCGGGGATGGCAAGCAGCGGATAGTTGTGCGAAGACGGGACCTAGCTGTTTGGTCGCCCGTTACTTGACGTAGCTCCCCCACCACTTACTTCAAAATTAAACTCGGGCTAATTACGGCGACCATTGCACCGCTTCACTTGAGGGCCGACGGCGTCACTTCCCGCAATCGGCGCCGCAGTTAAGGAGCAGGAGATTCCGACGGCGCTGACGAAGTGATTCCGGCCTGCAATTGCCGTTCGTTTAACCACAAGTAGCAAGACCATTGCCTGGCTAATCCCTTACGAAAGGTCAGGCGCCTTCCGGCAGCTTTCTTTGAGCAGCGTCGATGGTGAAGAGGCAAAAGTTCAACTTGGGGCGATCGAGCGCCTGATTTCGGCTTACGGACCGTCTATATTCGTCAATTTGTGCGCCTAGGGCCGGTACTATTTGGTCAAATGTATCGTTGGACTGGCGTAGTGGTGGAAGTGGTTTCAGAGGTGTTCATTACTGCGCTGTCACAGGTGCTGTCCCCGTTGCGAAGCGCGGATCGGGTGTGCTGCGGGCCCGGAGCAGCTTCCGTCGGCGATCGGCGGCCACGTTCCGTCTGGTGGAGAGATATTCTCGATAGGATCGGAATGGGCCTTTTACGCCCTAATGAGGTTTGCGAGAAGCGTCATGCCTGAGAGTGCAACGTCGTCTGAAAGCTCAACATTTCTGTCAGGGAAACTGCCGCAAAAGGTTGGGTTGGTAAGGGGCGTGACGATCCGTGGAGGGTGGGCCGCACGATTTGTTCTAAACGGGGTTGACGTGCGGGTGTACGATCCCGCACCCAACGCCGTCTATCGCCTGCAGCAGCTACGGCCGGCCGCGCGGCGGGCGTACCAGCGACTGACGCAAGGTTCGCTGCCTGCGGAAGTGGTTGAGAACCTCGCGGACGCCGTTCGCAACGTGGAGCTTGTGCAGGAATTTGTGCCGGAGCAGCACGTGGAGGCGGAACACCTTACCATCTCGGTGCTCGAAGCGAAGCGCGACGATGCCTGGTGGTCGTACTACAGGAGCTACGCTCACATCGCTACGGCGTCGGAGAGGCGCTCGCGCTGTGTGAACGAACTTTATTCGACCGTATTCCCTAGCTCATCAACGTCTCAATTGCGGCCGCATTGTCAGTGGTCCTCAATCGCAACAGTTCGAATCCGAATTTAGTCACGGGAAGAATCAATGGATCTCGCATTCACTGAAGAAGAGCGGGGCTTTCGCGCAGAAGTGCGGCGGTTCTTGCGTGAAAACATGTTGCCGGAGATACCGCGTAAATTAGCCGAAGGCCGTCAGTTGTCAAAAGACGAGAAGGCTACGGGAGCGCGTATCCTCAATCGGAAGGGTGTTCCAACTTGGCCCAAAGAATATGGAGGAGCGGGATGGACTCCCTTGCAGCAGTATATTTTCGCCGAAGAGGTGCGAGCGCTTCCCGCGCGGTTTAAGTTTGGATACGGCGAGTCTTTGGTTGGCCCCGTCATTTATACCTTCGGCAATGAGGCGCAGAAGAAATACTATCTGCCGCGCATTGCCGACGCGAAGGACTGGTGGTGCCAAGGCTTTTCTGAGCCGGGCGCGGGCTCCGATCTCGCTTCACTCAGGACACGAGCAGTGCGTGATGGAAGTCACTATGTCGTCAATGGGCAGAAGATCTGGACCACGTGGGCGCAATACGCTGATTGGATCTTTTGCTTGGTCAGGACCGATCCTGATGTGAAAAAGCAGCAAGGGATCTCCTTCCTTCTGATCGACATGACGACGCCAGGCGTCAGTGTGCGTCCGATACAGTTAATCGACGGCGGTCACGAAGTTAACGAGGTCTTTTTCGACAACGTCCGTGTTCCGGTCGAGAATCTCGTCGGCGAAGAAAATAAGGGGTGGGACTATGCCAAGTTTCTTCTTGGTAATGAACGCTTCGCCGACGCCGGGGTAGCCATTTCCGAGGAGCGCATCCGGCACGCCAAGAGACTTGCCGCGCAGTGTTACCTCGGCGATGAGCGACTAATCGACCAAGCCGCATTCCGCGAGAGGGTCGCTGCAGTCGAGGTCCAATTGAAGGCGTTTGAACTGACGCAGCTTCGCGTGGTCACTAATGCATCGAAGCAGCAGAAGGGCTCGCAAGACCCTGCAAGCTCTATCCTTAAGCTCAGAGGCTCGGAAATTGAGCAGATGGCCGCGGAACTGCTAATGGATGTAGCCGGTCCTTTGGCGCTTCCCTATCTCTCGGAAGAGGAGCTCGAGAGTGGCAATGAGCCACCGATTGGCCCCGATCGGGTCGCAAGCGCCGCGCCCACATATTTCGGAAGCCGCGCCGCTTCAATCTACTCGGGCTCCAACGAGATCCAGAAGAACATCATTGCGAAGGCGATCCTCGGCCTCTGATACCTCAATGGCCGCTGGCGCGGCCCCCAGTTCAGGAGAATTCACGTTGGACTTTGATCTTTCCGAGGAGCAGCGGCTTCTCAAAGAGAGTGTCGAGCGGCTGCTACTCGACAGCTACGGGTTCGAGCACCGCCGCAGGTATCAGGCGGAGGAGCGCGGATATAGTGAAGCGATGTGGTCACGCTATGCCGACCTCGGGCTTCTTGCATTGCCCTTCGGTCAAGAATATGGCGGCTTCGGCGGCAGTGCAGTCGACACCATGATTGTTATGGAGGCCTTCGGCGAGGCGCTGATACTCGAACCTTATTTCGCGACCGTTGTCCTCGCAGGCGGCATCCTCCGGCACGGGGCGAGTGAGGCGCAGAAGTCAAAAATCATCCCCGCGATCGCGGGGGGCCGAACGAAATTGGCCTTCGCCTATGCTGAGCCGCAGTCGCGCTATGACCTTTTCGACATTAAGACGCAGGCGAAAAAGGACGGGGACGGATGGATCCTGAACGGTACGAAGAGCCTAGTTCTTCACGGCGACTCCGTTGACGAGTATATCATATCGGCCCGAACAGCCGGAGAGACGCGGGACAAGGATGGGATCGGCCTGTTTCTGGTCAACGCCCATGCGTCAGGTCTTGCACGCCGCGGCTATCCGACACAAGACGGCCTCCGTGCGGCCGAGATCACGCTTGAGAACGTGCACGTTGAGGCCGCCAATGTCATTGGTGATCCGGCAAGGGCGTTCCCAGTTATTTCGCGAGTGGCTGACGAGGCGATTGCAGCAATTTGCGCAGAAGCCGTCGGCTCCTTTTCCAAAATGAACGCCATTACTCTCGAATATCTCAAGACGCGCGAGCAGTTCGGAAGGAAGATCGGCACGTTTCAGGTGTTGCAGCATCGGGCGGTCGACATGTTCGTCGAACTAGAGCAATCCCGTTCGATGGCCATGTATGCCGCAATGATGGTAGATGAACCCAATACTACCGACCGCGAGCGCGCAGTTTCGGCGGCAAAGGCCCAGATTGGTCGCTCGGCGAAGGCGATCGGACAACAGTCGATCCAACTCCATGGTGGCATCGGAATGACCATGGAGTACAGCGTTGGTCACTACTTCAAACATGTCACCATGTTAGATGCCTCGTTCGGCGATACAGACTTCCATTTAAGGCGTCTTGCCGGGCTCGGAGGGCTCCTCAGTGAGCAATCGAATTGAGGAAGGAATTTAAGGGAGTGGCCGGACTCGAAAAAAGTAGAGCCTTCTTCCCATTGCGATTTCACTGGGTACCGGCTCTTTGGTCCCGACCAGGCTTGAATATCAATGCGCGATCAACCTAATTCCAGGACGCCCGTGAAATCCCGTTCAGTGGGGCAAGCTCTCTCTTCGATGCCACGTACCGCGGTACTGCCTGATACACGATCAATCATTGGAACGCATCCAGGGCGAACTCCGCTACCTGAATTTGGGAACTGATCGATGCATAGGCTGGAACGCCTTCTACGTCCGAAATCTATCGCCGTGTTCGGGGGGCGGCAGGCCGCATCCGTTGTCGCGCAATCCATTAGCATGGGCTTTGCTGGCGAGATCTGGCCGGTGCATCCCACCAAGCAAGAGGTTGCCGGCCGCAAGGCCTACCGGTCGGTGGCCGACCTGCCCGATGCACCTGACGCCGCTTTCGTTGGTGTGAACCGGCACCTCACCATAGAGGTGATCGCAGCTCTGGCCGCGCGCGGTGCCGGCGGGGCCGTCTGCTACGCTTCCGGTTTTCTCGAAGTCGCAGCCTATGACCAGGAAGGTGAACGGCTGCAGGCCGAGGTCGTCGCGGCAGCCGGGCAGATGCCACTTCTCGGCCCGAACTGCTACGGCCTGATCAACTATGCCGACGGTGCACTCTTATGGCCCGACCAGCATGGCGGAATCAGGCTAGCCGAAGGCGGCCGTGGCGTCGCAATTATCACGCAGTCATCAAGCATGGCCATCAGCATGACGATGCAGAAGCGTGGCTTACCGATCGCTTTTCTGATGACTGCCGGCAATCAGGCGCAGACCGGTCTTTCCGAAATGGCGCTTGGCCTGGTAGAGGACGATCGTGTCACGGCACTCGGCCTACACGTGGAGGCCTTCGATTCCGTCGCCGGTTTTGAAAGGCTGGCCGCACGGGCGCGCGAGTTGAAGAAGCCGATCACAGCGATCAAAGTTGGCCGTTCAGAGCAGGCGCGCCAGGCGGCCCTATCACACACCGCTTCGCTTTCCGGCTCGGACGCCGCTTCCGGTGCGTTCCTGAAGCGGCTCGGTATCGCCCGGGTCGAATCCATTCCCACATTCATCGAAGCGCTGAAGCTTTTGCACGTAACAGGGCCGCTGCACGGCTTCCGCCTGTCGTCGATGAGTTGCTCAGGCGGCGAAGCCTCGGTCATGGCTGACAGCGCCGAAGGGCGTCTTGTACATTTCCCCCCCCTCACCGATCAGCACCGCGCCCGTGTCAAATCGACGCTTGGGCCACTGGTCGCGGTGGCCAACCCGCTCGACTACCACACCTTCATCTGGAACAACGAGCCGGCGCTGACCGAGACCTTCACTGCAATGGTGTCGGGTGGCTTTGACCTTAACATGATGGTGCTCGACTTCCCGCGTCCCGACCGCTGCTCGAACGCCAGCTATTGGCCAAACATACGCGCCTTCGAAGCGGCGCTCAAGACCAACAAGGCGAAGGGCGCGATCGTCTCCTCGTTGCCCGAGAACATGCCTGAAGAGTACACTGCCGGACTCATTGAGCGGGGCATAGCACCTCTATTGGGCATTTCTGAAGCGATGGAAGCCGCCGAAGCGGGCGCGTTCATTGGTTCGGCGTGGTGCAAGCCACAGGCGGAGCCAATTGACACCACGGCTGCAGGTGCGTCAACCGACCTGCGTGTGACATCTGACGAAGCCGGAGCCAAGGAAAGACTGCTCAAAGCCGGTCTGCCAGTGCCGAAAGGCCGGCGCGCCCGCAGTGCCGAGGAGGCGCTGATCGTGTCGACGACGCTCGGATTTCCTGTAGCACTGAAAGCGCTAGGCGTCGCACACAAATCGGAAGTCGGAGCGGTGCGGCTGAATCTCAAGGATGAGGAATCTGTCAGAGCGGCGGCGCTTGATCTGTTGCCGCTCGGCACTGGCCTCTATGTCGAACGCATGGTGCGCAACGCAGTTGCCGAACTTATCGTCGGCTTCACCCGCGATCCGATGTTTGGCCCGATCATGACGCTTGGCACCGGCGGCGTTCTGGTCGAATTGCTCCGCGACAGCGTGACCCTCATGCTGCCCACGACGCGCAGTGAAATCGAGACCGCAGTGCGCAGCCTAAAGTTCTATCAATTACTCGAAGGCTATCGGGGTCGGCCGAAGGCCGATATCGCGGCCGCTATCGAAGCCATCACCGCAATTGCTGAATTCGTTCAGAAGAATGCCAGCGAGATCGAGGAATTGGACATTAACCCGCTGATCGTCTGTTCAGAAGGCAAGGGCGCCTGGATGGCTGACGCGCTGCTGGTGCTTGGAGATAAAGGAGAACAATAGAATGCCTGACGTCATCACCACTCGCCGCGAAGGGGCGATCCTTGAGGTTACGCTCAATCGGCCGAAAGCCAATGCCATCGATAACAAAACGTCGCGGCTAATGGGTGACACATTCAAGGCGTTCCGAGACCAGCCTGAACTGCGCGTCGCGATTGTCAAAACTGCCGGTGACAAGTTCTTCTGCGCCGGTTGGGATCTCAAGTCGGTAGCAGCTACGGATGAACCCGGCAGCAACGACTACGGCATCGGCGGATTCGGTGGGTTGCAGGAACTGCGCGGCCTCAACAAGCCGGTGATTGCCTGCGTCAACGGCATGGCTGTCGGAGGTGGCTTCGAACTGGCGCTCTCCTGCGACTTGATCTACACCTCCGACCATTCCTCCTTCGCGCTACCGGAGATTCGCGCCGGCGTGCTGGCCGACGCGGCAAGCATCAAGTTGCCGAAACGCATTCCGTATCACATCGCCATGGAATTACTGCTTACCGGTCGTTGGATGGACGCAGCAGAGGCGCATCGCTGGGGTATCGTCAATGAGGTGCTGCCCAAGGAGAAGCTTGAGGAACGCGTCTGGGAGATTGCGCGGCTGCTCGCCAGCGGACCACCGCTGGTCTTTGCCGCGATCAAGGAAACGGTGCGCGTGGCCGAGACACTCACGTTTCAAGACGCGATGAACCGAGTTTCGCGTCGCCAGCTCGCGGCTGTCGAAACGCTCAGCTGCTCGGAGGACAGGCTGGAGGGCCCGCGGGCTTTCGCCGAAAAACGCGACCCTGTTTGGAAAGGAAGATAGTGCAGCTGGCCCACAGTGATGATGTATCGACGCGCCAGCCTGATGCGCCGCGGCTGTCGGATACAGGATGGTCTGCGCGCGGGCCGAAGTTGTACTCGAGATCGTATGCGCTGACCCGTCCGATGTTCTTGGCGAACCTGCGGGCGCGTTCCTGCTCGGAAATAAGGACCAATGGCGAGGCGTACCTAGTGGAGGCGGGGGCCGTTCTCTCTTCGGAGCATCCCGCACCGCGCGCTCGGGTCCACACCGAGAGCGCCAAGGGCGAGCTCTCGTTCGCAATATGAGATCTCTATTGTTGCGCGACGGGCCGCCTAGCTAAGGGCGCGGGGCATGGCCAAGCACTTGGACCTGAGGCCTGAAGCACCAGACAGGATCCTGACCCGACTCGTAATGCATCGTCCAATGTGGCAATGAGCCCAAGGTCATCGCGGGTTGAGACGGCGCGCGAGCCACTGGATCAGACGGCGGAAGCTGTAGCCGACTGCGGCGAGGATGGCATTGGCGGCGGCGCCCTCGTGATGCCAGAGAAAATTGCGTCCCATCCGGTGCTCGGATTTGAGCTGGCCGGTGACCGGCTCGACGGCGTAACGCCGACGCAGCTTGCACTTCATATTCGACGTGACCCGCCGCTTCTGCCCTGAGATTAAGACCTTGAACTTGTAGTCGGGTGGCGCATTGTGGCGGCGATAGCACTTGTCGAGAACAAGGCGATGATGTTGCCGATCAGTGCCTGCACGTCCGGGACGATGGTCTCGATGTTTGTCCGTCATGAGGACTGCCGGGCAGCGCCCACATGAGCGACGAACTGGACACTCTGGCGTGCGATAGGGTGGCGGAAACGGAGACCTTGCCCCCGAACTCGTAGGGCCGGTGGGCCTTAACCTCACCGATGCATTCCGCCTCCCGAGCGTGCAGCGAGCAGACCATCGGTCCACGCTGGTGCTGCTTCTGTTCACGTAACAAGCTTCTGTCCGCGACACCATTTCACGATAACATCGTTCATGAAGGCGCTGACGTTGTCGAAGTGTCCACGCCGCTCACGGCCACGCGAACAGGCATCTGTGCGCGGCTAGTCTAATCGCCTCGACGACCAGCCAACCTTTACGCGTCAGCAGTGACAAACACTCCGCTCAACCGCGACCACGTCAGGGATGAACGAGTCAGTCACCGCCGTGCCGCCGGGGGCGATCATATCCTTAGAAGCCGGGCACCGGGCCGTTCCAGTCATGGCCGAGCACGCGATCGATGGTGGGGGCGCTGATGGCCAGAACACGATCACGATCCGACTGGCCAAGCTCCAATCGGCCATGTTGCTCAAGAGCAGGCAGCAAGGTCGGGATCGTTGAGCCGTGCCACATACCCGAGCCGATGCCTTTCACAGCGCGGTCAACGCGTCCTTGACCGCTCTTTGAGGTGTCTCGACCTGCCCGCCCCAACTGTCTCGCGTGGTCGAAGTGCACGTACCGCCTGCTAGCGATGCGAGCCGTTATGGCGCGTCTAGAATCCGTCCCTCCTCGAACCGCCCGCTCGACTGATAACGGTTGGCCAGCGCTGATTTGATCTCGAGCGTTGCGCGCATGCTGATCTTCCCTGCCATAGCCGCCACCGAACTGATTCGGCAGCTCCGCTCCAACACTCGACAGCGAAGTCGTCAGCTTAAATTTTTAGTGAGGCAATGCGGTCAAATTCGACTTCCAGCATGGCTCAACACCATGCTGGAAACAAACTGCGGTTATCCGCGTTTCACAACCCCAAGAAATTTCCGAGCCTCCGCCGGTGTTGCTACGCTATCTCCCATCCGCTCAATGATGCCTACCGCATTCTCGACAAGTTGGGCGTTTGATGCCAATACACCACGTCGAAGATAAATGTTATCTTCCAATCCTACTCGCACATGCCCCCCCATCGAGACTACCTGTGCGACCATCGGCATTTCATCCGGGCCACATCCAAATCCACCCCAGATCGCACCTGAAGGCAAAAGCTCCCGCATCGCTTGCAGAACAATAGGAGTAGCGGGAGCGCCATTCCCAGTGCTGAGGCAGAATTGAAACAGGCCAGGACCATCCACTGAGCCTTCCGAGATTAGTTTCTTTGCGGTTTCAATATGGCCTAGATCGAAGCATTCCAGTTCAGGCTTTACTCCTGCTTCGCGCATAAGCGTCGCCATCTCGCGCAGATCGGACATGCGCGCAACATAAATGCGGTCCCCAAACAAAAGCGTGGCGCAATCCAGGGTACAAAGCTCTGGCTGAAGCTTGATGGCGTGGAGACAGCGTCCCATAGGAGCCCTAAGTGTGGACGCCTTGCCAATCGTTATGGGATCAACGGAATCGATCGCCAGCTCGCCGTCCATTCCGCACGTCAAGTTGATGATGACGTCAGTCGCCGCGTCCCGAAGCTTCTTCACCACCTGCTCATAGAGCTCGTATCGATTCGATCCGAGTCCGGTGTCTGGATCGCGAACGTGGATGTGAACAACAGCAGCGCCTGCGTTCGCGGCCTCCAGCGCTGCATCCGCAATTTGTGACGGCGTCTTTGGAATATTCGGATGCTTCGCAAGGACTGCACTATTGCCCCCAGTTACTGCGCACGTGATGATGACCTTCCGAGACATCAAAGACTCCTTTCAGTTCCTATGAATTCGGGACCGGTGGGCTGCCGGCACCGGCTTTTATTTCGACCAGCACGTCGTTGAGGGCAGCCCAGGCTCGCCCGATCTTCCGGAAAGGCCCGCCCTCATGTCCGCGCGTCAAAACCATCGTATCTTAAGTTACCCGACGACCGGTTTTCGGCTCAATCCACGTCAACTCGGCATAATACCAGCGACTTCTAACGAGTTTATGCATATTTCCATCGATTCTCGGGCCTGAGCGATCGGCGCAGCACGTATAGCTCTCGTCGCTCAACGGCGCACGGCTTCCGAGCCTCGCTCCGCGTCTCAGCGAGTGGGGAACCCGCACGATGGGGTGAAAAGGCCGACACGCGAAACCTTCAGAGGATTCCGTGGGCCAGAACCATCGCGCGCCTGATGACGATCGGCCGAGACTTATTCACAAAGGGGAGAGGTCACGATCGCGGCGATCGAAGCTCCCGTACCAACGCTGGTCGAGGCACGCGAGATCACCGCCGACGCGCGCAGGGTCCTGAGGATGCGAGCATAGCGGTTGTCCCGGCAGGCCTTGTGGCCGAGTGCGGAAGCAATCCAGCTATTGCTGACGCCGGTCGGATCGATGATGAGCAGGTTCTGATCCCGGTCGACCCACTCGCCGACGACGAGCTTTTGGAACAGCGGCTTGTCGAACCCGCGTGGGGCCTTCATGTCGATATCCGCGACGACGGCGTTCTAACGGAGGCTTGCACCGAGTAGTAGTGGCGATCTCGACGTGATAGTCGGGCATTACCCGACATTTCTTCCACTCGGCACACTGAAACGGCATCGGCGGCAGGGCTCGCCGGCTTCTCGATCTCAATGAGCAGCTCGTCCCGACTCGCACCGAGCTTGCGCATGATCCTGGCGTTGAGGTCGGTGACCCTCTCGCGGATCGCCGCGTTGATTTCGTCAAGCGAGAAGAAGCGCCGATTGCGCAGCCGTGCTAGTACGAACCGCTTGACGATTTGCACGCCACTTCTTCCTTCGCGTTATCGCGCGGCTTCGCGGTGGCGTAATGCTCGAGCAGTTCCTGGTAGGTGCGGTTGATGCCCGGCTCCTAGGCAGGTGGCGGTGACCGGCCTTAAGATTGTCGCAAACGATCGCCTTCGGCACGCCTCCGATCGCGCGCAAGGCATTGACGTGTAACCCGATCCAGTCGGCCAGCCTTTTCCGACCACCGCACCTCGGCGGAGGTGTAGTTGGACGCTCCCAGCACGGCGACGAAGACATGGACCAGCCGATGCGCGCCAGTCGCGGCACGATCTGCCGTTCGCTCACGCCAAGGGCGTGCCACAGTCTCAAACTTCTCGAACCTTTTCCATCGGCGCTCTCTCGCCGGGCCATCAGACCTCGTCTTGCTTGGCCGCAAAGGAGGGCTGGTCGGCGATTCGATCGCCGCCTTCGAGAGCGTCAGGCCGGTCTCAACGGGGCGGCCGACTTCCATCCGGATCGGTGGCCGGATTGCGTCGGAATCAGCGCCCGGCTTGCACGGCTGAGCCCTTGGTAGGCGTAATCCGATGGCACTCGCGCCGTCTCCGCAATCCTGACCAACTCCGACGACAGCGCTACCGACGTGCCGCTGGAGAGTTCAAAAAGGACGCTTGATACCAACGCAGCGACCGGCCAGAAATGTGACGCTTGCCGGCAGTGATGGCGCGGTTGGACAGTGTGCCGATCTCTAGGCGTTGAGGCAAACCAGCGGCTTGCGTGCGAGCGCAACCCAAATGAGCACTTTTTCTTTCCGGCCCGAGCAAGCGGGCGCCGGTCAGAAATCAGTTATGGTAATCAACTGCGAGATGGCCTTCGGCCAATCGACAATTGCGCATGGACATCATCTGGCGAGCTCCCCCATGACGAGAAATAGCTGCTGATTGCGGCTGGGAACGGGGCCACTCTGCGGTTGGTTGGATCGAAGCATAGGTTCATTGTCTCGACCGTACAAACGAGATTGCTGGCGCTTTCCAGGCGATGAAAAAGATGAAACCGCTTCGTATCCCACGCGATCAGCGATGTACGGATTTCAACCGGCGCTCCCAACCGCAGTTCGCGGGTATAGCAAACATGTGTTTCTGTCATTACGAACTGAAGATCCGGTGACGACTCAGCACTCCCCTCTGCGCGGCGCCAGATTTCGCCACTGGCGAGATCGGCTATGCGCTGGTAGGTCAGGAAATTGACGTGATCAAGCTGGTCCAACCAGTCCTTCTCTACGACCCCTTCCCAAGTCTTAATCCAGGTCATATTTCGCCCCCACCAAGACCTGCTTTCACACGCGCTAAAGCAGAGCGGATACCCACCACGCCGGCATTGCGCAAGGCCATCAGCCCCGCCTGCCCATTCGCTCCGATCCCGTTGGAGACCTGTTCAGCATAGTCCCGCAGCACCGTCGGGTCAGGCTTGAAGCTCGCCGGCGCTAGATAACCGTCCATGTCACGACCGATACTATCCACGAGTTTGCTCCATTGAGACGGGTCGCTCTTCCCGAGGTACAAAGAAGAAGACAGCCCCATTACAGCCCAGCGGATAGCTGGACCTGCGGCGATGGCTCTATCAATTGCTTCCAGACTGGCCACCCCTTGCGACATCATGTAGAGAACCTCCCTGAGAACGGCGTATTGGATACGATTGCCGATGTAGCCCTCGATCTCGCGGTCTAACTCGACCACTTCGCTGCCAGTCGATTCATAAAATGCGGTAGCCCTGTCCGCCGCCTCTCGAGCTGCATCGCCTCCGGCTATCTCAACAAGTGGAATCAGAAAAGGCGGGTTGAAGGGATGTCCGACAAGGATGCGCTCGGGATGCCGCGCCCCTCTCCTTAAGTCTGAGGCAAGGAAGCCCGAAGAACTTGAGGCAATAATCACATCAGGCGCCACAAGCGCGTCAATTTCTGAAAGCAAACAAATTTTCGCCTCGATATTTTCGGGCGCACTTTCCTGGACGAAATCGGTACCTCTTAACGCCTCTTCGAAATCGCTAGTGAAGGAGACCCGTGCAGGTGAAGCACCCGGCGCCATCCCCAGATCCGCGAGGGCAGGCATGGCTCTCGCGAGACTTTCTCGGAGATAGCCCTCACGCTCGGCAGCTTGGTCATATACCACGATATCAAGCCCAGCTCGCATGAAATGCGCGGCCCAACCAGCTCCGATTACGCCGCCGCCGATACAGGTAACCTTGGCAATCTTGCTTGCGCCCGGTTTTTCAGATTTCGACATTCGTTTACTCCAGTTTTGAAACAGCCGACGCAAGCTGGCGAGCCGTCGCTAGCGCTACTTTGTCAATCCTGAGACCGACCAGAATGTCGGATCAGGTCTCAAAAGAAATCAAACAATCACAGTTCGAGGGCGGTCGTTGCCTTGAATGGTTGATGCGTTGATCCGCATTGCTAGACCACGCCGTGAAGCATGCGATGTCATGCCCCAAACCATAGCCAAATGTGACGCTCGTTTCCTTTAATCCAGGAGCAAAAGCGGCCGAAATTCTGCTTGTATGTCGAATAATGCAGAGCGTTTCGTATCAAATGGGCCTCAGGTTGGATGAGGCGCAAATCAGACTCCCTCGGAGAGAAATTCGCGAGGTATCTCACTTGCACTTGCCCCGCACTCAGCTATGCCACGCGCGCGGTTCTCGGGGCTCAGTAGAAACCGGCTGCTTAGTTGTCGTCCGAATCTCGCGGTGACTGATGGCTCCTACTAATTTGTCCCGATCTCGAGCACAATAGCGTGCAAGGCGACGACGAGTTCAGTACTACCCTCAGACTGCCGCCAGAGGGATCGTGCGTACGGCCGTGAAAACGGCCCGTCCCGCTGATCGTTGGACGAAGTCGTAATCGTATAGCCTGAGGCCCTATGGCGGCCAAAAGCAGGTGACTCACCTCGGCGAAACCAGGTGCATGAACGTGCTATTGTCGATCGATAGAGCAAAACGAGATAGCCGCGTGCTCGCGACTCAAGCGAGCGCATTCATGCGCTGAAGGTATCATCGATCTAGCATTCTGCTGAAAAACCTTGAAATCGAGAGTTTCGCCGGTCGTTGTTGGAGGCGGCAGATTCGAACGGAATTTCTAGGTTGGTGTTTGCGCCTGCCTGACGTGTGGCGCCTGAGCGGCAAGCAGTTTTGGAATGTCCGCAGGCTCTATGCAATCAGATTGAGCAGGAAGTCGGCGGCGACCCAAGCAATACCACGATGGTTGATCTTTCACATGGTGCCGTACTGCTTGCCCCACGCGAAGATGCACTTGACCATCGCCAGGCTGCGGCATGCCGTAGCGCTGATGCCGCGCGGTTCGCTCGTCGACGGCGCTGTTGCGGCTCTGGCCTGTCTTAGTGAGGGCCTGGTTCTGCCTCACGCGTGGCGTCACGCCGACGGCGCGAAAAATTGGAGACATGGTCGACCGTATCATGCGCGTTGTCCTCACCGGCCGTGGTGCGACGGCCTGCGGCTTTGCGTCTCGCCTTCAGCATCGCCTCCGAAGCTCGGCGTTCGGCGGTACCATTGGCACGCGTGACCTTTGCCACCAACCGCCAGGCCATGCCGGTTCTCCAAGGCGTGGCCCATATAGCAAAGCTTGGCCTCTCGTCCGGTCGCCTTGGGATAAAGCCTGCTGTCCGGGTTGCTGGTACTCGCATGGATGTAAGCCCAGGCTTCCATCAGCGTTTCGTTGAATCGAAAAATGCTCGTCTTGCCGACCTGAATATCAAGGATGGCGACTTTGATGAAGCGACCGAGCCTTGGCTTTGCGGCTAACAGCCTTTGAAGTCGCCAGGCGATTAACTGATGGTGGCGATGCACAAGCTAAGGATACATTTCGACCAAGGTCGATCGAAAATCTTCTTGTGGTACTGCTTTTGCTTCTGTCGGCTCGGGCCGACACAACTCGGGTCGGCGCTTATCGAGACAGATTATCGGCTAGAGCGTTAGCCGATCAGGTTGCCTAGCCTGCGGCGACGAAGTAGTAGTTTGTAGAGTATAGGTGTCGATGATGCGCCCGACAGCATCCCAGAGGCCACCGACGGTGCGTTCGGCAGCCTTTCGTAAAATTTTCTTTGAGCGTGACGAAGGCATTCTCGATCGGGTTGAGGCCGTAGGCGGAAACTAGAGGAGCGTCGCACCGGCCGCCAGCGCAAGACCGTCTAGCTTTGATGCGTCGCTCGCAATTGGCTCGACAGTTTCAGGTGCTCAGCTCTTGTAGTCGGTGGTGAGCGCGCCATCGTCGGCGTCTGGGAGGCGATCGATCGCAGCTAGTTGTAAGCGGCGCATTGATCTCGAGTTGGTCGTGCCTCCCATAATCGCGCTCGAAGGGACGAGATAGAAAACTTCGTTGCCTCTGCGACCGCATCTTTAGGTGGTTACATCAGAAGCTTGCGCGAGCATCTGCTGCTTGAACGTTGTAGGGTGCACGGACCAGCACATCGACTAGGCAAGTCGGATATGGACATTCGTGCCTGCGACTTGGCCGAATACCAAGGTTCGGCTTTCGACCCGGACAGAACAAATGCTGACCTTCGCCAGGTGGAAAACCGTGAGCTGGCGTTGCGGGACGAAAGGCTGAAAGCCCGATTTGCTGCTGTCCATGTCCGCATAGCCGACCGGCGTCCGGGCCCCGGCTCCGTGGTGTCCGTACTGCCGAAAACAAATCCTTGAAAAACCTCAGTCAATCAATGTGCCAAAGTAGTGCTAGTTAGTATAGCTGATCGCTTTCGTAAGCTGAGAGTTCCGCCTCTCTCGAACTCACCCTGTCGTTGCCGAGTTGGCCGGTCTTGCGGTTACAATTTCGAGTGGGTCTGCATTAGAGCGATTGGCCTTCGATCTTTTGCTCAATGTGGTCTTTGTCTTTAGCGGCGAATAACACGAGGTGACGAAGCATGGTGAACCAAAACTAATTTTGGAGTAGGCCGCCTAACTAGCTTGGGACCAAGCTCAACGTCCGCGTCAGCCCGGCGCCGAGCTGGCCTTCCAAAGCCAAACCCGATTAAGAGATGATTTTTGCGAATTTTTGCAACTATGCGCATAATTTCGGTGTCTTTAGGCCTTCCATTAGCGAAACTCGGCGTTGGAGGCTGGTAGCATTTCCAAAGTGAAGAGCCTTCTGTCGGCCCAGGTCGAGGAGTCAAAGGGCGCGGCCGAGAACATGGCGGGCTCAAGGAGCCTGTCGGGCAACGCCAACAGGAGTTATCCATGTCTGATTCACGAGTGAAGGAACTGAAGAAGGCCGAAACGGTCGCGGCCGAAGCGTTGCGCTTGAGTGAGGCGTTGAGGCGCGGAGCGTCGCGGCGGGATGTGATGAAACTGCTCGTTGCGGCTGGCATGTCAGTCGCGGCCGCTGGCGCCTTTGCGATGTTGGCGGAGACGGCGCACGCAGAAACCCCGCGACGTGGCGGTAGGATCAAGGCGGCGACCAACGGGAGTTCGGCTACAGAGACGATGGATCCCGCCAAGGGGATGACCCAGACAGACTTTTCACGCGCGTTTATGTTCTATAACGGGCTCACCACTCTCGATGAGAGTTTGACCCCGCAACTCGATCTTGCCGAGGAGATGGCACCGAGTGAGCGCGCGACAGTGTGGACTATCAAGCTGCGTCGAGACGTACGGTTTCATGACGGCTCCCCGCTGACCTCCGCCGACGTCGTCTATTCCTTGCAGCGCCACAAGGATCCGGCAATTGGCTCGGCCATGCGTACCCTAGTCGCACCTATGGAGGAGATCGCCGCGACCGGGCCGAACGAGGTGCGCATACGTCTTAGTGGCCCAAATGCCGATCTGCCGACCATGTTCGGCACCTGGCAATGCGCGATCGTTAAGGACGGCGTTACCGATTTCCGTAGGGCGAATGGCACCGGCCCTTACAAGTGCCAGGAATTTCAACCCGGCGTGCGATCGCTCGCGGTGCGCAACACTGAGTACTTCAAGCCCGGCAAGCCCTATCTCGACGAGATCGAGGTTTTCGGCATCACGGACGAGCAGGCGCGCGTCAACGCGCTGCTCGCAGGCGATATGCAGTTGATCGGCACGGTCAGCCCGCGCTTGGTGCCGCGGATCATCTCCGCCTCGAACCTCACCCTATTTGAGACCAAGGGCGGTGCCTACCATGATCTTGTCCTGCGCCTCGACGGAGCGCCCGGATCAAATCCTGACTTCGTGCTGGCGGTGAAGCACATGTTCAACCGCGAGCAGATCCGCCGGACGGTCTACCGGGGTTTCGCGGTAGTCGCCAACGATCAGCCGATTGACCCGACCAACCGCTTCTACGATGCGAGGCTGCCGCAGCGCCCCTTCGATCTCGATAAGGCGCGCTTCTATCTGCAACGTTCGGGCTTTGCCAACCAGGCCGTCCCCGTTGTCGTGTCACCCGCCGCCCCGAACTCAGAGGAGATGGGGCAGGTCCTGCAGCAGGTCGGTCAGCAGATCGGACTCAACCTTCAATTGCAGCGCGTGCCCGCCGACGGATTTTGGTCGAACCATTGGGCGAAGCACCCGATATTCTTCAGCAGCAATCCGCCCAAAGCGAGCGCTGATGTTACATTCACCCAGTTCTTCTACTCGCAGGGGCCCTTCAACGAGAGCGCTTGGCGAAACGAGCGCTTCGACGCGCTACTGCTCGAAGCTCGCGCGGAGACCAACACCGAGAGACGGCGCGAGCGGTACAGCGAAATGCAGCGCCTCGTGCACGAGGACTCCGGTGTTTGCATTCCGGTGTTCGCGAGCTATCTCGACGCCCATGTTAATAAGCTGAAAGGGCTGCGTCCAATCCCGACCGGTGGCATGATGGGCTTCAACTTCGCCGAAAATATTTGGCTCGACCAATGACCGTTGTTGCGGCATCCTCCGAACGGGCGCCGTGCGGGTCGAAGCGTGGCGCCGGGATGGCCAACATGAGGACGACGTTGGTTCGACTACTCGCAAGCAGGATCGCGATTGCGATTCTGACACTCGGGTTCGTCTCAGTCGCGGTCTTCGTCGGCACGGAAGTCCTGCCGGGCGACGTCGCGGAGGCCGTGCTCGGGCAAAGTGCGACCGCCGAGGCTGTCGCGGGCCTGCGCCACGCCCTCCACCTCGATCAGCCCCCCTATATCCGCTACTTCCTGTGGCTCGGCGGGCTGCTCTCGGGCGATCCGGGCCGCTCTCTCGTCAACAAACTGCCGGTGGCGGGGCTGATCGCTAGCCGCCTGCCGAACTCACTCATGCTCGCTGGGGTGACGGCGCTCGTATGCGTGCCGATCGCGCTCGTCCTCGGAATCACCTCGGCGATCTGGCGCGGCAGCCTCTTCGATCGTGCCGCGAACTTCCTCACAATGTCGATCGTAGCGGTACCTGAGTTCCTGATTGCAACGCTATGCGTGATCGTCTTCGCCGTACACCTGCGCTGGTTTCCGGCGCTGTCCTATGCGGACGGGATCGTCTCCTTTGACCAGTTCTTCCGCCTCTTCGCGCTGCCGGTGTTCACCCTGAGTTGCGTAATGATTGCGCAGATGATGCGCATGACGCGCGCAGCCGTTATCGACACGCTGCGCTCGCCTTACATCGAAATGGCGGTGCTCAAGGGGGCGCGGCCGATGCGGATCGTGCTGACGCACGCTCTGTCGAACACGATTGGTCCCATCGCGAATGCTGTCGCTCTCAGCCTGTCGTACCTTCTCGGCGGTACCATTATCGTCGAAATAATCTTCAATTATCCTGGCCTCGCGCGCCTTCTCGTCGATGCCGTCTCGACCCGGGACATGCCGCTCGTCCAAGCCTGTGTGATGATCTTTTGCTCGGCGTATCTCTTCCTGGTGATGCTCGCCGATATTGCGGGCATCCTGTCCAATCCAAGGCTTCGCTATCGATGAGCGCTGATCAAACAGTCACCGCCATCGAATCGCCGGCCCGGCGGCGCCGCCGCCCCCACCTGCCGCTCGCGGGGATAATTGGCGGTAGTATCGTTGCCTTCTGGGTGGTGATGGCCATCATCGGGCCCTACGTCGCACCTCATGACGTAGGCGCGCTGGTCGACGACGACGTGTTCGGCCAGATGAGCTGGGCCGTTCCGCTCGGCAGCGACTTTCTCGGGCGGGACGTGATGAGCCGCATCCTCGTTGGCGCGCGCTACACACTCGGCGTCGCCGCCGTGGCGACCTTCTTCGCCGTCCTGATGGGCGGCGCACTCGGTATGTTGGCCGCAGTTTCGCGCGGAGCGGTCGACATGGCGCTCAGCCGTTTCTTCGACGCGCTCATTTCGGTCCCGAGCAAGATGGCAGCCCTCGTTGTCATCGCGGCGCTCGGCTCGTCGATACCGGTGCTAATCGGCACAGTCGCCTTGATCTTTACGTCCGGCGCCTTCCGCATTTGGCGCTCGCTTGCCGTCAACGTAAGCACGCTCGATTTCGTCGAGGTAGCGCGCGCCCGCGGGGAGGGGACCGGCTATCTCATCCGCGAGGAGATCCTGCCGAACATCGCCGGTCCGGTACTGACCGATTTTGGCCTGCGGTTCGTGTTCGCGGTGCTCATTCTGTCCAGCCTTTCCTTTCTCGGTCTCGGCGTGCAGCCGCCGGATGCCGACTGGGGCTCGCTCGTACGCGAGAATGTCGCTGGACTCGCCGATGGCGCGCTCGCGGTGGTTATGCCGGCGGTTGCCATTGCGACCTTGACGATCGGCGTCAACCTGCTTATCGACAATTTGCCGGGCCGCTGGTCCTCGAGCGGTGAGCACTGAAATGGCCCCGCTAGTCAAGATCGAGAAGCTGCGCGTAACGGCGCGCGACGACTACGGGCGCGAACTCGTGATCGTCAAGGATGTCAGCTTCACGGTCGAGCCAGGCGAAGTCGTTGCCCTCATCGGCGAATCCGGCTCGGGCAAGACTACCATTGCACTCTCGCTGATGGGCTATGCCCGCGCGGGCTCGCGCATCGTTGGTGGAAAAATCACCTTCGACGGGCGCGAGGTGCTCGCCATGAGCCAGCGCGAGTTGGCGTCCCTGCGCGGGCGCGACATGGCCTATGTGCCGCAGAGCGCGGCAGCCTCCTTCAATCCGGCCCGCCCACTCCTCAAGCAGGTGATCGAGAGCTCGCAGATCCACCGTGTAATGCCGGTAGTCGAGGCCGAGGCGAAGGCGGTCGCGTTGTTCCGCGAGCTCGTCCTGCCAAATCCGGAGAAGGTCGGCGAGCGGTATCCGCACCAAGTTTCCGGCGGGCAGCTACAGCGCCTGCTTGCCGCCATGGCGCTTGTCACCGAGCCGAAGCTCGTCATCTTCGACGAGCCGACCACGGCGCTCGACGTGACGACCCAGATCGAGGTGCTGCGCGTCTTCAAGAAGGCGATCAAGGAGCGCGGCACGACCGCGGTCTACGTCTCGCACGATCTCGCAGTGGTTGCGCAAATGGCGGATCGCATCATCGTGCTGCGCGACGGCACTATCCACGAGGTTGATGCGACGGGGCGCATCCTCTCCTCGCCCAAGAACGATTACACCAAGAGCCTCCTCGCCGCTGCCGAACCTCAGGTGCGGGCCGCGGCAGCCGCCACCACGCAGCGGCGGGCTACGCCGCCGGTCGTTGAGGTGAGGAGCGTCATCGCCGGCTATGGCAAGGTCGACAGGGACGGCATCCCCGCACTGCCGGTGCTGCGGGACATCAACCTCTCGATCAAGCCCGGCAGCACGCTCGGCATCATCGGCGAATCGGGCTGCGGCAAGAGTACGCTTGCGCGTGTTGTTGCCGGCCTGTTGCCGGCGGCGCGGGGCGAGGTGCAGCTGGATGGTATGCCGCTGCCGCGCGCAGCGGCCGAGCGCACTCGCGATCAGCTGCGACGCATCCAGATCGTCTTCCAGAGTGCTGATACCGCCCTCAACCCGGCGCGCCCAATCGGCCGTATCCTCGGCCGCCCGCTTGAGTTCTATCACGGCCTGACTGGCGACAAGAGACGGCGCCGGGTCACCGAACTCCTCGATATGGTGCGCCTACCGGCGACCATAGCCGAGCGCTACCCGAGCGAGATCTCGGGCGGTCAGAAGCAACGCGTCAATCTCGCAAGGGCGCTCGCCGCCGAGCCCTCGCTGATCCTCTGCGACGAGGTGACGTCCGCGCTCGACACGGTAGTCGGCGCCGCAATTCTCGATCTTCTTGCCGAATTGCAGCGCGAGATCGGCGTCGCCTACCTGTTTATCAGCCACGATCTTTCCACTGTCAAAGCCGTGTGCGATCAAGTGATGATCCTCTACGCCGGACAGATAATGGAACATGGTAGCCGCCAAGCACTGCACCGACGCCCCCTGCATCCTTATTCTGATCTCCTTATCTCATCGGTGCCTGAGCTACGGCAGGGCTGGCTAGACCGAATGAGCGAAAGGTTTTTCAAGGAGGCCACGACGGGTGTTGCGCGTACCGGACGGGAACAAACCTGTAGCTTCTTCGAGCGCTGTCCTGTCCGTATCCCGGGTCGCTGCGACGTCGAGCCGACACCCGTGCGCCGTCTGTCAAAAGGGGCTGAAATTCGTTGCCTGCGCACGGAAGAGGAGCTCGTTAAGCTGACAGCGGGGTAAGCGAGCTGCAAGGCGGCTTGCGGACCAAAAGAATCAGCCAGGATCGGAGCAGGCGCTAGGGCGGTTCCAATCGATCCGTTCAGCAACTTGAGGAGACCTCAAATCGGCTTCCTTCCGGTGGATACACGTCTCAAGGATGGGGAACAGGAGCAACATATTTACTGCCGCTCGGTGTGGTTGTGTTGGATAGTTATTCGCTTTATAAGACGTGTGGCGCAAAAGATGTAGGAGAATATTCGTCACGAAATTGACCCGACGATTGCAGCGATCGCGTTGCTGCTGGTGCCTCTGCCGGTCCTTGCTGGTCGCAATATACGTCATGCGGTGGTGGTCGAGAGCGTTGGCGATGGCCGCGGCTGGGCGCACTCCAAAAGATCGCGATCTTGATAAGGTCTGCGGCATGGTCAGCGCGGTTAAGGGGCTCGGCATGGAACCTGCGTTACGCTAGGCATGGCTGACGCAGATGTAGGCCGCACGGCTCACCGACGCCTGGGCTCGACTTTCCAATCACAACGTCGACACCTCGCCGGAATTCTATGGCAAGATATTAGCAACCCCCACTTTGCAGGACCGCATCGACGCGCCAGCAGATGTGCGCGATGCCGGCATCAAGGTCTGCTGCGGCGGCACTATCGGCTTGGGCGAGCAGCCTGAGGATCGGCTCAGCATGCTCGTATTGCTCGCCAATCGCCTAGTCACCCCGAGAGCGTGCCGATCAACCCTTAACGAAGTCAACGACGTGCCGGTCAACGGAGCCGCAGAGCGTGCCGAGCCGATGGCGCTAGCGCGGTTAGCGGCGGAGCCCCTATCATCATGCTAGAGAGCGCAGTGCGATTGTACGCTGGGAGGAAGCACATGTCAGACGAACTGCAGGCGCTATGCTTTTTGGCCGGCGCGAATTCAGTTTTCATCGGCGATGTACCGTTGACTTCCAAAAAAGGCAACGCGACCGTGATCCGAATCTGTTCAGGCGGGTCGGCATCGGATCCGCGCCTCCCTGAGCGAAGCGGCTCAGCGAGTGCCCTACACAAACTCCTGCTAGGTGATCAATGCAACTTACCTCGATGAAACGCACCGCGCCTATGTCACCGAAGCCGATCTGCACTACGAAGATTCGATTTCGATTAACATGTGCGCTAATGGACGCGGCGGGATTGTTGCTCAACGAGCGCGTCGAATTATACAATGTTGAGACCGGCATAGGCTTTGCCACCTACCCATCGAGGCGCCCCAGGGATTTGGCGATGTACGCGGCGCGCAAGATCGAGAAGGCCCAGGTGACGGAGCTGTTCGAGCGACCGCTGCATTGCACACGAGCGGATTCCTTGCCTGGATGTCCAGGCGGCAGGCGAACATCGCGCGAGCGCGCCAGCTAACCGAAATCGCCGCGCTTGTGCCGACGCTCAAACTAACCGATCCAGGGCTGCGCATTCGTACAGCGCTGCGCGTTGACCGCGCGCGGGCGCGCCGAAGAACCGGCTTTCGAGCTGCAGCAGGAAGCACATTCGATGGGTTGCTGAGAGACCGGCGCCGCCGAGCAGCCGACGCGAGCTCAGGGGGAGAAAACCCATGAACACACCCGTGCTGGACGTCAACGACCTCCAAAAACACTACTTTTGTGTACCGCGGACTGCTGCGCCGTGAAGTTGCTCGCGAGAAGGCCGTCGATGGTGTGAGCTTCTCGGTCGCACGAGGCGAGACTCTGTGCGTGGCTCGCGAAAGCGGCTGCGGGAAATCCAGTATGGGCAAGCTCATCCTGCGCTTAACGCGATCCACGGCCCGTGATCTCCATCACAAAAGTTCGCTGCCGGTCCGGAACTTCAGCATCAAAAAGGGGGCCGTCAGAACTCTGCTGCCAGCGCTGCGGGATTTCGCAGAGCAGCAGATTTTGGCCTCTGCCCGAGGTGCCGCTCAAACGTTCGGCGCGGAGTATCGCTCCGGCGAGGACCGCCTTGCGCGGTTTGATGGAGGATGAAGACATAGGCGTATGACTGACCATATGCCTATGCCTAAGGTTTCCCGACTTGAAGTCGTCTCGACGGGCGCTCGACGCCGTTGGACATTGGAAGAAAAGCAGCGGATCGTCACCGAGAGCTATGGTGGGCCACGTCTAGTGTTGGTGACGGCACGACGCAACGGGCTGTCGACAAGCCAATTGTTCACGTGGCGCCGGTTGGCGCGCGAAGGCAAGTTGAGCGGGGATGGCGCGCCGGCGCTTGTTCCGGTTGAGATCACGTCTGCGGCGGCTCCGATCTCGAGTAGCGCGCCACAACCGGTGTCTTCACCGCCTGCGCAACGCAAGGGCCGGCATTGTCGAGATCTATTGCAGAATCAGCCCGGCGCTCTAAAGAAATTAACGTGTTACCCTAGGCGACTGGTCAGTGCTCGCCAGCCAGACGGCGTCATCTTCGAAAGCCGGCGAGAACCGGGAAGACAGGCACGTCGCGCAATGGTCGCCTACCGAATGCCGCACTAGAGGGTGTCGTTTACCGAAGAGAGCTGCCATGGCTCGTCGATTATCAAGACCGACCACCCGCGCGTCACGCGCCTGCCACGTGTCAACCGACGGCGGACGAGTGGAATCGCGAGTAGTTCCAGGGGCTCCTGCAAAACACTGCAGCCTCAGGCAGGTCGACGGCTGCGCGACGAATCAAGTCCCCGCGGAGCCAAACATAATCGGCGGCAGTGGCTTTTCAACGAGGGCGCGGGCGGAGGCAGTCGAGGGCTTGGGCACGCTCGTTCTCCTGTTGGCAGTAGGTCCACTGCTGCTGTTATTTGAGTGGTGATGATCAGGCAAAAGAATCGCCCCATGGCATGCTCGTCCGTGATAGGAGCCGACATCACGGAAATACTCCTCTTGCAGAATTTCTCTGATGACGAGCCAACTTTTGCAGCCTTTGTGCATCAGTTCGGTTTACCTCTCCTTTCTCCTCACGCACTGCTGCTGGTTGGCAGCGGAAATTTGGTGGGTGGGTACCGAGCTCGAATAAGAGCTCGCGCACGTCGCCCATTGATCGTTGTGTCTATGGCCGCCAATCCTTCAGCTCTCGAAAAATACACAGGAACAGCGGCCTAAACAGAATGCTCTCAGGACAAATTGAATGAATATCGCATTCACGAAGAAAGAGCGGGAGTTCCGCGAAGAAGTGCGTCAATTTCTGGGCGAGAGCGTCCCCCCGGAGATTCGGCGCAAGATCATCGAGGGCCGTGGCCTGTCCAGAGATGAGATGGTCGCTTGCACGCGCATTCTGCACAGGAGGGGTTGGGGTGTGCCCCACTGGCCCAGAGAATATGGTGGCACCAACTGGACGCCGACCCAGCTCTATATCTTCGGTGAAGAGTTGCAAATGTATCCGGTGAAGGGGTTGCCCGAGTTCGGCGCGACTCTCGTGGGCCCTGTGATTTATACCTTCGGCACTGAGGCGCAAAAGAAGTACTACTTGCCGCGCATTGCGAACGGAGATGATTGGTGGTGCCAAGGCTTCTCAGAGCCTGCCGCGGGGTCCGACCTCGCCTCGCTCAAAACGCGGGCTGTCCGGCATGGCGACCACTACATCGTTAATGGCCAGAAGATATGGACGACGCTCGCCCAACATGCCGACTGGATTTTCTGCCTGGTCAGGACCAATCCGGACGTTAGAAAACAATTGGGTATCTCCTTCCTTCTCGTCGACATGAAGTCGCCCGGAATTACCGTGCGCCCAATCAAACTAATCGATGGCACCTACGAAGTGAACGAAGTCTTTTTTGACAACGTGCGCGTCCCCGCCGAAAACATTGTTGGTGAGGAAAACAAGGGCTGGGACTACGCCAAGTTCCTTCTTGGAAATGAGCGCTTCAACATCGCCACGATTGGCTCTTCGAAAGAGCGTGTCCGGCATATCAAAACACTTGCGGCTCTGTGCCGTATCGGAGACGAGAGGCTGATCGACCAGATCGCCTTCCGCGAAAAGATCGCGGCCCTTGAGGTTCGCCTAAAGGCATTGGAGGTGACACAGCTTCGAGCGGTAGCTAACGCATCCAAAGGCCGGAGCGTCACCCACGATTCTGCGAGCGCTATCCTGAAAATTAAGGCTTCGGAGATCCAGCAGACAACAGCGCAGCTTATGATGGACGTCGTCGGCCCATATGCGCAGCCTTATCAGTCGGACGAAGATATCCAAGCCCATAATAGTCCGCCCATTGGCCCGGATTGGGCCGCAGCTATCGCGCCCGCCTATTTCAATGTCCGGAAAGTCTCCATTTACGGCGGCTCTGACGAAATCCAAAAAAACATCATCGCCAAGGCGATTCTCGGCCTCTGACGTTCTTTATTCGTTGAGGAGGCGAGACAAGCCCGTTCGCGGCTGGCCGAGGGGGTGTCAGGGCCCGCATTCAGGAGATTTTGCGCGGCTATCGAACGCAGGATGGGCTGCATGCGGCCGAAATCACGTTGGAAAACGTCCGCGTTGAGGCGGGATGTAAACGGGAGATCCCGCGGGCGCGTCATTCTGAGGGGTGCGGGACGAGGCGGTCGCAGCTCTTGCGGCGAAGCCGTCGGCAGCTTCGAAAGGTGCCATCGATCACGCTTCAACTATCTCAAGACTCTCAGCGATTTGGCAAGACAATTGGTTCGTTCCAGGTACTTCAGCATCGAGCCGTCGACAAATTTGTCGAACTGGAGCAGTCGCGCTCCATGGCGATGTATTGGCAGCCAGCAGGGATGCGACGAAGCGCGCTCGATCGATCTCGGCGGCAAAAGTCCAAATCGGCCAGTCAGCGAAAAGCGATTGGCCACCAGTCCGATTCAATTGCGTGGCGGCATCGGCATGACAATGGAGTACAGCGTTGGCCATTACTTCAAGCGCGTCACGATGATCGATACATTGTTTGGAAATGCAGACCATCACCTCTGACGGCTCGCATCGCTCGGAGGACTGATGAGTGCCCAAGAAGATAGCACACAAAATGCGGTGGTATCGCATGGCTCAGGTCGTGAAGCTCGAAAGTCATGATGTCATCGCCACTATCATCGACTATCCGCCCGTGAATGCGCCAAGTGCTGCGGTCCGCGGCGACATCTTGGAATGCATGCGCGATCGCCAATCCGGAGGTGAAGGCAGACGATGTCGGCGGCTACTTTGGGCAGGTGATGAACTGCGCTTCGCCCCGTCTCAATGGTCGACTTCTTGAATTCTGAAGGTGCGCCATTGTATCTGCACTGATGGCGGTTCCACACCTTTGCAGCACATTTCTCACCCGGCTCAAGCTATCGCGCCCGCAAATGTAATGGGGCCCTCGTAATGCTGGCTGACGATCGCGAAGCGCACCAGGCATTTCCAACCCGATTACTCAGCCCGGTTTGTTGTGAAAGCGGCTTCGCCAGAGCCTCTTGGAAATCGACGCCTTTTGTGCCCGCGCCACATGCATGAGTACGGGATAACTAGCGACTAACATGAATGCTAATGCGCTCGCGCCGAGCGCGTTCTCGTCTGAGATAGTGGATGGCATGCTGCAAAGCGTGGGTCACCTTACGCCAAAAAACCCTGAACTTTAGACGGACGGTGAACTTCTGCGTCAAAGCATCAAAATCCGCCTGATCTGAGTGCTTTGCCCCCAGAGTTGGCGATTTTCTCCCGCAAGGGTGAGCTAATTCTATCTATCTTAAGGTTAGCAGCGGCGAATGCTAGTGCGAGCAGCCCGGTCGAGTGAAGGCGAGGTCGGACCAATAATGGCTGAAGATTTGATCTCCTTGGGCGAGAAGTTATATCGCCGGGCCCAAGCGACCCCCGACGCGCCGGCGGTTAGTTGTGGCGAGATCACCCTCACGTGCTGGCAGTTGGAGGGGAGAGCGAACCGAATCGCGCGCGCGCTGCAGAAGCTGGGCGTCAAGCTCGGTGACCTCATCACCATCGGCTTGCCCAACAGCGTCGACTTCATCGAGGCCTGCTGGGGGGTCTGGAAGCTCGGCGCGTCACCTCAGCCTGTTTCCTTCCGCCTGCCGAGTGCCGAGCTGCAGGCCATCGTTGATCTGGCGAATCCGCCGGTGGTGATCGCCTTGCCGGGTCTGGAGACGAACCGGCGGCGTGTCACAGTCCGCGACCTGCTCGCCTTGTCAGATGATGACCGACCGATAGAGCCGCGCGTGGCCCCGGTGAAGCAGGCTGCGACCTCGGGTGGCTCGACAGGCAGGCCGAAGCTCATTCTCTCCGGCTTACCGGGTCTCACATCGGCCGAGCCGACGGATGCAACCGGTGTCTGGCGCTTCCGGTCAGGCGAAACGGCTCTGATTCCGGCACCGCTCTACCATAACGGCCCCTTCGGATGCGCCTTGGATGCGATAACTCAGGATGGCCATCTGGTGCTTATGCCGCGATTCGACGCGGAAGGTGTACTCGCCGAGATTGAGCAGCGCAGGGCGAGCTGGATCTATCTGGTTCCAACTATGATGAATCGGATCTGGCGACTGCCCAACGAAGTGCGAGCCCGCTATGACGTCTCATCGTTGAAGACTCTCTGGCACCTGGCTGCGCCCTGTCCTCCGTGGCTCAAAGAGGCCTTCATCGGTTGGTTGGGGCCCGACGTAATCATGGAGCTCTACGCCGGCACCGAGAGCCAAGCTTGGACCACCATTACCGGAAGCGAGTGGCTCGATCACCGCGGCTCGGTCGGCCGCGTAGCCGTCGGTGAAATGAAGGTCTGCGACACCGACGGAAAGGAGCTGCCACCTGGCGTGATCGGTGAGGTTTACATGCGCCGCGGGGAAAGCTCGCAGCCTTCCTACCATTACCGTGGTGCGATGGCCCGCACCCTACCTGGCGGTTGGGAGAGCCTCGGCGACATCGGGTATTTCGACGCGGACGGATACCTGTACCTCGCTGACCGGCGTACCGATATGATCCTCGTGGGGGGCGCCAACGTCTACCCTGCCGAGGTCGAGGCAGCGATCGATGAGCATCCGCTGGTGTTCTCGAGCGCTGTCATCGGCCTGCCACACGAGGACCTTGGCTCGTCCATTCACGCCATTGTTCAGGCTCGACCGGGGCTATATGCCGAGGCGCTGCTGGCGCACCTCGCCGAGAGGCTGGTGAGTTATAAGAGACCGCGCACCATAGAATTAGTTGATGAGCCATTGCGTGACGATGCAGGCAAGGTACGTCGTACCCAATTGCGCGACGAGCGCATCGCTCGCATGAAGTCGTTCAAGAGCCAAACGTAATGGGCGTGCTGTTTTCTAAAGAAGACGGGATATAGAAGCTAGCCGGCGGCGGCGTTGACGCGGTTTCTGCCGACGCGATTCGCGATATCGTATGCACCGCTTAGGTTCGGCAGCCGATCTTCATCTCTAATGGATGGGGCCGTTCGTGCCGTGCAGGAGAATCAATATGTCGAACAAATTCGTATTACGCCACGCGCGGTATAGCCGTTCGCCTCGACAAGGCCCAAATGGTGCGTATCACGAATAGCCGTGGCAGTCAGGTGGTCGATACCAGGGCGTTCAATGCAAGCGAGACGTCCGAGTTCACGTCGATGGAGCGTACCCGAGCGTCTATCAAGAAGCTTAAGCCAGCTGCGGCGAATCCTTTGTCCCCGATTCTTACGTTATTGTCGGCATTCATGATACTTTGATTGCTGCCTGCGACGGCCATCGTTGCGAGTTGCTCGGCCACTTCAACTATCATGGCAACTGAACCGATAATCTAGCGGTCGCGATGCAGGATAGGTCTTGTGCGAAAGGGAGTCTCCTCTGAAACTCTTTACGAATATTCCCGTTCCGATATTCAAGGCAATCGGCTCGATTGGCGCCCACCAGCCTCAAAGCCCGGAGATCACGTCACACTCCGGGCAGAGATGGCAGCGATCGTGGTATTCTCAGCCTGCCCGATGGATTTGCTGCCGTTACTTGCGTCGATTGCATGCCAAGCGACGTAACTGTGTCGATTGACTATCCGGCGTGCGTCGAGCCGCCGCTCGAGGCGAGCAAGCCCTATTTATCAGCGAAGGACCTGTTCCACACACGCCTTCTTTGGCCCGATCGCGAAGTCGCGAGGCAGACTCTTTCGGTTGACCGTATTCAGTTCGGCGCTTCGGGCTCAAGCCGCAGGACGCGCAGCAGCTCGGATTGCTTCCGCCATCTAAACTGCGGGGCGCGCGACTTGTCTCCAGCTCTTATGTTCTGGACCTATCTGCGAGCCGCAAGAAGTTCATCGGCAACACGCCCCCTTGCTGTGTAAGTATCGATTCTGGATGGAAGTGCAAGCCATACGTTAGTTGACAGCGATGAGACAGGAGATCAAGTCATTCCGCGCAGATGCGCGTTTTACGAACGTTCGTCGGACCGGGACCATCACAGTACCGAGTCGAAGACGAGCGATCAAGGCTATCTCGCAGGCATTGGTCCGAAACTTCACGCATTCTTTAGAGCCGAGATCTGCTGCTGAGGACGCTCGGTAACACAATCTACGTAATGCCGCCCTATTCGTAACGCATGAAGACTTAGATGAGATCTATTCCGTAATTTGAGACGCTGCCGATGCGTTTCCTTGAAGGCGCGTCGCTTGCGCAGCCTGAGAAAGCCACTTTTGACTGTGTTGGCGGCTGTTAATTGGTTGTTCTGCGGGGGATTGAACATAGCGCCTTCGCAAGCGAAGTGACCGACCCAACAGACAACCGAAACCGTAGCAGCTGTAGATCGGGCAAATTCAGATGGTCTGTGATTGATTAGGAGATACCTAAATAGGTCATGTAGCAATACGCTCGTTCTAAACGCATGAGTCTCGCGCGCCGGACGAAAGGGCCTATCCGCCGGCCTATAGACTTCGATCAGCTCGACGCTGGATCAGCTATTCAAAACACGCTGATCGAGAGAGTGTGCGATCCGAGCGCCAGAGCCGTTGCACATCCAAGCTTCCACGGCCTCCGGAGCACCAAAATCGCGACCGCGTCTAATCCAGCCGATCCTAGCGGCGCTTTCGGAGAGAGATGGTAGATGTCGGACGACGGACACTTGCGCGGTCGGATGTCCAGAGCGCCTCTAGCTAAGAGCGCATCCTGCAGCAGGAGTCGATCCGTAAAAATGCCCTGAGCAGCGATGAGGACCCGGAATTGGTCAAGAGCTTCCCAGTTGCGGTGAAGCTGAGAATCGGTGGTCGAGTCACCAAGTGCAAAATCGTCGATCGACCGCTGTGCAGGTTCAAAGTTCAACTCGGCTCACTCTCGCGATCGCATCCAAGCGATCTAGAGGATGCGCCCCTACTATGCTATTCGCGAAGGTCACGCCTCGGTTACTTTGACTCTTCTTCTCGACAAAACGCGCCAGGTTTTGTCTAGAACTTGGAGTGACTGTTCCACAAGGGCTAGAACGCGCGTTCCTCATTTGAGATTCGCGATGCCGCGGCATAGTCGTCGCCGACTTCTGCGGGTGGCTCGTTGCCACATTCGTGACGATAGGATGCCATCGGGTATCGAGTAAAAATTGCTTGAACGAGCGAGCCAATGCAATGCGCTCGCGCTCATCAAAGAACCCACGATTCAAATGCGTTTCTCGCTTTGATCTCACGATTGTGTCTGTTACGCCGCGTGAATTGTTCGATCCAACCACAATCAACGAACATTTTTCAACGCCTGCGTCTTTCACGAAGTGATCATTGCTTGTCGTCGAAAACAAAGATGGTTTCGTGTCATTGACTATACATCGATCGCTCCTACCATCCATAGCGCCATGACAGATCTCGAATATCTCCGACGTCGCTACCGCGACGAGCGCATGGCGGAGCTTCGTTGAGGATCGAGACTATGAAAGTCATTATGAGCGATACAACAACCATTCACGATGTAGTGCCAAAAGTAAACGTCGTCAGGCGCGCGGTCGGACTTGGTGCCGAGATCAGGAATGTTAGGCTATCGGATGAGTTGTCAGACGAGGTCATCCACGCCATCAACGACTTGCTGCTCGAGCATAAGGTTCTCTTCTTTCGTGATCAGCAGGAACTCGATGCTGCCGAGCATGAGCGCTTAGCCATGCGGCTAGACGATTTGGTTCCGGATCATCAAGTCGGCATCGCCAAGGCGATGCCATCGATCTTGAAGCCGGTTTCGGTCCGCAGCGGTGGTCGCGCCGACCAGCGGCAGCAAACGGTGATCATGCTTGAGGGTTATCCGAAGATCTGCCACCTGCGCAGGGTGATAAATCCGTCCTATTACGGTGACACCGTCTGGTCGGATATGGCGACTGCATATCAGGCGCTTCCGCTATCACTGCGGATGTTCGCCGATCAGCTCTGGGCGGTTCACAATAATTCGCAGGGCTATGCGATGAAAGCGGAACTCGCGGAGGCAGACAAACAACATTTGGACGACGTGTTTACCAGACCGAGTTTCGAGACGGAGCATCCGGTAGTTAGCGTCCACCCCAAGACAGGCAAGCGCTCGCTCGCTAGCGGCGATTTTGTGCAGCGCTTCGTTGGCTTTCAGAAATATACTAGCCAGAAAATCTTGCGCCTCTTCCAGTCATACATCACCGCGCCGGAAAACACGGTGCGATGGAGTTGGCAGCCGGGCGACGTTGCGATCTGGGACTGTCCCGCGATCCAATACCACGAGGCACAGGACTTCGACGATCACCATCGCGTGCAAAACCGCGCCACTACCGATCGTGATCTGCCACTCAACATCGACGCCCGTCGCTGCACCAAACAAGTCAACACGCCAAAGCAGCGGAGTCCCAAGACTCGTACCGCGTATGGCGCCATGCGAAGTCGCAGCTCGCCGTGGTGATGTGGTCTTCGTGCTGAAGCCAAGCTGCTGCCGGCAGCACTGGGACGCTAATGGACGGGTTCCAATCAACCGTTGATTGTTCTTCGCCGGGCGCGGCCAGTTCCCCTCGATTCTCGATGGAGCAGCATTTCTCTACAGGAGCAACGGGCCAGCGCACCTATGTAGGTGACCGCTAGTGTGGCGTCTTGCCCAGATGGATCGATGATCTAGCAAACGTTTTGCACACACCTGCGGTCAATCCGATTGTTGGACGATGTCGTCATCACGACGCCGGCCAACTGGTTCCTAATCTGCGTCTACCGGTGAGACGGAGTGGGCAGCGTCCGGTGCGTCGCGCTGCTCCTGGCCGACTGCCCGATTATACGGCGCTTCAATTGTCGGGCGTTTGAAGCATCTCTGATGAACTCCTGCACCAGAGAAGAAAATGCGCCGGATTTATGCACATCAAAGCCAAGAGCTGGCCGACTTCCTCCTCAATCTGACGTAAATGTCGTCTGTAGATGGCGTCCTCGCGAAGGAGCGACGAAGGATCCAAAACGAATGAGTTCGCGCAGCAACAAACTTCTTGCCGGATGCAATGAAAGGGCCGCACCAAATAACCATCGGGAGCGTCTCCTCTCCAACCTGCAATGGAAAGCGCAGGACCGGTCATACTACGTAGAGCCTTTCGGGCGAGGCGGCGCCAACTGTGTCTGTGCGCCAGCCGCTACGGCGACACAAACGGTGCCGGTCCGAAGTGTTCAATTGTGATGCGCGCCGCCATCGTTGCACTAGACTTAGGGATGCGTGCGAAGATCCGCGTTATCAATCGTTCGCCTGTGCCATGTGTGCAAGCTCCATCGCAAATACCAGATGCTCAGCACGTTCGAGCCGTCAAGCCCTTCTGTAAGGTCAGGTAATTCATGAACAAGGTCTATCCCGACGCCAAGTCGGCGCTCGACGGCATTCTGAAAGACAACATGATGATCATGTCGGGGGGCTTCGGCCTCTGCGGCATCGCCGAATCGCTGTCGGATGCGATCCGCGACTCCGGCGTGAAGGGTCTGACGGTCGTCTCGAACAATGCCGGCGTCGACGGCATCGGACTCTCTCGTCTGCTGGAGACCCGCCAGATCAAGAAGATGATCTCGTCCTATGTCGGCGAGAACAAGCTGTTCGCCCAGCAATTCCTCGCCGGCGAGCTGGAACTCGAATTCAACCCCCAGGGCACGCTGGCCGAGCGCATCCGCGCCGGCGGCGCCGGCATCCCGGCCTTCTACACCAAGACCGGCGTCGGCACCCTGATCGCCGAAGGCAAGGAAGTAAAGGAGTTCGACGGCGAGAAGTATCTGATGGAGCGTGGCCTGTTCGCCGACCTCGCCATCGTGCACGCCTGGAAGGGCGACACCGCCGGCAACCTGATCTATCGCAAGACCGCGCGCAATTTTAACCCGATGATGGCGACCGCCGCGAAGATCACGGTGGCCGAGGTCGAGCACCTGGTTCCAGCCGGTGAACTCAACCCCGATCACATCCACACGCCCGGCATTTTCGTGAAGCGCATCGTCGAGGTCGGCACGGCCAAGAAGCGCATCGAATTCCGCAACACCCGTCCGCGGCCCGCGGCTTAACTCGCAACCCCTTTAGGAGAGTCATATGGCCTGGACCCGTGAACAGATGGCCGCTCGTGCCGCCAAGGAGTTGCGCGACGGTTATTACGTCAATCTCGGCATCGGCATCCCGACGCTGGTCTCGAACTACATTCCTGACGGCGTCGACGTCAGCCTGCAGAGCGAGAACGGCATGCTCGGCATGGGCCCGTTCCCCTATGAGGACGAGGTGGACGCCGATCTCATCAACGCCGGCAAGCAGACCGTGAGCGAGCTGCCGTCGACCTCGTATTTCTCGAGCGCGGATTCCTTCGGCATGATCCGCGGCGGCCACATGGATCTGTCGATCCTCGGCGCCATGCAGGTGGCCCAGAACGGCGATCTCGCCAACTGGATGATCCCCGGCAAGATGGTCAAGGGCATGGGCGGCGCGATGGACCTCGTCGCCGGCGTCAAGCGCGTCGTCGTGGTGATGGAGCATTCGGCCAAGGACGGCCCGAAGCTGTTGAAGAAGTGCAACCTGCCGCTGACCGGCGAGCGCGTCGTCGACATGGTCGTCACCGATCTCGCCGTCTTCACCATCGACAAGCACGGCAATGGCGGCATGGCGCTGATCGAGCTGGCCGACGGCGTCTCGCTCGACGAGGTCAAGGCCAAGACCGAAGCCGAATTCCGCGTTGCGCTGAAGAACACGTAGGGCTTCGAGAACGGGGTGCGCATGACGATACGGTCTGCGCGTCCGTAAGATGCCGCTTTCATCGCAAAGACCATCTTGGCATAAATGCGTGGTCTCTGTCCGCGCAGCGGTTGGATGTCGCGCGCAGCTAGACGAGACTGGATGCGAGATATGTCGTGAGCTATTGCTTCGTGCGGCCCAGATCATTAGGAAGAGCTTTGCGTCAAGATCGACAAGTGGGCAGTTGTGGCGGCGACAATCATTGGTCAACCAGAGTTCGCTCCACTCCTCGACCTGTTTTTGAGCAGAGCGTTCGCAGTCACGTGCGCTGGTGTCACACCGACCAGGAGGATCGGTCGCACCGTCGGTATTGATCAAGAATACTTGTGCATCCGGATCAAGACCAATTTTGGCACGCAAGTCTGAATTGGAAGCAACCTTCAGTAACGCTGCGAGACCAGCACCACCACTTTCGCCTGCGACAACTGCCAGATCGCTATCAGTCGGATTTGCCAGACGTTTCATCGCGCTGATCGCGTCATCGTCGTCGACGGTCATGAAGGCGTCTACTGTACACGAAAGTACACGCCAAGCGATAAGCGAAGGCTCGTAACATGAGGCATTGCCATCACGGTCGATTGCGTATGAGCCACCTTCACAGGACGCCCTACTCGTGCGCTTTCAAAAAGACACGCTGCACGCGAGGGGTCGACAACAACGAAGAAAGCACGGTCATGGTCCAGCAAAATCGAGAGGTGTCCGGCAACGGCAGCGGCAATTCCATCTACACCTGACTGAACGAAAGCATGAGGGACGTTCAGGCAACTGACGCAGGGCATCGCTGAGGAGGGCAGTGTAGCGCTGCATTACCAGGCCCGGATGCGCTCCTAGCCGGGTCCACGAGGTATCAGATACCAATGTCCAACTCGGTCCTGCCGCAACTCGGGTAGTCGCGGCTACAGAATCATCATAGTTGCCATCGACGCGATTCATCTGTGCGCCAATCGAGCAATGGCGGCCATGCGTTCATCACTCACGCCTGAATGAACGAAGATGGCGCATCGTGCGCCGACGCGTCTGGTGCTCCAACGAGCACCGTGCTCGTAATTTTTCGGCAGCGCCGTTGATGTTTGCGCCGACCTTGAGAAGCTCACTCTCTGCGTGTTCTGCTGCAGCCGCCCGGGCCTCGCTAGCGAATGTGAGCGTGCAACCTGAGATGTGGCGTTCTATCAACTTGGCGCTAAGACGCTCCTCCAACGCGGTAAGTTGGCGGGCACCCGTCGCATGGTTGAGCCGCAAACCGCTTCGAGGCTTTCCGGATCTGCCCGGCACGCGCGACTTCCAGGAACATCCGAACCCGTTCCGAATCCATTAACAAACACCTTGCACGGAGCAGAGCGCGACGGCTGATCCGTGAGCTTAATTGCAGTTCATAGCACCGGAGATCAAGCATTCGATGAAGGAGCGGAGCCTCGCGTTCCGAATGCCGTCGGGAGCTTGAAGGCAAGTAGCCAGATTCTGTCAACTTCAGACGTGCAGCGACCGAACAGCTAAGCAGGGCCTTCGGTCAGCACAGCGTCAGACGCTATTGCCGACAAGAAACGAGAAGCATTGTACGCGCTTAGCCGTAATCCTATTTGTGCTGAGTCGACGTTCTGCAGAATCGCTCCGGAGGGGGGCTTCGATACCGCTATTGGGGATGGCCGTCCCAAGATCATCTCGAGCGCTTCAGGATGTAGGCAGCCGGATCTGATGTCGTTGAGCTTGCAGCGCGCGATGATCGACGCGAGCCGGGCCCAGTTTTCAGCGCCGAGTTCATAACCGGTGAAGAGAGCATTTCTTTCCGGTCGGGCAGAACTGAACGGATGACTTTCTCGACTGGATTCGTGTCAAGCTGGACGTGCCCGTCTCGGATGGAAGCGGGTCAATCCTTGCCGTGATTGAGAGCTTAGCAGATTCCTCGGCGAGCGTCGATTCGCGGGAGATCATCATCGTAAAATGTGCCGCAGCGTCTCTCCATGCTTGCGCGCCACTTCCGAACCTAGGCACGGGTAGTAGACTTCCGGCCATCCGAGCTCTCTCGATCCGAACGCACGCGGGCGGGACGGCACCTGATGAGCTGAGCCGCCCCTCCATAGAATGCTGCCTACAATGTATGACGCTGGTATTCCAAAAAAACATTACGGGGTGGAATACATCATAGCAGCGGCTTTAAACGCAGGATTCATTCACCATTTGGCGCCTGATTGCAGGAACCACAAACGGCCCACTGCTAAACTTAAGAAGACGCAGGTCAAAAAGGGTTGACCGTTAAGAGTTTCTGTTTTCAAGAGACGGGCCGCAGTATGACCGATCAATTCCTGTCCGTTCTCGGCGGGCGCGATAGCTCCGAAGCTGCCGCTCTCAAACAGGCGTCTGCTACACGTCCAAAGCTGCACCGTCCTGGTGCGGTGCGTTCCAACACGCGGCCTTTCGTCCGAAACGCGATTCTCGCAAGCGCTTCTCTTCAAGGACTCGCGGTAATAGGAGAATACCTTGAGCCGGTCGTTCTGAGAGAACGCACGGTACTGCAAGAGCCCAAAAGGCCCCTTGACCATATCTACTTCATAGAGTCCGGTCTCATCTCGCTGAGGATCGTCGCAGCGGGAAGCGTCCTTGAAACAGCGGTAATGGGATATCGGGGGGCGGTCGGCGCTTCGCTTTTAGCCGGAGGGCATCTTGCCACCCGTCAATCTGTTGTGCTCGTTCCCGGGAGTGCGCACAGAATTCTTGTGGAGGATTTGCGAGGCGTCCTGTCCGAGTGCTCCGAGCTTCGGGAGCATTTCTTTCGGTACGCTCAAGCGCAGAACTTGCATTGCGCTCAGACCGGATTGTGCGGCGTTCGACACGATCGGGAAAAGCGGCTCGCGTGCTGGCTCTGCTTCGCTAGCGACGCCTTGAATGCTGATGTCCTCCCTATTACACATGACTACCTCTCTTCGATGTTGGGATTGCGTCGCCCTGGTGTAACGGAATCGCTGATTCGATTTGAACAGCAGGGGTTGATTCGAAAGACACGCGGCATGTTGCACATCTGGGACAGGCAGCGCCTCGAGGCAACGGCATGCAGCTGTTACAAGCTGATTTCAGAAGCTTATGCTCCAAGTGAGACCGCAGTGTCTGCTATGGCTAGCGCGTGGGGCGGCGTCGAATCTCACTTCCGAGCCTTGCAGCGGCGGCCGTGAACGAGCACTTGGGCTACTAAACGGGAACCATAGTGCGGCACGGCCACATGCGGAGCCCGAATTCAAGTTGCTCTTGTACGCAGGGCCCGGGCTAGCAGTGTGGAGGCGGACGCCATAGGCGCGATGTGAAGCCCGACATCAGATCAATCGTTTGCTCGAGTACTTCCAGTCCAAGCTCGAAGCGGTGCGGTAGTCCCAATCACCTGCCCGTCAAGATGACGATCGAGCACGTCTGCTGCCAGGCCACTTTTTATCGAAGCGGGAATGGGATGGATGAGGCCGCCCTTGGGGGAAGGCGAGCTGCATGCATAATAATAGCGCCGCAGCAAGCATGACCATGATGTATTGCCTCCTCGCTATACTTATAAGACGGCTGGGCCCGTTCAGCCTGCTGGGCCGCTCCGAGCACGAATGTGTTGAATGCGACGGCCTCTTTGAACGATTTAATCATTGCACATTTGCTCATGTACACCTGAAGCACACTTCGGCTGATTGAAGAATAGAATGTCCTTCGGCCGCGCTGCGGTGAGTTGCGGGCTCCGCAACTCACGATCAGTGCAACTGATCCAATTGCTTGGACATTGCTCCCTACAGTTGAGATCCAGGAACGACTCGCTGCGTTTCCGTCTGCATGGCAGCTGCCAATTCGACGGTTCGTATCCCAAGCAGACGGAACCGACAATGATGACGCGCAGACTCGGACGGCGACATTCACGTAATCGCGTCAAGTGAGCGACTCTCACATTCAGTAGCTTCATCACTAAGGCGGACCGGAGGCGTGGCTCACGAACAGCAATTGCACTGACCGCGCCTAAGATGACTGATGCGTACGAAAAGTACGATTACGAGTCGCCGCGGTACATATCGTACCCTTCTGAGGCGATTACATCACGTTGGCTCAAAGCACACTAGCTTCTGTCCGCTTTGTACAAAGTTTTCGCGCCGCTGACTAACGCAATCTGTCAACTTGTTCATGCGAGCGGCGGAATGGTCCGCGCCGCGACCTCGCCGGTCCAATTTATCGGTGATGTTCGAGGAAGGCCCTGTAGGTCGAGAATGATTGGGGGCAAAGGCGGCTAATCTCCGCTGAAGCGAGACTAGCCCGTCTTGGGTAAGCAACTGGAGGGTTTTTTATGAAGATGGCGAAGAGCCTCTTTCTGGGTTCGGCGGCGGGTGTGATCGCAATGGGCGGAGCGCAGGCCGCCGACCTTCCCATGAAGGCCAAGGCGATCGAATACGTGAAGATCTGTTCTCTGTATGGTGCTGGCTTCTACTACATTCCTGGTAGCGATACCTGTATCAAGCTCGGTGGCTACGTGCGTGCCACAACCGTCCTGGGCTCAAATGGCATCTGGGGAGCCGCGACCAGCGGCGTCGCTGCCGCGCACAACCGTCTGAGCAATTACTACACAAGCCAATCCCGCGCTGACCTCAACATGGATACCCGTACCGCGACTGAGTATGGTCTCCTTCGTACGTACGCTGAGCTCGCGTTCACCTGGACTGCTGGCGGCTACGGCGGTGCCGGCACGGCAGCCATCAATGGCTCAACGGCCTATAGCGGAAGCAATCCCGCAGGAAGCGGTAGCGGCATGATCTCCGGTGGTTCGCTCTCCGTCTACTACGCATTCATACAGTTCGCCGGCTTCACCTTCGGTAGAGCACAGTCGAATTTCTCTTCACCTTGGACCAACTATCCTGCAAACGGCTTCGACGGCTTGCCGGGCGGCGGCGGGTGGGAGGCTGTCAATCAGTTTGCCTATACGGCGGACTTTGGGCAAGGCATCACGGCTAGCTTCTCGGCCGAGGAGCAGGTCGTTCGAAATACTACAAACATCTGGAACGTGAGCGGAGCGACGGCCACGGGCCTTGCCGCTGGCACCTATGGTGCGGGCGACATCGGTGGTTCGCGGTCTCCCGATCTCGTCGCCATGCTGCGTGTCGACCAGGCGTGGGGACTTTTCCAGGCGTCAGTGGCCGCGCATAATAATCACGCTGGCTATTACGGAGCCGATGAGACGACGGGGCATCCAAGCGACAAGTGGGGCTGGGCTGGCCAGCTCGCGTTGTCGATTAAGAATATCCCCACGGGTCCCGGTGATACGATCAACATCCAGGGCGTCTATACAAATGGCGCAACCGGTTACAACTTCCAACCGTATAGTCCCTATACCTTCGCGATGTACAGCGGTACGGGGCTCGCTGGTGCTTACCAGAGCGTCGGTATTTCCGGCCTCTCGGACTCGGTCTTCGTTGCAGGTGCGAGCCAACAGCTGACTACGAGCTACGGCTTCAACGGCGGCTACACCCACAACTGGAACCCGTACTGGAATTCGTCAATTTTCGGCGGTTGGGGTGCTGTTCGGTACAACAGCACGGCGAAGAGCTACATCTGCGGCGCATTCGTCGCAACTCTTGCATTGTCGAGTGGCATGGCTGGCTGCAACCCTGACTTCAACTATGCGGTGATTGGCGTGGCCACCCGCTGGACGCCCGTTAAGAATCTGACCTTCTCGACCGAGGTTGCATACGCCATGCTTGATCAGAAGTACGCGAGCGGAAGCACAGTGACCTTGCCGTTGCAGTCGGGTGTCGCCAAGCCGGGCGCAGTGTACGAACTGAAGGACCAACACAGTCTTCAGATGATGTTGCGTGTTCATCGTAACTGGTGAGTTTCATTATCTTAGCAGAAGGAGACAACAGAGGCTCAAATACATTTAGGTAGACCTCCAAGAGGCCTCCGGCATGCCCGCCGGGGGCCTTTCTATTCGCAGTACTTCGCAGACCACATTTCGATCGACTTCGCCTTCACAAGACCCGGCGCACGAAACGATGTACAGCCTCGCGCCGATGCCGACGAGAGCCGAATAGTAGATACGGAGGCGACTTGGTCCGAAGGCGAGCGGACCCATGAGCGGGAAAGCTCATCGCCCGGCGCGGCGTGCGTTCTGATAGACGAGAATCCATTCTTTCAGCACATGAGAATCTTGAGGGTTCTGTGAGGTCGCGGGGCAGACTTAAGCCGCGCGCGCTGTCGTAGCGTGCGACCTCATAGAAGCCGGATTGAACGAAGCCGCGGAGTTGCCGTGCTATGGCGATAGTGCAGCAGGTGCAGTTGCGGAGAAGGTGCGCCTGTGCTCGGCGCGCGCCGACGAGACATTGAGCAGGTGTGAGCGGCCCGATTGATCGGGCAGTGGGCGCGATGCCACGAGGGATTTGTTGCGCCGGGATGCGCGGCCGAACGATTGGCGGGGTGAGCGGTGACGAGCGCGGCCACGGCGACATCGGACGTTGCCGCCGAGAAGGTGATCCCGGAAGGGGTGGATGGTGCAGGCGCTGGTCATGACGTGTCACAACGAAACGGATGGTCACGGGCGCAGGCTCGCGGGACGACATCGACGCGTCGCATGGTGCCGCCACAATGCGGACAGACGGGGATCTCACATTTGGTGAGGGGATCGTCGCCGGCTTCTTGATCAGTCGGAGCGTTGCGGACGGCAAGGAGTTGACGGCAGAGGACGATTTTATCGTTGCGCCCGCCATTGGCGAGGAAGCCATAGTGGCGGATGCGGTGGAAGCCGTCCGGCAGGGTATGCAGGAGAAAGCGACGAATGAACTCATCGGCATTAAGCGTCATCACTTTGGCTTTACGATTCTGCCGATAGTCCTTCCAGGCAAAGCTCACCTTGCCGTCGGCAAGCGAGATCAGCCGACTGTTGGCGATGGCGACGCGATGCGTATAGCGGCCGAGATAAGCCAGCACCTGTTCGGGCCCGCCGAATGGCGGCTTGGCATAGACGACCCAGTCTGTCCGTCGAAGTTGAGCGAGGCGCTCGGCGAATGCGGCGGGATCGGCGAGATGGACGAGATCGCCAAAGAAGCCCAACTGGCCAGCCGCGAAGGCAGCTTGCAGCTCTTGCAGAAACAGACGGCGGAACAGCCGGGAGAGGACGCGCACCGGCAGGAAGAAGCCGGGCCGGCAAGCGACCCAGTGTGTGCCGTCGAGCGAAGGTCCACCACCAGGCACGACGCAGTGGATATGCGGATGGTGTTGCAGCGTCTGGCCCCAGGTATGGAGGACGGAGGTCACACCGAGCTGAGCGCCGAGATGCTTGGGGTCGGCCGCGATGGTGGTGAGCGTCTCGGCCGCGCAGCGGAACAGAATGGCATAGACCACCGCCTTGTTCTGGAAAGCAATCTCTCTGGCCGGCG
Organism: Bradyrhizobium sp. CCBAU 51745; assembly: GCF_028128715.1. Lineage (NCBI taxonomy): Bacteria > Pseudomonadati > Pseudomonadota > Alphaproteobacteria > Hyphomicrobiales > Nitrobacteraceae > Bradyrhizobium > Bradyrhizobium sp. CCBAU 51745. Next base: position 3,735 of record NZ_LBJP01000079.1, on the reverse strand, counting down.
CCGGCAAGGTGAAGACGACGTGGAAGTATGGCACGGGAAGGAGTTCGGCTTGTCGCTCGGCAAGCCATTGCGCGCGCGCCGCGCCCTGGCACTTCGGGCAATGCCGATTGCGACAGGTAATGGGCGACGCCCATTACCTGCCTTATGGGCAAAGCCGGTAATGGGGAGCTGGCGGCAACTTGATCGCGCTCCTGCACTAATCACCGCCAGCCCCGCTCTCCATTACGAGGTACGCCTGAGGAGTTCTATCAGCTTGTCGGTGGGCTGGAAGACGCCGCGCCGCAGGTGGGGCGGCACGATCGCCTCCATCGCATCGAGCTTCTCGGTCGGATCGCCGCGCGTGTAGACCTCGGTGGTCGTCAGCGTAGCGTGGCCCAGCCATAGCGACACCTTCCGGATGTCCCCAGTCGCTTGCAGGACGACCATCGCGCAGGTGTGCCTGAGCACATGGGGCGAGACGCGTTTCTTGGCGAGACCGGGCTGCTTGCGAGCCGCAGTCGCGGCGTGCTGCCTGAGCAGATAGGCAAAGCCCCATCGGCTCAGCGGCTCACCACGGGCATTGACGAACACCTCAGGTGTCGCGACCTGCCCACGGATGGCGAGCCAGGCGCGCAGTGCAGCGGCCGCCGGCTTCCACAACGGCAGGGTCCGCTCCCGGCGTCCCTTGCCGAGCACGAGGATGCTCATCGAAGGCAGGTCGATGTCATCGACCTTGAGGCCCGTCAGCTCGGAGACGCGCAGCCCTGCGCAGACGGCCACGTGCAGCATTGCGCGGTCGCGGATGCCATCGCGTGTCGCCGGATCGGGAGCGTCGAGCACGGCTTGGAGCTCTTCGCGCAGAAGGTAGGGCACCAGGCGCGTGTCAGTTTTCTTGAACGGGATCGCCAGTACACGGCGGATCTGCTCGAGCGCTGCCGGCTGCCGGTACTCGAGGAAGCGGAAGAACGACTTGATCGCCGCCAGGCGAACGTTGCGCGTCACGGCCGCGTTTTTGCGCTGGTCCTCAAGATGCTCGAGGAAGGCGCAGACGAGCCCGGCATCGATCTGCTCGAGCGTCAGCGCCGATGGTTTGACCTTGAGCCGGTCGGCGGCGAACACGAACAGCAGCTGGAAGCTCGAGGCATAGGAGTCGCTCGTGTGCCGGCTGGCGCCCCGCTGGCAAGCTAGTGTGTCGCGCAGGAACGTCTCGATGAGGGGAGCGATCGGCGTCATGCTGACCTCCCTTCGGACATGAACGCTTCGCCGGCCGTGGCGACATCGCGCAAGAGGTCGGGCGTGGCCTCGAGATACCAGTAGGTCGCATAGATGTTGACGTGACCCATGTAGGTCGCGAGTGCCGCCATGTGCGCCCCGCAGCGGCCTCGGCCGGTAGGACTGCCTTGCAGCGCGCGCACCGCAAACGCGTGCCGCAGATCGTGCAGGCGAGGACAGTGATCCGACCTCGATCTGATGCCAGCCTTGTCGACCAGCCTATCGAAGGTTTCCTTGACGGCGATGTAGCGCAGCGGCCGACCGCGCTGGTCGATGAACATCGGATCATCGTCCGAGCCGGGCCCGCGACGTGCCAAGTATCGCTGCAAGCCGGCGGCTGCCGTGTCGTGCAGCGGCACCAGTCGCGTCTTGCGGAACTTGGTCTCGCGGATCAGCAGACCGTCGCGGGTCACGTCAGCGATCGTCAGCTTCAGGGCTTCGGAGATCCTGAGCCCGGTGGCTGAGAGCAGCGCGATCAAGGTCGCTTGCGTGTGCGGGCGCAAGCCGCGCATTGGCCGAAGCCGCAGCGCAGCTTCAACCAGCCGACTGATCTCGTCTGTCGTGTAGATGTGCGGCGTGCGACGCTTCTTGCGGGCGCCGAAGTGATTTGCCGGCGGCAGCTCGTGCCCCACGTCCTCCACCCGGACGTGGCGTACGAAGCGACAGACGGCTCTGAGCCGTGCATCGCGTTGCGCGACGGATGGTCCGAGCGCGGCCCAGTCGATCGCTGTTTTTGTCTCGACGTACGTTTGTCCGCGCTCGGCCGCGAAGGCGGCAAAGCTCTTCAGCAGGTACTCCGCGGTCGACATCGCGAAGCCCGTGGCGCGGCGGAGCGCGAGATAGGTCTCGATGGCGTCGAGCATCAGAGCGCCTCCGGCCAGGTCTGAGCAACCTGCTTCAGCAGCGCGACGTCGACCTTTGCGTAATAGGCCGTCGTGTCGATGCCGCGATGCCGAAGGACGAGTCCGATCTTGTCGAGCGGCACGCCATGGCGCAGCATCTCGGTCGCCGCGGTGTGCCGCAGAGCGTGGGCCCCTTTGACCGGCGCCACGATGTCGGCCCGCTTCATGATGCGCTTCACCACCGACGAGATGCCGTCGCCTCGTCGGAATGGCCGGCACGGCGCGATCGTGCGCAGGAACAAGAGATCGCTCCGGCGGGTAGACGGCCGGCATTCGAGGTAGGCGGCGATCGCATCCCCGACGTCTTGCGGCAGCGGCAGCCGGACCTCGTAGCGCGACTTGCCGCAGACCCGCAGCGACCCTGTTTGCCACTCGATATCGGTGAGGCGCAGTTGCGCCACGTCACCGGCCCGCAGGCCGAGGCGCACCAACAAAAGAACGATCGCACGATCACGCCGGCGCGCGCCGGCGTCGCCGTCACAGGCAGCGATCAGCCGGTAGACCTGCTCGGTCGACAGATACCGGGGCATGTCGGCAAGCTGCCAATGAGCGTAGGCCGGAACGGCGCCATCGAGACCTGCCTGACAACGGCCTGCGACTGCGAGATACCGCAGGAAAGCCCGCAGGCTCGTCGTCATCTTCTCGATCGTGCCACTCCCGCTATTGCTCGCGCGCTCCAGGACGTAGCTGCGGACATCGTTCGGCCTCCAGCCGGCCGGGTCAGATCGAAGCTCCATCATAAGGCCCGCGGCGACGTGGGCGTAGAGCCTGACGGTGGGATCGGATGCGCCGCGATGCTTGCGCAGCCACGTCTTGAAGTCGGCGACCAGCTGCGGCTCGGCGGATGCTGGCCCCACGGCCGCGGACCGGCAAACGCCGCGCTCGACGAGGTGCCGACGAAAGAGCCTGGCACCGTAGATGGTGTGGTGGTTGCGCCGGCCGCCTTTGGCGCGTGGACACCGGCAGGTGCGCAGGTGCTCGCCGAACGCGGCGAGATCAACGTCCGTTAGGCCCGCGCCTTGCTCGGCCATAACATGACCGATGTGAGCCGCCGCTCGCAAATAGCGTACCGCTGTCTCGGGGCCATAGCCCTGTCGCTCCAGTGCCGCTGCAAACCCGTCAAGGTAAGGCCCGCTCGGCCCACTGCGCAGATGCCCCAGCATCTTCGCTGCCGAGAAGTACGTCTCCAACATGTCCATCTCCGTATGTGACCGGCCATCAGTGGCCGACCCAACGGGGCCGCACGGGCGACTTGTAATGGAGAGCTCGAGAGCGGCAATACACAGGAAAATACGGTGATCGCGATTGGCAGCTCCCCATTACCGGCTTTGCCCATAAGGCAGGAGTTGTAGGCAATCCGTGTGGCGCCGCAGTCATCGCACTGCTCGACGTGGCCGCCGAGCACAGCCGTCCGGCATGCCGTGATCGCGCCCATGACGCGCCGCTCGACGCGGCCCAAATGCTCGGCACGGGCTTGCCGAAATGCTTCGCCGTAGTGGCGGAAGATATCCGCCACTTCCAGAACCGGAGCCATCAGGTCCGCTCAGCCGGGCGGCACGACCTCCAGGCGGAGCCGGTCAAG
>NZ_LBJP01000078.1:0-119397 GCF_028128715.1 Bradyrhizobium sp. CCBAU 51745 | reverse complement strand
CAGCGCTGGGCGCTTCCGCTTTACCCCCGATCCCGGACATCTCGCCGCAACGCCCTAATGGAAGCGATGGGCCACAACCCGACATCCGCGCGCATCCTATTCGATCACCTCGTCGGCGCTGGCGAGCAATGCCGGTGGTATGGTGAGGCCGAGGGCCTTCGCGGTTTTGAGGTTGATTGCGAGTATAAGTTTCGTTGGCTGTTGGATAGGAATGTCGGCCGGTGCCACTCCGTTGAGAGCCTGGCCAACATCATCTGCCCAGAGACCGAGATAATATGGCCAATCTGGCGCATAGGCCAAAAATACCGGCTCATTTTCGACGAGGTCCGTCCACCAAGTAATGGTGGGCAGGCCATATTTCATTGCCAGATGCGGCGAAGCTCGGCATGCTGTTCGGCTCGCTAATCTCGGTTACCCTAGGGCTTGGATGGGGCGCCGAATACGCTCAACGACAGCGAAAGCCAACGGATGAAAACCCGGGCAGAGCCAATGAGCCATGACACGCCCTAGTTGGCCACCACTGGTCAATTGATCTGGTCACTAGCCCCGGCATCCTGGTGGCGGGCGGTTTCGCCTGTGCGATCGTAGCGCTCTGGTCCACTAGCTGGGCCGAGCTGAATGATCCCACCCGTAAATTTCCCAAGTGCTCGAAATCGGACGACCAGTTAAATGGGACCAGCTTGGGGGGCGTTATTGAAAACACCGAAGCCAAAGCAATGGGCCGATCGCGAGATCCAGCAATTGATCAAGTTGGCTCGGGCAAGAGTAGGCGCATCGAAGATAGCGGCCGAGCTGGGCCGCCACGCCGGATCAGTGAGGCGAATGGCGCGGACGATGCGAATACTTTTGAAGAAGTAGCCGCTACGACGATCGCGCTGCACGTTGAGGCTCGGCGAAAAGTTGTCTCGGCAATCAATGCGGGCCTATAGGCCAAACCCGCGCCCAATCTCGCGCGCGAGCCTGAGCGCAGCGTCAGTATGGCGACCATAGAAGCACACCTGATCGAAAGAGAATGTTCCGCCCAAACAGCGCAATAGCAATGCCTCTAAACTTGGTTGTGGACCGTGGGTGAGGCGTGTGTCTCTGACTGATTGATCATCCATCATGCTACCTTGCGTTACCCGCTTTCGGGCGAGTTTTCTTTTGCATCGCGGCTCAATGCGACGCGCAAAGGGGACAAGTGCCGTCTGCGAGTTCACTGAGCTGCCGTCCAATCTCTTCCCTAAGGACTTTCGGCTCCCAATTCGCACCATCGCTCTTGACGACCTTCTTGGCGCGCTCGAAGGCATGGCTCTCGGCTGCATCATCACCGATGCGGATGGTGACCTCGGAATGGAAAGGACAGAGTGCGACTGCACGAGTGGTCTCTAGTGCATAGCGCACGGTCGCGCTGAGATCGTCGGCGTAATCTTTGGTGAACATGTCGAGCCTCCTGTCGCACTTGCATGGCGGGACCTTGCAAGCCATGGCGACGGGGATAAGCAGTAAGGCGAGGCCCGGTGTGCCTAGGAGCCCGGACCTCATAACCTCAGCAGCCCGACAAGAGGTTGTTCGGCTACGTGAGCAGCCTAGCCAGAGTAAACGAACTCGTTTTGATATTGCGCAAAGTCGCCTCGGACCAGCCGGCCACTCGCGGGGCTGGAGCCGAATTGGCCGGCGGTCCGATGGGCCGGCGCACACGGCAGAACGTGCGCCGTGCATCACTAGGCTAACCCCAATCAGGCCCCCCCTCTGTTCACTTGTGAACCAAACTCGTTCTTTGTAATGTTCCTATAAGAGAACATTGGGGCCGCAGATGAAGGACATGCAGGCTCAGCTAGAGAAGCTACAGCGGGGCGCCGCCGAGTGCGCCCTTATCCGCGACCTAGCGACCGATCCGAAGAAGCGTGAGTTATTCACCAGATTGGCTGAGCATCTTACCGTGCTCGCGTCGGAGGTTGAGCGGGCGATCAGTGAGAGCGTCGAAAGCGAAATCACTCCTGATCTGCCGCCAAGATGGTAGCCCTGGCCGCCCGCTTTTGACGGCGCGCCCAAGCTCATCTCGCAATCGGGCCCGCGAATGGCTATTTTCCCACATGCGTTCATTTGACTATTGCCTACGGACCAAGGGCTCAACTGTGCCAGCCGGGCGCGGTGACGACCTCCGCATGCTAACCCTGTCGATGCGAAAGACGAACCTGGAGCGTCTGCTGGCGACGCCCCGAGGGCGTCTTCATCAATCCCTTTGAACGGGCGAGCTTCGGCCTGATCTATTCCGCGCCGCCTGCAACATGGGTCTTGAAGGATTGGTGTCGAAGCGACACCACCCGGCCTATCAGGGCGGTCGGAGCAAGTACTGGATCAAGGTGAAAAACCGTCTGCGATGGAACGCGAGCTGTTGAACTAGCCGAAAGCGATGGCTTGCCCTCGCCGTAAGTGGGTCCGCTACTGGAACAGCTTACCTAAAGGTCATCCAGTGAGCTAGGCCGTGACCCTAATGCATGAACATAGTAAGTTGATTGCAAGTCCGAAAGGTAAGCACTCCGATTTCCGCATCCATCGGCATTGAGGCGGTCGATCGGAAATGCGCGATCGTATCGGACGGGCTTGCAAGGGGTTCGTGCCCCCGGTTTGTTGCGAGTGAAGTGAGAAGTAAGCCAAGGAGGAAGGAAATGAAGCATTCAATCGCACCATTTGCTGTTGCTTCTGGCCTTGCTGTCCTAGCAGCAGCACAAATCCTGCCGGCACTGCACGCCGCCGAGATGCAAATGAAGCCTCCGGTCAACGTGGAAGACATCAAGTGGGGTCCCGCTCCACCGACCATCCCGCCCGGCGCGCAGTTCGCCGTCATCGCTGGTGATCCCAGCAAGGAGGGGCTGTTCACGATGCGGCTCAAGATGCCGGCCAATTACAAAGTCCCGGCTCATAACCACCCCACCGACGAGTTCGTGACGGTGATCTCGGGTGACTTCCGAGCAGGTCTCGGCGACAAGCTCGACATGGACAAGGGGCAGTCCCTCAAGGCCGGAGCTTTCGTCGAAATGCCAGCAGGCATGAACCACTATGCCTGGACCACTGAGGAGACCGTGGTACAGATCGCCGGACCCGGGCCGTTCGCTATCAACTATGTCAACCCGGCCGATGACCCGAGCAAACAGGCCGCGAAATAGCGCCTGAACGCGTCAAGCAAAGGCCCCGACGATGTTGCACGTCGGGGCCCTTCAAGATCATGAGGCCGGGTACGTCCGCGGTGCGCTCTGATCGTTGATGTCGTCGATTACTGCATCCGATCTGGTGCAGACTGTGACGAGGCTATGGCATTGGCGTGATCACATTCCGCTCGAAAACGCTCGGCCACCAACTCGCGCTTGCGCCAGTTCTCGCGCCGCCTATGCTCGACCGCCAGCGCCTTCTGCGCCTCGAACTCCCCGATGATCTTGTCGATCTCGGCGCCGTCGAGCGTGCGCTTGATCCTCAGCAGAATGGACAACGCCATCAGGAGATCGCCGTAGGGCATCAACAGATCACGTGCGGCGACATCGCAGTGCTCCAAGAGGCTCTCGATGCCTTCCTCGGTTTTGCAGAACAACAGGGCCAACTTACGCGCCTGCCTGAGATCATCGACCGGCGATTGAGGATCGCCGTCGCCCAGCAGCATTGATTCGGCGGCTTTCCCGGCCATCAGCTCAACGCATTGGCTATAAACGCTCGCAAGCACGTGAGCGACCGAGCTGTGATCATCACCGCTAGGGCGGTCGCAAGCTCAGCGTGGTCGTCCTCGGCCGAAATACGTTCACTCATTGGGCAGAACCTCTTGTGCCACGCGACCATGCGCGCATGGATCGCAGGACGGTGTCATCATTGGGCTGCAGCATCGCGCGGGCGATCATCGCGGCGACGACCGGGGGGATGCGAGTTTCGTCCTCTGGATCGCAAATCCAGCCATCGAGACGCGCGACGATTTCGTACGGCTGCCAGCCAGCGTGATACCAAACGCCTTCGCAGTCTTGATGTTATACATGTCAGGAAAGCTCGGACCGTAGGCCATCAGTCCGCCGTCATTCGCGAATGCTCCGCCCTCCCGGACGGAAGGCAAGAGCTGTTGAGAGGCGACAGCAATAAGGCGTTTGCGATTGAAGTTGAAGAAGGCCGACGCCATCGTTGCCAATCCGCCTACATCCTCGGATTTTGCTTGCGCAACCGCTGCCGCAAGCTTCTCGATGTCCCTCGTCTCTATGATCGAGAGCATGCGACAGATGGGGCCAGCCGGCTCGTCGTCGGCGCTGACGTCGCGATCGCGTTGTGGCGGATGACGCCCGGCGAGGGGTGGCTTGCGGCGCTCTCAGGCAATCGCGTGGTGCTGCCGATCACGCGGTTTGTCTACGACCGTTTTGCCGACCTGCTGTTTGCTTGGAATAGATGGTGCGGGCGCTGGTGAGCGCGCTTGAAGCGCGATGAGATGAGGTCATTTGCCGCGACAAGGGAGGTGCGCTCCCTCACCCGCTTGCGGGGGAGGGTTGGGGAGAGGGTTTCTCCGCAACGGGACACTCCCCCAGAGGAGAGAACCCTCACCCGGCGCGTTGCGCCGACCTCTCCCGCAAGCGGGAGAGGTGCACCGAGCCCGGCCGCTTGATTCAGTCCAATATCACTGTGCCTTTGCCAGCCTACTTCTTCTTCGCTCCCACCCGCTCGATCCGCTCGATCTCCAGCGCCGGCCGTCCGCTCTTTTCCGCGATCTCGCGGTCCTGCTCCCTGATGAAGTTGCGCGCGGGTTCGTCGCCGTCGAGGCCGCCGAGCAGCTCGCTGGGGACGCGGCGGTTGGAGCGTTGCGAGCCGTCTTCGTAGACGACGTTGAAGAAGGCGAACTCGCCTTTCGGGTTGGTTCCGGGTTTCTTGGCCATGGCGGCTTGTCGTCGATCAGGGCGCCGCAGTCAAATGACTTCGCGCGGGAAGTCGACGTTCTTCGCGACCCGAATACCGGCGGAGCTCATGGATAGGGCTTGTCGTCGGCCAGCAGCGTCCTGATATCTGCGCGCGGCCCATCACCTCAATAAGCGGCGGGCCGATAAGCCCGCCGCTTATCTTGGGGTCCTCAGCGTCGGCCCGGGGCTGGCAGGGCGACAACCTGAGATAGAAAGCTATCGCTTGTGCGCCATGATGGCAAGGCAAATCGTGATGGCGACGATGTCGCAGCCAGCGCATCAGAATGCGGAAGATGTCACAAGCGGGTTCCCGTGATCCCGAGAGCAGATGCTTGGATATTAGAAATAATTCGTTCATCCTGCTGCGCTCTCGCAATGCAGCGAGAACGGGTGCGGTGACCGGGATTAAGCCCAGCGATCATGCTGCGGCGGGATGTGGTGATGGTGGATCGCACGACGCATCGCAGGATCGTTGCGAGGGCAGGCGCCTACGCCCGGAGTCTGCGATGCTGACACCATACTCCTGTTTTGCCCGACGGGTCAAACCGAAATTCGGAAAAAGAGCATCCTGTTGTGGCCCGGCTCCTACTGTGCATGGGGTTGTTTTGCGGTTTCTGTTTCGGCGCAGCTGGTCGCACGCCCTGCAGGCTCTCACGCCGCCGGCGCGATGTGGTCGTCCGCCTTGGTCTGCTGCATCTGCTGACGCGCCATCATGTCCTGCCAGAGCGTTGCGATGCTGGCCTGCGTCTGCGGCGCGATCAGGCAATGGCCTTCATTGTCGAAGCCGCAGAACCGCGCGGACGGGTCCTTCCTGACCACGGTCAGCGCCTGGTTGATCATTTCGAGGCAGGTCATGACCTGCTCGATCTGTTGCAGCCGGGTGTGGTGCAGGATGTCCATGAGGCGGAACGTCATCACCGCGGGCTGTCCGTAATTGATGCCGGGCCGGCCGAATTCGAACAGCACGTTCACCGCCGGGAAGGTGCCGCGGATGTGCTCGAGCACGCCGGCGACGTCGTCCACACTGCAGGCGACGAGATGGGCGGCTTGAGCCGGGATGGCCGCAGGCGCCCGCGGTGTCAGGCCGAGCGAAGTGATGACCTCCTGCTCGATCCATTGCCGCACCGGCGCAGGTGCATTGCGTATCTGGTCGGTGGTCAGGGTGATTCCGGTCATGGGCTGATCTCCTCGGCAGGCGCACCGTTTGCTCGAATTTATGAACAGGAGCGTGAGGCACGTTGATGCGGATCAAACCTGCTGCTTTGACCGTGCCCGCGTTCCCGGGCATGATCGCCTTCTGTTTCGCGCCACGCCATGAGGAATCTTTCGAATGTTGAGACCGCTTCTCGCCGCCGCCGTCATGGTTTGTCTCGCCGGCGGGTCGGCGAAGGCCGCGCGCTGCGGCGGCGACTTCAACAGCTTCATCGCCAGCATGGCTGCGGAAGCGCAAGGAGCCGGCGTCTCGGCCGCCGTGACCAGTGCGGCATTCGGCGGCATCACCCAGGATGGCGCCGTGCTCGCCTTCGACCGGCGCCAGCGCTACACCTTCAACAAGAGCTTCGAGCAGTATGTCTCGACCCGCGTCGGCCCCGGCCGCATCAATGGCGGACGCGCGCTCTTGCAGCGCCATGCCGCGCTGCTCTCGCGCATCGAGCAGCAGTTCGGCGTGCCCAGGCAGATCCTGGTTGCGATCTGGGGGCTGGAGAGCGATTTCGGCAAGGGCGACATGGGCAAGCTGCCTGTGATCCGCACGCTGGCGACGCTCGCGCATGATTGCCGCCGCACCGAGCTGTTCCAGGGCGAGCTGCTCGCTGCGCTCAAGATCGTGCAACGGGGCGACCTGCCCTTGCGCGACCTCATCGGCGCCTATGCCGGCGAGATCGGCCAGACCCAGTTCCTGCCGTCGTCCTACATCAAATACGGCGTCGATTTCGACGGCGACGGCCATGTCGACCTCCGCCACAGCGTCGCCGACGTGCTGGCCTCGACCGCGAACCTGTTGCACTCGAACGGCTTCAAGATGGGCCAGCCCTATGGCGAGGGCTCGGCCAATTTCGAGGCCATGCGCGAGTGGAACAGGGCGGTGGTCTACCGCAAGACGATCGGGTATTTTGCCGACCGGCTGGTGGGGCAGTAGCCCCATACGCGCGCTCGTAGGTCTCGTAGGGTGGGCAAAGGCGCAAAGCGCCGTGCCCACCATTCCCATCCGTCGCCGGAAAGTCGTGGGCACGCTTCGCTTTGCCCACCCTGCGGCAGCGGAGAATGAGGCGATGCCATCGCGTCCCTGACCTACTTCCCCAGCTTCTCCAGCCGCCGCTGCAACGGCGCCCAATACGTGCCCGGGCGAAAGCGCTGCAGGAGGTCCATGAACCTCGCATCGTTGCCGATCAGGATGCGCGGCTCATTGCGTTCGATCCCCCTGATGATGCGCAGCGCCGCGTCCTTTGGCGTCGTCTTTGCAGCACGTTCGAACCGCTCGATCGCCTCGGCGCGGCGCGCATTGTCGGTGACGCCGACCCCGGTGCGCGAGGAGCGCGCGATGGAGGTGGCGACGCCGCCGGGATGCACCACCGAGAGCCGCACCGGGCTGCGAGCGACCGCGAGCTCATGCCGCACGCTCTCGGAAAAGCCGCGTACCGCGAACTTGGCCGCCGCATAGGCTGATTGCCCCGGCGGCGCGATGATGCCGAAGATCGAGGAGATGTTGACGACATGCGCCTCCGCTTGCGTTTTCAGATGCGGCAGGAAGGCGCGGGTGCCGTGCACCACGCCCCAGAAATTGATGTCGAACAGCCAGTCCATCTGCGCCTGGTCGATCTCCTCGAACGTCCCCATCAGCGCCACGCCGGCATTGTTGATGACGATGTTGAGCGCGGGATGCGTAGCGACGGCCTCGGCTGCGAATTGCGCGATGTCATCGGGCTCGCTGACATCGACGCGATGCACGCTGATCTTGCGCTGTGCGCCGATCTCGGCGGCCAGCGATTTCAGCCCGGCCTCGTCGCGATCGGCGAGCGCGAGGTCGCAGCCGCGGTGAGCGAATTCGATGGCGAGCGCGCGGCCGATGCCGCTGGCCGCCCCCGTGATAGCCGCCGCGCCGCGAATCGTTGTCATGATGGCCCCCCGTCAAGCCCCGCATGCGGGAACAAGGATTTACATTTTTTCAGTTTGGAACCGAACCGTTGTCCCGCTCCATCTTTAACATGCGTTACTTGAACGGAGGCAAGCATTGGGAGCCGCCGATGGGACAATCAGAACCATTTCGTGCCACCGCCCTCGTCGTTGAAGACGACCTCATGCAGCGGGAGATGCTCTGCCTCCTGCTCGAGGAGAGCGGCTACCAGGTCATCCAGTGCGAAAGCGCGGAGGCCGCCGAGCGTGTGCTGGACAAGAACGCCGGCGCGCTCTGCCTGATGCTGACCGACGTGCAGCTGGCCGGTCGCATGAACGGCGTCGAGCTGGCGCATGTCGCCAAGGACCGCAATCCGAAGCTCGACGTCGTCGTCACCTCCGGCCGCCCCCTGGTGCAGGCGTTGCCCGCCGGTGCAAAATTCTGGGCCAAGCCCTGGGCGCCGCTGGACGTGTTGCGCGAAGCCGAGCTCGCCCAGCTGAACTGAGGCGCGCCCGGCGCGGCAGCGCTGACCGTGTCGTGACTTCTCGGCAAGCGGCAGGGGTGGTAGGGACGAGGCATGTCCTGGTCCTTCCTGCTCACCTCGCTCATCGTCGTCGCTTCGCCCGGCACCGGCGTGCTCTACACCCTGGCTGCGGCACTGACGCGCGGCTCGCGCGCCAGTGTGGCTGCGGCGTTCGGCTGCACGCTCGGGATCGTGCCGCACATGTGTGCTGCGATGCTCGGGCTTGCCGCCGTGCTCCATACCAGCGCGCTCGCCTTTGCCGCACTGAAATGGTGCGGCGTGGCCTACCTGCTCTACATGTCCTGGCAGGCGCTGCGGGAGACGGGGGCGCTTGCGGTCGACGGCGAGATCAAGGAACGTTCGGGCGGCCGCGTCATCGTCACCGGCTTCCTGATCAACATCCTCAACCCCAAGCTCTCGATCTTCTTCCTCGCCTTCCTGCCGCAGTTCATCGCGGTGGACGAAGCGCATATGCTGGCGCGGATGCTGGAATTGAGCGGCGCGTTCATGGCGATGACCTTTGTGGTGTTCGTCATCTACGGCCTCTGCGCCGCCTCCGTGCGCGAGCGCGTCATCTCCCGTCCCGGCGTGATGGCCTGGTTGCGCCGCTCCTTTGCGGCGGGCTTCGCCTTGCTGGGTGCCAAGCTGGCCTTCGCCGAGCGGTAGCCAATAAAAAAGCGGGCCTCGCGCCCGCCGTCTTCAAACTCTCTTAGCCTTGTCGCCTGTAGCTTTGCCGACGCCCGGGCGGAGCATGCTCCACCCGGGCAAAGAACATCCGCGCTACTTCTTCTTCGCGGCCTTCTTGGCCTTTTTCTTCGTCGCCTTCTTCGCCTTCTTCGCTTTCTTAGCCATAGGATCCTCTTAAGGGTTAATGGTGAAACGCGACACGAGGATCGCTCGGCGGAGGGCCAGCCTCGCAACATCCTCGTTGACGAACTCAGCAGATTCGCGCGTCTATGCCCCGCGCTGTCACATCTGCGTCATCACGTTATCCACAGCTCAGATGCGTTTTCAGGTGATTTTGGCCCGCGAATCCGCTTCGCGGTCGGCGTCGACGCGATCGCGCCTCGACCCCGGCGACGTGCCTAACGATCGATAACCGAGACGCTGCGTTCATGAATCCAAAACCAAGGGCGCGCTTTCGACAATCGCAGTGAGGTTCCGTTAAGTGCAACCAGCGCATGATCCTCCGCAAGAACGCGGGGGCGGGTCATGGACGAACTTCTGCTGGAGACAGGGGGCGGCACGCTGCGCGTATCGCGGCCGCCGTGCTGAACGTACCGACGCTCTGGATGGTCTTCGTCGTCAACTTCTCGGCGCTCGGTCTGATCTGGGCCTATGTGACGCGCTCTTATCCGAAATTCGAAGCTGCACGGTTCTGGATGGCGTCGGCTTTCGTCGGCGCAGCCGGCGCGAGCACGGCATTGACCGGCCTGTTCGTCAATTCCGTGGTGCCGCTGCTGTTCGGGGCTGCCGGCATCATTGCCGCGAGCTGTTTTGCGGCTGCGGGCATTCAGCGTTTCTACGATCGGCGGGCGTCCTGGCGCCTTATGACCGCGACCGCGATCGCAAGTCTCGCCGGTGTCATGTTCTTTAAGTTCGGCTTCGACCAGATGCAGCTGCGAATGCTCTGCTACACCATCGGCCAGGGCTGGCCGCTGGTGTTGTCGTTGCGCCTGCTGCTGTCGCCGCCGGAGGGCCGCGCCAGCCCCGGCGCGCGGCTTGCCGGCATCGTCATCCTCACCATGATCGCGGTGTTCGTGGCCCGTACGGTCGGCAACGCGCTTGGCGGCGATTTCTCGGCAGTCGCGCGCGGTCAGAACCATGCCGTCATGGTGCTGGTGCTGCTCTTCCTGTCGATGACGCTCAATTTCGGCTTCCTGCTGATGGCGATGGATCGCCTCCGCAACGAGGTCGCCGACCTTGCGCTGCTCGACGATCTCACCGGCGTCGCCAATCGCCGCCATCTGTTGCAGCGCCTGTCCGAGGAATGCGCCCGTTCGGAGCGCAGCGGTGAGCCGTTCTCGCTGCTGGTGATCGATCTCGACGGCTTCAAGTCCATCAACGACACCTATGGCCACGCCGCGGGCGACGCCTGCCTCCGGCACTTCACCCTGATGGCGCAGACGCGCCTCCGGCCCGGCGACATGCTCGCCCGGACCGGCGGCGACGAGTTCTGCGTCGTGCTGCCGTCCTCGTCGTTGCGCGAGGGTGCGCTGATCGCCCGCCGCATCCTCGAGGTCTGCCGCCAGGACGCCGCCGGTTGCTCGGGCAACGACATACCGATCGCGATCTCGATCGGCGTTGCGGAATGGGATCGCGGCATCGGCCAGTTCCCGGACAGGCTGATCGCCCACGCCGACCATGCCCTCTATGCCGCCAAGAAGAACGGCAAGAACGATTTTGCGATCTACGATCAGGCCCCGCCGCTCTCGCCCGAGCCGGTCGAACCCGCGCGCAAATTCGCGTAAATCTGCTACGCTGGGGTCCGTTGTTGGATCCTGTGATGATATCTCGCCTCGTTGCGGCGGTTCTCGCCGCCTTCCTGATCGTCCCTGCCGCTGCCATGGATGCCGAGCTCGCAAAGCTCGCGCGCAGCAGCGGCACGCCCGATATTCCCGGGCTGAAGATCGTCTGGCTGGCGCCGTGGGGCGATGTCGCGAACGCCCATCCCTGGCGCAACATCATCGTGCACCAGACCGAAGGTCCATCAGGCTCGGCGCGCGGCGGCGCGCAGGAGCAGTTCAAGAATCCCACCCGGCGTGGCGTGATGGTCTGGGTCGAGACCGATGGCACGGTCTATTGGTCGGTCGCGGACAATCTGGTGCCGACCCACACCGACGGCGCCAACCGCAACGACAACAAATACATCAACAACAGCACGACCTATCATCAGGTCGTGCGCGACAATTCGATCGGCGTCGAGTTCGCCGGCAACTATCCCGATGTCGCGATCGGTCCGACCGAAGCGCAGGTCGCGGCCTGGAAGATCCTGGTCCAGGTCCTGCGCGCGCGCTACGGCATCCCGCTCGATCACGTCTATGCCCACAACTGGATCGACTTCAAGGACGCCCGCTATTGCGAAGGCTGCTGGCTCGCGACGCTGGCAAGGATTTGGGGGGAGTAGCGCTGTCATTCTGCGGCGCGACGAAGTCGCGAACTATGATGCGCAATAGCGCATCTGAGAATCCATTGATCCACTAACTCCGTCGCCTGATGGATTCCAGGCTCGCGCTGCGCGCGCCCCGGAATGACATTCACACCGGCTGTGCCATCCAGCCGAACAGGCGCCGGATCAATCCCGGCTGCTCAGGCAATTCCGGCGGGCCGTCCGCGGCCAGCACGCGTTTGAGGAAGTAATCCAGGAACACCATGTCGTTAGGCTCGGTGACGGTGAATTCCTCCTCGCCGAAATAGACGCTGTAATTGAAGAAGAACGGGCGCATCAACGGAATCGTCGCGGTCGAGGCATAGTCCTTGGAGATCACGAACTCTGCCGGATCGAAGCCGTGGTCGCGCATGGCCTGCTCGACCAGCGGCAGCTTGCGCATGAACTGGGCGGAGAAGCCGCCGACGGTGGATTGCAGGATGATCGACACAATGCGTGTCCGTTCTCTGGATAGGGTCCGACAATCTTTGGTCGGTCGAGCCGTCACCTGCGTTCAACAGCCTCGCCGGCACAACGGGCGACCATACTGCGGCTCACACAACAAAAAGCCGGCGTTACCGCCGGCTTTTCGTCAATCTCGATCCGCCAATTCCTGGCGCAGGAAACGCCGCGCTTAGTGCGCGGCTTCCAGCGCGGCCTGCTCCTGCCTCGCGATCGTGCCCTTGACCGCGGACTGCACCTTCTCGAAGGCGCGGACCTCGATCTGGCGGACGCGCTCGCGCGACACGCCGAACTCGGCGGCAAGGTCTTCCAGCGTCATCGGCTCATCGGCGAGGCGGCGGGCCTCGAAGATGCGGCGTTCGCGCGGGTTGAGCACGCCCATGGCGCCATTCAGCGCGTCACGGCGATGGTCATATTCCTCGTGCTCCGCCATCATGGCTTCCTGGTTGGGCGTATTGTCGACCAGCCAGTCCTGCCATTCGCCGGCCTCGCCGTCGTCCCGGATCGGCGCGTTGAGCGACGCGTCGCCACCGAGGCGGCGGTTCATGTCGATCACGTCCTGATCGGTGACGCCGAGGCGCTTGGCAATGACCTTCACCTGGTCGGGACGGAGATCGCCCTCGTCCAGCGCGTTGATCTTGCTCTTCGCCTTGCGCAGGTTGAAGAACAGCTTCTTCTGGTTCGCGGTGGTGCCCATCTTCACGAGCGACCAGGAACGCAGGATGTACTCTTGAATCGACGCCTTGATCCACCACATCGCGTAGGTGGCGAGACGGAAGCCCTTTTCGGGCTCGAAGCGCTTGACCGCCTGCATCAGGCCGACATTGCCTTCCGAGACGACCTCGGAGATCGGCAAGCCGTAGCCGCGATAGCCCATGGCGATCTTGGCGACGAGCCGGAGATGGCTGGTGACGAGTTGATGTGCCGCGTCGCGATCGTCATGCTCGCGCCAACGCTTGGCGAGCATGTATTCCTGCTGGGGCTCCAGCATCGGGAACTTGCGGATCTCGGCGAGGTAGCGAGAGAGGCCGGATTCTCCATTGAGGACCGGCAAAGCAGCGGTACGGGCCATTATGAAGCCCTCCAAAGGTTCAGGCCCCCGATAGCGGCGGGCCAGGCAGACGACCGCTTGGTTAAAGCCGGTCGTACCTGCGATGTTCCACGTTGGTCACTTCCAACGCAGGCGCAATATACCCCATCGGGGGTCAAAAAGGGAAGGATTGCTGACGTCACGTCCCCGTGTGGCAGCTATAACTTTTTGTAATGTAACGCTTTTCTTAAAGCCCCTGCGTCATAGCGCCGCTTTCAGAGCGCTTTCAAGGAGAAGCAAATCCTCTGGTAGAGCTGCCTCCCAGTGAAGAAGTTCTCCGGTTCTGGGGTGCTCTAGTACCAGCAGATAGGCATGCAGAGCCTGCCGCCCAAGCGCCGTCAAAGCGGCTTGCGACTCGGGTCCGAGCTGGTTGGCCTTGGTCTTGAAATGCGGGCCATAGACCGCGTCCCCCATCAGGGGGTGACCGATATGGGCGAGGTGGACGCGGATCTGGTGGGTGCGTCCGGTCTCGAGCTCGCAGGCCAGCAGCGCTGCGACCGGCTTGCCGTCGCGGCCGTTAAAACTCTCCAGCAACTCCCAATGCGTCACCGCCTCGCGGCCGTCCTGGCGCACCGCCATCTTTTCCCGGGCATGCGGATGGCGGTCGATCGGCGCATCGACGGTGCCGCGATGCCGGCCCGGCAGCCCCCAGGCGAACGCCATGTAGCCGCGCCGCATCGCACCCGTCCGGCCGTGATCGGCGAATTGGGCGGTGAGCGAGGCGTGTGCGAGGTCGTTCTTGGCAACCACCATCAATCCCGTCGTGTCCTTGTCCAGTCGGTGCACGATGCCGGGCCGGCGCACTCCGCCAATGCCCGACAGCGAGCTGCCGCAATGGGCGATGAGGGCGTTCACCAAGGTGCCGGTCTCGTGCCCGGCAGCGGGATGCACAACCAGGCCTTTGGGCTTGTTGATAACGACGAGGTCGTCGTCCTCGAACACGATATCCAGAGCGATATCCTCGCCCTTGGGCTCGGGCGGGGCTGCCTCCGGCACGTCGATTCTGATCGTATCGCCTGAGGCGACGTGATAAGCGGGGTCGCGGATCTCGGCGTCCTTGAGGCTCACCGCGCCCGCCAGAATCAGGGCTTTCAGCCGTGATCGCGACAGCTCCGGCAGGCGCGCCGCCAGCACGCGGTCGAGCCGGGCCGAGCCCTCGTCGCCTTCGACCACGACTTCCAATCTCTGCGCTGAACCCAGGCTTTCCATGACGACGTCTGATACCGTTGTTCCCGAACCGACCCCCGAGCAGGCCGCGCTGTTCGCGCGGGTGCGACGGATGATGCTGATCGCGGGGTTGACCACGGCGCTGGCCGTCTGCGCCGTCCTGATCGCGGTGGGCTACCGCCTTTTCAAGTCGGAGGGAAGGGCGCCCGAGCCCACGGGCGACGTCATCGCGACCCTGCCGAAAGGCGCCAAAATCGTCTCCACGGGCGTTGCCGGCGACCGCCTCGTGGTGACCCTGGATATCGGCGGCGTCACCGAGATCCGCACCTTCGATGCCCACACGCTCAAGCCGGCCGGAAAGCTGAAATTTGCCAACGAGCCGTGAGGGCGGCCCGGATAGGCGCCCCAACCCCCCGCTATCGTCCTGGCGAAGGCCAGGACCCATAGCCACCGAATTCGGTTGCGTGAACGAGATCGGCACTCCGATGTGCCTTAACCACGACCATTCGGGGTAATGGGTCGTGACTTTCGCCAGGACGAGGCTGCGGAGACGTTCGAAACCCGTCAATCCCACCTTGCCGTCGGCAAAATTCGCGGCTATGTCCTCTCCCTCACGCTCCCTTCGTCTAGCGGTTAGGACGCGGCCCTCTCAAGGCTGAAACAGGGGTTCGATTCCCCTAGGGAGCGCCAGTTTCAAGGCCGCGCCTCACGCGTGGCTCAGCCGGACCGAAGCCACTGCTCGGCGGTCAGGGCCTTCAGCTGCTCGAAATATCTGACATTCGGATCCTCGCCGGCTCCTGTTCCGGGCTTCGCGCCACGCTCTTCGAACTTGCGGACCAGCTCGTTCATGTGTCCGGCAAGGACAGAGCCGACCGCATGAATGGTCTCGTGGCGATCGAGCCCCTCGTCCATCAGTCGTTCCACCGTGCTTCGCACCGGCAGTTCGGGATCGGCAATCTGGCTCTCGACCACGGCATGGAGGGTCGCGTGCAGTTCGGGCCGCGGAAGGCGGATTCCGGCGCGGCGATGGTAATCCGTCACGAGATCGATCCGTTCTTCCTCACCAATGCAAGCCATTGCTCGGGGGGCCGGAGAACGCGAATGATCGCATCCAGCCCTGCGCGATGGGCCAATGCGTAGCCGTTCACCATGGCCCAGAGCTCGCCAACGTCTGGCGCGACGCGCGCGCGAAGCGCGGCACCGAGATCAGCCAAGGCGTCGATCTGGCGATCTTTCGTTTGGCCCAATCGACCGGCGACCTTCGCGAAGTAATTTCAGTCTCTCAAACCAATTCAAACCAAAAGTCTCCGCAATGCAAAGCAGCGCATTGGTAGATCGTCGTCACAACCGTCGTGCCGGATGTGCCTGCCAACGATTATGCGATGGCCTGCATCATCAACCAGAGATTAAGATGATGCACTATGGCGAGACCGGCTGTGAAAGCCGTGAGCTGTCTAACGACGAATTCCCGATTGGATCGCGCATTCCGCAACAGCCGAAGACTTCGTTCGGGTCCCGCCGCCGCAACCGGCGAGATTGGCCAGCTTATGGGTCTTGATGTGGGGGCGAACGGCCAGACCTGCCCGGTCGAATGACCTTGTGCTGCGTGCGATGTTCCGCAGCACGACGCGAAATCGATCACCTACCGCCGAGGTCCAGCTTCCACGTGCTCCAAAAGCAGTTGACAAAGATCAGGGCATGTCCACTGATAAGGTAGTCCGCTGTAGCGTTTGTATGTCTACTATAATGGACACAGGGGTAGAGCATGGCAATGAATCCGAAGGCAGTGGTGCTGGGGCTCATGGCGACCGCGTCCGTCGCCCTTCTTCCGAACGGCGCGATGGCGGCCAAGCTCGACGACGTGCTGGCACGCGGCAAGCTCGTGGTGGGCACCGGCTCGACCAACCCGCCTTGGCACTTCAAGGACGCGTCCGACACGCTTCAGGGCTTCGATGTCGACATGGCCAAGATCATCGCCAAGGCACTGTTCGGCGACGCGAAGAAGGTCGAGTTCGTCAACCAGTCGTCTGACGCGCGCATCCCCAACATCACCACCGGCAAGGTCGATATAACCTGCCAATTCATGACCGTGACCGGCGAGCGCGCCCAGCAGGTCAACTTCACGATCCCGTATTACCGTGAGGGCGTTGGCCTGATGCTGAAGGAAGGCGGCCAGTACGCCGACTACGCCGCACTGAAGGCGGCCGGCTCGTCCGCGACCATCGCCGTTCTCCAGAACGTCTATGCCAAGGAACTCGTCCACAAGGCGCTTCCCAAGGCGAGCGTCGACCAATACGAGTCCCAGGACCTGCTCTACCAGGCGCTTCAGTCGGGCCGCGCGGATGCCGCCGCCACCGACCAGTCGTCCATCGCTTGGTACGTCACACAGAACCCCGGCCAGTACAAGGACGCCGGGTACGGTTGGAGCCCGCAGACCTATGCCTGCGCCGTTGCCAAAGGCGATCAGGACTGGCTGAACTTCGTCAACACTGCCCTGCACGAAGCGATGACGGGCGTCGAGTTCGACACCTACGCCGCCTCCTTCAAGAAGTGGTTCGGCAAGGATCTGCCGCCCCCGGCGATCGGCTTCCCGGTCGAGTTCAAGTAACCGGCTGAGCTGGCGGTCCAGGCTCCGCGCCCGCACCGCCCCACGCCCAAGCGAGTGATCCCGATGGGATACACCCTGAACTTCGACGCCGTCTGGCGCAACTTCGACAACCTGCTCTGGGGTCTGGGCCTCAGCCTCACCCTGGCCTTTGTGGCGATCGGGATCGGCTGCGCCCTCGGCCTGATTCTCGCCTTCGGGCGGATCAGCCGATCCCGGCCCCTGTCGGTGCCCTCGGGTGCCTACGTCACACTGTTCCGCAACCTGCCCCTTCTCGTTATCGTCCTGTTCTCCTTCTTCGCGTTGCCGCAGCTTGGGCTGCGTCTGTCGAAGGCGAACTCGTTCGTGCTGGCGCTGGCCCTGTATTCGGCGGCCTATCTGGCCGAGGTGTTCCGCGGCGGCCTTCTGGGCCTGCCCAAAGGCCTGCGCGAGGCGGGCCTCGCCATCGGCCTGACGGAAGGGCAGATCCGCCGGCGGCTCGTCCTGCCCGTGATGTTCCGAGCCGTCCTGCCGGCGCTGGGGAGCACCTTCATCGGCCTGTTCAAGGACACTTCGCTCGCCGCCGCGATCGCGGTGCCCGAGCTGACCTTCGAGGCGCGCAAGATCAACGTCGAGACCTTCCGCGTGATTGAGACGTGGATCGTGGCGAGCGGGCTCTACATCGCGACCTGCGCGATCCTTGCCGCCCTTCTGCGCCGCCTCGAAGCGCGACTCGCCGTTTCGAGGTAAGGCCCCGTGACCCCACCTCTCTCTTTCTTCGAGATCGTCTGGCTCGCGCGCTGGCCGTTGCTCTACGGCCTCGGCACCACGGTCGCGATCTCCGCCCTCGCCATTCTGGGCGGCACGGTGCTCGGCACCGGCCTCGGCCTCGCTCTAACCTACGGCAACCGCGCCATGCGGGGAATCGCCCGCGTCTACACCGACGTGATCCGCGGCACGCCGGTCCTCGTCCTGGTGCTGGCGAGCTTCTACATTCTCGGCACTGTCGGCCTCGATCTGTCCGCCTTCCAAGCTGGCGTCCTTGCGCTCACCCTGTTTTGCGCTTCGCATGTCGGCGAGATCACACGCGGGGCGCTGCAAACCCTGCACAAAGGACAAACGGAGGCCGCCAAGGCGATCGGCCTGACGTTCGGGCAAACCTTTCGCTACGTACTCGGTCCCCAAGCGCTGCGTCTGGCTCTCCCGCCGCTCATCAACACAGCGGCTGAGATGGTGAAGGCCTCGACGCTTCTCTCGGTCATCGGTGTTGCCGAGCTTCTCCTGCGCACGCAGGAGGTCATCAGCCGCGCCTTCCACAGCCTCGAATTCTATCTCCTCGCCGGCTTCCTATACTTCCTCGTCAACTTCGCCATCGAGCGCCTCGGCCGGTACGTCGAGCGCCGCGTGAGCCTCGCGTGAAAGGCGCTTTAATGACCGCGAACCTTCTGGAAATCCGGGACCTACGAAAAAGCTACGGTCCGGTCGAGGTGCTCAAGGGCGTCGACTGCGACGTGCGGGCGGGCGAGGTGATCTCGATCATCGGCTCGTCGGGCTCCGGCAAGACCACGATTCTGCGCTGTGTCAACATGCTGGAGGAGTTCGAGGGCGGCACGATCCGCATTGACGGCGAGGAGATCGGCTATTCCACCGCCGGCGGCCAGCGCAAGCGCAAGGCCGAGAAGGAGATCGCCCGCCAGCGCGCGCTCACCGGCATGGCCTTCCAGCAGTTCAACCTGTTCCCGCACATGACGGCGTTGGAGAACGTCACGCTCGGCCTGACGCTCGTGCGCAGGATGGGCCGCGAGGAGGCGCGCGCCCTCGGCGAAACTTGGCTCGACCGCGTCGGTCTCCTCCAGCGCAAGGACTACTACCCCGCCAAGCTCTCCGGCGGCCAGCAGCAGCGGGTGGCCATCGCGCGCGCCATAGCCATGAGCCCGCGCCTGATGCTGTTCGATGAGGTGACCTCGGCGCTCGACCCCGAACTCGTGGCGGAGGTCCTGCAGGTGGTGCGCTCGCTCGCCGACGATGGCATGACCATGCTTCTGGTCACCCACGAGATGCGTTTCGCCTACGAGGTATCGAGCCGCGTCATCTTCATGAACGGCGGACGCATCGGCGAGGAGGGGAACCCGCGCGAGATGTTCGCCGCCCCGAAGACCGAGCGCCTTGCCGCATTTCTCCAATCTTCCCGCTTCAACTGACAAGACAGGATACATACAGCACGACCCGCAAGCGCCATGGAGCCGGCGAGAGCGGCGAACGGAAAATCATCTCGCAAGGTCGAGGGGCACCTAATCGTGGGAGCGGCAGCGCTGGCAGCGCACTCGGCCTGTTCGACCTAGTTATTGGTCGGTGTTCATAAAGATGATTGGATTCATTTCAACAACATACGAGTTCGGTTCTGCTCTGAAGGCGCACCATTCGCACCCATCGCAGTGTTAAGATCCCCGTTCGTCCGCGCCGGTTTCCGACGAGCTCTGGTTGATTTCACACCCGCCGGTCATTGACTTGCCACACCGAATCCCGAGGCGCAGATTGCGCTTCGCGGTTTCCGTCCATGCTTCGGGGGGAATGGTACTTGGACAAGGGCGAAAATGATCGCAATGGTCGCTACGCCATTAAGCCCGTCGCCGCGAAGGCGGATTTGCAGGCCATCGGATCGCCGCTCGCAGCTGACTTGCTCGGCTCCCGCACTGCAGAGATATTCGACAGTTGCGCAGCGGTATCGGTTTCCGCCTGCTGGCGGCCGTTCTGCTGTTCAGCTCGCTCGTCACGCTGACGCTGACTGCGCTTCAACTTTATCTCGACTATGATCATGAGGTCGGCGTCATCGAGACGCGTCTCGACGAGATCGGCCCGAGCTACCTTGCGAGCCTCAGCGACGCCTTTGGGCGCTCGACCAGAACCATCTCAAGCTTGCAGCTCAATGGCATTCGGCGCCTGCCCGGTATCCGCGCGGTCGAGATTCGCGAAGTCATCGATGGTCCGAATCCGATTCACATCTCCGTCGGCAACCGCAGTGCGCGCGCCAGCATCGCCCGCGAATATCCGCTCGACTACATCGTTCGCGGCACCAAGCGTCCGATCGGGATCCTTTCTGTCGAAGCGACACTCACCGAGGTCTACCGCCATCTGCACAAGACCCAAGCCGACTCGCGCGGCGCCTCGCTGCCGTTCTGAAACAGATGAAGGCGGAGGGCCTGCTGGAACGATACAGGCAGGAAGCGCGCGAGAAGTGATGGTGGTGTCATTTGCGCCCAAGAGTAGCGGCCTGACACCCCTGGCTGCGGCGGCCGGACCTCCGGTCCGGGCATGATGCATCGGCTTCCGTGGAGGTGGTGGCTGGCTTGGAAATCTGTCTCTATAGAGATGATCTCGCCTCCGAAGCTGCTGCCGGGCCTTTGGGGGCTTTGGAAATGGCTTGGCGGAGTGGCGATATGAGCGGTTTGGTGATCTCGGGCGGCCGGGTGGTGGATCCTGCGAGCGGAATGGATGCCATCGGCGACGTGGCCGTGGTCGACGGCAAGATCGCCGCGGTCGGCGCCTCGCTCGGCGGCGCCGAGCGGGTGATCGATGCGACCGGCCTCGTGGTCGCGCCCGGCTTCATCGATCTGCACGCCCATGGCCAGTCGATTCCCGCCGACCGCATGCAGGCGTTCGACGGCGTCACGACGACGCTGGATCTCGAGGCCGGCGTGCTGCCGGTCGGCTCCTGGTACGAGCGTCAGGCGCGGAAGGGTCGCGTGCTGAACTACGGCGCGGCCACCAACTGGGCCTTTGCGCGCATCGGCGCGATGACCGGCTCCAATGCGGAGAGCTCGCTGGAGGCGTTCGGCAATGCCATGCGCGACCGACGCTGGATTGATAACGTGGCGAGCGATGCCGAGGTGACGGGTATCCTCGATCGGCTTGCGCGCGGCCTCAACGAAGGCGGCATCGGCATCGGCATCCTGAACGCCTACGCCCCGGGCGCCGGCGT
This sequence comes from Bradyrhizobium sp. CCBAU 51745, assembly GCF_028128715.1. NCBI lineage: Bacteria > Pseudomonadati > Pseudomonadota > Alphaproteobacteria > Hyphomicrobiales > Nitrobacteraceae > Bradyrhizobium > Bradyrhizobium sp. CCBAU 51745. The sequence continues at coordinate 98,431 of NZ_LBJP01000078.1, read as the reverse complement.
GCAGGAGCTGACCGCGGTTTGCCAGCTCGCCGCCGAGCAGAACGTGCCGACCTTCACCCATGTCGCCTACATGTCGCGCATCGACCCTGAAAGTGCGGCGGAAGCCTATATCCGCCTGATCGGCTATGCCGGCGCCACCGGCGCGCATATGCACATCTGCCATTTCAATTCGTCGAGCAAGACCGACGTCGAACGCTGCCGCGTGCTGATCGAGAAGGCGCAGGCGCAAGGCCTGCCCATCACGGTCGAGGCCTATCCTTACGGCACCGGCTCGACGGTGCTGGCGGCGGCCTTCTTCAGCGATCCCGAGTTCGTCGAGCGCAACGGCACCGGCTACGATTCCGTGCAGCGCGTGACCGACGGCTACCGCTTCCACGACCGCGAGGAGCTCTTGAAGGCGCAGGCCGAGGAGCCGTCCTCGCTGGTGCTCTGGCACATCCTCGACACCGAGCACAATGCGCATCATCGCGATCTGCTCGACATGTCGGTGCTCTATCCCGGCGGCGCGATCGCCTCCGACGCGATGCCGTGGACGACGTCGGACGGCAAGACCTACACCGGCGACGCCTGGCCGCTGCCTGACGATGCCACCTCGCATCCGCGCTCGGCCGGCTGCTTCACGAAATTCATCCGCGAATGGGTGCGCGAGCGCAAGACCGTGTCGCTGCTCGAAGGCGTGCGCAAATGCGCGCTGATCCCCGCCGAGATCCTGTCGCAGAGCACGCCCGCGATGCGCGCCAAGGGCCGGCTCGCCAGGGACGCCGACGCCGACATCGTCGTGTTCGACTACGAGAAGCTGTCGGACCGTGCGACTTTCACCGCGATGAATCGTCCGGCGGAAGGCGTGCGGCATCTCGTCGTCAGCGGTCAGCTGTTGATCACTGACGGCGTGCTGGATGTCGCGGCACGGCCCGGAAAGCCCATCCGCCGTCCCGTCATTGCGAGCTGATCCATGCCGGTCCCCATTCTGCTGGTGACGGGCTTTCTGGGGGCGGGCAAGACCACGGTCGTCAATCGTCTGCTGGCTCACGCGGAGGGACGGCGCATCGCCGCCGTCGTCAACGATTTCGGCGCGATCAATATCGATGCGGAGTTGATCGCAGGCGCAAGCGATGGCGTTGTCAGTCTCGCCAATGGCTGCATCTGCTGCTCGCTCGAAGGTGATCTGCTCCGCACGCTCTCCACCTTGCTGCGGCGTGATCCCAGGCCGGAATACATCGTCATCGAGACCAGCGGCGTCGCCGATCCCGCCGACATCGTGCGCAATCTGATGGATCCGGTGATCCTGCGCGAGGCGCCGCTGGAAACGGTGCTGTGTGTGATCGACGCGGCAACGCCGGCGGCGGCGCTGGACGATGCGCTGCAGCGCTCGCAGCTGCGCGTCGCCGATATCGTGGCGTTGAGCAAGCTGGATCTGGCCGGCGAAGGCGCAGGCGCGCGGATGCGCAAGGCGATCCGCGCCCAGCGCGTGCCCGCCGTCGTGGTCGATGCCAGGCACGGCGAGATTCCATCCGCCTTGCTGTTTCCCGCCAGCGATCGCGCGCCCGCGCCGCGCCAGCCGGGGCCGAAACGTCCGGCCGAAGAACGCTTCGAGACGCTGAGCTGGACCTCTGACCATCAGCTCTCGCTGCCGCGCCTGCAGCAGGTGATCGGCAAGCTGGCACCGAAACTGGCGCGCGCCAAAGGCCTGTTCGAAACCGTCGAGCAGCCCGGCCGCCAGATGGTGTTCCAATTCGCCGGCGGCCGCGCAACGCTTGCGCCGGGTGACGCGCCCGCACCAGGCATGCCCCGCGCGCGCATCGTCTTCATCGCCGAGCTCGGCGTGCTCTCCAAGGCCGAGCTCGACGCGCTGATGGAGGGGTGCATTGCTTCGCCTTGAGGTGAGGCGATAAAATCACTTCTCCAGTGTGAGCCGCCGCCTGTCTTGCCCCGTGATTGAGGCCATCATGTCCCTGAAGAACTCATCCGTCCCCACCGATGCAGACTCACGCCGTGCTGCCAAGCCGGCCATCGTCTATCCGGCGGGGTCGATGCCCGGGCCTGACATGACCACGCTCGAATCGGCGCGGCAGACGATGGTCAAGACGCACGAGCTCATCGTGCCGCCGCGCGATGCGCGCGCCTTTCGCGTGGCGCGCGGCCAGTTTGTCCGCATCGTCAGCATCGAAGGCCCGCAGGTCGGCGACCTCAATCTCTGGAACGAAGCTGATCTCTCCGAGCGCTTCTTCAGCGGCAAGACGCGGGCGCTTCACGGTACGCATGTCGGCCTCGGTAACAGGCTCTGGAGCACGATGCCTTATCTGCGGCCGATGGCGACCATCAGTCACGATACGCTGGGCTGGTATGGTTTCGACGCCGACGGCGCCGGCATCCATGATGTGATCGGCACGCGCTGCGATCCCTACACCAATCTCCTGCTGAACGGCACGAGTTACGATTTCTGCTGCCACTCCAACCTGTCGCGCGCGCTCGCCGCCGAATTGAAGCTCGATCCCGCCGCGGTGGAGCATCATGTCCACGATGTGCTGAACGTCTTCATGTGCACCGGCTTCACAAAGGACACGCACCAATATTTCATGAAGGCAAGTCCGGTCCGTCCCGGCGACTTCATCGAGTTGTTTGCCGAGATCGACCTGCTCGGCGCGTTGTCGGCCTGTCCCGGCGGGGACTGCAGCGCAACTCATTCCAGCGATGCCGCAGCCTGTCATCCGCTCAAGATCGAAATCTTCGAGCCGGATCGATCGACATTGAAAGGCTGGTCCTGGCCGGCGCCGAGCGCGTATCACCGTCACCACGGCGCGCCTGCGGGAAGCTGAGCCTTAGTGCTCGACCGGCAATTCATCTCCGTGCACATACCATTCCGCACGCGAGGCCCACTGCACATGTCGGTCGGGCCTTGCGCCCAGCGGCTCGTCGAACGCGCCGGCGTGGATGATCGCCTCGCGCCCGCTGCGCGTCAGATGCGGCATCGGGCTGCCGCAGGTCTTGCAGAATGCGGTGGCAAAGCTGCGCGCGTCGGGCAGATCGAAGCGCGCGACCGATGCTTCACCGCGCAGCCAGCGCAGCGCGCTTGCCCTGACGATCACCTCGCACGAATGTGCCGTGCCGGTCGCCTTGCGGCATCGCGAGCAATGGCAGTTGAGGAAGCGATCGAACGGCCCCTCGACCTCGAACGCAACCTCGCCGCACAGACAGCTTCCCCGGAACGTCGTCATGTCACGCCTCCTTCGCAAGTCTCAAGAAGGTGACAGGTCCTCAGCGGTCACGCAAACTGAGCAACGCCGTGTCCGACCGACCAGTTCTCCGCGGGGGCATCGAGCACGTTGACGAAAACGTCCTCGGGGCGGATGCCGGGGTTGTCGCCGAGCAGCTCGGCGATCCGGCGGTACAGCGCCTTCTTCTGCTGAGGGGTGCGCGAGGCGAACACGGTGATCTGGATCAGCACGGCGTCGTCGCTGCGGTTGACGCCGTAGGCGTTGCCGCAGCGGAAGTTTGCCGGCGATAGCTCGCTGATGGTCATGAACTCGTCGCCCTCAGGCACGTTCAGCGCTTCGTGCATGGCACGATAGAGACCGTCGAGGATTGCCTGCCGGTAGGCGTCGGGCTTTCCGGCCCGCATCGAGATGTGAAGCAGGGGCATCGGCTGGTCCCTTTACGTGCGACGCCGACCGGCCCGGTGTATGCACGCACCGGTCGTTCGGCCCCTTGGCGAAACGGGCTATCAATCCCGCCTGGTTTTTGACACGATGTCTAGAAATCACATTCTTGACGCTGTGTCAAATACTCGGAGTGTCCATTGAGGCCGCGCGAATTCGATCATGACGAGGTCCTGCGCATCGCATTCGATCAGTTCTGGCGCAAAGGCGTGCGCGGTGCCTCACTGTCGGACATCGCGCGCGCTTCAGGCGTTCAGCGCGGCAGCCTCTACAACGCCTTCGGCAGCAAGGAGGCGCTGTTCCTCCAGGCCTATGAGCGTTACGCCGGCGACTACCTGCTCGCCCTGCAAAAGAGGCTTGCCACCGGCTCATTGCGCAAACGACTGATGTCGTTTTTCGACCTCACCATCACCAATTTCCGCTCCGGCTCGCCGCCGCGCGGCTGTCCGACCACGCGCGGGCTGATGGAGCTTGGTGCGGCCGAAGGTGAAGGTCTTGACGAGGACGCGCGGGAGGCCTTTGCGAACCTGATATCGCGCATCGCCGCACTGGTTCAGGACGCATTGCAAGCAGCCGCCGCGCGCGGCGAGTTCAGCGGCGACCCGGCCGCCGCTGCGCTGCACATCATCACGGTGACGCGCGGCCTCGCCGTGCTCGAACGCGCCTTCGATGACGAGCCCCAGTTGCGCAAGATCGCCGCCCACACCATCGACCTCGTGCTCGGCAAGGGCGGCCGCTAGGCGTAACCAACAGCATTGATCTGGTTTCGGTGCCAGCGATTCGCAGAAGATCCGCCTCGGGAACCCGAATGCTTAAAGCTTTGCTAAGGGGGAGCGGGATAATCTGGCATATCTCCCCGCCAAATCTTGCGAGCACCGATGATTTTCTCACGCATCAGTTTCAAGCTGGTCCTCATTGTCGGCATCAGCCTCGTCGGCATGATCGTGCTGGCGCCGATCGCGCTGTCGACCCTGCGCAGCCAGATGATTGCCGACCGCCAGGCCAAGACCCAGCACATGGTCGATGTCGGCTACGGCATCCTCGCGCATTACCAGAAGCTCGAGAGCGACGGAAAGCTCACGCGCGAGCAGGCGCAGGCCGGCGCCATGGCGGAGATCAAGAGCCTTCGGTACGACAAGGTCGAGTATTTCTGGATCAACGACATGGCCCCGAAGATGATCATGCATCCGATCAAGCCCGAGCTTGACGGCAAGGATCTCGCCGCAATGAAGGATCCGTCCGGCAACGCGCTGTTCGTCGGCTTCGTTGACGTCGTCAAGAAACAGGGCGCGGGCTTCTACAGCTATCTTTGGCCGAAGCCCGGCTTCGAGCAGCCGGTCGCGAAGATCTCCTATGTGAAGGGCTTTACGCCCTGGGGCTGGATCATCGGCACCGGCATCTATCTCGACGACGTCGACGTCGTCTTCCGCCAGGATGCGACGACGTTTGGTCTGGTGTGCCTCGCGGTGTTCGTGCTCGTGCTCGGCGCTTCCTTCGTGATCGGCCGCAGCGTGACCCGGCCGCTGGCGAAAATTACTGACCTCACCGAACGCCTCGCAGCCGGCGACAGCGCGTTCGAGGTGCCCTACACCAATCGCGCCGACGAGGTCGGCGGCCTCGCCAAGGCGCTGGCCGTGTTCAAGGACAATGCGTCGGCCGTAAGCCGTATGCATGCCGAGCAGCAGGAAGCCAAGCAGAAGGCCGACGACGAGAAGCGCAAGACCATGGCCGATCTCGCCGGCAAGTTCGAGGCGAGCGTCCACGCCGTGGTCCGCGACGTCTTCAACGAGGCGCGCGCGATGCAGCAGGCCGCGCAATGCATGTCGGAGACCGCCGACAAGGCAACCGAGCGCGCCAGCTTCGTCGCCACCGCCTGCCAGCAGGCCTCGCACAATGTGCAGACGGTTGCGTCCGCCGCCGGGCAGCTGTCGGCCTCGATCACCGACATCAGCCAGCGCGTCGCGCAGGCGGCGACCGTCGCCGACAAGGCGGCCGCCGACGGCCAGCGCACCAACGACACCGTGCAGGGGCTCGCGCAGGCCGCCCACAAGATCGGTGAGGTCATCGATCTCATCAACCAGATCGCCTCGCAGACCAACCTGCTCGCGCTCAATGCGACGATCGAAGCTGCGCGCGCCGGCGAGGCCGGCAAGGGCTTTGCAGTGGTCGCGAGCGAAGTGAAGTCGCTGGCGAGCCAGACCGCGAAGGCCACCGACGAGATCGGCGCGCAGATCACCGCGATCCAGGCCGAGACCAACCAGGTCGTCGGCAACATCGAGAGCATCCGCGCCACCATCATGGAGGTCAACGAGATCTCCTCGTCGATCGCGGCCGCGGTCGAGGAGCAGGGCGCCGCGACGCAGGCCATTGCCAACAGCGTGCAGGAGGCAGCGTCCGGCACCGACCAGGTCTCGCAGAACATCTCCCGCGTCACCGATGCGACGGCCGAGACCGGTCAGGCCGCAGGCCTCGTGCTGCAATCGAGCGGACGGCTCGCCGAGAAACTGCAATCGCTGGAGAACGAGGTCGGCGCCTTCGTTTCCGGCGTGCGGGCGGCCTGACGCGCGCACCCGCTCGGCGTTTTTCCGCGTCACGGCATCGCCCGGGATGCGGATGAACTGTTTGTCTTGACATGACGTTCGCCGTGCTCGACGTGTAATCACGTCGATAAGGCACATCTGTGCCAGAAAAGAAAAAGCACCGGGAAAGACGTCATGAGTGCAGGCCTCAACGAAAAGGACTACCTCGCCACCTTGCACGGGCTGTGGGAGAAGGCCTGGCCCAAGGGCCTGCCGCGCTCGCCGAACTATCTGCATGGCGAAGTTCCCCTGACGGAATATCTGCGCGCCTGGGCGAAGCAGAGCCCGACGCGCCCGGCGGTGATCTTCTACGGTCACGTCACGACCTATGCCGATCTCGACCAGCAGAGCGAGCGCTTTGCGGCGCTGCTGCAGGCCAAGGGTGTGCGCAAGGGCGACCGCGTCGCGGTGTTCCTGCCGAACTGCCCGCAATTCCACATCGTGTTCTTCGGCATTTTGAAGCTCGGCGCGGTCCATGTTCCCGTGAGCCCGCTGTCGCGTGCGTTCGAGCTGTCCTACGAGCTCAACGACACTCAGGCGGAAGTGATTGTGGCGCTGGATCATTTGATGCCCGTCGTCGAGCAGGTGAGGGGCGAGGTGAAGCTGCGCGAGATTATCGTCACCAGCTTTGCCGATGTCGTGCCGGCAACGCCGGCCTTTCCGACGCCGGAGTCGATCCGCACGCCGCGCATCGCGGTCGCAGGCGCGACCGACCTGCTGCCGGCGCTTGCCGCGCTGCCTGCACCGGCGCCGCTGCCGCCGCCCGGCCTCGATGAGGTCGCGGCGCTCAACTACACCGGCGGCACCACCGGCATGCCCAAGGGCTGCGTCCATACCCACCGCGACATGGTCTATACGGCCGCCGCCAACTATGGCGTCTCGATGCAATCAGATGAGAGCAGCGTCTCCCTGTCGTTCTTTCCGGAGTTCTGGATCGCCGGCGAAAACGCCGGCCTGATCTTCCCGCTGTTCGCCGGAGGGACGCTGGTGTTGCTGGCCCGCTGGGACGCCGTCGGCGCGATGGCCGCGATTGACAAGTACAAGGTCACGATCACGGCGATGCCGGTCGATTGCGCCGTCGAGCTGATGGACCATCCGCGCTGGAGCGAGTTCGATCTGTCATCGCTGCAGCAGGTTCGCGTCGTCTCCTTCGTCAAGAAGCTCAATGCCGATTATCGCAAGCGCTGGAAGGACCTCACCGGCACCATCCTGATGGAGGCGGCCTGGGGCATGACCGAGACCCACACCTCCAACACCTTCACCGCGGGCTTCCAGGACGACGATTTCGACCTCAACAACCAGCCGATCTTCGTCGGCCTGCCGGTCCCCGGCGCCGAGTTCAAGATCACCGATTTCGAGACCGGCGCGCTGCTGCCGCTCGGTGCGGAAGGCGAGATTCGCGTCCGCACGCCCTCGTTGCTCAAGAGCTACTGGAATAAGCCGGAGGCCACCGCGGAGTCGCTGATCGACGGCTGGCTGCGCACCGGTGACATCGGCGTCATCGACAAGGACGGTTTTCTGCACTTCCTCGGCCGCCGCAAGGAGATGCTGAAGGTCAAGGGCATGAGCGTGTTTCCGCCGGAGATCGAGGCGCTGCTGGGACAGCACCCGAAGGTGCTGGGCTCGGGCGTGGTCGGGCGCGACGATCCTGACAAGGGGCAAGTGCCGGTAGCCTATATCCAGCTCAAGCCGGAGGCATCAGGCACCATCTCCGCCGAAGACATTCGCGCCTGGTGCGCCGAGCGCATGGCCGTCTACAAGGTGCCGGAGATACGCATCATCGAGGCATTGCCGTTGACCGCGACGGGCAAGGTGAAGAAGCAGGATCTCAACCCGAACCAGCCTGCCGCAGTCTGAGCGAGAGAGACGATGTCGTTCAAGAAACTTCTCATCGCCAATCGCGGCGAGATCGCCATCCGCGTCGCCCGCGCCGCGGCTGATGCCGGGATCGCCACGGTCGCGATCCATCCCGCTGACGATTCGCTCTCGCTGCATGTGCGCGTCGCGGACGAGGCGGTCGAAATCCCCGGCCGCGGCGCAAGGGCCTATCTCGACATCGAGGCGGTGGTGAAGGCGGCGAAGCGCGCGGGCTGCGATGCCGTGCATCCCGGCTATGGCTTTCTCAGCGAGAACGCGGCATTCGCAAAAGCCTGCACTGACGCGGGCATCGCCTTCGTTGGACCAAAGCCGGCCGCACTGGAGCTGTTCGGCGACAAGGTCGCGGCGCGACAATCGGCAAAGCGCTGCGGCGTGCCCGTCATCGCCGGCACCAGCGGTCCCTCGGGCCTGGAGGAGATTTCGGCGTTCTTCACCTCGCTCGGCGGCAATGCGGCGATCGTGATCAAGGCGATGGCGGGCGGCGGTGGCCGCGGCATGCGCGTCGTCGAGAACGCCGCCGATCTCGCCGAGGCTTATGCGCGCTGCCAGTCCGAGGCCAAGGCGGCGTTCGGCTTCGACGGCGTCTATGCCGAGAAGTTGATCCGGCAGGCACGCCACATCGAGGTGCAGATCATCGGCGACCGTCACGGTGCGATCTCGCATCTCTGGGAGCGCGAATGCACCATCCAGCGCCGGCACCAGAAGCTGATCGAGGTGGCGCCGAGCCCGTCACTGAGTGACAGCTTGCGCGGCCGTATCATCGAGGCCGCGAAGCAGCTTGCGGCTGCGGCATCGTATGACAATCTCGGCACCTTCGAATTCCTCATCGACGGCACCGCCGAGGACAGCTTTGCCTTTATCGAGGCCAATCCGCGGCTCCAGGTCGAGCACACTGTCACCGAAGAAGTGCTCGGCCTCGACCTCGTCCGTGCCCAGCTCGCGATTGCCGCGGGCTCGTCGCTGGCAACGCTCGGTCTCGCGCAAGGTGCGATTCCCAAGCCGCGCGGCTATGCGATGCAGCTGCGCGTCAACATGGAGACGCTGGACGAGACGGGCGCGACGCATCCGACCGGCGGCGTGCTCGCGGTGTTCGAGCCGCCGTCAGGCCCCGGCGTCCGCGTCGATAGTTTTGGCTATGCCGGCTACAAGACCAGCGCGGCCTTCGATTCGCTGCTTGCAAAAGTCATCGTGCATACGCCGGGCGAGTCCTGGCACGACGTGGTCGCAAAGGCCTCGCGCGCGCTGCGCGAGTTCCGGATCGACGGCGTCGTCACCAACATCGCCTTTCTCCAGGCGGTGCTGGCGCATCCCGATTTCCGGACCAACCGCATCGCGACCGATTTCATCGATCGCAACATCGCCAAGCTGGTCGAGGCGGCCGACGGTGCGGCCAAGCCGCTCTATTTTGCCGCAACCGAGCACGGCGGTGCACACGCCGCCGAGGCGCACGTGGCGCAAGTGGTGCCCGAGGGCGCGGTCATGGTGGCCGCACCGCTGCAGGGAACCATCGTCACCATTCAGGTCAAGGAGGGCGAGATCGTGCGCCCCGGCCAGCAGCTCGCCGTGATCGAATCCATGAAGATGGAGCATCTCGTCATGGCCGAGCAGGGTGGCCGCGTCATGAAGGTCGCGGCCGGCGACGGCGTCACGCTGCTGCATGGCGAGCCGATCCTTTATCTGGAGCCGCTCGACGTGGCGGCCGATAGCGCTGATGTCGAGGCCGACATCGATCTCGATCACATCCGCCCTGATCTCGCCGAGCTGATTGCGCGCCAGGCCAACACGCTCGATGAAAACCGCCCGGCCGCGGTCGAGCGCCGCCGCAACACCAACCAGCGCACCGCGCGCGAGAACGTCGCGCAGCTGGTCGATGACGGCTCGTTCATGGAGTATGGCAGCCTCGCCATCGCGGCGCAGCGGCGCCGGCGCAAGCTCGACGATCTCATCAAGAACACGCCGGCCGATGGCCTCATCATGGGCGTCGCCACCGTCAACGCCGAGAAGTTCGGACCCGAGGGGGCGCGCTGCATCGTCCTGGCCTATGACTACACCGTGCTCGCGGGCACGCAGGGCCACATGAACCACAAGAAGATCGACCGCATGCTGACGCTTGCGGAAGACTGGCGCGTGCCGCTGGTGTTTTACGCCGAAGGCGGCGGCGGCCGGCCGGGCGACACCGACCGGCTCGGCATGACCGGCCTCGATGGTCCGTCCTTCGTGCAGTTCGCAAGGCTTTCCGGCCTCGTGCCTGTCATCGGAATCGTCTCCGGCTATTGCTTCGCCGGCAATGCCGCGATGCTCGGCTGCTGCGACGTCATCATCGCCACCAGAAACGCCTCGATCGGCATGGGCGGCCCTGCGATGATCGAGGGCGGCGGGCTCGGCGTCTATCACCCGGCCGAGGTCGGCCCCGTCTCGTTCCAGTCCCCGAACGGCGTCATCGACATCCTCGTCGAAGACGAGGAGCAGGCGACCTCGGTCGCACAAAAATACCTGTCCTACTTTCAGGGCGCAGTGAAGGATTGGGAAGCGGCCGATCAGCGCCTGCTCCGCCGCGCCATCCCCGAGAACCGTCTGCGCGTCTACGACATCCGCAGCGTGATCGATCTCCTCGCCGACAAGGACAGCGTGCTGGAGCTGCGGCGCGACTACGGCGTCGGCATGATCACGGCTCTGATCCGCATCGAAGGAAAACCGTTCGGCCTGATCGCCAACAATCCGCGCCATCTCGGCGGCGCCATCGATGCCGATGCCGGCGACAAGGCGGCGCGCTTTCTCCAGCTCTGCGATGCCTTCGATCTGCCTGTCGTCTCGCTCTGCGACACGCCCGGCTTCATGGTTGGCCCGGAAGCCGAGAAGACCGCGATTGTCCGCCACGTCTCGCGCATGTTCGTCACGGGTGCGAGCCTCACGGTGCCGCTGTTCGGCATCGTGCTGCGCAAGGGCTATGGTCTCGGGGCGCAGTCGATGATCGGCGGCGGCTTCCACGCCTCCTTCTTCACCGCGGCCTGGCCGACCGGCGAGTTCGGCGGCATGGGCCTGGAGGGCTATGTCCGCCTCGGCTTCCGCAAGGAGATGGAGGCGATCGCCGACCCTGGGGAGCGCGAGACTTACTACCGCAACAAGGTCGCCGAGCTCTATGCCAACGGCAAGGCGGTCTCGATCGCCTCGGTGTTCGAGATCGACAACGTCATCGATCCCGCCGAAACGCGCCGCTGGATCATGGCGGGGCTGCGGTCCGTGCCGAAGCCGCCGGCGCGGACGGAGAAGAAGCGGCCGTGCATCGACACATGGTGAGGGCGGTGCAGCAATAGCAACGCAACGTCATTCCGGGGCGCGCGTTAGCGCGAACCCGGAATCTCGAGATTCCGGGTTCGGCTCTTCGAGCCGCCCCGGAATGACTGCGAAACCGGTTCCCGATTGACATCCCCGCCTGTGGTGCCAACTTTGCACAATAATACAGGGTGGAGACGTCCGCGATGGCCAGCCTTTCGGCCTCGAACCATGTCGCCCGTGTCTTGTCCGTGGCCAATCAATTGGCCGAGGTCGACGCCTCCTCGCGCATCGAAAATTCCTGGCGGCGCTGCCTGATCAATCACAAGCTGGACCCCGCCCGTCTGGGCCCGCCGCAGACGCTCACCGAAGCCGAGATACGTCACGTCGCCGAGCCGATGGAAGAGACCATCCGGCTGCTGACGCCCGAGCTCGACGATCTCGCCCGCGTGCTGCGCGACGCCGGCTATTGCGTCAATCTGGCCGATGCCAACGCGACCATGCTGTTCAGCCGCCTGCCTGGAGAGGCCGACGCGCGGATGTTCATGGACTGGAAGATCTATACCGGCTCGAACTTTGCCGAGACCTTCGAGGGCACCAATGGCCTCGGCACCTGCCTCGCCGAGCAGAAGCCGATCCTGGTGCATCGCGACGAGCATTTTCGCGCGCAGTGGCACATGTTCTCCTGCGCCGTTGCACCGCTGTTCGACCAGGCCGGGCACCTCGCCGGCGCGGTCAACATCACCTCCTGCCGCGCGGATCTCGAGCGCGCCGCGCATCAGCTCGCGCTCGCGGTGACCATGGAAGCGACCCGGCGGATGGAAGGCGCGATCTTCCGCGATCACTTCCGCAATGCCTGGATCGCGACCGTGCCCGGCGATGGCGGCAGCGGCCTGCTCGCCTACGACGATGACCGCCGCATCGTCGGCGCCTGCCGCTCGGCGCGCGCCTTGCTGGGTCTCACCGACGGCCTGATTGCCTCAGGCATCGATCTGGCGCGCTACATCAAGCACGATCATACGCGCAACGCGGACGAGATCGTCGAGCTGCGCCGCGCTGATGGCCGGCCGCTGGGCCAGAGCCATGTCTCCCCGCCGCTGCGCGCAAGATCTGCCCCGCTGCGTCACGATGCGCCCGTCGATCGCTTCGACGCGCTGCATCGGCTGGCCGGGCGTGATCCCGGGATGGTCAAGAGCGTGAAGCGCCTGAAGAGCATCGGCGATCATAATCTGCCGGTGCTGCTGCATGGCGAGACCGGCGTCGGCAAGGACGTGTTCGCTCGCGCCATTCACGCCGCCAGCAACCGCGCGCGCAACAATTACGTCGCGCTGAATTGCGCGGCGATGCCGGAGAGCCTGATCGATGCCGAGCTGTTCGGCTATGAGGCCGGTGCCTTCACCGGCGCGCGGCGCGACGGCTCGAAGGGCCTGATCGTGCAGGCCGATGGCGGCACGCTGTTCCTGGACGAGATCGGCGACATGCCGATCGCGTTGCAGACACGGCTCTTGCGCGTGCTGGAAAACCGCGAGGTCTGGCCGCTCGGCGCGCTCAAGCCTGTCGCCGTCGATATCCGCCTGATCAGCGCCACCCATCGCGATCTCGGCCGCATGGCGGAGGAGGGGGCTTTCCGTGCCGACCTCTATTTCCGCCTGCGCGGCATGGAGGTGCACCTGCCCGCCTTGCGCGACCGCGCCGACCGCGACGACATCATCAGCAAGATCGCGCGCGAGGAGGCGCCGAACTGCCGCCTCTCGCCTGAGGCTTGGGCGCGGCTCTCGGCCTATCCCTACCCCGGCAACATGCGCCAGCTCCGCCACGTGCTGCGCCTCGCCGGCTGCACGGCGGAGGACGGCGTCATCACCGATGCCGATCTCGACCTGCCGCCTTTCGGCGGGAGAACTGCGGAGAGCGATCTCGCAACGGCCGAGCGCGCCACGATCATCGAGGCGCTCCGCAAGCACAGCGGCCGCGTCACCGAAGCCGCCCGCGCGCTGAAGCTCAGCCGCGCCACGCTGTACCGCAAGATCAAGCAGCTGAAGATCGAGACCGCGCGGTAGTGTCCAACCGCATGCAGCGACACGAGTGAGGGATATCTCTCCGCTGGCTCGGAATCGTAGGGTGGGCAAAGGCGCACTTGCGCCTTGCCCACCATCTCTCGCCGAATGTTGCAATACGTGGGCACGCTTCGCTTTGCCCACCCTACGATACCGTACTCGCGGCGAGAAGCGCTGCCCTTATGAAAATCCGTCCAGGTATCTGTCCGCTGGCTCGGAATCGTAGGGTGGGCAAAGGCGCACTTGCGCCGTGCCCACCATCTCTCGCCGAATGTTGCAATACGTGGGCGCGCTTCGCTTTGCCCACCCTACGATACTGTTTTCGCGTCGAGAAGCGCTGCCCTTATGAAAATCCGTCCAGGTAATCTGTCCGCTGGCTCGGAATTGTAGGGTGGGCAAAGGCGCACTTGCGCCGTGCCCACCATCTCTCGCCGAATGTTGCAGGACGTGGGCACGCTTCGCTTTGCCCACCCTACGATACCGTACTCGCGGCGAGAAGCGCTGCCCTTATGAAAATCCGTCCAGGCTCGGAATCGTAGGGTGGGCAAAGGCGCACTTGCGCCGTGCCCACCATCTCTCGCCGAATGTTGCAGGACGTGGGCACGCTTCGCTCTGCCCACCCTACGATACCGTACTTCGCGGCGAGAGGCGCGCCCCTCACGAAAAATCCGTCCAGCTCAGATGCCGTGAGTCGAGGTCGCCGACTGAAACGGTCTCGCGGATTTCCTGCGGCGTGTGGAAGCTGCTGCGCAAGTAAACCAGCGGCGCGGCCGCGGCCGAATGCGTCGCGCTGCGTACCTCGCCGACGAAGATCGAGTGCGTCTTCGTTTCGAACTCCTGCGCCAGCACGCAATCGAACGCCGCGACAGCGTCCGTCAAAACCGGCGCGCCTGTAGCACCGCGCGTCCATCGGCCGAAGGCAAAGCGGTCATCGCCATTGACGCCCTTCTGGCCGCTGAAGGTCAGCGCCAGCAACGCGTGATCCTCATGCAGGAAGTTGATCGCGAACGCGCCCTCCTCGCGGATGCGGGCGTGCGCGCTGGCGTTGCGGTTGACACAGACGATCAGCGACGGCGGATCGTCCGACAGCGAGGTTGCCGACGTCACCGTCAATCCGGTGCGCTTGCCGTGCTCGGCGCCGACAGTGACCAGCGCAACCGCGCCTGCGCATTGGCGCATCGCCTGCTTGAACTCCTTTGCGTCGACGCTCACGCGACAATCTCCGAAACAGAGGCGGGTGCGGCAGGTTCACGCCGCACCCGCGATGCGTCAAGCTGCCTTCTTCGCGGAGCCGAGATGCGTCAGGCGCGGCATCACCTCGTTCTTCAGCAGCGCGAGCGAGCGGTGCCAGGCTTCCGGCTTGTGCTTGTAGTCGAAGCCGAACACCAGCAGCACGCCGAAGCCGCCGACCTCGTCGTAGATCTTTTCGATCTTCTCGGCGACGGTCGAAGGCGAGCCGACGACCCAGTTCCGCTTGGCGCAATATTCGACCGTGACGTCGCTGTCGGGCACGTCAGGGGCGTGCTTGAGATAGTCCTTGAAGCCGAAATGGCCGAGCAACGGCAGGAAGTACTCGCTCATCATCCGGCCCATCATGTCGCCGGTCGAGAGCTTCCAGGCCTCTTCATCGGTGTCGGCGACGAACACCTCGCGCACCAGGCGCCAGTCCTGACGGTTCGGCTTGCGGCCGGTTTTCGCGGCGCCAATCTCGACCGAGTCCCAATGGCTGGAGACATAGGCCGGGTTGAGGTTGAGGCTCATGGGAATGAAGCCGCGCTCGCCCGCGAGCTTCAACGTGTCCGAGTTCTTCGACAGCCCCGCAACGCCGATCGGCGGATGCGGCGCCTGCAGCGGCTTGATGTGCGGTTTCAGGAAATCGAACATCGTGTCCGGCTTGGTCACCGTCCAGAATTTTCCTTTGTGGGTGAACGGCGCGGGCTCGGTCCATAGCTTCAGGATGATCTCCAGCGCCTCGCGCGTCATGTCGCGGTTCTGCCCGCTCATGCCGTCGACGTTGAACATCGCCCAGTCGCTCGGCAGCCCCGAAGCTGCGACACCGAAATTCAGCCGGCCCTCGGAGAGATGGTCCAGCATGGCGACGCGGTTGGCGAGCTCGGCCGGGTGGTGATAGGGCAGCAGGAAGCCGCCCGGTCCGATCCGCATACGCTTGGTCTGCATCAGGGCCTGCGCGATCAAGAGGTCCGGCGTGGGATTGGGTTCCCAGGGCGCGGTGTGGTGCTCGCCGACCCAGGCCTCCTGATAGCCGAGCTCGTCGAGCCAGCGCATGACCTGCAGGTCCCAGTCATGTCCTTCCTTCAACCCGCACTCCGGCGGATGCGAAGGCATCGTGAAATAGCCGATCTCCATGGGTTTCCTCATCTGATGTTGACGCGTCTTGCTGCGCGTTCGCTGGCGTGAACAGGAACAGCTTCAGCAAGCGGTGTGCCAGCGCGCCCCATGCCCGACCTTGCGAGAAAACGCTGGTTTAGGGCCGCAATTGCCGATATTCCCGGGACAGATTTGCCGGGATGCCGTCGCGTTGTCGTGAGACGGCGTCTCAGCCGTGAGACGAGGATACGTTTCGAAATGACCGAACCCGCTTATGTCGCGGTGGACTGGGGCACCAGCAGCTTCCGGCTCTGGCTGGTCGATCGCGCCGGACGCGTGCTCGCCGAGCGCCGCAGCGACGAGGGCATGCTGGCGGCGGCCAAGGCCGGCTTCCCCGGCGTGCTGCAAGCGCATCTTGCTGCCGTGAGCGCGCCCGATCATCTGCCGGTCCTGGTCTGCGGCATGGCCGGCGCCAAGACCGGCTGGGTCGAGGCCGGCTATGTCGACACGCCGGCGCCGCTCGCGGCGATCCTGAAGCAGGCCGCGCGCGTTCCCGGCGCGGCGCGTGACATCCGAATCCTGCCCGGCATCGCACAGCGCGACAAAGTCGCCCCCGACGTGATGCGCGGCGAGGAGACGCAGTTGCTCGGCGCACTCGGTCTCGAGGCCGCAGGCGAGACACTGGTCTGCATGCCCGGCACCCATTCCAAATGGGTGCGGGTCAAGGACGGCACCGTCGCGCATTTCTCCACCTTCATGACCGGCGAGCTGTTCAGCGTCGTCTCGCGCGAGACCATCCTGTCGCTCGCCGTCGCCGGCGCCGACGAAGCCGAGGACACCGCGAGCTTCAAGACGGCCGTGAAAGCCGCGTTCGCGGCGCCGGCCTTCGCCGCCAATCTCCTGTTCACGGCGCGATCGCGGCAGCTGCTGTTCGGCGGCACGCCGGCCGCCGCGCGCGAGACGTTGTCGGGCACGCTGATCGGCACGGAGCTGGCGGCGGGTCTTTCCGGCAGCGTGCCGAAGGCCGGCATCACGCTGATTGCGTCGGGTCGCCTTGCGACGCTTTACCGGCAGGCTTTCGATGCACTGTCGGTCAATGTGACTCCGATCGATGCCGATGAAGCAGTTCGCCGCGGCCTGTCGATGGCGGCTGCTGCGATCTGGACGAAGTAGAAGGATTTTTGAAATGAGCGTTCCCTTTCCGCCGATGCAGCGGCCCCTGGTCGCGATCCTGCGCGGCGTCAAGCCGGAGGAGACCGAGGCCGTCGTCGGCGTGCTGATCGAAGCCGGCATGACCGCGATCGAGATCCCCTTGAACTCGCCCGATCCGTTCCGTTCCATCGGCCTTGCGGCAAAGCTCGCGCCATCGGGCATGCTGATCGGCGCCGGCACGGTGCTGTCAGCTGCGGATGTCGATCGCCTCAACGACGTCGGTGGCAGGCTCATGGTCTCGCCGAATGTCGACACCGACGTGCTGGCGCGCGCGCATCAGCACGGCATGGTGACGCTGCCCGGCGTGTTCTCGCCGACCGAGGCGCTGCTCGCGGCGCGCTCCGGCGCATCGGGCCTGAAGTTCTTCCCGGCAAGCGTGCTCGGCGCCTCCGGCATCGCCGCGATCCGCGCCGTGCTTCCCGCAGGCGTGATGATCGCCGCCGTCGGCGGCGTCTCCGATCAGAATTTTGCCGAGTACATCAAGGCCGGCGTCACCGCTTTCGGCCTCGGCTCCAGCCTCTATAAGCCCGGCATGTCGGCCGCCGATGTCGCCGCCCGCGCGAAGGTGACGATCGAGGCCTACGATCGGGCGATTGCGAAAGACTGACGCGGCAATAAACAAGCCGTGATGCCGTCACGCTGGTGCGTTGTCCTATCTTGCGTAACTTGCGAGATCAGGAGACCGACATGGCGATCAACAACATAGCCGATCTGTTCGTGGCAACGCTCGAACAGGCCGGCGTCAAGCGCATCTACGGCATTGTCGGCGACAGCCTGAATGGTCTGACCGAGGCGCTGCGCCGCCGCGGCACCATCGCATGGATCCACGTCCGCCATGAGGAGGTCGCGGCGTTCGCGGCCGCTGGCGAGGCCGAGATGACGGGCAGCCTTGCGGTCTGCGCCGGCTCCTGCGGCCCGGGCAATCTGCATCTGATCAACGGCCTGTTCGACGCGCATCGCAGCCGCGTGCCGGTGCTGGCGATCGCGGCGCAGATTCCGTCGGCCGAAATCGGCGGCGGCTACTTTCAGGAAACCCATCCGCAAAGCCTGTTTCGCGAATGCAGCCATTATTGCGAGCTGATCTCCGATCCGAGCCAGCTCCCCTTCGTGCTGGAGAATGCGATCCGCGCGGCCGTAGGCCTGCGCGGCGTTGCCGTGGTCGCGATGCCCGGCGATGTCGCGTTTCGCTCACCGCCGAAGCGCGCGATCTCCACGGCCCGCGGGCTTGCGCTCGCCGCGCCGAAGGTCGTGCCGCAGGCTGCCGAGGTGAAGGCGCTCGCCGATCTGCTCAACGGCGCCGAGCGTATCACGCTGTTCTGCGGCCGCGGCTGCGCCGGCGCGCATGTGCCGCTGATGCAGCTTGCAGAAAGTCTGAAGAGCCCGATCGTGCACGCCCTCGGCGGCAAGGAGCATGTCGAATACGACAACCCCTACGACGTCGGCATGACCGGCTTCATCGGCTTCTCCTCCGGCTATGCCGCCATGCACGCCTGCGACGCCCTGGTGATGCTCGGCACCGACTTTCCCTACAAGCAGTTCCTTCCCACGGACGCCAAGATCGCGCAGATCGACATCCGTCCGGAAAATCTGGGACGGCGTGCCAAGATTGATCTCGGCGTCGTCGGCGACGTCAAGCTCACCATCGAAGCGCTGTTGCCGCTGCTCAAGACCAAGACGCAGCGCAGGCATCTCGACGATGCCATCGCACATTACAAGAAGGCGCGCGAAGGCCTGGACTCACTTGCGAAGGGTACGCCCGGCAGCAAACCGATCCACCCGCAATATCTGGCAAAGGTCATCAGCGACCAGGCCTCCAACGACGCCGTGTTCACGGCCGATGTCGGCACGCCCACGGTGTGGGCGGCGCGCTACCTCACCATGAACGGCCGCCGCCGGCTGATCGGCTCTTTCGTGCACGGCTCGATGGCCAACGCCATGCCGCAGGCGATCGGCGCGCAGGCCGCCCAGCCCGGCCGCCAGGTGATCTCGCTGTCGGGCGACGGCGGCTTCACCATGCTGATGGGCGATCTGATCACGCTGACGCAAGAAAAGCTGCCGGTAAAGATCGTTGTCTTCAACAATGGCGTGCTCGGCTTCGTTGCGCTGGAGATGAAGGCCGCAGGCTTCGTCGACACCAATGTCGATCTGGAGAATCCTGATTTCGCGGCGATGGCGCGCGCGATGGGCATCTTTGCAAGGCGCGTCGAGGACCCCGGCGAGCTCCCCGGCGCGATGAAGGAGATGCTGGCGCATAACGGCCCGGCGCTGCTCGATGTCGTCACCGCCAAGCAGGAGCTGTCGATGCCGCCGACCATCACGGCCGAGCAGGTCAAGGGCTTTAGCCTCTGGGTGCTGCGCGCCGTGATGAGCGGCCGCGGCGACGAGGTGATCGACCTTGCGAAGACGAACCTGCTGTCGCGTTGATCTGGGCCGAAGGGGTTGATTCACCTCTCCCGCTGGAGAGAGGTGAACAACCCTCAGCCGCGCTTTACCGACGGCGCCGGGAGCTGCTCATGGCGGCGCTGGAAGCGCTGCCAGTGCAGCACGATGCCGATCAGCGTCGCCGGCACGAAGCCGAGCAGCAGCAGCCAGAGCGGTAATTCCTTCGGCGAGATGAAGGCGATGGCGATGTCGGAGATCAGCCAGAGCGCTGCGAACATCACCGCGAAATCCGTGCGCGGGCAGCGCAGATAATAGAACACGGCGGTGATGACGATGGCGGGCGCGATCGCAATCGCGATCATGACCGCCGTCAGCTCCTTCGGCGTCACCGCGTCGAGCACCATCGAGGCCAGCAGCCAGATGGCGGCAAACATGGCGATGATGTCGATCGGATGCCGCAAGCGAATACCTCTCGATGGAACGCGCTATGGTGGGGCCCCAACGTTCGACGTCAAGCCCGTTCCGTCAAGTCAAATACGCCTATTCCTCGTCGCTGCCGGGCGTCGGACGCAGCATGAAATGACCGAAGGCGGACGCAATCGGCTTGGCCGGATCGTCCTGCCAGGCCCGCGCCTCGAAGGCGACGATACGCCGTCCCTGTTTCACGATCGAGACATTGGCCATCGTGTCCAATGCCCGGCCGGAGCGCAAATAATTGACGGTGAGCCCGATCGGCTTCGGCAGCGTCGCGATCCCGAGCTCGCGCCGCACGCCAAGAATCGCCGTCGTCTCGAGGAAGGCGCCGGTCATGCCGCCATGGATCGCAGGCAGGATCGGATTGCCGACGATCTTTGGCGAGAACGGCATGGTCAGCGTGCCGTCATCATTGACGCGAATGCCGAGGGCGCGCGCGAACGGGCTGCTCGCGAACGGGCCGTCCGGATCATCAGGCGCCTCCAGCGTCGGAATGCTGCGCGAGTCCATGCGGCGGTCCGCCAGCATGTTGGTGCGATTGGCGCCGATCATGAAGCAGGCGGTGGCGGTTGCCACCGGATCGTCCTCGGTCTCCTGGTAGGCCGTGGCGCGCACGAAGGCGATCGAGCGCGTGGTGCGGTAGCAGACCGAATGCGCCTTGATGGCGAGCCCCGGCGTTGCCGGCTTCTGGTAGTCGATGCGCAGGTCCAGCGTTGCGATCGCGCTGGTGCCGTCGAGCGCCAGCTGCACCGCCATGCCGCAGCTCTCGTCCAGCATCGCGGTGACGACGCCGCCATGCAGCACGCCGGTTTCGGTGTTGCCGACGAAGACAGGGCGGTAGGGCAGGCTCGACCAGGCCTCGCCAGGCGCGAACCGGTCGAGCTGGAGCCCGCTGATATGGCCGTAATCGGAACGGCGGCCCTTGATGGCCTCGGCAAGTTCCTCGAACGGAAGTGAGGTCGATGAGTTGGACATGGTGATGTTCTAGACCAGTCGAGGCCCCGCGCAAAACCCCGCATGCGAAGCTGGCAGGCAGGTTTGGCCTCGACAGCGCCTGCCGAAGCAACGATGGTGGGCGTCCGTTCCCTGCCTCGCGAGGAGTACCCCATGGCCGATCCCGAAACACCAGCCGCCAAAGAGGGGCCCGTCACCATTTCGACCTCGAGCTCGGAGCGCGCGCCGATCATCTATTTCGACGGCGCGTCCTGCTTTGGCCATCACAACGGCGCCATCCAGATCGAGCTGGCCGCAAATCTCCTGATGCCTGTCGGCGCCGCCGTCAGGGTCGACGTGGTCCAGACCGCGCACTTACGCTGCAGCGCGGCCGCGGCGCTGGCCTTGCGCGAAGCGCTCGACAAGGCGCTCGCGATGCTCAAGCTCGGTCAGCAGCAGCCGGAGGACGCGATTCCAGCGGTGAAGAACTAGGGCCGACATTTAGACGTGTGCGTAGCCCGGATGGAGCGAAGCGTCATCCGGGAATCTTGGAGCCGCCCCCGGATTGCGCTTCGCTCCATCCGGGCTACGAAGCTGCACAGATCGGCTCTGCCTCAGCCGACATGCACCTTCGGCTTCTTCCCGCCGTTCCACTTGCCGTCCAGCGCGCGCTCGATCTGGGCGGCGAGTTGCAGCAGGAGGCCGTCATTGGCCTGCTTGGCGATCGCCTGGATGCCGAGCGGCAGGCCGTGATCTTGGGCAGCCATCGGCAGCGAGATCGCCGGGATGCCGCAGAGATTGCCGAGCGGCGTGAAGGCGAAGAAGCGCCAGAGATTGCCGAACCAGTCGAGCACGTCAGGATTATCCGAGGTGGTGAGATATTGCTTGGTGCCGACCTTCGGCGTCGGCAACGCCGTGATCGGCGTCAGGATCACGTCCCACTGCTCGAAGAAACTGCCAAAGCCGCGCGAGGTCGTGTTGAACACGGCCTGCATCTTGGCCCGGTCGGCAAAGCTGGTATGAAGCCCGGCTTCCCAGATCCGGATGTTCATCGGCTCGATCAGGTCTTCCGGCGGGCGCTCCAGCCCGCGTGCGGCGAGCATGTTGGAGATCACGACCGAGAAGTTCGAGATGTAGCAGGTGGTCTGCGCGGCGAAGGCGGCGCGGAAATCGAGCTCGGGCAGCGCATAGTCGACATGATGACCGAGGCCTTCGAGGAAGCGGCCGGTCTTCTCCAGCTCGGCCTTGATCTCTGATGTCGCCGTGTAGTCGCCCCAGGTGTGAGACAGCGCGATGCGCAGTTTTGACGGATCGCGCTTGATCATCTCGCTGTAGGGCTGCGCCGTGGTCCAGAACGGCATGAACTCGCCCGGGGCGGGCCCGCGGGCATGGTCGACGAACGCCGCGGTGTCGCGCACGGTGCGCGACTGGCAGCCCTGGATCGAGACGAGGCCGGTGAGGTCGGACATGTGCGGCGCCAGCGAGAACACGCCGCGCGAGACCTTCAGCCCGATATTGCCGTTGACGCCGGCGGGAATGCGGATCGAGCCGCCGCCATCGGTCGCGTGCGCGATCGGCACCACGCCGGCCGCGACCATCGCGGCGCTGCCCGCCGACGAGCCGCAGGTGGTGTAATCGGTATTCCAGGGATTGCGCGTGACGTAAACAGCGGGATTGTCGGCCGACGAGCATACGCCGAATTCCGGCGTCGTGGTGCGCCCGATCAGGTTGAGTCCTGCCTGGCGGAATTTGCCGGTCAGGAACGTGTCGGCCGCGGCGCGATTGCCGCGCATCAACAGCGAGCCCATCTCCTGCAGCCGGCCCTTCATGGTCGGTCCCAGATCCTTCATCAGGAAGGGCAGGCCGGCGAAGGGGCCTGCGAGATTGGCACCATCCTTGGCGGGATCGGCGATCACGTCGTCGAACAGCTCGACCACGCCCGACAGCGTCGGATTGACCTTGGCGACGGCGGCGGCGGCCTGCCGTGCCAGCTCCTTTGCCGACAGCTCGCCCTTGCGGACGCGGGCCGCAAGGCCAACGCCATCGTGCTGCGCCCATTCGTTCCAGCTCATCGGCAAGGTCATGAAGTCAAAATCCCCTAAGATGCGGCGTCACCTTTTTCGCAAGGGCCCGCCTGAATCAACTGAGCCGGCGCGAAGGGCAGGGTTGCGCCGGGCGGAGGGGTGGCCTCTCATAAAACATGATCCGGAAAAGTGTGAAGCGGGTTTCCCGCGACAAACGCGGAACGCGTTTGCGCTGAGATCATGCTCAAACAACAAGCTAAAGCGCGATGTCAATCGCGCTTTAGGAGAGCCGCGCGATCACCGCAACCGGGCCGCCACCGGCAGGTCCCTGATGCTCGGCGCCGCCGGAGACGTAGACCGCGCTGGTCCCGGCAAGGCCGGCGATCAGGCCGCCGACGGCCGCGCGGGCGTGGCGTGTCGAGCTGATGTCGGTGTCCTCGAGCATGGTGTGGCGGAGGCCGCGCACGGTGCCGTCAGGCGAAGCCTCCGCCTTGGCGAAGACGTTGACGAGCTCGCGGCCTGCTTTTGCCTGCGCGCCAGCCCTGATTCCGACGCTGCCCAGCGCCTCAGTCACCGCGGCGGCATCGATGGCGTCGCTCATCACGGCGTGCCCGATCTCGAATTCGCTCGCGGACGTCCCCGAATTGCCGAGCACGATGACGACGTTGTGCATCAGTTCGATCCCTGAAGAAGTCGAGGCCACCTTCGAGAACAGGTCGTAGCGCCGCAGCACGTCCTCATCGCGGATATCTGACGCGATTTCGCCGAGCGCGACTGCAACCCCGAGCGCCGAGGCGCCGCGCGAATAGGCCATC
Organism: Bradyrhizobium sp. CCBAU 51745; assembly: GCF_028128715.1. NCBI lineage: Bacteria > Pseudomonadati > Pseudomonadota > Alphaproteobacteria > Hyphomicrobiales > Nitrobacteraceae > Bradyrhizobium > Bradyrhizobium sp. CCBAU 51745. Next base: position 74,823 of record NZ_LBJP01000078.1, on the reverse strand, counting down.
GAGCTGTAGGCGCTGATCGTCGCCGTCTTGTGGCCGCGCGCGGCGGCCGCCTCGACACGCTCGCTGGTCAGCAGCGGGCATTTGATCTGGACGAAATGAACATCAGTGGCATCGCTGATGCCGGCATCCGCCATCGCGGCCTTCACCGCGCTCGCGGTCTCGCTGATCTGTGCGGAACGGCCGAGCTCCTCGGGCAGGAAATCGCGGGTCTGTGCCATGCCGATGCTCAGGCGCTTGCCGGCGATGCCGGCGGGCGGCGTTTCGACCTGCTGGCGCGTGAACACCGTGAGGTGCGGGCTGAGCACGCCCTCGGTCCCGCCCGACATCACGAAGGCGATGCGCTGCTCGACCGCTTCAGGTGTCAGCGCGAGTTTTGGCGCCAGCGCGTTGCACAGCGCCGCGACGGCATATTCCCGGGTGAAATCATTGACGCCGCCATTGCCCTCGGTCTTGCCGAGGATCGCCAGGATCGAGGTGGGATCGATCGCGCCTTGCTGGATCAGCCGCATCAGTCCGGAGACATCGCCGGGGCCCTTGGTGGCGATCTTGAAGACGCCGACCGATGTGGTGCGCATGGAGTGTCCTATGAAGTTCGGTAGCCGGCGCGCCAGCCAGCCGCAGAACCGAGGTGGATGTCAAGGCCGTAGCCGGACGGAGCGCAGCGATATCAGGGACAACAAGCCCCGACCGTCATTCCGGGGCGCGCGTAGCGCGAACCCGGAATCCATCGTGCAGCGCGCTGTGACGGTGAATGGATTCCGGGCTCGCGCCAAGCGGCGCGCCCCGGAATGACGGGGTGGGAGCGGCTGCCGTCGGCTCCTGTTTCGTAATGCATCAAGCCATCTACTCAAAAATATTTCGCTTTACCGAAATTCGGATTTGTCGTATATTTCGCCCATCCTGATCCGGCGAAAAGGGGCGGTCGTACGTCGTCACGAGCCGCGGATCGGGCTGCGGTGGACGTGGGCAGCGTCGTCGCGGATGCGGGTCGCAGGGCGGGGCGATGGATTGAGCCGAGCCCCGTGAGCGACTTGCAAGCCGCGTTGTACGAACGGCGCCGAAGCCCTGCGAAGCGTCTTGGCGAAGCAGGGTCGTCCGCGTACGGCAAAACCGTGTGGTCCCGGCCGTCGTCGCTACGGTCAAGTCTTGCGGATGCGGCATCAGCGTCAACCGGCGCGGTGCCGGTGACTTCCGCAAGGCGAGGGAGGCCAGAAGGAATTCGGCTCCCGGGAGAGCACGGCATAAGCCGTCCGACCATCGCGCAGGGAAGGCCGTGTGTTCGGCACCACCTGTATGCTGCTGTGCGGTCTCCTTGCGCTATATCTTCGCGCAGCAGACCGCGGGTGCCTGCCGGCACCCGGCCTTCCCTGCGCCCTTTGATTGCAGAGGGAGCGAGCGTGAAGCAAAACTCGGGCGAAACGCGCCGCGAGGAGGCGAGGGTGTGCCCTACGATCTGGTGTCTGGCGCAATCTATCACCGTCACCCTGAGGTGCGCGCGCTGCGGCGCGATAGCGGCGCAGAGCAAGCCTTGAAGGGCGACGGCCCGGCTGCGGCAGCGGGGCCGTACATCCTTCGAGGCTCTCCGCACGGCGCGTTGCGCCGCGCGGCTCACACCTCAGGATGACGGAGCTAAATAATGTAAGCGAAGCAAGCAAAAGCCCCCGCGCCATCCCCACGATTGTGGCGAGATCGCATCGGTCTGGCAAAAAAATCCCTTGTCGACGGTTGCGCCCCGCACCTTGATGAATCAACCTCGGTTGGTCCATAAGCGGCGTCCCGCGGCCGGATTTCGGTCTGCGTCGCGTGCTTGGGAATAGAGAGGAAATCTCGCGTGGCCAATATCAACCAGAAAATTGCGCAGGAGCTTGGGGTACGGGCGGAGCAGGTCGAGGCGGCAGTGACGCTGCTCGACGGCGGCGCCACGGTTCCCTTCATCGCGCGCTACCGCAAGGAAGCGACCGGTGCGCTCGACGACGCGCAATTGCGCACCCTGGAGGAGCGCCTGGTTTACCTGCGCGAGCTCGAGGACCGCCGCAAGGCCATCCTCGAATCGGTCCGCGAGCAGGGCAAGCTCGATGCCGCGCTGGAAGCCTCGATCATGGCCGCGGACAGCAAGGCGCGCCTCGAAGACATCTATCTGCCGTTCAAGCCGAAGCGCCGCACCAAGGCGGAGATCGCCAAGGAAGCCGGCCTCGAGCCGCTCGCCAACCAGCTCCTCGCCGAGCCCGGCAACGATCCCAAGATCGTCGCAGAAAGCTTCATCAACGCCGAGAAGGGCGTTGCCGATGCCGCCGCCGCGCTCGACGGCGCCCGCGCCATTCTGGTCGAACGCTTCGACGAGGACGCCGATCTGATCGGGGCCTTGCGCGAAGACGTGTGGAGCAATGCGCGCATGGCCTCCAAGGTGCGCGACGGCAAGAAGACCGAGGGCGAAAAATTCGCCGACTATTTCGACTTCTCCGAGCCGCTGACGAAACTTCCCTCGCATAGAATTTTGGCGATGTTCCGCGGCGAGAAGGAAGAGATCCTCGATCTCCAGATCCAGGCCGAGGAAGCGCCGCCCGCCGGCGTGCCAGGCGCCTACGAGCTGAAGATCATGAAGCGGTTCGGCATCGCCGACCTCAAGCGTCCCGGCGACCGCTGGCTGATCGACACCGTGCGCTGGGCCTGGCGCACCAAGATCCAGGTGCATCTCAACATCGATTTGCGCATGCGGCTGTGGAACGCGGCCGAGACCGAGGCCGTGCGCGTGTTCGCCTCGAACCTGCGCGACCTGCTGCTGGCCGCGCCCGCCGGCACCCGTGTCACCATGGGGCTCGATCCCGGCTACCGCACCGGCGTCAAGGTTGCTGTCGTCGATGCCACCGGCAAGGTGGTCGACACCACCGCGATCTATCCGCACGAGCCGCAGCGGCAGTGGAACGAGTCGCTGGCAACGCTCGGCCGGCTCGCGATCAAGCATCGCGTCGAGCTGATCGCGATCGGCAACGGCACCGCCTCGCGCGAGACCGACAAGCTCGCGACCGAGCTGGTCAAAGGTCTCCCCGAGCTGAAGATGAGCAAGATCGTGGTGTCGGAAGCGGGCGCGTCGGTCTATTCCGCCTCGGCCTTCGCATCGGAGGAATTGCCGGGCCTCGACGTCACGCTCCGCGGCGCGGTCTCGATCGCCCGCCGCTTGCAGGATCCGCTCGCCGAGCTCGTCAAGATCGAGCCCAAGGCGATCGGCGTCGGCCAGTATCAGCACGATCTCGGCCAGGCCAAGCTCGCCAAATCACTCGATGCCGTGGTCGAAGACTGCGTGAACGCGGTTGGCGTCGACGTCAACACCGCCTCTGCGCCGCTGCTCGCGCGCGTGTCGGGCGTCGGCTCGGGCCTCGCCCAGAGCATCGTGGCGCATCGCGACGCCAACGGCCCGTTCAAGTCGCGCAAGGCGCTGAAGGATGTGCCGCGCCTCGGTCCAAAGGCGTTCGAGCAGTGCGCGGGCTTTTTGCGCATCCTCGGTGGCGAGGACCCGCTCGATGCTTCCGGCGTGCATCCGGAAGCCTATCCGGTGGTGCGCCGCATCCTCGCGGCGACCAAGAGCGACATCAAGGCGCTGATCGGCTCGAGCGAAATCGTGCGCACCTTGAAGCCGAAGGATTTCGTCGACGAGACCTTTGGTCTGCCGACCGTCACCGACATCTTGAAGGAACTGGAAAAGCCCGGCCGCGATCCGCGTCCGGCATTCAAGGCCGCGGTGTTCAAGGAGGGCGTCGAGGAGATCAAGGACCTTCAGAAGGGCATGATCCTGGAGGGTACCGTGACCAACGTCGCCGCCTTCGGTGCCTTCGTCGATATCGGCGTGCACCAGGACGGCCTGGTACACATCTCGGCGATGTCCAAGACCTTCATCAAGGATCCGCGCGAGGTGGTGAAGCCCGGCGACATCGTCAAGGTCAAGGTGCTGGACTTCGAGGTCGCCCGCAAACGCATCTCGCTGACGCTGCGCCTCGACGACGAGGTTGGGCCTAAGAAGGACGCTCCCGGCATGCAGCGCGACAACACGCGCAACACCAACCGCGTGATGTCGTCGGCCCCCCGCAAGCAGGAATCCTCCAGCGGCGGGGGTGCGCTCGCCGAGGCGATGCGCCGGGCCGCGGAGAAGAACAACGGCAAGCGGGCGTGACATCTTAACTTCTCCCCGCTCTTCGGCGGGGAGAGCATGCATCCTAACATCCGCGTCAGAATCTGGCGCGCTTGTAAGTTGAAGCTGCCCGTCCGTTCCTCTCTGATCCCTCCGGTGCGGCAGCGATATCGCCGCGCAGCACGGAGGATGCTTCGATGGACAACAGGCTTCTCAAGGGCCTCGCTGCGGGAGCGATCGCTGCAGCGATGGCGCTGGGCTCACCGGTGCTGGCCCGAGGTGGCGGCGGAGGCGGCGGAGGCGGCGGTCACGGCGGCTTCGGCGGTGGTGGTCACTTCGGTGGCGGCGGCATGCGCGCCGGCGGCTTCGGCGGCATGCATGTCGGCGGCATGGGCGGTGCACACTTCGCCCATGTCGGTGGGCCGGGCTTCGGCGGAGCTCGCTTCGCGCATGTCGGCGGACCTGGCTTCGGTGGCGTGCGTTTCGCCCATGCGGCGATCGGGCCGCGCTTCGTCGGCGGCGGCTGGCACGGCAGGCCCTTCATCGGCCGTCACGCCTTCTTCTTCCGGCATCATCGCTTCCACCGGTTTGCCGTGTTCGGCGCGCCCTTCTACTACGCCAACTATTACGACGACGGCTGTTGGCGCAGGAGCTGGACGCCCTATGGCTGGCAATGGGTCAATGTGTGCGGGGACAGTTGGTACTAGCATCGCCGGTCCGCACCATTGTCGCGATCGCCACCGGGTGGTTCCGCTCAGCCCCGGAACGGGATAATCTGGTGGCGATCGTCGCGCGGAGTTTGTCATGACCGGAGGCCATCGCCGCATCCTTGTCGTCGAGGACGATCCGGAAACCGCAGGCCAGCTCGTCGAGGAACTGACGACATCAGGCTATGAGGTCGATCTCGCTGCCACAGGGCGCGAAGCCCTCAGCCACGGCGCCGCACGCGACTATGCCGTCATCACCATCGACCGCATGCTGCCCGACATCGATGGCATCACCGTGATGCGGCAGATGCGCGACGACGGCGTTGCCTCGCCGTTCCTGATCATCTCCGCACTCGGCGAGGTCGACGAGCGCGTGCGCGGCTTGCGTGCCGGCGGCGACGATTACCTCGTCAAGCCGTTTTCCTTCGTCGAGCTGCTCGCGCGCCTCGAGGCCCTCGGCCGCCGCAGCGAGACCATCGCCAAGGAAACGATCCTGCGCGTCGGCGACCTCGCCGTCGATTTGATCGCGCGCAATGCCAGCCGGCGCGGCCGCAAGATCCCGCTGTTGCCGCGCGAATTCCAATTGCTCGAATATCTCGTCCGCAATGAAGGCCGCGTCGTCTCCCGCGCGATGCTGCTGCAGCACGTCTGGGACCTGCATTTCGATCCCTCCACCAACATCATCGACGTCTATGTCGGACGCGTCCGCCGCAAGGTCGACGATGCCCAGGCCTATCCATTGATTCACACCATCCGCGGCATCGGATATTGCCTCCGTGCTCCTGGCTAACACGCTCCGGTCCTCGACCTTCCGCCTGGCACTGATCGCGATTGCGATCTTCGGCCTGATCGTCGCGGCGATCATGGCTTACGTCTATGTCGGCACGCTCGCTTATGTGCGCAGCCGCGTCGGCGATGCCGGCGACCACTCCGGCTTCGTCGCGATGCTCGAGCTGGCGACGATCGCCGTCGCCGTGCTGCTGGTCGTGCTGTCGGGCGTCGCGGCCGTGCTGGTGACGCGGCGCACGGTCGGACGTATCGAGGAGATCAATGCCACCAGCCGCGCCATCATGCTCTCGGGCCTCGACCGGCGCATTCCCTTGCGCGGCAGCCATGACGAATGGGACCGCGTCGCCGAAAACCTCAACCAGATGCTCGATCGCATCGAGACGCTGATGGGCGAGGTCAAGCAGGTCAGCGACAATGTCGCCCACGATCTGCGCACGCCGCTGACGCGGATGCGGGGCCGGCTGGAAAAGGCCTATCATGCTCCGCGCAACGATGCGGCCGATGCCGCCCTGATCGGCGACACCATCGCCGACCTCGATGCCGTGCTCGGGATGTTCGCCTCGATCACCCGGATCTCCGAGATCGAGACGCGCGCCCGCCGCAGCGCGTTTCGCCCGCTCAATCTGGCCGAGATCGCCGGCGAGGTGGTTGAACTCTACGACGCCGCTGCCGAGCAGGTCGCAACGCGCCTGAGCCTCACTGGCGAGCGCGAGGTCGCCGTCACAGGCGACCGCGACCTGCTGTTCGACGCCATCGCCAATCTGGTCGACAACGCCATCAAGCATGGCCGCCCAGGTGGAAAGGTGACGGTGATCTGCCAAGGCACCGAGAGCGGCGCCTCGATTACCATTGCCGACGACGGCGAGGGCATTCCGGCCGACCAGCGCGACCACGTATTCAAGCGCTTCTATCGGCTCGAGCAGAGCCGCTACACCCCGGGCAACGGTCTGGGGCTGAGCCTGGTCGCGGCCGTGGCCCGCCTCCATGGCGCCGAGATCATGTTGCATGACAATGGTCCGGGCTTGAAGGTCCGCCTCGATTTTCCGCCGCACCGGCCCGGCACCCAACTTGCATGATCGCAAATGTATCGCGTGAGAGTCCTGCCATGCCAAGCCTGCCTGATCTCGTCATCACCAACGCGCGCATGCGCAGCCGCGAGCTCGTCGACATCGCGATGACCGACGGCGTGATCACGGCGATCAGCGACCGGCTCGATCACGCCGCGCAATCCGTCATCGATGCCGGAGGCGGCCTGGTGACGCCGGCGTTCGTCAATCCGCATCTGCATCTTTGCAAGGTCTGGACCCTGCCGATGATGTCGGAGGCGGCGCTGGAGGCCTATCAGGGCGTCGACATGAGCGAGACAGGGAAGGCGATCGAACTCGCGGCGGTGGTCAAGAGCAAGTACGACGCCTCCTGGATCATTCCGAACGCGCGGCGCGCGGTGGCGCTTGCGGCGCTCCACGGCAATCTCCATATCCGTGCCTTCGCCGATGTCGACACCAAGGCGAGGCTCGAGGGCGTCAAGGCGCTGCTCGCCATCCGCGAGGAGTTTCGCGGCGTCGTCGAGATCCAGGTGGTCGCGTTCCCGCAGGATGGCCTGTTGCGCGAGCGAGGGGCCGACGGCCTGATGCGCGAGGCGATGGCATCAGGGGCCGATATCGTCGGCGGCATCCCCTGGATCGAGGCCAACGAGCAGGACATGCGCCGCCACATCGATTTCTGCTTCGACCTTGCCGCCGAGCACGGCGCCGATATCTCGATGCTGCTCGACGACGTCGGCGACGCCAATATGCGCACGCTCGACATGATGGCGCGCGCGGTGATCGCGCGCGGCATGGAGGGCCGGGCGCTCGCTCATCATTGCCGCGCCATGGCGCTCTATCCCGAGAACTATCTTCGCGAGCTGATGGTCCTGCTCGGGAAGGCCCGTATCAGCGTCGTCAGCGACCCCCACACCGGCCCGCTGCACGCGCGGGTCAAGGAGCTGCTGGGCGCCGGGATCAATGTCTGTCTCGGCCAGGACGATATTTCCGACGCCTATTATCCGCTCGGCCGCAACAACATGCTGGAGGTGGCGTTCCTGGCCTCGCACCTGCTGTGGATGACGAAGAAGAGCGAGCTCGAGACGCTCTACGACATGATCACCACGCGCGCCGCCGCGGCGCTCGGCCTCGAGCGCTACGGCCTCGGCCTCGGCTGCGCAGCCAATCTCGTCATCCTCGACCAGGGCGACGTCACCGAGGCATTGCGCTTTCATGCGCCGCCGCGTGTCGTCATCAGCCATGGCCGCGTTGTCGATACTGACCGCATGCGGGCGCTCGCGGAGGCTGCAATTGTCCCCTGAGGCGCGCTGCTCAGAGCTCGATCACGCCGCGGCGCGCCGCGTGTGCCACCGCATCGGTGCGGCCGGTCGCATCCAGCTTGTCGAGCAGCGAGCCGACGTGGAATTTCACGGTATGCACGGAGATGTTGAGCTGGCGCGCGATCATCTTGTTGGAGGCGCCTTCGGCCATCAGCGCCAGCACGTCGAGCTCGCGCTGCGTCAGCGCGATATCCTCGGGCATGACACGCGGATCGCGGGCGACGATCGTCGCATTGGCGGCCTCGCCGGGCGCGGCAAGGCGAAGCCCCGCGACACTGCCAAGCAGTGTCGCGAGGCGGTCGGCGAGCGCTGGATCGTCGATCTCGAGCGACAGCACGATATCAGGCGAGATGTCCGCGCTCACGCCTCGGGCCTCTCGCCGATCGTGACCCTGAAGCTCGCAGGTTCGCCGCCACGGCGGACCGCAACATCGACCACCCGGCCGACGCTGGCGGGTCCCAGCGTCCGCAACAATGCGCGCACGCCTGATAGCTTCTGGTCGTTGACCGCCACGATCACGTCGCCCTGGCGGATGCCGGCGCTGGCCGCTGGACCGGCCTTGTCGACATTCATCACCATCGCGCCGATGCCGTCATCGAGCCGCAGCGGCTGCAGTCCGAGCCCGAGATATCCCCGCGCAATGCGGCCGCGCGTCTCCAGCTGGGCTGCGACCCGCTCGATCGTCGCCGTCGGAATCACCAGCACGCGCCGCGGTCCGAGCACGGCCATGCCAAAGGCCTGGCCGGAAGCATCGAGGGCAAGGCCGCCCTCCTGGCTCGAACGGAGGCGAACATCGAGCTCGATCCGCGCATCGATCTCGCCGCCGCGCAAGGAGCGCCAGCCCTGGCCTGAGACGGATACCATCCCCAGCGCCGCACTCGGCGCATCCCTGTTGGTGGCGACCACGACGGAGAGCGCACCGAGAGCGGGCACAGTCGCGGCCAGCTTGACCGGGGCAATATTGGTTTCGGCGCGTAGCAGCGCGATATCGGTCGTGTGGTCGCGGCCGACGATCGTGGCGGCAACCGTGCCGCCATCGGCGAGCACGATCTGGACATCGCCCTCGTCGGCCAGCGCCTCGTCGGCGGTGACGATCAGGCCGGGCTTCCAGACGAAGCCGGTCGAGCCGGAGCGATGCGAATGGACTGAGACAACGGACGGCGCGATCCGCGCCACGACATCCGCCAGCGCCGATGACAGCGAGGTGAGGGGGGTGAGGTCGGTCATGAAGGGCTCCCTAAGCTGTCCTCAATCTGGTACCTCGCGGGCGATTGCGAAACTGGCCGGGTGGCCAGTCCTTCAGGGCCGTAGCCGACCAACATGTGATTGGGAACCCCTCACGGCAACGTGTAGCAATCTCCCAATTGCGCCTGACGGCCCCAAACCATTTTCAGCGAGCCCCGACCGATGACCATCGACCTCACCCGCCGCACCCTGCTTCAACTGGCCGGCGCCAGCTCGCTCGCGATGGCTGCGGCCGGCGCGGCGCGCGCCGAGGGCAATCCGCAAGGCGGTGGGCCAACCTACGCCAGTCGCACGCCGATGCGGATCGGCATGGTGACGCTGCGGGTGAAAAATCTCGATAAGGTGGCCGATTACTACCGCGACGTGATCGGGCTTACCGTGATGGAGCGCTCAGGCAGCGCCGCGAAGCTCGGCACATCAGGTATCACGCTGCTGGTGCTGGAAGCTCGTCCCCACGCCGCGATCGAGCCGCACAACGCCGCCGGCCTCTACCACACCGCCTTCCTGATGCCGACGCGAAAAGACCTCGCGCGCTGGCTGGTCCATGCCGCCTCGCATCGGGTGCCGCTGTCGGGCTTTGCCGATCATCTCGTCAGCGAGTCCGTCTACCTCGACGACCCCGAAGGCAACGGCATCGAGGTCTATGCCGACCGCGATCCCTCGCAATGGCAGTGGAGCGAGGGCAGCGTGAAGATGGCGACCGACGAGCTCAACATTCCCGACCTGCTGTCGCTGACCAACACGCGCGTCAGCGACTATGCCAGGGCGCCGGATGGCCTGCGCCTCGGCCACATGCATTTGCGCGTCGGCGATCTCGCGCAGGCGCAGAGTTTTTACCATGGCGCTGTCGGCCTCGACCCGACCCGCAGTCGGGGCGGCGCCGCGTTCCTGTCGTCGGGGCGCTATCATCACCATCTCGGCATGAACGTCTGGCAGAGTGAGGGTGCCGGCCAGCGCGACGACGCGATGACCGGACTCGCCTGGTTCTCGCTGGTGACGGAAAAGCAGGACATCCTCGCCGCGCAGGAAGAGCGCCTGCGCAAGGGCGGCGCGCGCGTCGTGCAACTGCCTGACGGCGTCGAGGCCGTCGATCCCTGGGGCACGCGGGTGCGATTGCTGAAGGTGTGAGCCGCCCCGCGTGCTTGCTGGCAATAGGACCCCATGGTAGCACGCGACGTATCGTGCGCCTGCCAGACTGGACTCAGCTTCCCCCGGACTTATTCCCGACATGACCGAATTTCGCGGCGTCTTCCCCTACCTCGTCTCGCCCGTCAGTGCTGATGGCACGGTGCGGACCGATGTGCTCGCAAGGCTCTGCGACGATCTGATCGGCGCCGGTGTGCATGGGCTGACGCCGCTCGGCTCCACCGGCGAGTTCGCCTATCTCAATGCCGCGCAGCGGATGGCGGTTGTGCAGACCACGATCGAGGCTGCGCAGCGCCGCGTGCCAGTGGTGGCGGGCGTCGCCTCAACCTCGACGGCCGATGCGGTGGCGCAGGCGCAGGCCTATCAAAAGCTTGGTGCCGACGGCATCCTGGCAATCCTCGAAGCGTATTTCCCGCTTCTTGACGCCCAGGTCGAATCCTATTTCCGCAGCATCGCCGATGCCGTGGACATTCCCGTCGTCATCTACACCAATCCGCAATTCCAGCGCTCCGACCTCACGCTCGATGTCATCGCACGCCTCGCCGAGCATCCGCGTATCGGCTACATCAAGGACGCCTCGACCAACACCGGGCGGCTGCTCTCGATCATCAACCGCTGCGGCGATTCCTTGCGCGTGTTCTCGGCCTCCGCCCATATCCCGGCTGCAGTGATGCTCATCGGCGGCCTCGGCTGGATGGCGGGGCCGGCCTGCATCATCCCGCGCCAGAGCGTTGCGCTCTACGACCTTTGCCGGGCGGGCCGCTGGGACGAGGCCATGGCACTGCAGCGCCGGCTGTGGCGGATCAACGAGGCGTTCGCGCGCTTCAACCTTGCCGCCTGCATCAAGGCTGGCCTTGCGATCCAGGGCTACGACGTCGGCGATCCCATTCCGCCGCAGGCGCCGCTCACGGCCGATGCGCGCAGGGTGGTGGAAGCGGCGCTCAAAGAGTTGGCCTAGGCCTATCCGAAGTCGTCATGGCCGGGCTTGTCCCGGCCATCCACGCCTCGCCGCGCGAAAGAACGTGGATGCCCGGGACAAGCCCGGGCATGACGAATCCGTGGGTGCACATGCCGTAGGGTGGGCAAAGCGGAGCGTGCCCACGACTTTTGTCACTGTCCAAAAAGATCGTGGGCACGGCGCAAGCGCGCCTTTGCCCACCCTACGGAATCACAGCTTGACGGGACGGCATGATGAAATCGCGGATATTCCGCCCAAAACCGCGGCTGGTCTCGCATGGCTCGATCCGCTAAAAGGCTGCCCGCGTTTCAAGAGACCCTGAGGACCCCACGGAATGAACATTCTTCCCGGCAATTTGCGTTTCGGAGCGGGCCAGCCCGTCAAGCGTTTGGAAGACCAGCGGCTGCTCACCGGGAAGGGGCAATTCATCGACGACAAGCCGGAAGATGGCGCGCTGTGGTTGCACCTGCTGCGCTCGCCACATGCGCATGCGAAGATCATCTCGATCGACACCGGCGCTGCCGCGTCGATGCCTGGCGTCACCGCGATCTACACCGGCGCCGATCTGATCAAGGATGACGTCGGCACCATTCCGACGCTCAGCATCTTCAAGCGCCCCGACGGCAAGCCGATGACGGTGCCGCCGCGGCGACTGCTCGCTCATGACGTGGTGCGTTACACCGGCGAGGCGGTGGTGGCAGTGGTGGCGTCGTCGCGTGCGGAGGCCCAGAGCGCGGCCGAGGCGATTGTGGTCGAATACGACGTGCAGCCCGCCGTGGTCGATCCCGTCGAGGCCGTCAAGCCCGGTGCGCCGGTGGTGTGGCCTGAAGCGCCCGACAACATTGTCGGGGCGATGAGCTATGGCGACGCCGCCAAGGTGGACGAGGCCTTCGCCAAGGCCGCGCACACCGTCGAGCTCGATCTCGTCAGCCAGCGTCTGGTGCCCTCCGCCATGGAGCCGCGCTCGACCATTGCCGAGATCGACAAGAAGACCGGCCGTCTCCTGCTGCATGTGCAGTCGCAGACCCCGGCCTCGACCCGCGACGTGCTCGCCGAAGCCGTGCTGAAGCGTCCCAAGGACAGCGTGCGCGTGCTCGTCGGCGATATCGGCGGCGGCTTTGGCCAGAAGACCAACCTCTATCCGGAAGACGGCATCGTCGCCTATGTCGCGACCAAGCTGAACAAGAAGATCCGCTGGCGCTGCGACCGCACCGACGAATTCGTCGGCGGCACGCATGGCCGCGATCTCACTTCGACCGCGTCCTTCGCGCTGGACGAGAAAGGCAAGGTGCTGGCCTATCGCGTCAAGTCGATCGGTTGCACCGGCGCGTACTCGTCGGGCGCTGCGAACATCATTCCGCTGGTGCTTGGACCGTTCGTGCAGACCGGCGTCTATGACCTGCCGCTGGTGCATTTCGAGGTCAAGTCGGTGATGACCCACACTGCGCCGGTCGGAGCCTATCGTGGTGCTGGTCGCCCCGAAGCGGTCTTCATCGTCGAGCGCCTGTTTGACGCTGCCGCGCGAAAAATCGGCATGGATCCGCGCGCAATCCGGAAGGCAAACTACATCAAGCCCGGTCAACTGCCCTACACCAATGCAGTCGGGCAGGTTTACGATTCCGGTGCCTTCGCGCACATGCTCGATCGGGCCGCGAAGCTTGCAGACTGGGACGGCTTTGTCGCGCGCAAGAAGGCCGCGAAGAAGAAGGGCCTGCTTTATGGTCGTGGCCTCACGTCGTACATCGAATGGACCGGCGGCCGCGCCCATACCGAGAAGGTCAGCCTGCACGCGACCGCGCAGGGCCGCGTCGTCCTGCATTCCGGCACCATGGCGATGGGGCAGGGGCTGCAGACCACCTACACCCAGATGATCTCCGACACGCTCGGGATCGCCATGGACAAGATCGACGTCGTGCAGGGTGACACGGATCTCGCGATGGGTTTTGGCAGCGTCGGCTCGCGTTCGCTGTTCGTCGGGGGCACTGCCGTTGCGGTCTCCTCCAACGATCTGATCCAGAAGGCGCGCGAGAAGGCGGCCAACGTGCTGGAGACTTCGATCGAGGACATCGAATATCAGGGCGGCATGCTCACCGTGGTCGGCACCGACCGCCGCATCAGCCTGTTCGATCTCGCGGAGAAGGAGACCGGCGCCAGGCTCAGTGTCGATTCCGAAGGTGAGGTTGACGGGCCGAGCTGGCCGAACGGCACTCATATCTGCGAGGTCGAGATCGACCCTGAGACTGGCGTGTCCAAGGTCGTGCGCTACACCACCGTCGACGATGTCGGCGTTGCCGTGAACCCGATGCTGGTGACAGGGCAGATCCATGGCGGCGTCGCGCAAGGCATCGGCCAGGCGTTGTATGAAGGCGTCTCCTACGATGCCGACGGCCAGCTCCTCACCGCCAGCTACCAGGACTATTGCATCCCGCGCGCCGACGACGTGCCGCCGATCGTGGTAACGCTGGATGATTCCGCGCCCTGCCGCACCAATCCGCTCGGCGCCAAGGGCTGCGGCGAATCCGGCGCCATCGGCGGCCCGCCTTGCGTGACCAACGGCGTGATGGACGCACTCGCCGAACTCGGCATCACCCAGCTCAACACGCCACTGACGCCGCAGAAGATCTGGAAGGCGATCAGGGACGCGAAGACGAGCTAGTCGCATCCGGCTGCCGCCATAAACTCGGTGTCGTCCCGGCCTAGTGCGCAATTGCGCACTGGGGGCCGGGACCCATAACCACCGAATCCAGTTTGGCGAAGATTAGCCATGACTAGCTCGCGCCACATTCCTTCTGCGGCGTATGGGTCCCGGCCTTCGCCGGGACGACACCGGGAATGTGGCGAGCGTGTTCCCCTAAATCCCCAGCATCATCTTCGCGATAATATCGCGCTGGATCTCCGAGGTGCCGCCGAAGATCGTATAAGCGCGGCCGTTGAGATATTCCGGCACCACCGTCAACATCTCCTCGGGCAGCGCGGGCTCGTGATTGAGCTTGTAGAGCGGGCGCATCGGCTCGACGGCGAGCGCGTCATGGCCGATCACGTCGACCCCTAACCGCGTCACGGCCTGCCGGATCTCGCTGTTGCGCAGCTTCAGGATTGACGAGACCGCTCCGGGATTCTGTCCGGTCTGCAGCGCGGAGAGCACGCGCAGTTCGGTCATTTCAAGCGCGTCGATGTCGATCTCGACCTCGGAGATGCGCGTCGCGATATCGGGGCTGTCGATGGCACGCCCCGTCAGATCGGACTCCGCGAGCTCGGTGATCGCGCGCAGCCCCTCGCGCAGCTTGGCTGATGCAATGCCCGAGCCGCGCTCGAATTCGAGCAGGTATTTGCCATAGGTCCAGCCCTTGCCTTCGTCGCCGACCCGGTTGGCCACGGGCACGCGCACGTCGTCGAAGAACACCTGGTTGACCTCGTGGTCGCCGCCGATGGTGAGGATCGGGCGCGTGGTGATCCCGGGCGTCTTCATGTCGATCAGGATGAAGCTGATGCCGTCCTGCTGTCGCGGGCCGTCGCTGGTGCGCACCAGCGCGAACATGCGGTTGGCGTGGTGGGCATGCGTGGTCCAGATCTTGGTGCCGTTGATGATGTAGTCGTCGCCGTCGCGCACCGCGCGCGTCTTCAGCGACGACAGGTCCGAGCCGGAGCCCGGTTCGGAATAGCCCTGGCACCAATAATCCTCTCCGGAGAGAATCCGCGGCAGGTAGAAATTCTTCTGCTCAGGGCTGCCGAAGCCGATGATGACGGGGCCGACCATCTTCACGCCCATCACATTCACATTCGGCACGCCGGCCCGCGCGCATTCGCTCTCGAAGATCCAGCGCTGCGCCGGGGTCCAATCGGGACCGCCATATTCGACCGGCCAGCCCGGTGCGCCCCAGCCGCGGCCGTGCAGCGCGCGCTGCCAGGCCATGCCGATATCAGGATCGGAGAACACCGACGGCGTCAGAGCGGTCGCGCGCTTCATCTCGTCGGTGAGATTCTTCGCAATGAAGCTGCGCACCTCGCTCTGGAAGGCGCGCTCTTCGGCATTGAACGACAGGTCCAAGATGCGCTCCTCTCAGGCCGAAGCGGTGCTGCGGCCAAGCTCGGCGTGGCGGCTGTAGTGGTGCGCGGTGCCGCCGAACAGCGTGTCGAAGGCGACGAGCCGCTTGAAATAGGCGCCGACCTCGAGCTCCTCGGTGACGCCCATGCCGCCATGAAGCTGGATCGACTGCTCGCCGACGAAGCGGGCGCATTTACCGATCTTCGCCTTGGCGGCCGAAGCTGCGCGAGCCCGCTCAACCGGCGCGCTATCCGCCTTCAGCGCGGCGCGCAGCGCCATCGAGCGTGCCTCGTCGAGCTGGATCGCCATATCGGCGAGGCGATGGCGGATCACCTGGTTGGCGGACAGCGGCCGGCCGAATTGCTTGCGGATCTTGGTGTACTCGAGCGTGGCGTCGAGCAGCGTCTGCATGATGCCGACGGCCTCCGCACCAAGCGCAGCCATCGCGCGATCGACGGCCCATTCGATCGCCGGCAGCGCGTCGTTGCCGTCACCGAGCAGTGCATCCTCCGACAGATGCAGGTCGGACAGCTCGATGTTGCAGGCGCGCCCGCCGCCGAGGCGCGGATAGTCGGAGATTGCGAGGCCGGAGGCGGTTGCCGGCACCAGGAACAGGCCGATTCGTCCCGAGGGTCCGTGATGATCGTGCAGATGCGCGGAGACGATGATCTCGTCGGCGGCGTGGCCGTCGAGCACGGCGATCTTGCTGCCGGTCAGGCGCCAGCCGTTGCCTGACTTGGTCGCTGATGTCGCGACCTTGGCGAGATCGAACCGCGCGGCCCGCTCGGAATGCGCGAAGGCGAGCTTCATTGAGCCGTCCGCGATCTTGGGCAGGCTCGCCTGCTTCTGCGCCGTGCTGCCGCATCGCTCGATCAGCGCGGCGCCAAGCACGACCGTCGCGACATAGGGCTCGCACACCAGCCCGCGGCCAAAGGCTTCCATCAAGATGCCGACCTCGATCGGACCGCCACTGAGCCCGCCAAACTCTTCCGGGATCGGCAGCGCCAGCCAGCCGAGCTCGGCGAACTGTTTCCACACATGAGGGCTGAAGCCGAGCGGATCATTCGTCATCTTGCGGCGGTGGTCGGCATCGTAGCTCTCGGCCACGAAGCGCTCCGCGCTCTCGCGCAGCAGCTTTTGCTCGTCACTGAGATTGAGATCCATGGCGCTTATTCCGCGGCGGCCGGCTTGCGCACCGAGGGATGCAATCCGGATGGATCGACCACCATGCCGAACTCCTGAAGATTATGGGCGTGACAGAGCTGATGCAGGGCAAAGGCCTGATCGATTGCGGCGGGCTGCCCCATCACGTCGACGGAACGGTTCACCGCTTCCTTGGTCAGCTTCAGCGCAAAGGACGGCTTTGACGCGATCCGCCGCGCCAGTTCCAGCACGCGTGCGGGCAATTCCGCGCGCGGCACGACCTGGTTGACCATGCCGAGCTGATGCGCCTCCTCGGCGCTCCAGCTGTCGGCCGTGAACAGGAATTCCTTGGCCTTGCGCGGGCCGAGCTCCCAGGGATGCACGAACCATTCGACGCCGCAAACGCCCATGGTGACGACGGGGTCGCAAAACTGCGCATCATCGCTGGCGACGATGAGGTCGCAGGCCCAGGCCAGCATCAGGCCGCCCGCAATGCATTTGCCGTGCACTTCCGCGATGGTCGGCTTCGCCAGATTGCGCCAGCGCCGCGTGATCTGGAGATATATTTCCTGCTCGCGCGCAAAGCGGCCGTGGGCGTTCGCCTCGGCAAAGCCACCCCAATGTCCTATCGGCGGAAAATCTGTGCCCGCGGCATTCTTAGTCCCGGGGCGCAGGTCATGACCGGAGGAGAAGTGCGGCCCGTTGCCGGCGAGAATGATGACCTTGACCGTATCGTCCTGAACCGCTTCGTCGAAGGCGGCGTTGAGATCGTAGGTCATTTGCAGATTCTGCGCGTTGCGCGCATCGGGGCGGTTCATCACGACCCGGGCGATCGCCGGCTCCGGCCGCTCCACGAGGATGGTCTCGAACGAGGACATGGCGCGCTCCCCTGCTGTTTTTCGTCTTGTTTGTCGTGAGTTGACTATGTCGCGTGATGATAGGCAAGGGGCTTGCGTCAGCCGGCTACGTGTCGCGCGCGTCCGCGCGGGACATCTGGCGTTGTATGCGCTCGATCTGGTAGTTTGCGGGCCGATTCCACCGGGAGAAATTTGATGCGCAAGATCCTGACCGTGCTGGCGGCGCTGGCCTCGCTCAGCCTCACCAATTGCGGCTACAACGCGATCCAGAGCCAGGATGAGCAGATCAAGGCCAACTGGTCCGAGGTGGTGAACCAGTATCAGCGCCGCGCCGATCTCGTGCCCAACCTGGTGAACTCGGTGAAGGGGTTTGCGCAGCAGGAGAAGGACGTGCTGCTAGGCGTCACCAATGCCCGCGCCAAGGTCGGCAGCATCCAGGCGACGCCCGAGGTGCTGAACGATCCCGCCGCCTTGCAGAAATTCCAGGCCGCCCAGGGTGAGTTGTCCAGCGCGCTGTCGCGCCTCCTCGTGGTCACGGAAAACTATCCGCAGCTGAAGTCGGATGCGCTGTTCAAGGATCTGATGTCGCAGCTCGAGGGCACCGAAAACCGCATCACGGTCGCGCGCAACCGCTACATCAAGTCGGTGCAGGACTATAACGTCACCATTCGCTCATTCCCGAGCAACCTCACGGCGATGATGTTCGGCTACAAGGAAAAGCCGAACTTCACGGTCGAGAACGAGAAGGAAATCTCGACCGCGCCGAAGGTCGATTTCAACACCGCGCCCGCGCCGTCGAAGTAGGCGCGCTGTTACGCATGGGCTTCACCCCACCCACCGCCGTCATTCCCCGCGACCCGGCTACGCCAAGGCTTCGCCTAGGTTTCGGTCTTGGGCGCGCCGAAGCTTTAGTGCAGGCGGCAGGCGGGGAATCCAGTACGCCGCGGCTTCTCCGTATCTGCCCGGCGGATCTGGAATACTGGATCGCCCGGTCAAGCCGGGCGATGACAGCGAGGGTGTGGCAAACGATCATCGTAATCGCCCTGCTGCTTGGTTATTCATCCTCCGCCTTCGCCGACGTCGCTGTCCCCCAGCTCACCGGCCGCGTGGTCGACCGGACCGGCACGCTATCGAGCAGCGACATCGCCGCGCTGTCGCAGAGGCTGCGCGATTTCGAGACGCGCAAGGGCAGCCAGCTCGCGGTGCTGATCGTGCCGACGACGGACCCGGAGACGATCGAGCAGTTCTCGATCCGCGTCGCGGAGGCCTGGAAGATCGGCCGCAAGAAGGTCGACGACGGCGCGATCCTGGTGGTCGCCAAAAACGACCGGCACTTGCGCATCGAGGTCGGCTACGGCCTCGAAGGCGCGCTCACCGACGTCACGTCGCGTCGGATCATCGACGAGGTCATCACGCCGAAATTCCGGGAGGGCGATTTCGCCGGCGGCATCTCGGCCGGCGTCGACCGGATGATGCGTGTCGTCGACGGCGAGCCGCTGCCGGCTCCCTCGCGCAGCGTGAATTTTGCCAATCTGGACGACATCGGGCCGCTTGCTCCATTCGCCCTGTTTGCTTCACTCATCGTCGGCGGCATCCTGCGCTCGCTGCTGGGACGGCTGCTGGGCTCGGTCGCAACCGGCAGCGTGATCGGCCTCCTGGCACTGCTCATTCTGGGATCCGGTGCGCTGGCCCTGCTCGCCGGGATCATCGCCTTTGTGCTGTCCTTCATCGCCGATCTGTTTCCGGCATCGACAGGACCGTCGCGGGGCGGATCGTGGTCGAGCGGCTCCTCCTCCGGCGGCTGGAGCAGCGGGTCGTCGTCCAGCGACAGCGGCAGCTTCAGCGGGGGCGGCGGCAGCTTCGGTGGCGGCGGCGCCTCGGGGAGCTGGTAGTCATGGGCATCGGGCGTATCACCAGGCATCTGCTCCAGCACCATTGGCGCGCGAAGCGAGTGTTTCCGCAGGATGTGCTCGACCGTATCGAGCAGGCGATCAAGCAAAGCGAAACCACGCATTCCGGCCAGGTTCGTTTCGTCGTCGAAGGCGCGCTCGACGGCCGACCGCTATTCCGCAATCAGCACGCGCGCGAGCGCGCGCTCGATGTGTTCTCGCATTTGCGCGTCTGGGACACCGCGCATAACAACGGCGTGCTGATCTACCTGCTGCTCGCCGACCGCGACGTCGAGATCATCGCCGACCGCGGCATCGATGCGAAGGTGGGCGCCGCCGGCTGGGAAGCGATCTGCCGCGCGATGGAGGCCGAGTTCGCCGCGGGCCAGTTCGAGCGCGGCGTAATCGCCGGCATCGCGGCGGTGTCGCGCGAGCTGGCGAAGCATTTCCCGCCGGGAGGGGTGCATCCGAACGAGCTGCCGGATAAGCCGGTGGTGATGTGAGCTCCTAGGGAACGCGAACACTAACCCTTCACCGTCACCCTGAGGTGGCCGCCCCTTGGCGGCCCTCGAAGGGCGACAGCCCGGCTGTATCCTGGCCGTTCACCCTTCGAGGCTCGCCCCGCAATGCTTTGCATTGCAGGCCTCGCACCTCAGGATGACGGGTTGGCGGTTGCGCTCGGTGTTCCGCCTCAATCATCCAGCTTGTTCCAATCCCGCACCGCCTGCCGCGGGGCAGCATCGTCTGACGATTTGTTGCACGCCGCCACGCCGGTTCCATTTTCCCGACCCAATTCGGCCTCGGACGAGTTCCTAAAATTTCGGTAAGCGGGTCCCGAGGTAAGGAATTCGCAAGCAATGAAAGTTACCAAAAGGTCAACCTAGACTGGAGTATTTGAGCCGTGAGCGAACCTATGTCCGACCTGGCCGGCCAAGGGACCAATGACCGGGCGAACGACCGGACTGGCGCCGTTGACGCCGCCGCCGGCCTCGAGGCCCCCTCGATCGCCCCCGACCATGAGACGCCGCCCAAACCTGATCCGGTCAAGGCGGATGCCCCGAACGTCGAGCCGCCAATGATCGAGGTCCCGAAGTTCGAAGCTCAAGCCGAACCCAAGCCCGAGACCAGAACTGAGACCAAAGCAGAGGCAGATCCCGGCAGGCTGATCGTGATGGCGCCGGCGGCGCGGTCCTGGGACCGCGAAGAGTACGCCCCGCATGTCAAGGCCGAGGAGATCAGCGACACCGGCAGCAAGCGCCGCCTGTCGGCGATGGCCGCGGTCGTCGCGATTGCAGCTTGTGTCGGCGCCGTCAGCGGCGCGCTTGCAACCGTCGGCATGATGCATTTCGCAGCCAGCCCGGCGCCGGTCCAAGTTGCCGATACCAGCCCCCCCCGACGCCTCCGTCGCCCGGATCGATGCCGATATCGTGGCGCTCAAGGCCAATGTCGAGCACACCTCGAAGACCGGCCTCAGCCAGTTCAACCGCGCCAATGACCGTCTCGACAAGCTCGAGAAGGCGCAGGCCGAACCGCTGGCCAGGCTGGCGAAACTGTCGGAGACCGTCGACAAGCTCCGCGCCACGCCGCCGGCTGCCGCCCCCGTGCAGGCCGCCGCCGCGCCCGCGAAGGAGACCACTGGCACGATCGCGCCGACCCCGACCCAGGTCGCGACGGCCGCAGCTGCGCCGGCTCCCGTGCCGCCCGCGCCTGCCGCGCCCAAGACTGAGGTCAAGACGGAAGTCGGCCGCCTGCCGACGATCGACGGCTGGAGGCTCCGCGACGTCGCCAATGGCGGTGCGTTGATCGAAGGCCGAGGCGGCCTGTACGAGGTTTATGCCGGCGATCCCATCCCCGGTCTCGGCCGCGTCGATGCGATCCGGCGCCAGGACGGCCACTGGGTGGTGGTCACGCCCCGAGGTCTGATCGTCGCGCGCTAAACGTCCGATATGCGACTTTCGAAGAGGCGCTTCACCACCGTGTGAGGCGCCTTTTTGCTTGAATAGGCTGTCAGGCGCGGTGTTAGTGGAGGCATGAGCCGCGCGCTGCGAATTCTCCTAGCTGGCATATTGTTGTTGGGCAGCGTCATGTCGCTCTCGGCAGCGGAGAACGCGCCGCTCGTCCGCGGCACAGCCATCACCGATCCTGATGTGCTGAAGAGGCTCGATCAGGACGACGTGCTGACGATCTCGCGCCTGCTCTGGCCGGAACGCAATGCGAATTTTCCGCTGACGAACGATCAGCTGTTCGCCTGGCTGCCGCAGCTCAGGGACATTCCGCCGGCCATCGATGCCGAGTTCGATCGCTACATCGCGCGGCATAAGGCGGTTTCGCCGAGCGAGACCATCGGCGTCGGCGACGGCTTTGACGTCCAGCTGTTCGATCGCCTCAGTCTGAAATCCGCCGACACACGCTTCGTGCTGGCCGGCATTGTCAACCGCATGGACCGCGCCTACGTGTCTCAGGAGTCCTGCGGCGAGATCCGCCTGATCTATCGCCTGGCGCGGTTCGGGCCCGGGCCGGATGGTGGCAGCACCGCGACGCGCCTGCCGATGACGTTGAACCTGGTGATGAAGGCGCGCGATGCGCGCCAGACCGATGGAAGCGGCAAGCCCATCACCTGCGTCGAACTGGCGCGGCGCTGGCTCGAGAATGGCGACTGGCAGAGCCTGATCGGCAGCCGCACTGCGCCCTACGATGCGATGATCGATCGCATCGAGACCAATATCCAGATCTCGATCGCGCCAAAATCGGCGCTGCACGATTTCCGCTCCGACTATCTGCTCAAGGTGTTCAAATACGACGCCGCCACCAAGACCTTCGTGGAATCGACGCTGGAGAACCAGATCGACCGCGACCGTATCCTGGCCGATGATGCGCTCCGCCACGACTTCAAGGCCTGGCTGCTTGAGCTCGCGAATCTGCGCGAGTTCGATCGCGGCACGGTGCAGATCCCGGAGCAATATCTCGCCAAGGCGGCCGTGGCGCCGACGCCTGCCGGGCTCGATGGCTCAGCGTTGCAGCCGGAGTTCGGCTTGGTTGAAGGCGAGCGCAACAGCGATCCTGTCTTCACCGATGATGACATCGTCGGCGCGCTGAAACAGGCGGCCGCGCGCGGCATCAGCATGGAGAACATCCGCTCGGTCGCGGGCTTCCAGCGCCGTCTCAACGATGTCACCTGCTCCGGCTGCCATCAGACCCGCGGCATCGGCGGGTTTCACTTTCCGGGCGTGGATTGGCTGACGGAGGGGGCGTCGACCGCCACCATTGTGCCGGCCTCGCCGCATTTTGTCGGCGACCAGCTCCGCCGTCGCGACATCCTGACCGCCTTTGCGACCGGCAAACATCCTGATTTTTCACGCGGATTTGCCAGTCGTCCGCAGACACGCGGCAGCCGGGAGCTTGCCGGGACCGAATATCAGGACGGCTGGGGCGCGCATTGTTCCCTGCAAAATGCGGGATCGGGAACGGCCGACAAGAGTTTTACGTCATGGACCTGTGCCAAAGGTCTCACCTGTCAGGCTGCGGCGGCTTCAAACCGCATTGGCATGTGCTTCATCAAGACGCGTTAGGCCGCCCCAACCGATTTGGATGATCCATGACGGATACCAGCGACGCCAACAAGCAGCGCAATCGCCAGATCGCGCGCAATGAAGAAGCCAAGCAGGTGACCGGCAGCGTCCGCGTCAGCATCTGGGCCGTTGCGGTCTTCGTCATCGTCGGCGGCATCCTGTTCACGCTCGGCTGGCTGTCGCTGCGTTAGAGCTCTTTCGACTGAATCCCGGACCGAGCCGCAAGTTCGCCTCGCTCCGCTTGGGACCTCATGCGGCATTGGATTTTGTCGATGACCATACCGCGCGATTTCCACGTCGTCATTGCTGCGCTACGCTCGCAATGACGGGGTTAGAGAGGCCCGCCCCTTACCCCACAGCCCCCTTCGCTCGCAGCTGCTTGATCTCAGCCTCGTCGTATCCCGCGCCACGCAAGATTTCGTCACTGTGCTCGCCGACGCCGGGCGGCTTGCGCGGCTGCACCTTCTTGCTGCCGTCGATCCAGATCGGAGAGTTGATGGTGAGCATGGTGTCGTTCTCGAACGGCACCAGCACCTCGTTGTCGAGCATCTGCTTGTCATCGGGGATGTCGTCCAGGATGGCGACGATGCCGAACACCAGGCCATTGCCGTCGAGGATCTTGCGCCATTCGGCGAGATCCCTGGTCGCAAAGGTTTCGTCAAAGATCTTGATCAGCTCGACCGAGCGGGCGTGACGGTCGGGCTTGGTGGCAAAGCGCGGATCGTTGATCAGGTCCTCGCGTCCGAGGCATTGGCGAGCGTCGGCCACTGCTTCTCCTCGCTGAGCAGCGACAGGATCAGCCAGCGGCCGTCCTTGCACTGATAATGGTTGGCGACGGCATTGAGCGCGCGTTCGCGCGGGCGTCGCTCGCCGAACTTGGCGCCGCAGAGCTTTGCCTGCGCCAGCACGCTTGCCGCCCACACGCCGTTGGCCATCAGGTTGGAGGCGACATGCGAGCCCTTGCCGGTCTTCTCGCGCTGATAAAGCGCGGTGACGATGGCACTGTACAGTGCCATGGCGCAGGGATGATCGCCCATGCCGGCGACGGAGCGGGCCGGCGTCGTGTTGGGATCGGCGCGGACGAGGTCCATCAGGCCGGAACGCGCCCAATAGGCGTTGCTGTCGAAGCCGGGCTTGTTGGCTTCCTCGCCCTTTTCGCCATAGCCGGTGAAGGAGGCATAGATCAGCCGGTCGTTGAGATGGGCGAGATGGTCATAGGTGATGCCGAGCTTGGTCCGCACCGGCGGCGGCATGTTGGTGATGAAGACGTCGGCCTCTTCCACGAGTTTGTAGAGCACGGCCTGCGCCTCCGGCTTGGAGAGATCGAGCGCGAGGCTCTTCTTGTTGCGGGCCTCGAGCAGCCAGGCGAAATTGTGCTCGCCGGTGGGATAGCCGGGCAGATTGGGCAGATTGCGGTAGGGATCGCCAGCGCCGGGCGGCTCGATCTTGATGACATCGGCGCCGAAATCGGACAGCACGGTGGCCGCCGCGGGCGCCGCGATGAAGCTCGCGCAGTCGAGAACCTTGAGCCCTGCAAAAATGCCTTTTTCCATCGCGGCGCTGCTCCCTCGCTCTTGTTGTTTCCCGCCGGCTGGAATTTCTGCGGGTCGCTCGCGGAGGCATTAGACCGATGTTTCACGAGGATGCAACGGCACCAGGCGCAGGGCTTCGCTGCGGATGTGAGCGCGCCAAACCATCTCCCGTCACCCTGAGGTGCTCGTCCTGCGGTGTACGCAGGACGAGCCTCGAAGGGCGAGGGCCCGGCTGCATCTCGGCCGTTCATCCTTCGAGGCTCTCCATGGCGCGCTTCGCGCCCGATGGCTCGCACCTCAGGATGACGGGGCACGTGTTGCGCATGTTGTGAATCAATTCGAGGGCAGCCTCACTCCTCGCCTGCGAGCAGGGCGGCGTTGCCGCCGGCCGCGGCCGTGTTGATGGTCACGGTCTGCTCGGTAGCGAAGCGCGTCAGATAATGCGGGCCGCCGGCCTTCGGGCCGGTTCCGGACAGGCCATTGCCGCCGAACGGTTGCACCCCGACCACGGCGCCGATCATGTTGCGGTTGACGTAGATGTTGCCGATTTGGACGCGGTCGATGATGGCCTCGACCGTGTCGTCGATGCGGGAGTGGATGCCGAGCGTCAGCCCGTAGCCGGTGCGCTCAATCGCCTGCAGGACTAGCGCGAGGGTTTCGGCCCGGTAGCGCACCACATGCAGGATGGGGCCGAACACCTCCTCGGTGAGCTGGCTGGCATCGCGGAGCTCGAAGATGTGCGGCGCGACGAAGCAGCCTTCGGGCGCGATGCCCGCAAAGTGCAGCCGCGCCTCCGTCTTCATCCGCGCGATGTGGGCATCGAGGCGTTGCTTGGCTTCGGCATCGATGACAGGACCGACATGGGTCGCGACCTCCGCGGGATCGCCGATCCTGAGTTCGCGCGCTGCACCCGCGATCATCTCGATCATGCGGTCAGCAACGTCCTCCTGTACGAACAGCAGCCGCAGCGCCGAGCAGCGCTGGCCGGCGGAGCGAAACGCCGAGGTGACGACATCGTCGGCGACCTGCTCGGGCAGCGCGGTCGCATCGGCGATCATGGCATTGATGCCGCCGGTCTCGGCGATCAGCGGCACGATCGGTCCGTCCTTGGCGGCGAGCGTCCGGTTGATATGGCGCGCAACCTCGGTCGAGCCGGTGAAGACGACGCCGGCGATATCGGGGTGTGCAGTCAGCGCCGCGCCGATGCGGCCGTCGCCGGTGACGAGATGCAGCGCGGTTTTGGGAATGCCGGCCTCATGCAGCAGCGCGACAGCCTCGCGCGCGATGCGCGGCGTCTGTTCGGCGGGTTTTGCCACCACGCTGCTGCCGGCCATCAGCGCCGCCGTGACCTGTCCGAGAAAAATCGCCAGCGGAAAATTCCACGGCGAGATCGCGACGAACACGCCGCGGCCGCGCATGGCGAGCGCATTGCTCTCGCCGGTCGGGCCCGGCATCGCCGTCTCGCCGCCGAACAGTTTTCGCCCCTGCGCGGCGTAGTAGCGGCAGAAATCGGCGGCTTCGCGCAGCTCCGAGAGCGCGTCGTCGAGGGTCTTGCCGCCTTCCGCTTGCAGCAGCGCGATGAAATGCGCGCCGCGGCTCTCAAGCAGATGCGCGGCCTGCTCCAGCGCCGCCGCGCGGGTCCCTGCCGGCGTCCGGCTCCATCCGGCAAAGCCCGCGCTGGCCGCGGCGATCGCCGCCGCCGCCTGCTCGGGCGTTGCGTCAGCGATAGGCTTGAGATCAAGCTTCGCCGCCTTGACGTCCGCGAGCAGCCGATCGAGCGCTGCGCGTTCGCCGAATTCGATGCCGGCAGAATTATGCCGCTCCGGCGCGAACAGGTCGCCCGGCAGCGGGATTTTGGCGTGATGCGCGTGATCGGGCCGCACGATGAGATCGACCGGACGCTTCAACAGCGCCGTAACAGGCACGCGATAATCGGCTGCCTGCGCCACGAAGGAGGAATTGGCGCCGTTCTCCAAAAGACGCCGCACCAGATAGGCGAGCAAATCGCGGTGGCTTCCGACCGGCGCGTAGGTGCGGTAGGCGATCTCGGGGTGATCCTTGGCGAGCTGCTCGTAGAGCGCTTCGCCCATGCCGTGCAGGCGCTGGAACTCGAAGCCGCCGTTAGCGCCGGCGAGCTCCAGCACCGTTGCCACGGTGAGCGCGTTGTGGGTCGCAAATTGCGGAAAGATGCGCGGCCGCAAGGCGAGCAGCTTGGTGGCGCAGGCGACGTAGTTCAGATCCGTCATCGCCTTGCGCGTGAACACCGGATAGCCGTCGAGCCCGCGTTCCTGCGCGCGCTTGATCTCGGTGTCCCAATAGGCACCCTTGACCAGCCGCACCATCAGCTTGCGGTCATGCGCCCGCGCGAGGTCGTGAATGTAGTCGATCACCGCGCCGGCGCGCTTCTGATAGGCCTGGATCGCGAGCCCAAAGCCGTCCCAGCCCGCCAGCGAGGGATCGGCGAGCGTCGCCGCAATCACGTCGAGCGACAGCTCCAGCCGGTCAGCTTCCTCGGCATCGACGGTGAAGTTGAGGTCGTACGTCTTGGCGCGCCGGGCGAGATCCAGCAGTTGCGGCACGAGCTCAGCCATCACACGATCGCGGCTGATTGCCTCGAAGCGCGGATGCAGCGCCGAGAGTTTCACGGAGATGCCCGGCCGGTCGGGCAGGGCATGGTTGCCGGCGGCCTTGCCGATGGTCAGAATCGCGCTGGCATAAGCGTCGAAATAGCGCTTGGCGTCTTCAGCCGTGCGCGCGCCTTCGCCGAGCATGTCGAAGGAGTAGCGCGGCTTCTGGCCGGAGCGCGGCTTGCCCCGCTCCAGCGCCTGTTCGATGGTTTCGCCCAGCACGAAATGATTGCCCATCAGCCGCATCGCCTGGCGCGTCGCAGTGCGCACCGCCGGCGCGCCGAGCCGCTTCACCAAGCGGCCGATGGTGCCGTCGGGCGTCTCGCCGGGCTGGATCACCCGCGCCGACAGGCCGAGCGCCCAGGCCGAGGCGTTGACCAGGAACGCGGTGGACTTGGTCTCGTGATGGATGAAGTCACCCTCGCCGAGCTTGTCCTCGATGAACTGATCGGCGGTGCGGGCATCCGGCACGCGCAGCAGCGCTTCCGCCAGCACCATCAAAGCGAGGCCTTCCTTGGTCGAGAGCGCGAACTCGCGCAGCATGTCCTCGACGCCGCCGAGCCGGTCGTCGCGCTTGCGGATCGCCTCGATCAGCCCCCTCGCCGTGCGGTCGATCCGCGCTTCCTGCTGTGGGCTGAGATGCGCCGTCGGAAACAGCCGCGCCGCGATGTCGGCATCATCAGGGGCGTAGGGTGCGGAGAAGGGCGGCGGGATGGTCGGCATGGCGTGTCCTGTGGCTAAGATCCAGGATAAGGCCCGCGTGTCCGTAGTTCGATAGACAAGATAGCCATTTTGCCTTAAGAAATGAAGATGATAGGCACTCTGGCCAGATAAAATATGGAACTCGATCGTATCGACCGGAGAATCCTCTCGATTTTGCAGGAAGATGGGCGAATCGCCAATGTCGAACTCGCCGAGCGCATCGGCCTGTCGCCGACCTCGATCGGCGAGCGGCTGAAGCGCCTGCAGCGCGAGGGGTTTGTCGAAGGCTATGGGGCGCGGCTCAATCCGCACCGGCTTGGCCTCGGCCTGCTCGTGTTCGTCGAGGTGCTGCTCGACAAGACCACACCGGAGAATTTCGAGCGCTTTGCGCGCGCGGTCAAACTCGCGCCCGAAGTGCTGGAGTGTCACATGGTTGCAGGCGGCTTCGACTATCTGGTGAAGGCGCGGCTCGCCGACATGACCGCGTATCGGCGCTTCCTCGGCGAGACCTTGCTGTCGATGCCGGGCGTGCGCGAGACGCGCACTTATGCGGTGATGGAGGAGATCAAGCGCGACGCACCGTTGCCGGTGGGCTGACCACATGCGGTCGCGATTGTCGTTGCTGCGGCGTCGATCGGCGATCTCTCGAGGCCAATAGCCCTCTGCGCGCAATCGCAACGCCTGTCGTCGAATGCACGGATCGTCTTCTGAAATTTTCTTGGCCTCACTCCCGGACAGATCCGGGAGGCAGCAAAAGCTGGCGGCTTATACTTTGAGGTTCTCTGCGGAGGTCTTGCCCCGGTTTGCGATCTCTTCGTATTCCACCGTCTGTCCTTCGTTCAGGGACGACAGACCGGCTTTCTGCACTGCCGAGATATGCACGAACACATCTTTGCCGCCCGACGCAGGCTGGATAAATCCATAACCCTTGGTCGGGTTGAACCACTTGACCGTACCTTTAGCCATCACGACTTCTCCGCGGGTCTTCCTCCGAGATCACGAACCGCCAGTCCCCGCCAACCGGCCGGTTCGGTCCTACAGGATACGCGGAATGTGGCGGGCTTGGTAGATCAAACCACATCCGCATTTTGCCGAAATTCGCTCAACTTCGCGGCGTTTTTGCCTGATTTGCCCGTTTCGCGGTCAATTGAGCCCGAGGCCGTCAATAAGTCGCGGCCAGATAGTCCACGATCTTGCCGACGTCGGCATCGTCGATCGGCGCGCCATAGACCTTGATCATCTTGGTCACCTCGGCCTGCCAGAACGCTTTTTTGTCCTTCATCGGCGGCTGCGTGGCGATGTAGTCGGACGAGTGGCAGGCGGCGCAATTGCCCTGAACCACCTCGAGATTGGGCCCCGGCTTGAAGGTCGCGACCTCATCCGGCGTCTTGTAATTGACCGGCGCGGCAGGGGCCGAGCCCACCACAGTGACAAATGCAAGCATGGTGGCGAGGAGAACGGTGCGCTGCATGATCATTCTCCCTCAGGCGACGGTGACGCGGGTGGTTTCGACGACGTTGCGCAAATAACCCGCGGGGTTCCAGCGCGGTGTGTCCGGCTGCGTCTCGCCGGAATTGCTGGTGGCGCGCACCTTGAGCTCAAGCTGGCCGGCCGCGAGCTTCACCGGCAGCTTCCATTCGCGGAACGAGTAATTGCCGAGATCCTTGCCGAGCTTGGCGGAGGTCCATGTCTTGCCCCCATCGGTGGAGACCTGGACGTCCTTGATGCCCTTGCCGCTGTCGAAGGCGATGCCGCGCAGCGTTGTGCGTCCAGCCTTCAGCCTAGCGCCATCGGTCACGCTGGTGATGAAGGAGCGGATGGTGAAGCGGTTGATCGGGATCGTCGCCTTCGGTGTCGTGCCGGGCTCGACCGAATTGTCCGGGGTGTCGGGAATCCGGTAGGCCGACTTCATCCAGAAGCCGTCATAGACGCTGTCGATGACGGTGATCTCGTTGAGGTGCTTGACCCAATAGGTGCCGTAATAGCCGGGCACCACCAGGCGCAGCGGGAAGCCATTGAGGAACGGCAGATCCTCGCCATTCATGCCATAGGCCAGCATCACCTCGCCATCGGTGGCGTGCGCGAGATCGAGCGCCTTGACGAAATCAGGCGTCTTGTCGCTGACCGGGCCATCCATGCCGCCGAACACGACCTGCTTCGCACCGGCCTGCACGCCGGCCATGGCGAGCACGGTCTTGAGCGACACACCGCGCCAGCGCGCATTGCCCATTGCGCCATTGGCGAGCTGGCCGCCGGCGACGCGCGGCTCGGAGAAGCCGCGGCTGTTGCCGGAGCACTGGTTGACGGCGACGATCTCGGTCGCCTTCATCGTCCTGATGTCCTTCAGCGACAGTTTCAGCGGCTTGTCGACCTTGCCCTTGACCTCGAGCGTGAACTTGTCAGGGTCGAGATTGTAGGGCAGATCAGCCAGGTGATAACGCACGAAGAACGCGTTATTCGGCGTGATCGGGCCGTCATTGAAGATCGCAAACGGCGTCTCGAGCTGCGGCGGGCGGCCGGTGAGGCCGATCATCGGCCGCTTCTGCGGATATTTCACCAGCGGCCGCTCGCCATTGGCGAACGGCAGGGTGACGGTGTCGAGGGCCAGCGCCTTGGTGGAATTCAGTGTGGCCGCCATGGCGGCAAGGCCCGCTCCTTTGAGCAGGTCGCGTCGGTCGAACATTCAGGTCTCCTCCCGGAGCTTTCGTTGGCTCGCGGTCATCACCGCAACACCCGCGCCCATCTGTCGCAACCATCAGGTTGAAGTCAATTCGTGCTTTCGCAGCAAGCCCGTGCCGCTGCGCTGCAGCAGGGTGGTGTTGGGCGAGATGCTTCCTTCTTCACCTCTCCCGCTTGCGGGAGAGGCCGGGAGAGGGCTTTCTCCTCTGGGGGATTGCCCCGTCGCGGAGACACCCTCTCCCCAGCCCTCTCCCGCAAGCGGGAGAGGGAGCGCACCTTCCGCATGGCTCGCATCACGCCGCGACGCGTTCGCCGCCGGCGATGACCGCCGACAATGTCCTGCTGTCCACGACCACCCGCACCATCATCGGCTCGTCGCGACCGCGGATCGCAACCTCCTGGTTCGGCAGCGCATCCTCGTGAAGACCGGCGGTGCGGCGGACCTCGTCCGAGACGACCGCCTCGCACTGAAGCGTCTTCGTCATGTCCTGGAGCCGGGCGGCAACGTTCACGGCATCGCCGAGCGCGGTGAAGACGATGTGGTCGCGATAGCCGATGTCGCCGATGATGACCTCGCCGCCATGGACGCCGATGCCGAAGCGGATCGGCTGGCGCAGATCGTGGCTCAGGAGCTCGTTCAGCTCGTCCACATGGGTCGCAATGCCGGCGACGGCCTTGAGCGCCTGCCGGCAGGCGGTTTGCGGATCACAGGTCAAGCCGAACAGCGCCAGCATGCCGTCGCCGACGAACTGGTTCGGCTGGCCGCCATTCTCGATCACGGCCTGCGATACCGCGCCCAGGAAACGATTGACGATGAAGACGGTGTCGAATGGCAGCCGCTTCTCGGCCAGCTGCGTCGACCCGCGCATATCGACGAACAGGCTGACGAGATAGCGCTCCTGGCCAATTCGTGCGGGCGAGGACGCCTCGGCATTGGCCGCCAGCGTGTGCGGCATGAACAGCTGGAAGAAGGAGAGGTCGCAGTTCGGCCGCAGCTGGCAGGCAAGCCGGATCGAGGGATCGGCGGTGCCGACGCGGGCCAGCACGAAGGCCTCGCGCTGCGAGGGCTCGGGCAGCGCGCCGTGGTCGCCGATGATGCGGATGCGGCAGGTCGAGCAGCGGGCCCGGCCGCCACAGACGCTGGCATGCGGCACGTTGTGGCGCAGGCTCGCTTCCAGCACGGAGAGGCCCTTCGGGACTCGCACCGTCTTGCCGTTGCCGTAGGACAGCGAGATCATGCCGCCGCGCCGCTCGCGCCAGCCGCGCACCCCGCGTGCGAGCATCACCAGCCCGAGCAGGCCGAAATAACCGATCGTCAGTCCACCGGTGATGCGGTCGAGCGTATCGGCCTGTGCGAAAGTGCCGACCTCGCGCTGCGTGTAATTTTGCCGGCGCCAATCGCCGTCCTCGCTGTCGGCGGCGACACTACGGCCACCCTGGTAGATACCGAGCAGCGCCAGCGTCGGGATCAGCACGGCAGCCGCCAACAGGTACGGCGCCACACGAGCGAAGAACGGCTTCAGCCGCAGCCAGAAATAGATGCCGATACAGCCGTGGACCCAGGCGACGATCAGCAGGATCGTCATCGTCCAGAGCCGACCGGGCGCCGCGACGAAGAACAGATAGAGCTCCTGCGGATAGAGCTTCTCGTGGCCGTACAGCGCCTGGCCCAGCCGGATGCCGATCACATGCGCCATCACCAGCGCTGGGATGCTCAGTCCCAGCACCAGCTGCAGCGGCTCGATCGTCCGCCAGCGGAACTGGCGGCGCTGGTACAGCGCATAGACGCCGAGACCCATATGGGTGAGCGCCGCGCCATAGAACACGATCGTCACAGGGAGGAACTGCCAGAACGCGGTGTGGTAGTAGACCCCGAGCTGCATGGCATCGACCGAGATGTTGCCGAGCGCATGGTTGAGGAAATGGCTGACCACGTAAGCGAACAGGATGACGCCGCAGAGCAGCCGCACCTGCCGCGCGCTGGTCGAGCGGACGAGTTCGGGCAATCGTGAAAGCGCGGTCGTGGCCATGATTCGGTTGTACCAGTTCACCGATGAGAACAGCCAGCGGAGAGTTAAATTCCGGCTGCTACACGGCTTGTAGGATCACATAACCGACAAGGTTACGTAACGGTAAGTCTTGTAGGGTGGGCAAAGGCGCGCTTGCGCCGTGCCCACGCATCCTCGGGTGGTGGGCACGCTTCGCTTTGCCCACCCTACGAGACCGTCCGGAACGCTGACATCGAGCGCACCATCCCCCACATTGACTCCCCCTTCCAAGTCGGGGAAAAGCGCGGCCGTGACGCTTGCTTTCGACATCACCGCAAAACCCGATGGCGCATCGCGCCGGCCGCTCATCGTGGCCGCGCTAGTGATCGCTGCGATGACCGTGCTGCGCATGGTCTATGCCTCCGCCATCGAACTGCGCACCGACGAGGCCTATTACTGGACCTGGTCGAAGGAGGGAGCGCTGAGCTTCCTCGATCATCCGCCCGGCATCGCCTGGCTTATCCGTTTCGGGACCCTCATTTTCGGTGACACCGCGCTCGGCGTCCGCTTCGGTGGCATCGTCGCGATGCTGGTGACGCAATGCCTGCTTGCCGACATCGTCCGCCGCCTCACCCATGATGCGCGCGCGATCGCGATTGCGGTGCTGATGCCGGAGGCTGCGCTCTATTACGGCCTGCTGATGGCCAAGGTCGCGCCCGACGTCGCCATGATTCCGTTCGCGGTGGCGATGATGTGGTCGCTGGTGCGACTTGCACAAAGCGGCGACGGCCGCTGGTGGCTCGCGGCCGGCCTGTTCGCCGGCCTGGCGCTGCTGTCGAAATTCACCGTCGTCATGTTCGCGCCTGCGGTCGCCGCCTTTCTGCTCGTGCCGGAGTGGCGCTGGCGCTGGCTGCGCAGCCCGTATCCTTACCTTGCGCTGCTGATCGCAATCGCCGTGTTCTCGCCGGTCCTGATCTGGAACGCGCGGCACGACTGGGCCTCGTTCCGTTTCCAGGGCGTGCGCGCCACCGCCAATTACGGCATCTCGCTGCGCACCCTCGGCGATTATATCGGCCTGCAATTCGGCCTCGTCGGTTTCGTCATGCTGCCGGTGGTGCTGTCCGGTCTGGTGTTGACGGCGTGGCGCGGCTATCGCTCGCGCGAGCCGGTTGCGATCCTGCTGTCGACGGCGGTGCTGGTGCCGTTCGTCTATTTCTTCTTCAAGTCGCTGACGCTCAGGGTCGGCGACACCTGGCCGATGTTCATGTGGCCGGTTGGCTTCGCGGCCGCCGCGGTGAACCTTGCGATGATGCCTGGAGAAGGCTGGTCGACGCGGGCGATCCGCTTGGGCATGTTCTGGGTGAACACCGCGCTGGTGTCGGGGATCGCCTTCGTCGTGATCGTGTTCCTCTATTACGTCGCCGCGCCCTGGAATTTCATCGGCAGGATGGATCCGATCGGCGCCGAGGCCGGCTTTGAGCAGGTCGCCGCGCGTGCGCAGGCCGCGCTCGATGAGACCGGCGCGACCTGGATCGCGACCACGGACTACCGCACCTACGCCATGATGCGCTGGCTGTTCAGGGGGCGCGTTCCCGTGGTGGAAATCAACGAGCGCGGCCGCTTCCAGGATTTTCGCGATCCCGGGATGGACAGGATCGAAGGCCATACGGGACTCTATATCGGCCGCCAGCCCGATGATCGTTCATCGCTGTGGGCGACGATCCCCGCCAGGCGCGAGCCGCTTGGCCAGGTCGAGCGCCGCTGGCGCGGTGTCCTGACCGACGCCTATACCCTCGACAAGCTCACCGGATGGACGCCGGAGCTCAACCCGTCAAAGGACTCGCCGCTGTTTCAGTGGCGCGTGCTGGCTCTAAGAGCTAGTCCTCGTCCTCTTTCCTCCGCAACAAATCCGTCGCCAGATCCGACAGTTTCGGCGGCGGCAGCGCGGCGAACGGCAGCGGCCTCGTAACGTCGATCGCGGCCAAGCCCAGCCGCGCCGTCAGCAGGCCGTTGAGCATGCCTTCACCGAGCCGCTGCGACAGCTTTGCTGCGATCCCGTGGCCGAGCATCTGCTGCACCAGGCTGTCGCTGGCGGCGAGGCCGCCGGTGATGGCGAGATGGGCGATGACGTGGCGAAGCAGGCGGATCATGCCGAGCGCGCCGGGCCGGCCGCCATAGAGCCGGGCAAGCTGGCGGATCAGGCGCAGCGAGGCCACGAACACGAACAGCACGTCGAACAACGCGCGCGGCGACACCGCCGTGACGATCGACACGCGCTGCGCGGCCGACGATACCAGCCGCCGCGCCTCCGCATCGAGCGGCGACATCAATTCGCGCTCGGCGAGCCGGATCATGTCGGCGCCGTCGATGATCTCGCCGGCGTGGCTTTCCAGCGCGGCACGGGCGCGCGCGAGCTGCGGATTCTGGTGCGCGATCGCGATCAAATCCTTGACGATGGCGCGGCTCTCCTTGCGATCGTCGCTGATCAGCACTTCAGCGGCGCGTGCGTGCAGTTTTTCGATCGTCGCCAATCGCACCAGCCCAAACGCCTCGCGCCCGATGACAACAGCGAGTGCCAGCATGGTGACGAATGCGAGCGCAAGCCCGACAAAGCCGAGGCTCTCATTGCGCGCAAACAGATCCTCGATCAGACGCACCACGCCGAGCCCGGTGCCGAGCAGCGTCAGCCCTGCGACCCCGGACCAGAACAGCGCGCCCCAGCGGAAGCCGCGCCGCGCCGGAAGCGCGGTTTCGATCGGCACCGGCAGGGCCTGCGGATCGTGCTCCGGCGTGATCTGGATGGTGGCGCGGCCGAGCCGGCTGGTCTCGTCGGCTTCGGTGACGATGACATCGGGATCGTCGAGCCGGAACGTCGCCGGCCGCCGTGGCTTCGAGCGGTCGTTCATGCGAGCTTGTCTCCGATCAGGAACTGCAAGGCACGGTCGAGGCGGATGTGCGGCAGCGCCGGCTCGTCCGTCCCCTCGTGGTCGAGCTTGGGCGGGCGGAAGCGCAGGAAGCGGAAATCGCTCTTCTCGGCGGCTTCGGAGGCGAGGCCGCGGAACGCATCGGTGCCGTTGAACAGTGGTTCGGGATCATCAGGCAGATCGCCGGGAAAGGTCGCGACCTCGGTGTTGCCGTCGAAGAACTCGCCGTTGGCGCTCTCGCCAGCGGCCGGCGTGCCCAGGATCGAGGGCAATTTATCGCGGCCATGTGCAACCTGCGCCTCACGCGTGGCGCGGACGGCGGCGAGTGCCACCACATCGATCGCAGCGCCGGTGTCTTCGGCGCGCGCGACGGCGCGGGTGACCGCGCGGCGCAGCACGGCCTCGAGGCGGTCGTGGCTGGAATGATGCAGATGGTCCGCTTTCGTCGCCGCGAACAGGATGCGGTCGATGCGCGGCCTGAACAGGCTGGAGAGGAAGGTGCTGCGGCCGATATTGAAGCAATCGAGAATGCCTGCTAGCGCCGCTTCAAGGTCGTGCAGCGCTTCGGGCCCCGCGTTGAACGCGGCGAGCGCATCGGCCAGCACGATCTGGCGGTCGAGCCGGGCAAAATGATCGCGGAAGAACGGCCGCACCACGATGTCCTTGTAGGCTTCAAAGCGGCGCACCATCATCGCCCACAGCGATCCCTCGGGTGCTTGTCCGGCTGCGGGCACGTCGAGCGGCGCGAAGGTCAGCGCCGGCGTGTCGGCGAGACTGCCGGGCATCAAAAAACGGCCGGGCGGCAACAGGCTCATGGCGAAGCGCTCGTCGCGACAGGCACGCAGATATTTTGTGAAGAGCTTCGCAGCCGTGAGCGTTGCCTGCTCGTCCTCGCGGGCTTCGGGTTTCAGCGTCGCCAGATGCGCATGCCAATCGGCGGCGAGATGCGCGCGCGGCGTCTCGCGCGACAGCGCCAGGCTCTCCGACGACCATTGCTGGTAGCTTTTCTGCAGCAGTGGCAGGTCGAGCAGCCATTCACCGGGATAGTCGACAATGTCGAGCGTCAGCGTGCGATCCGCGCCGTTCTGGCGCTGGTAGTCGATGACGAGACGTAGCTCGCTGATGTCGACGGTCGAGCTCGGCCAGCGCCGCTCCTCGATCAGTGCGCGCAGATGGCTCTCGTAGGAGAAGCGCGGCACGGCATCATCAGGCTGCGGCGCCAGATGCGCCCGCGCGATCCGGCCCGATGAATAGGCCTCGAACACCGGAAACCGGCCGCCGCGCGTCAACCCGTGGATCAGCGCGGTGATGAATACGGTCTTACCGGCGCGCGACAGGCCGGTGACACCAAGACGCACCGTCGGATTGAAGAAGTGCTCGCCATAGTCGATCAGCGCCCGGGCCGACAGGCGCGCCTCCTCGACCATATCCTGGAAACTGAATGCCATCTTGACTTAACGCAGGGATATTGGAGGTGAGCGATCTCGGGCGGGCAGAACAGTGGAGCTGTTCACAAAAGTGGCAATTAAGTGGGGAAAATCAAGCTTCATACTTCCACCGCCTTTGTCGGCGATCAGCCTGTTGAACGACGCGCTGGTTCCGAAAGACCCATAGCACAGGGCACCACTTCACGTTGCGGATGGCCATGACCGTGTTCAGATTGAAACAGCTCGCATCCAGCTCCGTCCACGCCGCGGCCGACGTGATCGGCTGGAATTACGACCGCGCCGAGCTGATCGCCGACGGCATCATCCATGGAATCGGCGTGCTCGCAGGCATCATTGCTGCGACCGTGCTGGTGGTGCTGGCGGCGGTCTATGCCGATACCGCCGACATCGTCGGCGTCTCGATCTATGTCGCGGGTCTGCTCTCGATGCTGGTGCTGTCCGCGACCTATAATCTCTGGCCGGTCTCACCCGCCAAATGGCTGCTGCGCCGCCTCGATCATTCCGCGATCTATCTTCTGATCGCCGCGACCTACACGCCGTTCATTCTGGAGGTGAGGGACAGCGCGTTCGCGCTGGTGCTGCTCGCGGGCGTCTGGTGCGTCGCAATTCTCGGCATCGTGCTGAAACTGTTCTGCCCCGGGCGGTTTGATCGTGTCTCGGTCGGCATCTATCTCGTCATGGGCTGGAGCGGCGTGATGCTCTACAGACCCGTGGTGCAGGCGCTGCCCGCACTCGCGCTGGGCTTCATCCTAGCCGGCGGCCTGCTCTACAGTCTTGGCGTGATCTTCCACGCTTGGCGGCGGTTGCGTTTCCAGAACGCGATCTGGCATGGCTTTGTCTTGGCCGGCGCGGCATGCCATTATACGGCCGTGCTCGACCTCGTGCTGAACTGAGCACGTCCCGCGACGCGGGATAATACCAATAAAGACAAGAGGAGACGTCGCATGCAGGTGACCGGCAAGGTCGTGGTCGTCACGGGCGGCGCCAACGGCATCGGCAAGGCGCTGTGCGAGGCCTTTCACAAGGCGGGTGCTGCCAAGGTCGTGGTCGCGGACATGGATGCCGCCAACGCGCGCGCCGTCGCCGCTACGGTCGACGGCGCGGCGTTCAGATGCGACGTCGCGCAGGAAAAGGAGATCGCCCACGTCATCGAGGAGAGCGAGCGGCAGTTCGGGCCCATTGATCTCTTCTGCTCCAACGCCGGCATCGGCGGCGGCTTCGATCCGATGTCGGTCAACGCCGGCGGCGCCTCCGACGAGCCGTGGCAGCGCAGCTGGGCGATCCACGTCATGGCGCATGTCTATGCTGCCAGGCATCTGATCCCCCGCATGAAGGCGCGCGGCGGCGGCTATTTCCTCAACACCATCTCGGCCGCGGGCCTGCTGTCGCAGGTCGGCAGTCCGGCTTACTCGACGACCAAGCACGCCGCGGTGGGCTTTGCCGAGAACCTCGCGATCTCGCACAAGGCCGACAACATCAAGGTCTCGATCCTCTGCCCGCAAGGCGTCGACACCAACATGCTGCGCTCGATCCCGAAGGGCCCGCAATCCGGCGACGGCGACCTCACGCCCGAGCAGGTGGCGAAGGACGTGCTCGCCGGCCTCGAGCAGGAGACCTTCCTGATCCTGCCGCACCCGCAAGTGCTCGGCTACATGCGCAAGAAGACCGAGAATTACGACCGCTGGATCGGCGGCATGGCCAAGATCCAGGCCAAGATGCGGGAGGAGTTCGGGAAGTAGGCGTTCCTGTCGCCGCGTTTGACCCTGTCATGCCCCGCGCAGGCGGGGCATCCAGTGCGCATCTCGTCACCGTCTCTGGAATACTGGATCGCCCGGTGAAGGCCGGGCGATGACAGCTGAATGTCTGGCGGCGTGCGCCTCTAATGCTTCTGCCCGTACAGCACGGGCACCGCCGAATCCACGACGACCTCCACAAGGTTCGTGCCTTCAAACGTCATCCCG
Organism: Bradyrhizobium sp. CCBAU 51745; assembly: GCF_028128715.1. Taxonomy (NCBI): domain Bacteria; kingdom Pseudomonadati; phylum Pseudomonadota; class Alphaproteobacteria; order Hyphomicrobiales; family Nitrobacteraceae; genus Bradyrhizobium; species Bradyrhizobium sp. CCBAU 51745. The sequence goes on along the minus strand of NZ_LBJP01000078.1, from coordinate 36,126 downwards.
CGCTTCAGCGCCGCGCCGAGTTCCGCGGCCTTGCTCACCCGCACCGCATGGCAACCCATCCCCTCCGCGAGCCGGACGAAGTCGATGCCCGGCAGCTCCAGCCCCGGCACGTTGCGCACCTGCATCACCTGGCTGAACGAGCGCATTGCGCCGTAGCCGGAATTGTTGATGACGACGACGGTGAGCGGCAGCTTGCGCTGAGCGGCGGTCCACAGCGCCTGGATCGAATACATCGCCGAGCCATCGCCGATCAGGCAAACGGTGCGCAGCTTCGGCTTGCCGAGCGCCATGCCGACGGCGGCGGGCAGCGAATAGCCGAGGCCGCCGCTCGACATCGTGTAAAAACTATCCTGGCCGGGCATCGGCAGAAACTTTTGCATCGCCGGGCGGTGTGAGGGCACTTCCTCGACGAGTGACGCGCCCTCCGGCATCGCCTGGGACAGCGCGTGCAGCAGGAACTCGACCGGCAGCGGATCGGCGGCCTGTGGCGCCGGCGGCAGCGTGCGTCCCTTTGGCGCCGCGCGTTGGCTTTCGGGCAGCAGGTCGAGCAGCGCGGTGAGGGCGGGCTTCATCGTGGCGATGATGCTGGTGCCTGATGGTGTCACCGCGGCCGCATCCGGATCATCGGTGATCTGGAAGATGGTGGCGCCGCCATCGAAGATCGCGGCATGGCCCTCGACGTGAAAGGTGAAAACGGGCGCGCCGATCACGACGACGAGATCGTGCTCGCGCAGCGCATCGGAGAGCTGCGCCGGCGAGGCGTGCAGGAAGCCCGCGAATTGCGGATGCCGCTCGGGGAACGAGCAGCGCGCCGAGAACGGGCTGACCCAGACGCTCGCCTTGGCCTTCTCGGCAACCCGCACCATCAGGTCCACAGCGCCGGCGCGATCGACACCGGGGCCGACGACGAGGGCAGGGTGCTTTGCGATAGCTAGCGCGGCGACCAGCGCCTTCATCGCCCCGGGCTCCGGACCGATTTCGCGGCTGACCCTGCGCGCCTCGACCGGTGCGGTTGCGTGCGTCCAGTCGTCGATCGGGATCGACACGAAGGTCGGCCCGCAGGGCGGCTGCATCGCGGTGTAATAGGCCCGCGCGATCGCGGCCGGCACGTCCTCGGGCCGCGCCGGCTCGACGCTGTACTTCACATAGGGCCGCGGAAACTCCGAGGCGCGCTCGGCATAGAGGAAGGCCTGCAGCGGCAGGATCGAACGCGCCTGCTGGCCGGCGGTGATCACCAGCGGCGTCTGGTTGCGATGCGAGGTGTAGATGTTGCCGAGCGCGTTGCCGACGCCGGCAGCCGAATGCAGATTGACGAAGCCCGCATTGCGGGTTGCCTGCGCATAACCGTCGGCCATGCCCACGGCGGAGGCCTCCTGCAGCGCCAGCACATAGTCGATGTCGTCGGGCCAGTCGGAGAGGAACGGCAGCTCTGTCGAGCCGGGATTGCCGAACACTTTTGTGATGCCGAAGGCGCGCAGCAGGTCGAGCGTCGCCTGCTTGACGGTGACGGACTTGCTGCCGGTCTTGCCGTTTTTGGCCATTGGTTTCCCTGCTTATTCTTGGCCGTCATTCCGGGGCGATGCAAAGCATCGAACCCGGAATCTCGAGATTCCCCGGTGCGCAATTGCGCACCTGAGGTCCGGTCCTGCGGACCGTCCCGGAATGACGGAGCGTTACCACACCGCCGTCCCCTTCATCGTCGGCTGTCCCTCCGCATTCGCCGTCCACAACTCCATGCCCGCCTCGGTCTCGTTGGCGTTGATCGAGAATTCGCTGCCCTCGAACAGCGGCTGCACGCCGCGATAGGTGAATTTCTTCGGCGCCGTGCCGCCTCGAAGTTTCGCCGCCATCTCGATGATCAGCGCCGCCTGCAACGGTCCGTGGAAGATCAGGCCCGGATAGCCCTCGACCTTGGTGACGTAGTCGCGGTCGTAATGGATGCGATGGCCGTTGAAGGTCAGCGCCGAATAGCGAAACAGCAACACGGGATCGGAAACGTGCGTCTTCCGATGCTGCGCCTTCGGCGGCGGAGGCGGCGCCTTCGCAGCCGTCGGCGCGCTGCCCGTCACCTCGCGATAGACGATGTCCTGCCGCTCGCGAATGGCAATGCCGCGCGGGGACGTGACGATATGCTCGACCGAGACGAAGCAGAGCGTGCCGGTCGATCCTGTCTTCACCTGCACGTCGGCAATGCGTGAGGTCCGGGTCGATTCATCGCCGACGCGCAGCGGTTGCAGGAACTCGATCTCGCCGCCGGCCCACATCCGGCGCGGCAACGGCACCGGGGGCAGAAAGCCACCGCGGGTCGGGTGGCCGTCGGGCCCGAGCATCGACATTGGAAAGACCGGCTGCGCCAGGCACCAATGCACCGTGAACGGCGCCGCATCCCCCGCCTTTGGCTCGCCGATCTCCTGGAACAGCGTCGCGCGCAGCCCTTTGACGAGCTGCGCGGTGACGATGTCTGTGGCCTCGGAGCTGCGTCCGATCCATTGCCTGAGGTGATCGATGTCGAGCTTCTCGGTCATGATGCCTCGCTCTTGTTACTTCCTGGGATTTTCACCGATCGCGGGCACCGGGCCATAGTAGCGCGTCTCGCCGACGATAACAGGCGCCGGCGCGGGATAGCTGACGCGGCCGTTCGGCGTCTCCACCTCGATGCGGCGCAGATGCGGGTGGTTGGTGAGGTCGGCCATGGTGTTGACCTCGGCGAAGGCGATGTCGGCGTCCGACAATCGCTTCAACAACTCGTCGCGCGTCATCTTGCCGAAAATCTCCGCAACTTTTGCGTCGGTGAAATCGCGGTTGCGCACGCGCTCCACCATGTTGGCGACGCGGGGATCCGCAGGGAGATCAGGCTGATCCAGCACCTCGGCGCAGAGCGTCTTCCACTCGCGCTCGCTCTGGATCGAGATCAAAATGTCCTTGCCGTCCTTCGACGTGAACACGCCATAAGGCGCGATCGAGGGATGGCGCAGCCCCATGCGCTTCGGCGGATTGCCGGCCTCGGCATTGAGCAGCGGCACGGTGCACCAGTCCGCCATTACGTCGAACATGGAGATGCGAATGTCGCAGCCCTTGCCCGTGCGCCCGCGCGCGATCAGTGCCTCCAGGATCGCGGCGTGCGCGGTGGCGCCGGTCGCGACATCGACGATCGACATGCCGACGCGTGAAGCGCCATCAGGATTGCCGGTGATCGAGGCAAGGCCGCTCTCGGCCTGGATCAGGAGGTCATAGGCCTTGCGATGGGCGTAGGGGCCCTCGTCGCCATAGCCGGTGATGGTGCACGAGATCAGCTTCGGATAGTCCTTCAGCAGCCGCTCGCGCGAGAAGCCGAGCTTGTCCATCGAGCCTGGCTTGAGGTTCTGCACCAGCACGTCGGCGCTGGCGATCAGCTTTTCCAGTTCAGTGCGGCCCTCCTTGGTGGCAAGATCGACCACGACCGATTGCTTGCCGCGGTTGAGCCAGACGAAATAGCTGCTCTGGCCCTTGGCCGCCGCATCGTAGCCGCGGGCGAAATCGCCCTCCGGCCGTTCGATCTTGATCACTTCCGCGCCCGCATCCGCAAGGCGCGACGAACAGAACGGCGCCGCCACCGCCTGCTCGACCGCAATCACCCTGATCCCGTCCAATGCTCCCATGGTGCGACCTCAGTAGGAGCGGGGCATGCCGAGCACATGCTCGGCGACATAGGACAGCACGAGGTTGGTCGAGATCGGCGCGACCTGATAGAGCCGCGTCTCGCGGAATTTGCGCTCGACGTCATATTCCTCGGCAAAGCCAAAACCGCCATGGGTCTGGATGCAGGCATTCGCCGCTTCCCAGGACGCATCCGCCGCCAGCATTTTTGCCATGTTGGCCTCCGCGCCACAGTCGAGCCCTGCCTCGTATTTGCGCGTCGCGTCCTTCACCATCAGTTCGGCCGCGCGCATCGAGGCGTAGGCCTTGGCGATCGGAAACTGGATGCCCTGGTTCTGCCCGATCGGCCGGCCGAACACCGCGCGCTCCTTGGCGTAAGCAGTCGCCTTGGCGATGAACCACTTGGCGTCGCCGACGCATTCGGCGGCGATCAGGATGCGCTCGGCATTCATGCCGGAGAGGATGTAGCGAAAGCCCTTGCCTTCCTCGCCGATCAGATTCTCCGCCGGCACCTTCATGTCGGTAAAGAACACCTCGGTGGTGGCGTGATTCATCATGGTGCGGATCGGGCGGATCTCGAGGCCGTTGTTCTTGGCCTCGCGCATGTCGACGATGAACACGGACAGACCATCGGTGCGCTTCTTGACCTGCTCCTTCGGCGTGGTGCGCGCCAGCAGCACCATCAGGTCGGAGTGCTCGGCGCGGCTGGTCCAGATCTTCTGGCCGTTGACGATGTAGCTGTCGTTGCCTTCCTTGCGCGCGAAGGTCTTCAGCGACGAGGTGTCGGTGCCGCTGGTCGGCTCGGTGACGCCGAAAGCCTGCAGGCGCAGTTCGCCGCTGGCGATCTTCGGCAGGTATTTTGCCTTCTGCTCGGCATTGCCGTGCCGGAGCACGGTGCCCATCGTGTACATCTGGGCATGACAGCCGCCGCCGTTGCAGCCCGCGCGCTGGATCTCTTCGAGGATCGCCGCAGCCGCGGACAGCTTCAGGCCGGCACCGCCATACTCTTCCGGGATCAGCACCGAGAGATAGCCGGCCTCGGTCAGCGCGTCGACGAAGGCCTTCGGGTAGGCCATCTCGCGATCGAGCTTGCGCCAGTATTCGCCGGGAAACTGCGCACAGAGCTTTCCGACGGCTTCGCGGATGTCGGCGTAATCTTCGCTGTGGTGTTGTTCGCTCATGGCGTTTCCTGTTTGGTGCGGCAGTCAAGATAACGCCGGCCGATCCTCTGGCGTTGTGAAAACATCGCCAGCCCCCTATGCTCATTTGCTATAGCGTATGGAGCAGCCTTCCAGGATTGGCAAGTATGGATTTCCGGCAGCTCAGGACCTTCAGTTGCGTGGCGGAGCTCGGCAGCCTCTCCAAGGCCTCCGACACGTTGCGCGTGGCGCAGCCGGCGCTGTCGAGGCAAATCAAGCTCCTGGAGCACGAGCTGCGCGCGGAACTGTTCACCCGCAACGGCCGCGGCATGGTGCTGACCGAGGCCGGCCGGCTTCTGCTGGCGCGCACCTCCGGCATCGTGCGGCAGATCGACCAGATCCGCGACGACATCCAGTCGGCCAAGGGACCGCCCTCGGGACAGGTCGTGCTCGGGCTGGTTCCGACCGTGAGTTGCGTGCTGTCGGCCCGCTTTGCGCGGCGCTGCGTCGAGACGTTTCCCGGCATCTCGCTGCGCATCGTCGAGAGCTACAGCGGCCATCTGGTCGAATGGCTGCATCGCGGCGAGATGGATCTCGCCATCCTGTACGGCCGCTCCGCCGATCTGCATCTCAACGTGCAGAGCCTGGGACGCGACAACATCGTCGCGGTCGGCCCGCGCGGCTGCGGCCTTGCGCGCAAGAAGAGCGTCGATATCGGCTGGGTGCTGCGGCAGCGCCTGGTGCTGCCCAGTCACTCCCACGGCCTCCGCGCGCTGATCGAGCACGCCGCCGCGCAACGCAAGATCAAGCTCAACGTCCAGCTCGAGGCGGATTCGTTCCGCGTGCTGACGAGCCTCGTCGCGGAAGGCCTCGGCTTCGCGCTGCTGCCGCCCTCGTCGGTCCATGCCGAGGTCGCCGACGGGCGGCTGGAAACCGCCATCGTCTCCAAGCCGATGACACGCGAGCTCATTTTCGCCTCTCCGATCGAGCGCCCGGCCTCCACGGCGTCCCTCGCCATCACCGCACTCCTGCGCGACGAGGTCGCCGCCTGCCGCAAGGATGGCGTGTGGGACATCAAGCTGAGTTGACCCTGCGGTGAATGCTTAGGACACAAGCCTGCGGCCGGCCCATCGCATGTTGTGCGAGCTGTCATGCCGGAATTTTATAACGCGGGGTCCGCGAGCCGCCGCTGTGGGTGCATGCCGGACGCACAGCTATCGTAGGGTGGGCAAAGCGTAAGCGTGCCCACCACCTGTCGCGATTGGCGAGAGATCGTGGGCACGGCGCAAGGGCGCCTTAGCCCACCCTACGAGATTGCCCTTGTTGCGACCGCAACTGCATCAACATCGTCATTGCGAGCGCAGCGAAGCAATCCAGGAATCCCTCCGCGGAGATGGTCTGGATTGCTTCGCTGCGCTCGCAATGACGGAGTATGCCGCGACAGCGAGCTCAGCCCGGAATCCTCACCGGCAGCGTCTCATATCCCTTGATGAAGCTGGAATAGATCCGCTTGGGCTCACCGACCACCTCGATGCGGTCGAACCGCTTCAGCATCTCTTCCCAGACGATGCGCAGCTGCAGCTCGGCGAGCCGCATGCCGACGCAGCGGTGGATGCCGAACCCGAAGGAGAGATGGGTGCGCGGGCGGGCGCGGTCGATGATGAAATCGTTCGGCCGCTCGATCATCTCCTCGTCGCGGTTGCCCGAGACGTACCACATCACGACGCGGTCGCCCTTCTTGATCTGCTTGCCGCCGATCTCGGTGTCCTGCAGCGCCGTGCGGCGCATATGTGCCAGCGGCGTCTGCCAGCGGATCACCTCGGGCACCATGGTGTCGATCAGCGCGGGGTTGGCGCGCAGCTTGTCGTATTGCTCGGGATTCTCGTTCAGCGCCAGCACCGAGCCCGTCATGGTATTGCGCGTGGTGTCGTTGCCGCCGACGATGAGCAGGATGATGTTGCCCATCAGATTGTCGGGGTCCATGTAGCGTGTCGCCGGGTTGTGCGCCATCAGCGACAGCAAATCGTTGCGCGGCTCGGAATTGACGCGCTCGTTCCACAGCTTGGACATGTAGGCGTAGCACTCGTCCATCTCGCGGCGGCGCTCCTCGGCCGAGGCGACGATGCCGCTCTTGGGCAGCGCGGTCGAGACGTCGGACCAGCGCGTCAGCTTGCGCCGTTCCTCCCAGGGGAAGTCGAACAGGGTCGCCAGCATCTGCGTCGTCAGCTCGATCGAGACGCGCTCGACGAAATTGAAGGTCTCGTTGCGCGGCAGATTGTCCAGCACGGTCTGCGAACGCTGGCGGATCAGCTTGGCCAGCTCGTCCAGATGCTGAGGGGTGAACATCGGCGACACGGTCTTGCGCTGCGCCGAGTGCTTCGGCTGGTCCATCGCGATGAAGCTCGGATAGTCGTAGCCCTCAGGCACGTCGCGGATCGCGATGCCGCCGAGCGTCGAGTCCGAGGAGAAGATGCCGTGATTGGTGTCGACATGCATGATGTCGTTGTATTTCACCACCGACCAGTACGGCTCGATCGGCGCGTTGGTGCAGTAATGCACCGGCTCTTCCTTGCGCAGCCGCTCGAACCACGGCCACAGCGTGTCGTCCTGGAACAGCCTGGGAGCACCGGGGTGGAATTGCGAAAGCGGCGTCGTATAGGCCTCCTCACGCGCGCGCCGCATGCGTTCGGCTTTGTGCACTTTAACCGGCGCTTGGATGTTCATTGTGGTGCTCCAGGTTGGTTCCTTCTTCGCCTCTCCCCGTGGGAACGGGGAAAGGGAGACTTCTTCGTTCACGCCGCAATCTTGACCGGCAGCGTTTCCAAACCCTTCACGAAGCTCGAATACACCCGCTTCGGCTCGCCGACCACGTCGATATGGTCGAACCGCTTCAGGATCTCCTCCCAGATAATCTTGAGCTGGAGCTCGGCAAGCCGCAGGCCGACGCAGCGGTGGATGCCGAAGCCGAAGGACAGATGCGTGCGCGGGCGGGCGCGGTCGATGATGAAGTCGTAGGGCTTCTCGATCACCTCTTCGTCACGGTTGCCCGAGACGTACCACATCACGACCTTGTCGCCTTTCTTGATCTGCTTGCCGCGGAATTCAAAATCGGTGAGCGCGGTGCGGCGCATATGCGCGAGCGGCGTCTGCCAGCGGATCACCTCGGGCACGAAGCTGTCGAGCAGATCGGGGTTTTCGCGCAGCTTGCGGTATTGCTCCGGATGCTGGCTCAGCGCGAGAAGCGAGCCCGACATGGTGTTTCGCGTGGTGTCGTTGCCGCCGACGATCAAGAGGATGAGATTGCCGAGGAAGTTCTTCGCGTCCATATGGCGCGTCGCGTCGCTGTGCGCCATCATCGACAAGAGGTCGCTCTTCGGCGGCTGCTCGATGCGCTCTTTCCACAGCCGCGCGAAATACTGCGCGCATTCCGTCAGCTCGACCTGCCGTTCGTCCTCGGTCGCGACCAGTCCGTCAGGACCGGGGATCGTGGTGGCGATGTCAGACCAGCGCGTCAGCTTGCGGCGGTCCTCCCAGGGAAAATCGAACAACACGGCGAGCATCTGGGTGGTCAGCTCGATCGAGACCTGGTCGACCCAGTCGAACACTTCGCCCACAGGCAGATTGTCCAGGCACTCGGCCGAGCGCTGGCGGATGTTGATCGCGAGATTGTCCAGATGCGTCGGCGTGAACATCGGCGCCACGGTCTTGCGCTGCGCGGCGTGACGCGGCGGGTCCATCGAGATGAAGCTTTCGCGCCGGAGGTCCGGATCGATGTCGCGGATGGTGATGCCGCCCAGTGCCGACGCCGAGGAGAACACCGCATGATTGGTCTCGATCTCCATGATGTCGTTGTAGCGCGTCACCGACCAGTACGGTCCGAACATGGAGTCCTTGCAATAGTGCACGGGATCTTCGCGGCGCAGCCGGTCGAAATAGGGCCAGAACGTATCGGTCCTGAACAGCTCGGGGTCACCGGGATCGAATGCTCCAGCGGAAGCGATGACGCGCGCTCGCGCAATGCGTCGAGCTTTGCCGCGCTTTCCATGGTCCCGTGCATGACCGTTCTCCCTGACGTCGACCGCGATTTTTGTGAATTCTGCTCTGCGGTATTTGAACCACAATTACAACGCGTTACGTGCGTCGGAGCAAGGGACAGTTTTGCCGCAAGATGAGGTGCGTAGCCTGGATGGAGCGCAGGCGTTATCCGGGATTCGCGCGGTCATTGACACTGCCCCGGATTGCGCTTCGCTCCATCCCGGCTACGGGACATTCACGAACGTGATCTCCAGCACGCTCAGTCAGCGAAATCCTATCAGAAATCGCTCGAAACCGGGGTAAATCGAACCCGCCCATGTTGGGGATCGACTAATCTCTGATCTATAGATTGAGCGAGAACGCTCCGCATCCCGAGGTTGCCGCCGTGAACGACATGCAATGGGCCCCCATCGGCCCTTCCGAACCGGTCCCGCCGCCGTTGCCGCCCACACGGGTCGATTTCACCGGCAGTCGCACCGAGTTCCGCAAGATGGTGACCAAGGGTGCCATGCTGGAGCTCGTGACCTTCGGCTTCTATCGGTTCTGGCTCGTTACCGACATCCGCCGCCATTTGTGGTCGAACACGTCCATCGACGGCGACGCTGCCGAATACACCGGCCGCGCCAAGGAGCTGCTGGTCGGCTTTCTGTTCGCGCTCGCGATCCTGATGCCGATCTATCTCGCCTATTTCCTCGTCGGCATCGAGTTCGAGCGCTGGCAGGGCTTTGCCTCGACGCCGCTGTTCATCTCCTTCTACGCCTTCGGCCAGTTCGCGATCTTTCGCGCGCGCCGGTATCGGCTGACGCGCACGGTCTGGCGCGGGGTGCGCTTCTGGATGGACGGCTCCGGCTGGGCCTATTCGTTCCGCGCGATGCTGTGGGGCGTCCTGGTGTTCCTGACGCTCGGCCTGGCGCTGCCATGGCGCGAGGCGTCGCTGGAGCGCTACAAGATGCAGCACACGCATTTCGGCGACCTGCAAGGCGACTTCGAAGGTAGCGGCTGGGAGTTCTTCAAGCGCGGCTGGTGGATCTGGCTGCTCACTCCGATCGCGGTCTTGATCCTTCCGCTTGCGCCGTTCCTCTATGCCGAGTTCAAGGCGCGCGAATGGCGCTGGTGGCTGAACGGCATCCGCATCGGCGGCGTCAGCCTGTCCTCGGACCTGCCGCACAACGCCTTCTACGGCCTCTACTGGAAGATGGTCGGCTGGTGGGTGCTGCTCTCGATCCTGTTCGGTGCCTATCTCGGCGGAGCCACCGTGCTCACCGTCAAGCTGACCGGCGTGCCGGCCGAGCAGTTGTTCGGACCCGGCCATGCCGCCAAGAGCATTCCGATGCTGGTGGTGATGGTGATCGGCTATTTCGCGCTCGCGCTTGCGATGAACATCATCATGCGGGTCTATCTTCAGCGCGATCTCTGGGCCAAGGTGCTGGAGACCGTCGAGGTGCACGATATCGGAGCCGTGGCCGACGTCCGCGCCAGCGGCGAGCTCGCCAGCGCGCTCGGCGAGGGTTTTGCCGATGGTCTCGATGTCGCAGGATTTTGAGCCGTGAGCGATGTGACCGCTGGGCCCGGCGCCGAGTCCAGGCCTGGACAGAAGGCGATCTTCTTCGACGGCTTGTCGAGCCGCCGGCGCCAGGTCGTGCTGACGCTCGGTGACGCGCTCGAGATCGGCGAGCCCGGCGACGTCCAGGCAGGCCCGGCCGTCACGCGCTGGGCCTATGACGAGATCCGTCGCGCCGACAGTCCGGCCGGCATCCTGCGCCTGACCTCGACATCTGCGCCGCCGCTGGCGCGGCTCGAGATTCGCGACGCGGCGCTCGGTGCCGATCTCGTCGCACGCTGCCCTCGCATCGACGAGCACCAGACCACCGCGCGCGGTGTTGCAAAAATCGTGGGCTGGTCGGTTGCCGCCGCCGTGTCCATCGTCTGCGTCGTGCTGTTCGGCGTGCCGCTGGCCGCGGACCGCCTCGCGCCGCTGGTGCCGAAACCGATCGAGCGGCGCATCGGCGATGCCTCCGAGGTGCAGGTGAAAACGATCTTTCGCGGCGAGGCTTGCGGCGACGCAGCCGGTCAGGCGGCGTTCCGCAAGCTCGTCAACCGCCTGCGCGATGCCGCCGGCCTCGACGACGATGCCATGACGGCAGGTGTGCTGCGAACCTCGGTGCCGAATGCGTTCGCGCTGCCGGGCGGCAAGGTCTACGTGCTGAGTGCCTTGCTCGACAAGGCCGAAACTCCCGACGAGCTCGCCGGCATCCTCGCCCACGAGCTCGGCCATCTCAAGCATCACGACAACATGCGCGGCCTGATCTACAACGGCGGCACCTCGTTCCTGATCGGCCTGTTGTTCGGCGACGTCACCGGCTCCTCCGCCGTGATCTTCGCCTCGCGCAGCGTGGTCGAGGCCTCCTATTCGCGTGAGGCCGAGACCGGCGCCGATACCTTCGCGATCGAGCTCATGCACAAGCTCGGCCGCTCGCCGAAGCCCGCGGCCGAGCTGATGTTCCGCATCACCGGCAAGGAAGGCGGCTCGGGCCTTGCGAATATCCTGGCGAGCCATCCGCTCACCGAGGACCGCCTCGCCCGCATGACCAAGGAAGACCGTCCCGCCAGCGGCCCGCCGCTGCTGACGGACAAGGAATGGCAGGCGCTGAAGGGCATCTGCGGCAGCGGGAAGATCTAGGACGCGGACTCATTAAGGCGCAGCCATAGCCGGATTGACGCGAGTTGAACGAATGCGAGGTAGTTGGCGGCGAGCCTATCGTAGCGCGTCGCCACCCGACGACATTGTTTGATCCTGTTGAAGAACCGCTAGCCCTTCTTCATGGCAAGCTCCCTGATCCAGTCCGCATCATACCCACGGTCAGCAAGCAGCATCGACCCGGATTTCAGACGAGACAGCAGTTTTCCGACGAGTCGAACGTCATGGGCCTCACCCGGGCTCAGCGCCAGCCGTACCGGCAGACCATTGCCATCGACCACCGCATGGATTTTGCTCGTCAAGCCGCCGCGGGACCTTCCCATCGATTGGCGCTGGTTCCTTGTGATGTAGGCTCCATGCTGATGCACGCGGACAATGGAGGTGTCGATCATTTGGACAGCGGCATCATGGGCAGTGGCAAGCGCTTCTATGATGCGGCCCCAAACATTGGCCCGCCGCCACCTAACGAAACGGTTGTAGCAAGTGGTGTATGGGCCAAACGCCGTCGGCAGATCACGCCAAGGTGCTCCTGATCGGAGGACCCAGAAGATGCCATTCAGGACCCGTCTGTCGTTCACCCGAGGAACGCCACGCGGCTTGTTCGGCAGCATCGGCTTGATGGCGGTCCATTCATGGTCGGCGAGTTCGTAGCGCATGATTCGAGTCCCCAGTTCGGGAGCTTGAATCACGGCAGTCCGGCCAAACGCAACTCTCCTGGCCCGCTCTTGGTACGGCGCTTACGGACAGGAGCGGACATCAACCAGTCCTCAATCCCTGCCAAATGCATCGAAAATGACCCGCAGCGGACTCAGCGCGGATGTAGACTCGTACCAAAAGGTAGATCGCGTAAAGCCGCCAGCAGGAGCTAGGTGGTTGCGTTGACGTCTATCCCTCAGCGGTGGGCTCCCTTCCACGCTTTCGCATCACAGGCTGCGGCTCACCGCCATCAGCAGTGCTGGTATCCACCGATACAAGCTCGGCAATCCGGAGCTTAGACCCGTCCCTAGCGACCCTAACTTGCACAGTGGTCCCCGCCGGAAGCGTCACATACCCTGCGGTCTTTAGGACAGCTATATGCAGAAAGGCGTCTTCCCCCGAGTCCAGAGTTACAAAACCAAACTTCTTCTCCAATTTGAACCAAGTCACACGACCGGTCGCAATCATTTCCGACACCTCAATAGGCCCATGCTTTCGACCTATCCCGCAGTTACGATCTCAGGACACTTTATGCTGTCGGACCTCTCCTGGTCATCTTCAACGCTGCCGCGTCGTCGGCGCCCAGCTCCCGCTGAACTAAGGAGGCGGTCCAGCCTTCGGGAATGGCATCGAGCACACGGTCAACGGCTTCGTTGCGCCCCGTGGGCGCAAGCCATATCTGGCGCTCGCCGCTGATCACACAAATCGACGCGAATGACCATGCCTGCGGCTAACGGAGGGTGGTTTTCGCGGCTTCTGCAAAGTAGATAATGAGGTACATCATCAGGTCCGACAGCCTTCCAAGGGTGTCTAGCGGGAGAGAATCCTGAGCAGTCGGAGGCGACCAAAAAAGCGGAACCTTCCAAATGGTTCCGCAAATTAAAACAATGCGTGGCTATCTATCCGAAAAGGGCGCACTCTCTCGCCACCAGCGAGCGGCCCTTAGCATCTATCGGTGATGTGAACGCATTGTATTGCGCTCCCGCTCAACCCGCAGCGGAGCATAAGTATGTCGACTCAACGATCCCCGGCACACTCATCGACCTTCGAGTATCGTCTCGCGCAAGAGGCAAACAGTCTGCGCGCACAGGCCAAGGGAATGCCCCTTGGAGTCCGGCGGACGGAACTTTTACGGAAGGCCAAGCAGATCGACGTTGCTGGAGAGATGAACAAATGGCTGACCTCACCGGGACTGCAGCCGCCATCGTAAAGTCTGACCTCTGTGCACCTATATTCAGTTAGCTAGCAACCAACCGAGGCTCCCTGAATTGCATTCGCATCACCGACCGAGTCCGAGGCGTCGGTGGCTGAGAGACCGCGTGTGCTCCCGCCTAAAATTGGGAGCGCCAAGATGACAATTTACTTCTTCGACATGCGCGATGGCGCAGACCTCTATCCCGATGAGGAGGGGCTGGAACTATCCAATCTCAAAGCAGTGCAGATCGAGGCCGCACGGGCATTGGGAAGTATGACTAAGCAAACGATATGGACGAAAGCGAAATCTCAGCTAGGCCATCAGATGGCAGTAGAAGTCCGCGACGCGGTCGGACCAGTGCTAACAGCCGGTTTCTCGTTTGAGACCGAACGATACAAGCAATAAAGCCACCTATCGGCGAGACTTTCCACATCTATGCGGAGGAGCGCAAATGCCATCCATTGAACAATGCAGAGCGTATGCGGCTGACTTTAAAATCCAAGGAGCCGATCCGAAAAATTCAGCAAGGCGCTCTGCGGTACTCATGAGCATTTCAAGGAGCTGGGTAGCACTGGGGCACCAGCTTGAAAACCTTGCAGATATCGTGAAATCTGAAGGAAAGTAAAATCTGCATCGTTGGTCGGGCTGCTTGTACCTCCACGCGAATCCAGAGCTTAGCAACCAACTAGGATCGGCTCGGGTTAGGTACCACATCACCGGCCGAGGTTGCCCAGGCGTCGGTGACGAGAGAGACACGAGTGCTCCCGCCGCCTTCAGACTGGGAGAAGATCGTGGCTCCGATTCAACAGCCTCTGCGAGAACCACCCAGCCATTGTCCCCGCTGTGATGGGGTTCCGCGACTTTACCTGACGCTTCCCAACACTGCCAAAGGCACCATGACTTACGTCTATCGCTGCCAAGCATGCCACCAGCTGATATGGGACGAGTAATGCTCCTTCAGTTGGGGTCTCTCAACGCTGGCTTCCGCTTATGGCCCATCGCTGCCGCGATCCACGGCCGAGGATATGTCGGCTATCGACCTAACTTAACGGGGCTAAAGCATCGCGATTGACCCAGACTGACTCGTTATGCTGTTAGCGTTCGGGGGCCTGTAGGGGCCGAACGCCGTGTCGTCCAGACGTGTCTCGCGTCGAGCCGCATAGTACGCATGTGCTCGGAAGGGTTTCAGTTCAAGGTTCAATACCCCTAATTGCGCAGGTTTGGGCTGTCAAAGTTTTTCATCCCTGAGATGGAGATACTCTGGCGTGAAGTCCGCCAGCTCCTCCAGCTCCTTCCGTCGGAGCAGCTTCAACGTGCGTCTCTCCCACTCAATGAGTCGGAGTTGTCTTAGCTCCTGTATAGTCCGATTGATGTGCACGACGGACAAACCGCAGGCATCCGCGATGTTCTGCTGGGTGAATGGAAGATAAAAGCTGGCGTCCTCCAGCAATCCGACAACTTCGAGTCGCGCCGCAAGCTCGCAGATGAGGTGCCCTACTCGTGAGCGCGCGTCGCGGGCAAGGCTTGCAATCCATTCGCGGTATATCGCGGCATCGACAAGGGTCTCGCGCCAGAGCGCGTGAACCAGTCCGGGAGAGCCACTCAGGATATCATTGAGATAGGTGTGCGGCACAAAGCCAACGGTCGATGGACCCGCACTGCAAATATTGTGGTCCATGACGGGTAGCTGCAAAGTGTGCAGGTCGGGCATATCGCCAGCCAGGTAGATCGACAGGATCTGGGCTCGGGTGCCGACGACCTTCTGACGAAACACAAACCCCCTCATCACGATGGCGCACCGGGACGCTCTGTCTCCTTCACGCACGATGTACTCGCCGTCAGTGAATTCCTTCACCGTATGGGGCATGTTCGCGAGCTTGGTCCGGTCCTCGTCGGAGAGTCCAACAACGGCTTGCAGCCGTTTGATCAATATTTTGCTTGGCATTGCAGCACCCGAGTTCTGGGGCGGGAGCACAACGCTCTCAGTTGCCAGCTACCCTGCATTAACGCCAGCAATGCCGATACGCTAACACAAAACTCCGGGGGGAACATGACCTCGGAGCTGTTAGCATTCTCGGCAGCAAACCACGCCCTTAGGAGGGAGGCTCAGATTGAAGTGCGGTAAACCGCAGAACGAAGAGCGTCCGGCCGTGTGGTAATGGACCGTCGGTTACCTTCATCTCCCACGGAATGTTCTTCCACAGATTTCCCATTGAGCCTTGTTTGATGATTTGGCCACTCATTTGCACGGCTTCAGCTTGTGCGGCTGCAATGTCGGGGAGCTCAGTGCCGGCATCATCCCGCGAAGAGCTATCAGAGATATGGAAGAAGTAGCGCGGCATGCTGGCTCCGTCGCAGATTGGATCGGCCTCTAACGATGGTCCCAAGGTTCCAAAATCAGCACAGCTATTCTGTCACCGCTTTGGCTGGTCTGCATTAGCGCAAGTAAATTTCCAGCCTACCCCGCTTCATGAAACACGCAATCTCGGTGTCCGTCGCGCCGGCAGCAACTCAAACAGAGCGGACCTCAGCCGCGTTGTTGCCCATCCTCGTCAGCGGGAACAATTGCTGGTGACCGTTCCTCCAATTCCCGCAGCCGTTCGATTTGGCCTCTAAAGCTTTCCGGTTGTTCCGGCTCAAGCTTCAACGACGCACGCAGTTGCTGGCCGATCACTTTCATAATTGCTCGACTGTGGCTGCGGTCTATGTCCTTGGGTTGGGGCATAGCGAAGCCTCCTTCGGCCAATGCGGCGCCGAGATTCAGAAATAGCGCCTGCTCCTCCGCAGCTTTCCGTGTGCGGGCACGGCTGCCCAATCTATGGAACTGGAGACCGCCACTGTTGGCTGTCTGCGCGAGCGCTCGGAGAACGGCAGGCCCGGTGGTGGACCTTTGGCTATCCGCGACATGCGCCGTTTGGTTGGCGGCGAGCGACGGTCTCACCGAGCCAAGTCGCCCCGAGGCACTTCGTTCCGAAATCACTTGGCGGAGATACGTCCAGCTTGCGGCCCAGAGCCAGCAGCGGCGCACAGTTCGCCGAGCCGGGGGTCTCTCTACCCGACCCTTGCTCGGACTTCGTGTGCACGTGCGCTGGAGTTGTGGGCCGGTCACGTAGGTCCAGTTGGCCCATCGCGACATATGCGCTGCCGCCCGAAGTCGGTCGTTATAGGGACAAAGCAGACATTGCTTAGTCACCTCACGTCGCCGGGTTTATGGGTACACGGCCTAGCTTCGCGCTACCGCGTCCCGTAGGCGCGGTCGCCGGCGTCGCCGAGGCCCGGCAGGATAAAACCGTTCTCGTCGAGGCCTTCATCCACCGCCGCGGTCCAGATATGCACGTCGGGATGCAGGCCGCGCAGGCGCTCTAACCCTTCCGGCGCGGCGATCAGGCAGGCGAGGCGAATGTCCTTGGCGCCGCGCTCCTTCAGCCGGTCCACCGCGGCCACCGCCGTGTTGGCGGTCGCGACCACAGGCGTCACCACGATGGCGAGGCGCTCGCTGAGATCGGACGGCGATTTGAAGAAGTATTCGACCGCGGCAAAGCTCTCGGGTTCGCGATAGAGCCCGATATGGGCGACGCGCGCGGTCGGCACCAGATCCATCATGCCGTCGACGAAGGTGGTGCCGGCGCGCAGCATCGGCACGAATACCAGCTTCTTGCCGGCGATCTTGGCCGAATGCATCGTCGCCAGCGGCGTCTCGATCACAGTATCGGTGAGCGGCAGGTCGCGCGTCACCTCGTAGCAGAGCAGCATGCCGATCTCCTTGATCAGCTCGCGGAACGACTTTGTCGAGATCGATTTGTCCCGCACCAGGGTCAGCTTGTGCTGCACCAGCGGATGATCGACGATCGTGACGCCTTCCATGATCGGATGCTCCTGAAATTCATCAAGTCAGTGCGGCAGGCAACAATGGCGGGTTAGAAAACAGTACCGTCGCTGATCACCTTGAGCGGCGGCGAGCCGTCGGGGCGGCGCGCAAAGGCAATGGCGCGGCCCGCGGCCCAGGTGCCGCCTTCCAGGATGCTGGCGAGCGGCAGCGACTGCGGCGTACGGCCGAGCTTGGCGCGAACAAGATCGGCAACACGATCCAGCAGCGCCACCGTCAGCGCGCGCCACTCGACGACAACAAGCGAATCCACCCCATGCGCGCGATCGGCCTCGGTGGCATCGCGCAGGCGCAGCACCCCGTGATCGACGAACAGTCCGCCATTGCGGTATTCGGCAAGCCCGGTCAGGCCGTCGATGTCGGTGACGTCGAAGCCGGCGCGCTGCAGCGGCTCGATCAGCGAATAGCTCAGCCATTGCGACAGCTTGTGCAGCGGCACGAGGCCGGCGGTCGCATCACCAGTCTTGATCGCGGGATGGCGCCAGCAATCGCCGAGCGGGACGCCGGCAAGCTCGAGCCGCGACGGCCAGATCGGTCCGAGCTGGTTCAGCACTGCGGACAGGATCACGGGCGCGGGGATGGCGCCATCAGTGGCTTGTGCTGCGATGTGGTCGAACAGGCCGCCCGGCCGCGGCGTGTCCTGCATGCCGAAAATGTCGGCGCGTGCAGACACCAGCCGGCCCAGTCGCTGCAGCAGATCGGTGCGTCCCTCCAGGCCAAGCAGCGGATTGGCATCGCTTGCCTGGAAGGCCGACGTCAAAGCTGAAAGCGGCAGCTTTGCAAGCACATCGGCATCGACCCTGAACGGGGTGCGCGCATCGCGCGAAAACAGCCCGCCGGCAAACATCTCGAGGCTTGCGAGCGCCAGTCCCTCGGAGCGCCCGATGCCTTGTCCCGTCACCGCGTCACGATAGCGCCATGTCGCACCCGCGCCGGCGTCGAGCAGCACGCTGACGATGGCGAGGTCGAACTCCGCGCGCGCCCGTGCCGTGCGATCGGGCCACGGGGTCGCATCGGCCAATTGCGCCCAGCGGTCGACGCCGCCGAACACAAAATGCCGCCAGCGCGCGTGGAAGGGAATGTCGAGCGTCGGATAGGCTTTTCGCGTCACCGCGAGCACGGCCTCCGCAACGCCATCCATGCGATCGAGATCGATGGTGAAATGCGTGAGCCCGCCCTTCAGGCCGATCTCGAGCATCCGCTCGGCACGCGCGCGAACCGCCTTCGCGGTCAGCAGCGCGCGTGCCTCTTGTTCTGAAGCGTCCGCCATTACCAGATCAGTATTTTTCCAGCGAGCGCCCGACCACGCCACCCACGTCCTTCTCCGGCGCGATGTCGGTGGAGTAATAGCCGGCCGCCTTCTTGGCGGCGATCTCGACATAGGCGTCGGCCGGGATCAGCTCCGGCGGGATCGGCACGCGCTCGACGATGTCGATGCCCTGCGAGGTCAGCGCGTCGTATTTCATGTCGCTCATCGACAGGAAGCGGTCGATGCGCTTCAGGCCCAGCCAATGGATCGTATCCGGCATCAGCTGCTGGAAGCGCGCGTCCTGGACACCCGCGACGCATTCGGTGCGCTCGAAATAGGCGGCAGCCGCATCGCCGTCTTCCTGGCGCTTGCGCGCATTGTAGACCAGGAACTTTGTCACTTCGCCAAGCGCGCGGCCTTCCTTGCGGTTGTAGACGACGAGCCCGAGCCCGCCCTCCTGCGCGCCGCGCGCGGATTCCTCGATGCCGTGGATCAAATACGGCCGGCAGGTGCAGATGTCGGAGCCGAACACGTCGGAGCCGTTGCACTCATCGTGCACGCGGCAGGTGATCTTGGTGCGATGGTCCGGCAGCTTGGTCACATCGCCGAACATGTAGACCGTGGTGCCGCCGATCGGCGGCAGGAACACTTTCAGGTCGGGGCGCGTCACCAGCTCGGGGAACATGCCGGCGGTCTGTTCGAACAGCGTGCGGCGCAGCTCGGTCTCGTTGGTCTTGAAGCGCTCGGCAAGGCCGGGCAGGTACCAGACCGGATCGATCGCGATCTTCACCACCGAGACGCTGCCATTGGCATGCACGACCTCGCCATCGGCGCGCAGGCGCTTGGCCGCCAGCGCCTCGCGGATCTCGGGCAGGTCGAGCCGCGCCCGCGTCACCGCGATGCTCGGCCTGATATCGACGCCCTCGGCGATGTCCTTGCCGAAATTCTCGGCGACCAGATGACCCCAGGGATCGAGCGCAACGATCTTGGCGGGATCGCGCCATTGCTCGAACGGCCCGATGGTCGCGGCCGGGAAGGTGTTGGTGAGATCGGGCCTGCGAATCGGATCAAGCGCGCCGGCGGAGACCGCGAGCGCGCGGTACATCGCATAGGAGCCGCCATGGCTGCCGATCACGTTGCGATCCCCGGTGCGCGACACCGTGCCGATGATCGGCCCGCGGGCGCGCGCATCGGCGGCGCCCCAATGAATCGGGTAGGCGGCTTTCTTGCCCGGCTCCGGATGAGAGGTGAGGCGGATATGCTCAGTACGGTTCGCGCGGCTCATGGCCAAACTCCCAAAAAGCCAACGGCCCGCCGCTCGGACGGGCCTGGCTTATCAGCGTTGCCGGAGCGGAGCCCGGCGACGCAATCCACCATATTGTAACGGCCCTTGGCGACAGACAAGTTAATCGTGCGGGGCGGCCCGCCGCGCCGCCCGGTCCGGATCGGCGAAGGCGGCGGAATGTGCCCTATATCTATGTAATTGTTAAATTTTTTGAAGAGGCGCGTCGGCCGACTGGATAAAGCCGGCGTATTCGGACATACCGGGCGGATTGCCCCCGGAGTGCGCCAATGCCTTCAACCAACATGTCCACCGCCAGCTACATCGATCCCCGCAATGGAAAGCTCTATTCCCTGCATGAGCCGCGCTGGTGCTCCGACGAGCGCACACCGCTGCTGGTGACGCCGGGGTCGGGAATCTCGCGCGACGACATCGATCGCGGCACGCGCTCGCTGTGGCGCTACCGCGCGGCGCTGCCGGTCGAGATCAAGGATCCGATTTCGCTCGGCACCGGCTGCACGCCACTGGTAGCGCAGGATTGGGGCGATCTACGGCCGTTCTTCAAGCTCGAATGGTTCAATCCGACCGGCAGCTTCAAGGACCGCGGCTCCGCGGTGATGCTGTCGTTTCTCCGGCAGATCGGCGTCAACGCCATTCTGGAGGATTCCTCCGGCAATGGCGGCTCGTCGATGGCAGGCCTTGGCGCCGCCGGCGGCATCCGCGTGAAGATTTTGGCGCCGGCCTCGACCTCTCCCGCAAAAATCGCGCAGGTGCGCGCCTATGGCGCCGAAGTGCAGCTCGTCGAAGGGCCGCGCGAGGAATCGGAGGCCGAAGCCATCAGGCAATCGCGCCAGACCTTCTACGCCAGCCATAACTGGCAGCCGTTCTTTCTCGAGGGCACCAAATCGCTCGCCTATGAGATCTGGGAAGATCTCGGCTTTCGCGCGCCCGACAATGTCATCGTCCCGGTCGGCGCCGGCTCGAGCCTGCTCGGCTGCGCCTTCGGCTTCCGCGAGCTCTTGAAGGCGGGGCAGATTGCAAAGCTGCCGCGCCTGTTCGCGGCACAGCCGCTCAACTGCTCGCCGATCGACGCCAGCTTCAAGGCCGGCGTCGATACGCCTGTCGCGCGCGAGGTGAGCAAGACCATCGCCGAAGGCACCGCGATCAAGCATCCGCTGCGCCTGCGCGAGATCATAGGCGCCTTGCGCGAGAGCGGCGGCGGCACGGTGGCGCTCTCCGAGGACGAGATCGTCGCCGCCCTGCGCCGCCTTTCGCGGCAGGGCCTGTTCGCCGAGCCCACCAGCGCCAGCGCGGCCGCGGCGCTGGAGAAGCTCGCCGCCAGCGGTGCCATCAAGGCGAATGAGACCACAGTCGCAGTCCTCACCGGCACAGGGCTGAAGGCCGCGACCACGGTGGCCGATTTGGTGGGGTAGGGCCAATTCCTCACCGTCACCCTGAGGTGCTCGCCTCTTCGGCGAGCCTCGAAGGGCGACGGCCCGGCTGCATCTCGGCCGTACATCCTTCGAGGCTCCCGGCGCGATGCTTTGCATCCCGCCGCTCGCACCTCAGGATGACGGATCACCTAATCTCCGAGACCATTCACCTGCCTCACCCAGGCGCGCACATCCACGAGCACCTCGGGCAGCACCGCTCTCACCTCCGGCACGGTCATGCCGGCCTTGATGCGGGGATCGTAGAGCAGGTTGAGGATGTACTGGTCGTAGACGTCAAAATAGCCCATCGACACATTGTCGTTGAACATGGTCCACGGCACGCTCGCGGTGTCGTTGATCGGCCCGAGCGATTGCAGCACTTCTTCGTAGGCGCAGTCGAGGAAGGTGAAGTCGCTGACGTCGACAGTGAGGATGACGTCGGAATGCTCGATCTCGAATTGCTCGTTCTTGCGGAATCCTGAAAGGCACTGCGGATCGAGCGAGGTGCGGATCTCGCGCGCCTTCTCCGCGCCGTAGAAGCTAGTGATGGTGCGGTAGAGGTCGCGGTCGCGCACCAGCTTCACCCGCACATTGGCCGCTTCGCTCGTGTCGGTCATGGCGATGTCGAGATGCTGCACGCGCGTGGCAATGTCGGCCACGACTTTCCCGAGCTGCGCCTTGCGGTCGGCGCGGTCGGTCTCGGCGAACACGCGCACCGGGGCGTCGAACTTGCGGATGCGATCGACGCGGCCGGCGAGATGGTATTCGGCGCCGAACGCGGTCTTCAAAAAGCCGTCGACGATCTCGGCGTCGGT
This sequence comes from Bradyrhizobium sp. CCBAU 51745, assembly GCF_028128715.1. Taxonomy (NCBI): domain Bacteria; kingdom Pseudomonadati; phylum Pseudomonadota; class Alphaproteobacteria; order Hyphomicrobiales; family Nitrobacteraceae; genus Bradyrhizobium; species Bradyrhizobium sp. CCBAU 51745. The sequence continues at coordinate 14,062 of NZ_LBJP01000078.1, read as the reverse complement.
AAAGCTTTTTTTCTCAGTGCGCTGGCGCGAGGCGATCGCGGGCAATTCGCCGGCGGCGGCCGTGGTAGCGGTATCAGGCACAGATGTGAGCGCTGCAAACGCCAGCAGGGCGAAGCGTAGGGCAGGTGGGACCAATGCGCTCATCGTCGTGCAACGCTGCCGTATTCGCTGCGTGCACACAAGTCCGCAAATGCGCGCGTCGAGCAGATTCCGTCCGCTTCAGGCACGGTGCCGTAGGGTGGGTAAAGGCGCCCTTGCGCCGTGCCCACGATCTCAAAATGGTGGGCACGCCTGCGGACCGCGCATTCGCGCGATCCCCAGGCTTTGCCCACCCTACGAGAGCTTGCGTTTGGCTAGTGCCGTAGGGTGGGCAAAGCGAAGCGTGCCCACGCATTTTTCGCGATCGAGAGAGATGGTGGGCACGGCGCAAGTGCGCCTTTGCCCACCCTACGGCAGCTAACCCACCCGACGCACCGTCGATGCGGCTAGTTGTTCAGCACCACCACCGTCGTGCCGACATTGACGCGGCTGTAGAGGTCGGTGACGTCGTCATTGGTCATGCGGAAGCAGCCCGAGGAGACGGCCTGGCCGATCGTCTCCGGCTCGTTGGAGCCGTGAATGCGATAGAGCGTCGAGCCCAGATACATGGCGCGCGCGCCGAGCGGATTCTCGATGCCGCCCTTCATGTGGCGCGGCAGGTCCGGCCGCCGCGCCAGCATTTGCGACGGCGGCGTCCATTCCGGCCATTCCTTCTTGGCGGTGATCTTGTGCACCCCGCCCCAGCGGAAGCCGTCGCGGCCGACGCCGATGCCGTAGCGCAAAGCCTGGCCGTTCCCGAGCACCAGATAGAGCCGGCGCTCGGCCGTGTTCACCACGACCGTGCCGGGGGCATAATTGCCGTTATACATGACGGTGGCACGTGGGATCGGGCTCGCGCCGCCACCGAGATAGCCGGTGGAACTGGTGCCCGTGAAGTCGACCATCCCCGCGGCGGATGCGCTGCTCGCTCCGATCGTCGCGGCCACCATGGTGGCGACAGTTGCGGCAAGAAACCGGATCATTCATTCCCCCAGCAAAAAAATCGATTCAATGGCAAAACACAGGCCATATTTGCCGGCGTTTCGCAAGCCACGGCCGCGTGAGGCGTGGTGGTTGCCGTTACCAAATCGGAAACCGCCTCAAAACATGATTAGCCAAGCAAGCGCATCGCGGCGCGGGACAGGGCCGCAATGCCCGCACTTGCTTTGACGGGCCGCGCGAACAATGATTGATCCGATGGAACGTCGGAAATGGCCTTGCGGGAGTATGGGATGAACGGTGCGGAAAGCCTGGTGCGGACGATGGTCAAGGGCGGGGTGGACGTCTGCTTCACCAACCCGGGCACCTCAGAGATGCATTTTGTCGCGGCGCTCGACCGCGTGCCCGGCATGCGCTGCGTGCTCGGCCTGTTCGAAGGCGTGGTGACGGGTGCGGCCGATGGCTATTTCCGCATGAAGGGCACGCCTGCCTCCACCCTGCTGCATCTCGGCCCCGGTCTCGCCAATGGCCTTGCCAATCTGCACAACGCCAAGAAGGCCAATTCCGGCATCGTCAACATCGTCGGCCAGCATGCCGTCTACCACATCGACTACAATGCGCCGCTGACCTCCGACATCGAGGGCCTGGCCCGGCCGATGTCGTCCTGGGTCCGCACCTCGCCGAATTCCAAGGCGGTCGCCGCCGACGGCGCCGCCGCGATCGCCGCCGCCAAAAGCGCGCCGCCGCAGATCGCGACCCTGATCCTCCCCGCAGACACCGCCTGGAACGAGGCTGACGGCATTGCCGAGGTCCCGGCCGAGCAGCAGCGCGCCAGCTATTCGCCGCAGGCGGTCGAGAAGGCTGCAAGGATCCTGCACGGGGACGGCGAGGGGACATTGTTGCTGATGACCGGCAGCGCCTTGAGCGAGCACGGCCTGGCGCTGGCCGAGCGCATCGCCGGCAAGACCGGCTGCACCGTGATGGGCCCGACCTTCCGCCCGAAGATGGCGCGCGGCCGCGGCCGTTACTCGATCGACCGCATCCATTATGTGATCGAGAACGCGCTGCCGATGCTGGCAAGATTCCGTCACATCGTGCTGGTCGAGTCCGACGATCCCGTGGCGTTCTTCGCCTATCCGAACAAGCCGAGCATGCTCAAGCCCGAGGGTTGCGAGGTCCATCGCATGACCTCCTGGGGCGAGAATTCGGTGGCGGCGCTGGAAGCGCTCGCCGGCGCCGTCAAGGCCAGCGCCAGGGACGTCAAGCCGCAAGCTTTGCAGGAACTGGTCAAGCCGACCGGTGCGCTCAGCTTCGCCTCGATCGCGCAGGCGATCGCCTGTGCGATCCCCGAGAACGCCATCATGGTCGACGAGTCCCTCACCACCGGCCGCGGCTTCTTCCCGCCGACGGCCGCTGCCGCACCGCATGACTGGCTGCAGAACATGGGCGGCTCGATCGGCTTCTCGACGCCGCTGTCGATCGGCGCCGCGATCGCCTGTCCGGATCGCAAGGTCATCACCATGGTCGGCGACGGCAGCGCGATGTACACGATCCAGTCGCTGTGGACGCAGGCCCGCGAGAACCTCAACATCGTCACCATCGTGTTCGCCAACCGCATCTACCAGATCCTGCGCGGCGAGTTCGACAATGTCGGCGCCGGCGAGCCCGGCCAGCGCGCCAACGACATGCTGAGGCTCGACCGCCCGACGCTCGATTTCGTCGCGCTGGCCAAGGGCATGGGCGTCCCCGGCCGCGCGGTGACAAATGCCGACGAGTTCAACAAGGCGCTGGCCGAAGCCGTCGCCGAGCCGGGCCCGCGGCTGATCGAGGTGCAGATGTAAGTCTGGTGATCATGCTGCGAACTCCGGCCCTCCTGTAGCCCGGATGGAGCCAGCGGGTCGGCGCAAAGCGCCACCCGATGACAGGCTCCGCGTAATCCGGGACTTCGTGCGCCTTGCGAGAACCCCGGATTGCGCTACGCTCCATCCGGGCTACCAACTCCCTCGCGCGCGTGGTGAGCCCGGAGGCACGATGCAGACCGAGCTGAACAAGGTGATCGCGGCGCTCAGGGAGCTCTATGCCCACGAATCATTCCTGTTCGAGAAGGACGTCGGCGAACGCGCCATCACGCACCGCTTTGCCGTCTATCTCGAGCAGCAATTTTCGGGCTGGGCCGTCGACTGCAACTACGACCGCCTCGGCGAGCGCACGCTGCATCTGCCGCGCGGCAGCATCATCTCGACCGACGATCATCTCGGCAAGTCGATCTATCCTGACGTCGTCGTGCACCAGCGCGAGATCCCGAACAATCTGCTCACCGTCGAGATCCGCAAGGCCAGCAATCACACGCCGCTCGAGCACGACCAGCACAAGCTGATGGCGCTGACCGATCCGCATATCTGGTTCGCCTATTGGATCGGCGTGCTGCTGGTGCTGGACAAGCACGGCGTGACGATGTCGGAAGTCTATCTCAGCGGCGGCGTCGATCAGGCGCAGTCGCTCTGGCTCGCGGCGCGGCTTGCGGAGAGCGGCCTCGGGGCGGGGCGTTAAAAGCCAATTTCGTGCGCATCGCTTCAATCGCGTATGGTGTGTACGATGCTGCGGCATCGACAGCGGGCTCCCTCCCCCGCTTGCGGGGGAGGGTAGGGGAGAGGGTGTCTCCGCGTTGGGGCTGTCAGAACATCAATGCAGCGGAGCGCCCCCACCCAGCGCGTAGGTCACCAGATCCTTCAGCTTGAAATCGGGACCGGTCACCGGCGCCCAGTTCGGGTCGAGCGACAGCACGGAGGAGGCGTCGCCGAACATCATGCCGAGGAAGACTTCGGCGACGATGCGGCCGCCGACGGGCCCGAGCTGCGGCGTCGTGATTCCGGTCGCCGGCGCGCCGGTGGCGGCGACCGTGACCTTTGTCGCGTACTGACGCGCTTCCGCCAGGATGTAGGTCCAGAGCGGGCAATTGCCTTTGAACGCGCCGTTCGCGATCGACGCGATCGGCACCTGCGGGTCGCTGGCACCGGGATTGTCGACGGCCCGGCCGATTTTGATCTGCTCGTCGGTCAACGGCGTCTGGTGCATCGCCCTTGCGACCGCCTGGCCCGAGGGCAGGCCAAGCCGCCAGCCGCGCTCGAGATTGCGCAGCGCCAGCGACGACGGGTTGGAGGCGACTTCCGGCGGCAGCTGGCGTAGCGGATCGACCAGCGAGGTGTCGATGCGATAGGCGTACTGGAGCCGCCGCTTGTTGGCGGGATTGGTGCTGTCGTCCTCGACGCCATAGGCGCGTGTGTCGACGTCGATGAAGCGACCCCAATCGATGGCGCGGCCAGGACCCATAGATCGGAAGCCGGTCAGCGCGTTGGTGTCGGGATTGTTGGGGTCGGGGAAGATCTGCAGCAGCATGTTGTCGGCGTCGTTGAGCCGATAGCCGGGCCGGATCATGGAATGACCGAGCCGGTAGGCCGCGACCGAAAACTCGACCGGCATGTAGGGATAGGTCCTCCAGTGATAATAGGCGAGCTTGCTGCGATCGTAGCGGCCGCCGGTCTTGAGATCGTTCAGCACGGTGGCGTTGACGATGCGCGGCAGGAAATCGTTCAGCACGACATATTGGTAGTGGAAGCGGACACGCTGTTGCACGTCCTGGAACGAGAGGCCACCGTTGTCGTCGACCATGCGGTTGTGGAAGCGCAGCATCAGGCCCTGGAACTGCGAGACGATGCTGTTCTCGTCGTTGCGGGGATCGCCGATCAGGGCGCGACCCCTGAAGCGCGGCAGGTCATTGGCGTTGGCGACGCCGGTGCCGGTGAGGGGGTCGCCGAGCAGAAACTTGCCGTTGCCGTCGTACATGTAGGGCTGATCGTTCGGCCCGCGACCGTAGACATTGTCCAGATCGAAGGACGGCGTGCGGAAATCGATGAGCCCGTCGGGATCCTGCTGCTTGGCCAGCGAGCTCACCGGATCGAAGGTGATGTCGTGATCGACGAACTGGCCGAAATAAGTGTAGAGCGCGGGAATTCCGCTCTCCTCGGCATCGGGGCCGTCCTTGGGCGGATCGAAATCGCCGACCATGTTATCGGCGAGGGCGGAGAGGTTGGCAATGTTGTCGGCTTCGTTCGGACCGAACGTCGCCGGCGTCAGCGTGCGAAACATGCGGCCGAAGCGGCCTTGTGACAGTGGGGAACGGGTGGCGTTGAGGCCGCGCGGCGTAGTGGCGTGACGACTGCTCATAAAGTACCTCCTTGAAAAGTTACGACGGCAAGCAACTAAAGCTGAAGTTGTTCGTGATGAAATATGCAGGTGAGGCTAGACGCAGCAGTTCGGCGTCTCAATGCGCTGCTTCACACATGGCGCGGTGTCGATGCGGTTCCAGCAGCAAGTGCTGCGAGCAAGCTGCGGATGCGCATCGCAAATTTCTCCAGCGCAGATGCCGGATAACATTCTCGTCATCGCCATCAGCGCTTCGAGAACGCTTGACGAGGCGAATTTGCTGTTCGCGTAAAAATTGTATTTGTGTGTGCTGGCACGGCGACGGTCGCGGCTCCCCGGACTGCTCCGACACATTGTCGTTCGTGTCCTGGTGCTGGAGCGTGCGCTGCGTTCGGCAATGTGATCCCGGCCACAGTTTGCAGCCGCGGTCCCGCCTATCTTCGGAGCACTTGCACGCGTCGATCCTGCGGGACTACGCTTCCCCTATTGGGGATCAGACATTTTGGAGGTTGTGATGCAAAGATCATATCTGCTGGCTGCGACTGCGGCGCTGGCGCTCATCATGCAGACACCGCTTGCATTGGCGCAGAGCGCGCCCGCCGCGGGGACCACGCCGCCGGCCGCTGCCGCCACCACGCCGCCTGCCGCTAACACGGCGCCTGCTGCGACCACTGCACCGGCTGCGACCTCAACGCCGGCAGCAAGTACCGACACCTCCACCGCGCCGGCCGGCGCGAAGAAGAGTGCCGAGAAGAAGCCGGCGAAGAAGAAGATGACGCGGCAGCAGGAGATCGATCATTCGATCGACAGCGGCACCGTTCCGGCGCGGTATCGCAGCTCGGTACCGAAGGAGTACCAGCAATACATTCCGTTCGAGAAAAAGTGACTGATTGCACTGCGGTGCGATGTGCACCCGCCTCGCGCCGCGGTGGAACCTGACGGGAGCCATGCAGGCGTGATGGCATGATCTGATCTGCGTCCCCAGTGGCGGGCTCCGGAGCCGGTGTTACAGTAGGTCAGGGCGAGGGGGATAATCAGATGGGCGACGATGCGAAGGATGCTGGCCTTGTGGCGATGATCAGCAGCATCCTGGGCGGCAACAAGCGTGCAGACGCGGCCAGCCCGCCGCCGCTTGCCGACTTCCTTCCGGCCGCGTCGGCGCCGGGGCCCGCCGCAGTGATCCCCGAAATTCCCGAAGCGGAGTCGCCAAAGCTCCAGACCCCGCCCGGTGACCTCTCCAACGGCGCATCCGATGCAGCGGCGGCGGCTGCGAAGCCGGTCGTGCCTGCCGGTCAGCCCCTGACCCCGGACGGCAAGCGGCTCTTGCCGGCGCAAGCGATCGCCGATCTCGTGCTTGGCGAGCTCAGAAAGATCGAGGGGTTTCCCGCCTCCGGCGTCTCGGTCACGGTCTACGGTTACAGGCACTGGAATGCGATGATCACCTTCGCGCCGTTCTCGACCAATTTCCAGAATGCGACGCGGTTCCGCCAGGCCCTGCCAGACCTCGTCTTCAAGCTCCGTCGTTTCGTCGAACTTGAGATATAAGGATCGATGGATTGGGTTAGATCGATGCGAGCCCAGGAACTCGTCCACCTCTCCCCGATTGGCAGAGGTGTTCACCGTTCGACAGGATTTTCGAATTGAGCGTTGCCTTTACCAAGGAAGAGAGCGCCGAGACCGCCTCCGAGACGTTGCTGCCGGATCGCCCGATCTCGCCGCATCCGAACCTCGTGACGGAAGCAGGCCTGCAGGCCTTGCAGTCGCAGCTCCATCTAGCGCGCGAAGCCTATGAAGCCGCGCAAGCCGTCGACGACGTCAACGAAAAACGCCGGCAGTCGGCGGCGCCATTGCGCGATATCAGGTATTTCGGCGAACGGCTGCGCACCGCGCAACTCGTTCCCAATCCGGCCTCGAACGATGTCGTCGCCTTCGGCAGCACCGTGACCTTCAGCCGTGCCGACGGCCGCGTGCAGACCTACCGCATCGTCGGCGAGGATGAAGCCGACCCGAAGGCGGGCTCGATCTCGTTCGTATCGCCGGTCGCGAAGTCGCTGATGGGGAAGGCGGTCGGTGACGTCGTGGGCACGGGCGCGCAGGAGATCGAGGTGCTGGCGATTGCGTAGGCCCTCCCGCTTGAACCGTGACCGTTCAACGCTAAGCTTCGGCCAACGATCGCGCTGTATCGGTCGGGTAAAAACGAGGAGGGATAGGACATGCAGGTATGGCCGCTGTTTGGTATTCTCGCGGCTGTCATGTTCGGCAGCTCCGCCCTCGCTCAATCGAACGAGCTTGTGACCGAAGAGGCCATGGTCAAGGCGAGTGATCCCGGCATCGAGATCTACGTCCGCAACAAGCGGCCTGCCAACATGACGACCTTCAGGCCCGAGCAAACGATCATCTATGTCCATGGGGCCACCTATCCGTCCGAGACGGCCTTTGATCTCAAGCTCGATGGTCTGTCCTGGATGGAGTACATCGCATCGCGCGGCTATGACGTCTGGCTGCTGGATCTTCGCGGCTACGGTAGATCGACGCGTCCTGCGGAGATGGCGGACAAGCCTGAAGGCAACTCGCCGATCGTGACGGGAGAGACCGCGGTCAAGGACATCGGTTCGGTGGTGGATTACGTCTTGCAGCGTCGCAACATTGCGCGCGTCAACCTGTTGGGCTGGTCGTGGGGCACCACGCTGATGGCCACCTATACGACCCAAAATGCCTCGAAGGTCGAACGCCTGGTGCTGTATGCGCCTGCTTGGATACGGCAAACCCCCTCGCTGGTGCAGGCGGCCTCGGGCAAGCTCGGCGCCTACCGCACGGTGACACGAGATCAGGCCAAGGAGAGGTGGTACACGGGCGTTCCCGAAGACAAGAAGGCCGACCTCATTCCGGCAGGGTGGTTCGAGGCATGGGCGGACGCGACCTTCGCCACCGATCCAGTCGGCGCCGCGATGACGCCTCCGGTCCTGCGTGCGCCGAACGGCGTCGTTCAGGATGGCCAGCAATATTCTGGCGCGGGCAAACCTTACTATGATCCTGCGAAGATCACCGTGCCGACGCTATTGGTCCATGCTGAATGGGACAAGGACACGCCGCCCTATATGGCGCAAACATTGTTTCCGCTGCTGGTGAACTCGCCCGGCAAGCGATACGTCCAGCTTGCCGAGGGAACGCACACCATCATCATGGAAAAGAACCGCCTCAAATTGTTCGAGGCCGTTCAGGCTTTTTTCGATGAAGGCCGCAAGGATTAGGCCTCGGCTTCCAACGTCGAATTGAGAGGACGGCGGTCGGGTCCCGATCACCCGGCAGTTCAACATGCGGCCGGCATGGTGCCATCATGCTCCTGTTTTGCCCGACGGAGCAAGTTGATTTCGGAAAAATCGCAGAGGAAGGGTCCGGCCGAGGCCGGCTACTGTGCATGGGGTTGTTTTCGACATTTCAACGGAGCGGGAGCAAGACGCCCCGCTTCGCCATCATGGGGCCTGGCTGCGCCACGCAAAGCCTCTTGGCGAAGCGTGGTGGGCGCACAAGGGATCGAACCTTGGACCTCTCCCGTGTGAAGGGAACGCTCTCCCGCTGAGCTATGCGCCCGGGACCATCATGCAGACGGCCGGACTTTTCGGCCGGCCGGCGCATCGGAGCCCGCGATTTAGAAGTGCGGGCTATCAGTGTCAAGTTTTCAGGCGGCCCCGGGGACGGAAAACCTTCCAATGGTGCCACAATTCGGCGGCGAGGTGGGATTTTGGGCCGCTTACGCGCCCTGCTGACGGGCGCGGGAGGCATGGGCCTGGAGCGCACGGATGCGCTCGGCCAGCGTTCCACCGCCCTCGGGCAGCGGGCTTGCCGCGCCATTGGTGGCGACGCCATTGGCCGGGCGCGGCGCAGGCTTCGGCGGCTGGCCGGCTTCGGCGGCCAGCAGCGCCTCGATCGGCGAGTTCGGGCCCTCGAGCTGCATCGCGAGTTTTGCCACCTCGGCGGCGATGTCGTTGATGCGCTCGCGCAGAAGCGCGTTCTCCATGCGCTCGGTCGCCCAGGAGCTCTCGGCCTGCTGCTGGATCGCATTGACGTCGCGCTGCAGTTTCGCGCGCTCGTCGCGGGCGGTGCGCAGCTGCTCTTCCAGCGCGGCCTTCTCGGCGCGCAGCGTCTCCATCGCGGCCGACGATTTGCCGCCGCTCAGTGCGGCGATCTCGACCCGCAGCTCCTTGATGGTGCGCTCGGCGCCCTCGTTGGTCTGGCGCAGCTGGTTGTTCTCGTATTCGCGCTCGGCCAGCAGCTTGCCCTGCGTGGCGAGGCGGCCTTCGAGGTCGGCAACGCGGCCCGAGAGCATCTCGGCTTCCTTGACCTGCACGATCAGCTGGCGATCGAGCTCGGTGACGCGCTGGCTCAGATTCTCGACACGGCCGCGGGCCTCGCCAAGCTCGCGCGAGACGGTTTCGGATTCGCTGCGCTCCTGCGCCAGGCGCGCCTGCGTCGCGGCAAATTCCTTCTCGGCATCGCCGACGCGGTTCTTCAATTCCTCGATCTGCGCGCGCACCGCGACCAGCTCGACCTGGCGGGTTTCCGCCATCATCGAGCGGTCCGACAGTTCGGAGTTGATCTTGGCGAGCTCGCCCTGCTTGTTGCTCAGCGCGATCTCGGCCTCGCGCAGCGCTTCGGTCTTGGCGTTGAATTCCTCCTCGGTCGCGCGCAGCTGCTCCTTCACCGCCTTCTCGCGCGCCTCGAGCGCGAAGATCGTGGCGTTCTTCTCGCCGAGCTCGATTTTCATGCGATTGATGGCGTCGGTCTTCTTGCCGAGCTCGGCGAGCTGGCTGGTGGTCTTGTTCTTGAGCTGCTCGACGCTCATCTCGAGCCGCCGCGCCGACATGGCGAACTCGGCGCGGAGCTGGTCCTTGTCGGCCTGGATCTCCGCCATCGACAGCGGCGTTGCGGCCTCGAGCCGGCGCGTGGTCAGGCGCACCGCGCGGTTATGCACCAGCGGCACGATGGCGAGCCCGCACAGCATCGACAGCAGGAAACCGATCGCCAGGTACATGATCGGTTCGACCATGGGTCAGAGCTCCAACAGACAAGGGAAAATTTACCAAGGACAATGCATGGCGGGCCGGCAAAAAGCCAGCCCTGCCCTGTTGTTAACGTGAATCCGGAAGCTGGATCGGGGGAAAGAACCCTAGAACGGGTTCCAGGTCGCCCGCGGCGTGTATTTGAGGTAGCCGATATTGGCGCCGAGGCGCAAGCCGAGGCCCGAGCGGATCGGCACCAGCACGATGTTGTTGGCGGTGAGCGCCGTCATGCCGAAGCCGCCGATGATATAGGCCGAGCCGTCGATGCCGGCGAAGCGCTGGTAGATCGCGTTGGTGGCGGGCAGGTTATAGACCAGCGTCATGGTGCGCGCGCCGTCGCCGCCCCAGTCGAAGCCGAGCGAGGGGCCCTGCCAGTAGACGCGCAAATCGCCGGCGTTCTTGGTGTAGAGCGTGCCTTCGCCGTAGCGCAGCCCAGCGACGAAGGCGCCGGAGCCTTCTTCGCCGAGGATGTAGCCGTTCGGCAGGCCCCATTGACTGACCGCCTTCTCGATGATCGAGGCGAGCCCACGCGAGACATTGCCGAAGAAGCGATGGCCGGCGGTGACGAGCTCGTCCGGTCCATAGGTATTGGGAGTCGGGGTCCGCTGCGGTGGTGGCAGGTCCGGTGGCGGCGCGGCCGTCTGGGCGGAAGCCGGCACGGTCCAGCCCGCCAGCGCGATGAGCGCCACTGCGGCAAGGCGTGATGCGAAAGTCATAAAAGAACCCCTGATATCGATCCCGGTCCGCTTCCCTTAACCTGATGCTATTAGGCACGGCTCTAGGTTGGTCCGGATGACCCCTCGACTCGAATGTTATCCGCAGCAACTATGACGGCACAACGGCAGGAAGATAGCCCTTTGCGCCCTGGAACTGCCTTGATCGGCCGTCTGGTCTGCCTGCTGGCGTGCATTTGGCTCGGCCTGTCCTGGTTACCTGCACAGGCTGCCACCACCGAGCGGATCGTCGTCAATCGCTTCTCCGGCGTTGCCATCGAGGGCTTCGACCCCGTGGCCTATTTCGTTGACGGCGGAGCCGAGCAGGGGACGGCGCAGTTCGAGGCCAATCTCTGGGGCGCGGTCTGGCGCTTCCGCAACGACGGCAACCGGGCGGAGTTCCTGTCCCATCCCGAGGTCTATGGCCCGCAATTCGGCGGCTACGATCCCGTCGACATCGCCCGCGGCGTCACGATCGCCGGCAATCCCCGCTTCTTCGTGATCGCGGCGCAGCGGCTTTATCTGTTCAGCCGGGAAGACAATCGGGACGCCTTCACCGCCGACCCCGAACGATTCCTGTATGAAGTCGGCAAGCGCTGGCCGGCGCTGCAGGACAAGCTCAGTCAGTAGGTCGTTACCGCTTCGGCATCGCCCCAGGCGACGAACTCGGGGATGATGAAGCCGGTGTCGCCGCGCTCGCCGAACCGGAGCTCGCCGCCTTTGCCGTCGGTCACCTTGCCGCCGGCGGCTGTTACCACCGCGCAGCCCGCCCCGACGTCCCATTCGCAGGTCGGCCCGAAGCGGGGGTAGATGTCGGCACTGCCCTCCGCTATCCGGCCGAACTTGACGGCCGAGCCGCAGGTCTTTCTGACGGCGTTGGGCCTGCTATCGATGAGAGCTTCGCTCTTGGGGTCGCCATGCGAACGGCTCACCGCCGCGATCCAGGGCTCGCCAGGCCCGGGCAGCTTGCGGGTCCGAATCGGCTGGGCGGCGCCGATGGTGGTGCCGTCGAACCTCACGCGCTCGGCGCCGCGCCCCACGATGCCGCGCCAGAGCACCCCGAGCGCGGGCGCGCTGACGATGCCGAGCAGCGGCACGCCCTCGGTGACCAGAGCGAGGTTGACGGTGAACTCGTCGCGGCCGGCGACGAATTCCTTGGTGCCGTCGAGCGGATCGATCAGGAAGAAGCTGCCGCGAAACGGCGGCGAGGCGAGATGGGTCCGCTCCTCCGACAGCGTCGGTACGTCGTTCGCAAGCCGGGCGAGGCCCTCGGCAATGATTCGGTCGGCGGCGAGGTCGGCCTCGGTGACAGGCGAGCCGTCCTGCTTGCCATCGACCCGCATCGCGGAGCGGTTGACGGCTAGGATCGCCTCGCCGGCCTGCACCACCAGCGCGGTCAGGGGCTCCATCAGCCTACAAGCGGCCTCGCCGTCGATGATCCTCACCTGCATGCCTCATTCATCGGCAAGTTTGCCTCTGTTCACGTGATTCGCCCTCGCGTCCCCTTATGGCCGCTTCGAACCTATCGCAAGCTTCCTGCCACGGGCTGGCGAATGATAGAACCCGCAGCGACAGTCCAGGCCATGCGTGATTCGCCGCGTCCGCGCCGTGCAATTCCAGGAACCCTCTATGTCTGACGCTCCGTCTTCGGCTACCGCTTCTGCTCCCGATATGCTCGAACTCGCGGCCCTTTTGTGCTCGCGGGTCTGTCACGATCTCATCAGCCCGGTCGGGGCCATCGTCAATGGGCTTGAGGTGCTCGATGACGATCCCAAGCCCGAGGACCGCGAATTCGCGCTCGACCTGATCCGCAAGAGTGCCAAGACCGCCTCCGCCCGCCTGCAGTTCTGCCGTCTCGCCTTCGGCGCGGCCGGCTCCTCCGGCGCGCAGATCGACCTCGGCGATGCCCAGACCATGGCAAAGGGCCACATCGAGGACGGCAAGTGCACGATCACATGGAATCTGCCGCGGCTGCTGCTGCCGAAGAACCGCGTCAAGCTGCTGCTCAATATGCTGGTCGTGTCGCAGCACACGATCCCGCGCGGCGGCTTGCTGACGGTCGATCCGATCGGCGAGGGCGAGGCGATGAGCTTCCGCATCACCGCGACCGGGCACAACGCGCGCCTGCCGCAGAACATCTCCGAGCTCTTGAGCGGCGAGCGCGGCCCGGCCGCCGACGCTCATGCGATCCAGCCTTATTACACGCGGCTGTTGGCGCAGGCCTGCGGGCTCAGCGTGACGCTCAAGCTGGAGGGCGAAGCCGTCATCGTTACCGCTTCGTAAACGCGCGCTGCGCCCTTAGTTAACCGATCCTTTACGAGGCGCTTCGGCTTGTCCGGAGCGCCTTATCTCTTTGTTGGTTCCGTTCTTTTGCACATACTCAACCAATATTAAACGCTTTGCGGTGAAGCTGGCCTCATTCCGATCTGGCGCATCACGTCTCGTGCGCGCCCTCCCTGTATGAAGGCCTGTTTTCATGGATGATCTGTTGCGGGAGTTTCTGACGGAGACCAGCGAGAGCCTGGACACCGTCGACAATCAGCTGGTGAAGTTCGAGCAGGAGCCGAACAACGCCAAGATCCTGGATAACATCTTCCGCCTGGTCCACACCATCAAGGGCACGTGCGGCTTCCTCGGGTTGCCGCGGCTCGAAGCGCTGGCGCATGCCGGCGAGACCTTGATGGGCAAATTCCGCGACGGCATGCCGGTGACCGGCCAGGCCGTGACGGTGATCCTGTCCTCGATCGACCGCATCAAGGAGATCCTGGCCGGCTTGGAGGCGACCGAAGCCGAGCCTGAAGGCAACGACCGCGATCTCATCGACAAGCTGGAAGCGATGGTCGAGCAGGGCATGGCCGCGATGTCAGGCTCGGCGCAGCCGATGGCGGCTGGCAGCTCCGCTCCCGTTGCCGATGCCCCCCCGCTGGTGCCGGAAGCGCCGGCTCCCGTTGAAGCCAAGGCCGCACCGGCCAAGGAGATGACCTCGGGCTCGCTGGTCGACCAGACGCTGGAGCGTCCGCTCCGTCCGGGCGAGGTCTCGCTCGACGAGCTCGAGCGCGCCTTCCGCGA
>NZ_LBJP01000077.1:0-103423 GCF_028128715.1 Bradyrhizobium sp. CCBAU 51745 | reverse complement strand
AGAGATCGACCTCGCGCCGGTCCACGGTCACGAGCTTGACGTCCTCCCGCGCCAGCCGGCGCAGCAGCGCGCTGCCGACCATGCCGCGATGGCCGGCGACGTAGACGCTCTTGCCCTTCAGCTCAAACGGTACGCTTGCCATTCGCGATGTCCCAAAATGCCCGACCGGACTTGCTTCCAGCTCCCGCCGAAAACCCGTCCTTCTCTGACATATCGCTCGCCGGGGTCAACCCACTATGGCGCTAAACCGTTCTTTTTCCGAGGATTCCAGCCACAAGGCCATGGTCGGCCGTTGACGGGAGCGCCTTGCGCCGCTCACGCAGTCGCTGTGCCAATGGGGCTGACGATGCCAAAACGCGCCGCCGTGCGAAGGCGGCGACCCCGCAAGAGGTCGCCGCCCAATGCAGCCGTTCTACTGCGAACGGTCCGAGGTCCAGCCCTTGTAATCCCCGATGTTATCTCGGGTCACGAGCTTCGAGGGCAGCAGCTCGACGGTCGAGGCCGGCTTCTGCCCATTGAGGATGCCGACGCCGACCTGCACCGCGCGCCGCGCCATGAAGAACGGGTCCTGCGAGGCCGACGCCTGGATCTGCGGCGAGCCGGGATCCTTCAGCGAGGCCTCGATGTCAGGCGCGCCGTCGACCGCGGTGATGATGATGCCGCTGCGGTTTTGCTGTTTGGCCGCGAGATCGGTGCCGATCGCCTGCGGGTCGTTGATGGCGAAGATGGCGTCGATCTTGGGGAAGCGGGTCAGATAGCCTTGCGCAACGGTGAGGCCACCTTCGCGCGAGCCCTTGCCGTCCTGGTCGCTGGACAGCACCTTGATGCCGGAATTCTTGCCGAAGACGTTCTTGCAGCCGGTGACGCGGTCGATCACCGCAGAGACCTGCGGTCCGTTCTCGATGATGACGTCGCCCTTGCCGCCCAGCTTGTCGACAATGTACTGGCACGCGATCTCGCCGGCCTGGACGTTGTTGGTCGTCACGGTGGCATCGGCGCCTTCGGCCGCGGTGTCGACCGCGACCACGACGATGCCCGCAGCCTGCGCCTTCTTGATCGCCGGGCCGATCGCCTTGGGATCGCCGGGGTTGAGCAGGATCAGATCGACGCCGGCGGCGATGAAATTGTCGATCTGGGTGACCTGCTTGCCGAGATCATATTCGAAGCCGACGGTGGTGATCTTCACATTGGGATTGGTCTTCTTGGCCTCGAACTCGGCGCCCTTTGACAGCGCGACGAAGAACGGGTTGCCCATCGAGCCCAGCGAGACGCCGATCGATTTGAGCTCCTTGGCAGAGGCCGGCGCGGTGGTCAGGGCAAGCGCCATCGCGGCGCCGGCGAGCATGGTCATCTTCAACATTGTCTTCCTCCCTGGTCTGTCTTCATCCCCGGGCGCGGCAGACCAGTTGCCGCAACCGAATTTCACACCATGCGCTCAGATGCGCGTAAAACCGTTCAAGTCCTGGCGGAGCCTTGCAACCGGTAGCGATCCAGCGCCACGGCGCCGATGATCACCAGGCCCTTGATCACATATTGCCAGATGTCGGAGACGCCGACGAGGATCAGGCCGTTCGAGAGCACTGCGATGATCAGTGCGCCGACCAGCGTCCCCCAGATCGAGCCGATGCCGCCGACGAAAGACGTGCCGCCGAGGATGACCGCGGTGATGGCATCGAGCTCGTAACTTTGTCCGAGCTGCAAACCGTTGGCGGCATAGAGCCGCGCCGCCTGCATGGCGCCGCCAAGGCCTGCGAAAAGCCCTGATACGCCATAGACGAAGGTCAGCACGGCCCAGACCTTGATGCCGGCAAGCCGCGCGGCGCTCTCATTGCCGCCGACCGCATAGATGTGCACGCCCAGCACGGTCCGGCGCAGCACCACCCACGACACGAGAATGACGAGCAGTGCAATGACCGACAGCCAGGGAATCGAGGCGACGCCCGGAATCAGCGTCAGCGAGCCGTTGCCGATGAAGGCATAGGGAATCGACGGATTGAACACCGTGGTGTCGGCGCCGAGCAGACGCGCCAGTCCGCGCACGGCGGTGAGCGAGCCCAGCGTGACGATGAAGGGCGGCAGGCGCATCAGCGCGATCAGCGCGCCATTGACGATGCCGAAGCCAAGGCCGGTGAGCACAGCGACCGGCAGCCAAAGCGCCCCCATCTCGGGCAGTTTGGAGACCGTCAGGCCCGCCATCGCCGAGGCTGCCAGGATCGAGCCGACCGAGAGATCGATGCCGCCGGTGAGGATGACGAAGGTCATGCCCGCGGCGAGCACGGTGTTGACGGCAGCCTGCTGCAGCACGATCCCGAGATTCTGTCCGGTGAAGAAGCGGCCATCCGACAGATAGTGGAAACCGATGCACAGCAGTAGCAGCACCGGCAGCATGCCGGCGGCGCGGATCAGGAGCCTGATGCGTTGGCGCTTCGTTGCCTCGGCAGCGGCGGTGCCGTTTACGGTCGCGGCCTTCGCCTGCGTCGATCCATTGTCAGGCATCGAGATGCTCCGTCCCCGTGGCGAGGGCCATGATGTCTTCCTGCGTTAAAGGCGCCGTCTCGGTTCGCCTGACCTCGCCTGCGATATGCCCGGACCGCATCACCAGGACGCGGTCACAGATACCGATGATTTCTGGCAGATCGGACGAAATGACGAGGATGGCGGTGCCGGCCTTGGCGAGATTGTCGATGATGGTATAGATCTCCGACTTGGCGCCGACGTCAACGCCGCGCGTCGGCTCGTCGAGGATCAGCACCTTCGGCGCAATGGCGAGCAGCCGCGATAGCAACACCTTTTGCTGATTGCCGCCGGACAGGCCTCCTGCCGGCACGCCGGGATTGGCGGCGCGGATACTGAGTCCAGCAAACGCCCTGTCGGCGCGCTCGCGTGCCTTGTCCCGGTCCAGGAACCAACCGAGCTTGGCATCGCGTCCGATCACGGCGAGATTGATGTTGTCCAGGCACGACATGTCGAGGAACAGGCCGAGCGCCTTCCGGTCTTCGGTCAGATAGGCGATGCCGGCCTCGAGCGCCTCGCCGGGCGTGCGGATGTCGATCGGCTGGCCTTCGAGTTCGAGACGACCCGAAATCTTCGGTGCGGCACCAACGATCAGATGCGCAAGCTCGGTGCGGCCGGCGCCGATCAGTCCGGCAAGCCCGACCACCTCGCCGGCATGGACGGTGAGCGAGCAGCCCTTGACACGCTGCCCATCCGCCATGTCGGTGGCCGTCAGCACGGGATGCCCCTTCCCGGCCTCGGGATCATGATCCTTCTTGTAGAAGGAGGAGACGTCGCGCCCGACCATCATGCGGACGATGGCATCGGCGCGGATATCCTGCTTGCCGAGCGAACCGACCAGCCGGCCGTCGCGCAGCACGGTGACGCGGTCACCGAGCGCATAGACCTCGTCCATGCGGTGCGAGATATAGATGATGGCAAGCCCTTCGGCGCGAAGTTGCCGGATCAGCGCAAACAGCCGCTCGCTCTCGCCGGCGGACAGCGCCGTGGTCGGCTCGTCCATGATCAGGATTTTCGAGCGCGCGTGCAGCGCACGCGCAATCTCGACGAGCTGGCGCTGCCCCATGGAAAGATGCGCCACCAATGTCGACGGTGTGAAATCCGCGCCCAGCCGCTCCAGGATCGGGCCAACACCTTCGCGCATGGCACCGCGCGCCAGCAGACCTGAACGCGACATCTCGCGGCCGAGATAAATATTCTCCGCAACGCTCAGATTGGGGGCCAGAGACAGTTCCTGATAGATGATCGAGATACCCGCGGCGCGACCGCCGAGCGGGCCGTGGATATGCACCGGCTTGCCTTCGATGCGGATCTCGCCGCCAGGATCGGGCCGGTAGGCCCCCGACAGGATTTTCATCAGGGTCGATTTGCCGGCGCCATTCTCGCCCATCAAGGCATGGACCTCGCCGGCATAGACCGTGAGGTCAACCGCACGCAGCGCCTTGATGCCGAAAAAGGATTTTGAAACTCCTCGCATCTCGAGGATCGGCTCGTTCATCGTGCCTCCCGGCGCACAATGCGTTTCCTGTTCGCGCCTCGTCGGGCGCGGTTTTGCGCATTAAACAAAAGGCCGCCGCACAGGGCAACAGCGAACAGGTCAAAATGCGCAACCAAAGCGAAGCTAGTGGCGTGGCCGATACAGCTGGCGCCAGGCGGGAAGCCGCTCGGCATAGGCCCGAGCCAGCACGGGGTCAGGTTCGAAAGTCTCGACGCGTTGCGGTGGCGTGCAGACGTCTGCGACGGCCTCGCCGGTGACAGCAAGTCGCCCCAATCTCGCCGCACCGAACGCCGCGCCGGTTTCGCCTTCGGCGAAGCGATAGATCGGAACATTCAAGACGTTTGCAAGCACCGACAGCCAGAACCGGGACCGCGAACCGCCGCCGATGACGTCGGCCTCGGTCACTGCAATGCCGGCATCGCCAAGCGCGTCCCTGCAATCGGCCAGCGCGAAGGCTACGCCCTCCAGCACGGCCTGCACGATCGCCGTGCGGTCGGTGCCGTGGCTCAACCCATCGAGCATGCCGCGCACGACGGGATCATCGTGCGGTGTCCGCTCGCCCGCAAGATATGGCAGGAAGCTCACGGGCGACGGCGCCTGCGCCCGCGGGCCCAGCGGCGCCAGCAGTTCGCTTTCAGGGACGCCGAACAGGCGCGCAGCCCAGGCAAGGCACGACGCCGCCGAGAGAATGGCGCCGGCCTGAATCCACATGCCAGGGATTGCGTGGCAGAAGGTGTGGACCACCCGGTCCGGGTTTGTCGCAATATGGTCTGATGGCGCCAGCAAGGCGCCTGAGGTTCCCAGCGAGATGAATGCAGTTCCGGGACGGATCGCGCCGATGCCGATGGCACCGGCGGGGTTGTCGCCGGCGCCGCCCGCGATCACCGGCCGGCGAACCATGCCCCAACGCTCTGCAAGCTCGCTGCGCAATGAACCCGCCGGCGCGCACCCCTCCACCAGGCGCGGCATGTGCGCGCGCGACAGGCCGGTCGCGGCCAATGCCGCATCCGACCAGTCCCGGCGCGCCGCGTCAAGCCATAGGGATCCCGATGCGTCGGAGACGTCCTCGACGGCCTCGCCCGATAGAACGAGGCGCAGATAGGCTTTCGGCAACAGCACGCGCCGCATCGCCGCAAAAACCTCGGGCTCGTGCTTTGCGATCCAGAGCAGCTTTGGCGCCGCAAAGCCGGGCATCGCCTTGTTGCCCGTGATCGCGCGCAAGGCGGCCCAGCGCTGCTCCAGAATGCGACACTCCACGGCCGAGCGTCCGTCGTTCCAGAGGATGCAGGGCCGCAATGGTCTGTCGTTCGCATCGAGCAGCGTCGGGCCGTGCATCTGGCCCGACAGCCCGATGCCTTCGACCCTCGCCAGCTCTTCTCCATGCGAGGCCTTCAGGGCGTCCAGCGTGGCAAAGGTCGCCTCGATCCACTGCGCTGGATCCTGCTCGAAATAGCCTTGCTGCGGCGAGGCGATCGTCAGCGCTCGACTCTCGCTCGCGATCACGCGCTGCGCGCTGTCCACCAGAACGGTCTTGACTGCGGAGGTGCCGAGATCGATGCCCAGATACATGACGGATGTGGTTCCCGACTATTGCGAGTCCTTAAGACACGACAATGATCGTATTCAACGAGCGCGCAATTCCGAACAAAGACTTATCACATCGGATCGCAAGTTTTTGCCCGCGGATGTTGCATCGACGCAGCAGTCGAAGGTTGCCAGCTGTGGTTGACTTGACCACAGTAACTGCAACTCGGCGCAGTCTGCTGCGTTTGCACCGGACAGTGCTCGATCTTTTTGCCCCGCCGGAGCAACCATGCAGCGATCCAGGGCCGTCTTTGTCACAGGTCTCGTCTATGCCCTGATCGGTCTGGTGCTCGCGGGCGGCGGCCTCTGGCTCGCCACGCTCGGCGGATCCATCTTCTACCTTGTTCTCGGTGCCGGGATTGTCGTGACGGCCGCGTTGTTGCTGGCACAGCGCCATCAGGCGCTCTGGCTGTTCGCGATCGTGGTGGTCGCCACGGTGGCGTGGGCCATCTCGGAGGTGCGGTTCGACTGGTGGCCGCTGGCATCGCGGGGCGACATCGTCTTCCCCATGGCGCTCTGGCTGCTCACGCCCGTGATCGTTCGCGGGCTGCTGCGAGACCAGCCGGTGTCGTACCGAAGCGCGACGCTGCCATTGTGGATCGGCGTAGCCGCCTCTTCGGTCGTCCTCGTCATCTCGCTTCTGTCCAGCTATCACGACAGCAACGGCACGATCGCCGAGCAAGCATCGAGCGTGCCGCAAAGCGAAGCCGACCCTCAGCCGGATGGCGATTGGCGGGCGTATGGACGCACGCAATTCGGACAGCGCTATTCGCCGCTGCAGCAGATCACGCCCGACAATGTCGGCAAGCTCAAGGTCGCCTGGACCTTCCGCACCGGCGACATGCCGACACCGGAGGATTCCGGCGAGACCACCTTCGAGGTCACCCCGATCAAGGTCCGCGACACGCTTTATCTTTGCTCACAGCACCAGGTGCTGTTCGCGCTCGACGCCAGCACCGGCAAGGAACGCTGGCGATACGATCCCAGGCTGGTGTTCAACAAGACGTTCCAGCACATGACCTGCCGCGGCGTCTCCTATCATGAAACCGCTGATGGTGCCGTCGACAGCAGCGGCGCTCCCGCGCCCGGCGAATGCCCCCGCCGGATTTTCCTGCCGGTCAATGACGGCCGTATGATCGCGCTCGATGCCGACAGCGGCAGGCCGTGCGAGAGCTTTGGCGATCACGGCAGCCTCGATCTCCAGCAAGGCATGGGGATCAAGACGCTGGGCTTCTTCGAGCCGACGTCGCCGCCTGTGGTCAGCGACAAGATATTGGTCGTCGCCGCGGCAGTGATCGACAATTATGGGGTCGACGTGCCCTCCGGTGTCATCCGCGGCTTCGACGTCTACACCGGCAGGCTGGTTTGGGCCTGGGACTCCGGCGCAGCGGACGAAAATGAGTTGCCGACGCCGACGCGTCACTACACCAACGGCTCGCCGAATTCGTGGATATCAGCCTCGTTCGATCCGAAATTGAACCTCGTCTACATCCCGACGGGCAATAACGGACCCGACATCTGGGGCGGCAATCGCAATGCCCTGGTCGAGCGCTATTCCAGCTCGATCGTTGCGCTCGACGTCAACTCCGGCAAGCGCGTCTGGTCGTACCAGACGGTGCATCACGACCTCTGGGACATGGACGTTCCCTCGCAGCCGAGCCTGGTCGATATCACCACGGCCAAGGGCGTCGTTCCCGCGATCATCCAGCCGACCAAAGTGGGCAACATCTTCGTGCTCGATCGGCGGACCGGCGAGCTGATCGTGCCGGCACCGGAACGCCCGGTGCCGCAAGGCGCCACGCCTGGCGATCGCAGCGCGCCGACGCAACCGTTCTCCGAGCTGACGTTCCGCCCCGAGGCGAAGCTGACCGGCGCGGACATGTGGGGCGGCACGATCTTCGATCAGCTCTTGTGCCGGATCATGTTCCACCGGCTGCGTTACGAGGGCACGTTCACGCCGCCCTCGTTGCAGGGTACGCTCGTCTTTCCCGGCAATCTCGGCATGTTCGAATGGGGCGGCATCGCGATCGATCCGGTTAGACAGGTCGCCATCGCCAACCCGATGTCGCTGCCGTTCGTCTCGAAGCTCATTCCGCGAGGTCCCGGCAATCCTCCCGCGCCGACGGCCGAGAAGCCTGTCGGCAGCGAGGTCGGCACGCAGCCGATGTATGGCACGCCGTTCGGGGTGGACATCCAGAGCTTCCTCTCGCCCCTCTCCGTGCCGTGCTACCGGCCGCCATGGGGCTCGATGGCGGCGATCGATCTGAAGACGATGAAGATCGTCTGGCAGCATCCCAACGGCACGATCCGCGACACCACGCCGCTGCCTTTGCCTTTCCGGATGGGCGTGCCGATGCTGGGCGGGCCGATCACGACCGCCGGCGGGGTTGCGTTCTACACCGGCACCTACGAATACACGATCCGGGCCTACGACGTGCGCGACGGCAAGGTTCTCTGGGAAGACCGCCTGCCCGCCGGCGCCCAATCGACACCGATGAGCTACGAGGCCGGCGGCAAGCAATATGTCGTCACCGCGGCCGGCGGTCACGGCTCGTTCGGCACCAAGCGCGGCGACTACGTCATCGCCTATACGTTGAAGGATTGACCCGCTGCGGCATCGTTATCCGAGGCGCGCCTGGGGCGTGTGAAGCTGCGATCCGGCCGGCGATGGCTGCCGGTGATGCCCGGTCGCTCACGCCGCGGCCTCGCGCATCATCGCCTTCAGCATTTCCGCGAGCACGCTGGCGATCGCGCTCGTCCCGCGCTCGTGGCCGATCAGCATGAGTGTCTGCGTCTCGTGCGCCAACTCGCGTACCGGCACATAGACGAGGCGGCCGAGGCGCCGCTCGAACTCGATGTCGAACGGCGTGAGAAAGGTGATGCCATTGTCGAGAATGGCAGCGTGGCGCATGATCTCGATGGCGTTGGTTTCGATGATCGGCAGCGGCTCCAGCGAAGCTTTCGCAAATGCCGAATCGAGGTAAGGCCGGATCACGGTCGACCCGTCGGCGATCACCAAGGGATAGTCGACGCAGTCGCTGAGCCGGATCTGGTTACGCTTGGCAAGCGGATGGCTCGGCGCCATCACCGCGCCGAGCTTGCCGGCGGCGCGGGCCAGCACCTTCAGATGATTGCCGCGGGTGAAATCGAAGCCGATGCCGAGGTCGGCTTCGCCGCTGGCGACCGCGGATTGAATGTCCTCGCCCGTGGTCAGCAGCGTGAGGCAGAGCCGCACCCGGGGATTGGAGACGCGAAACTGCTTGACGGTGCCAGGCACGAGGTTCGAGGCAAGACCGCTCATCATCGCCACCGTGATCTCGCCCCGGCGCAAACCCTTCAGCTCCTCGATCTTGCCTTGTGCGCGGGTCAATTCCTTCAAGGTCTGGCGAATGTGGCCGACCAGGACTTCACCCGCCGCAGTCAGGATGAGCTTGCGCGGCAGCCGCTGGAAAATCGGCGTCCCGAGCTCGGTCTCGAGCGCAAGAATCTGGCGACTGATCGCGGAGGCCGCGACGTTGAGATGGCTCGCAGCCTTTCGGATCGATCCGGTGCGCGCCACCTCGTCCACATAGGTCAACAGGCGGCTGTGCAGCATCCCCTTGCTCCTGCTCGGAAAACAGCGTGGTCCCGGAGCATGCTGTGACGTTGCCTCAAAGGCAACGGTGTTTGCGAAATAAAGCGCTTTTATGCAAGCCTTCCGGCGTGCTGAATCCGGCACGGCTCGTCACGTGCAGGCCCCGCACGGTCGAGCCGACCGCAATCAGGAGTCCTCCTTCATGGCGTTCAGCGTCGCAAACCTCGCCCAGTCCAAGGCCTTCCGCATCTCGCCGACTGACACCAACTATTTCGTGATGCTGTTCGATCATGAGAGCGACCGGATCGACAACATCTTCGTCATCGAAATCTTCCGGCCTGGCGGTGCGACGCCGCCCAATGAACATGCGGCCGCGCACGAATTCTTCCATGTGCTGCACGGCGAAGGCATCGCGCGCTGCGACGGCAGGACAGTGCCGATCAGAAAGGGCGACTCGCTGCTGCTGCATCCCGGCTCCGAGCATGTGATCGAGAACACCGGGGCCGGCAAGCTGTATTGCCTGACGGTGATGACACCGAACGAAGGCTTTGCCGAACTGATCCGCGGTGGCGAACCGGTCGAGGTCGAGCCCGATGACATTGCTGTGCTGCAGGGGCGCGATCTGGCGGTTCAACGATGACAAACACCCGCCTCCATCAGGTCGACGATCTCACGCCACTCGGCGCCAGCGCGCGCAATCGCTGGTCCGTTTCCGCGACCCAGGCAAATCTCGTCAGGCCGCCGGTCGTGCCGCAGCCAGTCACGATCGACGCCGGCGCCAAGCTCGTGACCTTCGATCTCGCGCGCACCGCCATCATCGTCATCGACATGCAGAACGACTTCTGCCATCCCGACGGCTGGCTTGGCCACATCGGTGTCGACGTGACGCCGGCACGCGCGCCGATCGCGCCGCTGCAGCGGCTGTTGCCGGTGCTGCGCGATGTCGACGTGCCCGTGATCTGGCTCAACTGGGGCAACCGGCCCGATCGGCTCAACCTCAGCCCGGCTCTGCTGCATGTCTACAAGCCGTCCGGCACGGGCGTCGGCCTCGGCGACCGGTTGCCGGGCTCCGGCGCGCGGGTGCTGGAGCGCGGCAGCTGGTCGGCTTCGATTGTCGAAGAGCTGACCGTCGAATCCACCGACATCCATGTCGCCAAATATCGCATGTCGGGGTTCCAGGACACCGAACTCGACAGCATCCTGCGCAACCTCAATGTCACGACGCTCTTGTTTGCGGGAGTCAATGCCGACCAATGCGTGCTGTGCACGCTGCAGGACGCCAACTTCCGTGGCTACGATTGCATGCTGCTGCGCGACTGTGCGGCCACCACTTCGCCGGACTACTGCATGGCTGCGACCATCTACAACGTGAACCAATGCTTCGGCTTCGTGCTGGAGTCGCCCCTCCTTGCCGCTGCCCTCGCCGGCCGTGGGCCGCGATCGCCGAGGTCAAGCGCGCCATGAACGATCTCACGCCCTTTGACATCGCCTCCAACCGGCATCCCTCGACGGACAGACTGGCATCGCTGCTCGCCGCTCTCGGCGATATCCCTGTCGTGACTGATCCCACCATCGTGCGCCGGCGCTCGCGCGATTTCTTCTGGTACAGCCCGGTCCTCAACGATCAGCTCAACGGCAAGTCTGCCGATCTGATCGTCGCGCCGCGCGACGAGGCCGATGTCGTGCGCGTTGCCGCCGCCTGCGCACGTCACCGCGTGCCACTGACGGTGCGGGCCGGCGGCACCGGCAATTATGGCCAGGCCGTGCCGCTCGCCGGCGGCGTGCTACTCGACATCACCGCGCTCGACACAATCGAATGGATCAGACCGGAGCAGATCCGTGTCGGCGCCGGCGCCAAAATGAATGCGATCGACGCCGCGACACAGCCTTCGGGCTATGAGCTGCGCATGCATCCCTCCACCAAGCGCACCGCCACCATCGGCGGCTTCGTCGCCGGCGGATCCGGTGGCGTCGGCTCGATCACCCATGGCGGCCTGCGCGAGCCCGGCAACATCCTCGCCGCGCGCATCGTCACCGTGGAGCCGGAGCCCCGCGTCATCGAACTCCGCGGCGATGCAGCGCAGAAGATCAACCGTGCTTACGGCACCACGGGTATCATCACCGCGCTCGAGATGCCGCTTGCGCCGGCATGGCCATGGATCGACGTGGTGGTCGCTTTCGACCATTTCACGGACGCGGTCGAATTCGGCCACACGGCGGCCCTTTCCGACGGGATCGTCAAGAAGCTGCTGTCGCCCATCACATGGCCGCTGCCGTCCTATTTTGGCGCGCTGAGATCCTGCTGTCCCGAGGGCAAGAGCATCCTGATCGCGATGATCGCCGAGCGCTCGATGCAAGACTTCAGGAATTTGCTCGGCGGCCGCGGCACCATCACCCTGGAGATGCCGACCGACGATGGCCCCGGCAAGGTGCCGCTGTACGAATACACCTGGAACCATACCACCCTGCAGGTGCTCAAGAGCGATCGCACCGTGACCTATCTGCAATGCCTGTACCCCCATGACCAGCTGCTTCAGAAGGTCGAGGAGATGCGCACGATGTTTCCGGACGAGGTGCTGCAGCATCTCGAATTCATCCGTTTCAACGGCCAGCTGACCTGTAGCGGGCTGCCGGTGGTGCGGTTCCGCGACGCGGATCGGCTGAACGAGATCATCCGCCTGCACGAGGCGCACGATGTCCATATCGCCAATCCGCACGTGTACACGGTCGAGGACGGCAGCCGCTACAAGCGCGTCGATGTCGATCAGCTCGGCTTCAAGCGCGAGGTCGATCCCTACGGCCTGCTCAATCCAGGCAAGATGCGCAGCTTCGTGGCGGAGCCGTGACGTGCGCGTGCTGTACGTCTATTGCCATCCGCTGGACGACAGTTTCCATGGCGCGATCCGTCGCGAGGCACTCGCCGTACTCACGCAGGCCGGGCATGCGGTCGACCTGCTCGACCTCTATGCGGAGGGGTTCGATCCCGTGCTGACAGCCGAGCGGCGGCGCGACTATCACGATCCCGCGCGCAACCGTGCCAACAATCAGGCCCATGTCGACCGGCTGATGGCGGCAGAGGCGTTGGTGGTGCAGTTTCCGACCTGGTCGTTCGGTCCGCCGGCCATGCTGAAGGGCTGGTTCGACCGGATGTTCGGCCCCGGCATCGCGATGGACCTGTCCGACCCGGCACATGTGAAACCCCAGCTCCAGCACATCAGGCGCATCAACGGCATTTCGACCTACGGCCGCCCACGCTGGAAAGCCATCGCCATGGCCGATCCGCCGCGCAAGATCGTGACGCGCTACCTGCCCTGGTTCACTGGCTTCAAGGCCAAGGTGCGCTATCATGCGCTGTACCATATGAACATTGCGACCGCAGTCAGGCGCCGCCGCTTTCTCGCGGAGGTCCGCCGAGCGATGGAGCGGCTCTGAGTTGCTCGCTGCGGATTCGCAACCAACGGCATTCAAGGACATCTCATGGCGACGATCTTCGGCGAGACGAACTGGCGCTCGATGAGCCAGGAGCAGCGCGACCTCGGGCTCAACAACAGCGCCGCCGTCCCTGGCAGCGCCGAGCTTGTCGCGAGCTGGGAGCAGCGCTCGGCCGCCGTGCGGGACAAGCATCCCGCGCATCTCGACTTGAGATACGGTCCACGCGACCGCAATCGAATTGACTTCCTGAAGGCGGCCGATGGCGGACCGACGCTGGTGCTGATCCACGGCGGCTACTGGCAGATGCGCTCGAAGGAAACCGTCACCTGGTTTGCCGAAGGACCGATGGCTCACGGCATCAATG
This sequence comes from Bradyrhizobium sp. CCBAU 51745, assembly GCF_028128715.1. Lineage (NCBI taxonomy): Bacteria > Pseudomonadati > Pseudomonadota > Alphaproteobacteria > Hyphomicrobiales > Nitrobacteraceae > Bradyrhizobium > Bradyrhizobium sp. CCBAU 51745. The sequence continues at coordinate 90,457 of NZ_LBJP01000077.1, read as the reverse complement.
TCGCGCTGATCGGCTACACCCTGGCGCCGGAGGCGACCCTGGACGAGATTGTTGCCGAGATCCATCGGGCTCTCGACGCGCTGGTTGAACGACTTCCGGCGCTCGGTGGCGACCCTGACCGTATCGTCGTGTCCGGCTGGTCGGCCGGCGGACATTTGGCGACGATGGCGCTGTCGCATCCGAGCGTCAAGGCGGGGATAGCGATCAGCGGGATCTTCGACCTCGAACCGATCCGCCACAGCTTTCTCAACATCAAGCTGAAACTCGACGAGGCGATGTCGCGGCGCAATTCACCGCTGCTCCACGCGGCAGGCCCTTCGGTGCCGCTGGCGCTGGTCGTCGGCGCGGCTGAACTGCCGATGTTGCGCCAGCAGACCGCCGACATGGCTGCCCACCGCGCCATCAATGGATTGCCGGTGAGCTATGAGGAAATTCCCGGCGCCGACCACTTCTCGATCATGCTCACGCTCGGCTCGCCGACCGGCCGGATCACGACCCTGATCCGGCAGCTGTTCGAGCGCGGTTGATCAGCGCGGCAGGTTCGCCGCCTTCACGTCGTACAGGAGTTTGATGAATTCTCGCGCGGCGTGCTCGGCGGTCAGACGACCCTTCTCGGCGGTGGCCTTGTGCGCTTCGCCGACCGCGCCGTCGGGATTGAGGTCGCCGGCGATCCAGGCATAAGCGATGAATCCAGTCGGCCTGAGATGGTCGAACGCCGCTTCGTCGTCCTCGGCAACAGACCGGAAGTCCTGTGCGCGCGCCATGTCGACCAGTTCGGGGCGGAAATGCAGCATCAGCGAGGTCTCGACGTCACCGCCGTGAATGCCGAATTTCAGCTCGCGTTCGCTGTAGAGGCCGGCCGGCTTGCCGAGCCGCGACCAGGCAGATTTGACCACCAGCATGTCGGCGCGCACCCGCAATTCGCGCGCGACAATGCCCATCACCTCGTCATTGCCGCCGTGCGAGTTGACGATCACGAGCTTGCGCAGGCCGGCGCGCGCGACCGATAGTCCGAGCTCGGTCCAGGCCTCGATCAGCGTGGCCGCCGGCAGGGTCAGGGTGCCGGGCCTGCGCAGATGCTCGTTGGATTTTCCGACCTGCTGGATCGGCAGGATCCGGATATTGAGGTCATCGGGCAATCGCTCGATCAGTGTCTCGAGCATACCACGATTGATCGCAGCGTCGACGCCGACCGGAAGATGCGGCCCGTGCTGTTCGATGGCAGCGATCGGCAGCACGGCGATGGTGCTTTCCGGATCGAGGCTTTCGAATTCACGCGAGGCGTATTCGTCCCACCAGACCCGGCGGCGTGGCTTGTCCATGTTCGGCTCCTTTCACGCCGCACCGCGCCGTTGCGGTGCGCACGACCATGATGTCGACTATGGCATCACAGAGCCGTTGACAATGGTGTGCGAAGCCGCGTTCCCCGGGCTTTTGTGCGTTGCCTAAAAGGCAACGTATGCCTCGAATCAAAATGCTTCCGGATGACACACGGCGCGTGCATCTTTTGCATTGCCGGGAACGCTGCACCGGGATTCCGCCCGCCATCGGAATTCCACCCGATCGAAATCACACCGAGGTTGCCATGAACGCCTTCATGACCATCGTGTCCCGAGCCCTGCTCGTTGCCGCGGCTTGCGCGGCCTTCGTCGCCCCGTCGACCGCCGCCGACAAGGTGACATTCCTGACCAGCTGGTTCGCGCAGGCCGAGCATGGCGGCTTCTACCAGGCCAAGGCGACAGGGCTGTATGAGAAAGCCGGGCTCGACGTCACCATCAAGATGGGTGGACCGCAGGTGAATGGATCGCAGCTCCTCCTGGCCGGCGAGACCGACTTCATGATGGGCTACGACATCCAGGTGCTGAAGGGCCGCGAACAGGGGCTGCCGCTGGTGACGGTGGCGTCCTCGTTCCAGTTCGATCTGCAAGGCATCATGGCCCATGACGACGTGGCAGATCTCGCTGCCCTGAAAGGCAAGCCGATCCTGATTTCTGGGTCGGCGCGGACCACGTTCTGGCCGTGGCTCAAGGCCAAGTATGGCTACACCGACGACCAGATCCGCGCTTACACGTTCAACCTGCAACCGTTCTTCGCCGACCCCACGGTGTCGCAGCAAGCCTATCTCTCGTCCGAACCGTTCCAGGCGCAGCAGCAGGGCGTCAAGGTAAAATACTTCCTGTTCGCCGACGGCGGCTACCCGCCCTACGGCTCGACGATCGTGACCACTGAGAAGATGCTCGCCGAGAAGCCCGATGTGGTGGCGCGCTTCGTCAAGGCCTCGCTCGAGGGCTGGCGCGACTATCTCAAGAACCCCGAGCCGGGCAACGGCCTGATCAAGGCCGACAACCCGAAAATGACCGACACCCAGATCGCATTCGCGATCGACAAGCTGAAACAGACCAAGGCACTCGATGGCGGAGATGCCGCCATCGGCGGAATCGGCATCATGACGACAGCGCGATGGAAGCAGACCTATGACTTCCTGGTCGCCGCAAACCTGCTCGATCCAAAGACCGAATGGCAAAAGGCGTTCACCGATCGCTTCGTCAAGGATCTGAAGATCGGCTTCTAGTGCAGCGACCCCGTGACGATGCCCCAACGAAGACGCCTCGCATGAACGCTCCCTTGCCCAGCGACCCCCTGGACGCCCACACCGCGCGTCACGCCGGCGATCGTCCGCCGGCGGTCGAAGTGCTGTCCGCGGAGAAGGTCTTCGCCAACGGTACCCGTGCCCTGGCGCCGGTCGACCTCACGATCGCCGAGGGGGAATTCCTCACTTTGATCGGCCCGTCCGGGTGCGGCAAAAGCACATTGCTCAAGCTGATCGCCAATTTGCTCCAGCCATCGGACGGACGGATCTTGTGGTGGCGCGGCGATTTCGGCCAGGTCGGCCAGAGCGGTCGCGGCTTCGCCTTCGTCTTTCAGGAGCCGACCCTGATGCCTTGGGCGCGGGTCGACACCAATGTGCGGCTGCCGCTGGATCTCGCAGACGTGCCACGCGGCAAGGCCGATCCGCGAGTCAGCGACGCCATCGCCAGGGTTGGCCTCTCCGCCTTTGCGCGGCATTACCCGCGCCAGCTCTCCGGCGGCATGAAGATGCGGGTGTCGATCGCACGCGCGCTCGCCACCGAGCCGAACCTGCTGTTGATGGACGAGCCATTCGGCGCGCTCGATGAATTCACCCGCAACAAGCTCGATGACGATCTGATCAAATTGTGGTGGGAACGCAAGCTGACCACGGTGTTCGTCACCCACTCGATCTATGAAGCCGTGTTCCTGTCGACCCGCATCGTGGTGCTCGCCGCCAACCCGGGCCGCATCTTCCGCACCATGACCATCGATGAACCGCAACCCCGCAGCCAGGAGTTCCGCGACAGCGCCCGGTTCGCCGCCTATTGCCGCGAATTGTCGACCTGGCTCGCCGAAGCGTCGTTGCCGTCGGCAACGGGAGCTGCGCCATGAGGCCGCTGCTGCAATCGGAGACTTTCGTGCGAATCGCAGCACCGCTCGCGGTCGGCGTGGTGCTGCTAGCGGTCTGGGAAATCGGCTGCCGCCTCGGCTCGATCCCGGTCTATCTGTTTCCGAAACCGAGCGACATCCTCGCGAGCCTGATCAAGAACGGTCCGTCGCTGCTGCGCGCACTGCTGATCACCTTGCGCATCACGCTACAGGCGTTCGCCGCCGCGGTCGTGCTGGGAACGCTGATCGCGTTCATGTTCGTGCAAAGCCGCGCCATCGAGATCAGCCTGTTTCCCTATGCGGTGCTGCTGCAGGTGACGCCGATCGTGGCGATCGCGCCGCTGATCATCATCCTGGTGAAGAACACGCAACTCTCGCTGACGGTGTGCGCGACGCTGGTGGCGCTGTTTCCCATCATTTCCAACACCACGTTGGGCCTGCGCAGCGTCGATCCGGGGCTCGCGAGCTACTTCCGCATGAACCGAGCCACCCGCTTGAAAACCCTGGTGCGGCTGCGGATTCCCGGCGCTTTGCCGTACTTCTTCGGCGGCCTGCGCATTTCCTCCGGGCTCGCGTTGATCGGCGCAGTGGTCGCCGAGTTCGTCGCCGGCACCGGCGGCCGCTCATCGGGACTCGCCTACGAAATTCTCGACGCTGGATTCCAGCTGGACATTCCCAGGATGTTCGCCGCACTGTTCCTGATCACCGTAACCGGAGTAGTGCTGTTCGGCGCGATGGTGGGACTGTCCAGGCTCGCGCTGTCGAACTGGCACGAGAGCGAGATCGGAGCCGAAGCATGAGCGCATTGCTGATCGAGAACGCCGAGGGGATTTTCACCGGCCTCGCCGGCGACGCGATGCGCACCCGGGGATCGATCCGGATCCGCGACGGCGTCATCACGGCGATCGGCGCGCTCGCGCCGGAGAGCGGCGAACGAACGCTGGATGCTTCCGGTTGCGTGATCTATCCCGGGTTGATCTCAACCCACCACCACCTGTTCCAAAGCGTGTTGAAGGGGGTTCAAGCCGGCATCAATCAGCCGCTAGCCGGCTGGCTGCGGTCGGTGCCCTATGCCTATTGGTCGAAGATCGACGAGGAGGCGTTGGCGGTCGCGGCCCGCATCGGCCTTACCGAGCTGCTGCTGTCCGGCACCACGACCGTGGCCGATCACCACTACCTGTTCAGCGATACCTATCGTTTCGATCCGGCGGCGGTGATCTTTGAAGTCGCCCGCAGCCTCGGGCTGCGGCTGGTGCTTTGCCGCGGCGGCGGCACCAGGACAAGCCATGTCGGCGGCGGCGACGGAGCACCGACGCCGATCGAACCGCTCGAGCGCATGCTGGCCTCGGTCGAAGCCTGCGCCCAGCGTTTTCATGACCCCTCTCCTGCCGGTCTCACCAAGGTTGCGATGGCACCGACCACGCCGACCTGGTCACTGGACCCGGGTGAGCTTCGCGAAGTGGTCGCCGCCTCGCGGCGCATGAAGCTGCGGCTGCACAGCCACCTGTCGGAGACGTCGGACTATGTCGACTTCTGCATGTCGGTGCACGGCAAACGCCCGGTGCACTGGCTCGCCGACCACGACTGGCTCGGCCCCGATATCTGGTACGCGCATATGGTGCATCTCGACCATGACGAGGTGAAGATTCTCGCCGACACCGGCACCGGCATGGCGCATTGCCCGCAGTCGAACTGCCGGCTCGGGTCCGGTGTCGCGCCGGCCGACGCCCTCGCCGCGCTCGGCGGCGCGGTGTCGCTGGGCGTCGACGGTGCCGCCTCAAACGAGGCCGCCGACATGGTCTGCGAGATGCACAGCGCCTGGCACACCCATCGCGCGGTGAAGGGGGCGAATGCCGTCACCGCCGAAAAGGTCGTGCATTGGGCCACCGCCGGCGGCGCCCGGGTGCTGGGCCTGCCGCATATCGGCACGCTTGCGCCCGGCCAGCAGGCGGACATCGCCGTGTTTGATCTCGACCAGCCGCGCCATTTCGGCATGCATGATCTCCTGGTCGCACCGGTGACGTGCGGCGGCGCCCGCGTGCGTCATCTGCTGATTGGCGGGCGGACCGTCGTTGACGACGGTGCCATCCCCGGCGTCGACCTTGCTCGACTTCGATCGGACGCTGCGCGCGTCGTGACGCGCATCGCCGCCTGAATTTTCGGGAGACACCTCATGCTGGTCACCAAACAACCGGTGCTTCGCCGCTTCTGGTACGCGATCATGCGGATCGAACAGCTCGAGGGCGGGCCGCAGCCCTTCACGCTGCTCGGTGAGCCGATCGTGCTTTTTCTCGATGCCAAGGGTGAACCCGCGGCGCTGGAGGATCGCTGCTGCCATCGCACCGCGAAGCTCTCCAAGGGTTGGTGCCGCAACGGCAACATCGTCTGCGGCTATCACGGCTGGGAATACGATCGCGATGGCAGGCTGGTCATGATCCCGCAATTTCCATTCGAGCAACCGATCCCCGACGCCAAGGCGCGCGCGTTCCGCACGAAGACTCGCTACGGTTACGTCTGGGTGGCGCTGGACGAGCCGCTCCGCGATATTCCCGACATTCCGGAGGACGGCGATCCCGCCTATCGCCGCATCTTCCAGTTCTACGATACGTGGAACACCGCAGCATTACGGCTGATGGAGAATTCGTTCGACAACGCGCATTTCGCCTTCGTGCACAAGAACACGTTCGGTGACATCGACCAACCGCGGCCGGAGAAATACGAGATCGTCGAGACCGATTACGGCTTCGAGGCGGAAACTCTTGTCACCGTCAAGAACCCGCCGGTCGCGGCGAAGATCTCCGGCACAACGGAACCCTATACCAAGCGGCACATGCGCAACAAATGGTTCATGCCGTTCTGCCGCCGGCTCGACATGGAATATCCCTCCGGCATCCGCCATATCATCTTCAACTGCGCAACGCCGATCGCCGACGGCAAGATCCAGGTGGTGCAGCTCCTGTTCCGCAACGACACCGAAGCGGACTGCTCGACGCAGGAGCTGATCGATTGGGATGCCGCGATCATCGCAGAAGATCGCGACATCCTGGAATCGACCGACCCGGACGCGATCGTCGACATGGGGCGCAAGATCGAGAAGCACATGCCATCCGACCGTCCCGGGATGTTGATGCGCAAGCGCCTGCTCGACCTGCTGCACGAGCATGACGAGGAAGAAGTTCCGAAGCCGGTCGCCGTGGCACAGTGACTGCTGATGTCCGCCGTTTGCCGAGTGGTTACGCACCAGCCCGTCAGAGCGAATTCGGCCATCGGTGCACGAACAGCCGGCCTTCAGTTTCTCGAGCAAATTTCACCAGCGGGCCATCATGATCGCGGCCCGCGATCACTTGAAGTCCGACAGGAAGCGCGCCGTCGGGGATGACACAGGGAAGCGACATGGCAGGCAGGCCGAGCGCGTTCACGATCGCCGTGAACACGGCATGGCCGCGCGGTCCGACCGGCTGGCCGTCGATGACGGGGGGATGGGATTCGGCGGCCGGCCACGGCATCGCGGCGGCGCACGGCGTGATCAGGAAATCGTACTGCGCGAACAACGCATCGAAAGACCGGCGCAAGGCTGCGACCTGGTCAAGTGCATTGAGATAGTCGCGCGCCGACAGGCGGCGCCCGGCCGCCTCCATCTCGGCGATGGCGGGACTAACCTGGCCCTGCCAACCCGGATGCTGTTCCAGGAGCCAGGCGACCCCGGTCTGGCTGATCACGGGCCACACCGCATCAAGCGGATCGGCCAGCGTGAACGGTGAGAGGGTCTCAACGTCGAGGCCGAGCGAGCGAGCCTGCGCGATCGTGCGTTCGATCACGTCGCGAATGAAGGGGTCGACGGGCGCTCCGCCAAATGTCGGCGCATAGGCGATGCGCGGCCGTGGCGGCAACGGCGCAGCCAGGAGGCGCGGCCACGCCGGCGCAGCGATCACCTCCATGGCTGCGAGAACATCCTCGACGCCGCGTGCGATCGGGCCGATCACCTCGAACTCACCCAGGATGGCCGGAAAACCTTTGCCGCGCACCACGGTGTCGCGCGAGGGCTTGAAGCCGACGAGGCCGGTATGAGCGGCCGGGCGCCGGATCGAGCCGCCGCCGTCGGTGCAGAGCGCGAACGCGCACATGCCGGTGGCAACCGCCGCCACCGCACCGCCGCTCGAACCACCCGGTGTCAGGGCCGGATCCCAGGGATTGCCGGTGGTGCCGAACAGCGCATTGTCGGTGTAACCGTGCACGGTGAATTCGGGCACGTTGGTCTTGCCGAGGATGATGGCGCCGGCCTCGCGCAGCCGGCGCACCGGCAATTCGTCCTCATCGGGCACGAAGTCGGAATAGAGCTTCGACCCCCAGGTTGCGCGCAGCCCCGCGACGAGGATGTTGTCCTTGACCGTAACAGGCACGCCGTCGAGTGCGCTTGCGGGCTTGCCGTCGCGCCAACGCCGCGCGCTTGCATCTGCGGCGGCGAGCGCGCCTGAAGCATCCAGCGTCACGACCGCATTGAGGCGCGGATTGGTCGCGGCGATGTGCGAGAGCGTCGCCTCGACCACCGCGCGTGGCGAAAGGCCATCCGCAAAGGCGCGCGCGAACTCACACGCCGACATGGCCCAGAGCGGAGCGCGATCGTTCATGGATCAGCCGAGTTTCGGGTAGGTCGCCTTGTCGAAGAAGCTCGCGCCCGCGACATATTTGCGGCCCGGCGACACGTCCGGCTTCTCCTCGCCTTCGCCCGATGATTCGAAGGTCAGCTCGAGCTGCACGCCGGAGGGATCGTAGACGAAAAGCTGCCACAGCGAGGTGCCGGGCACGATGAATTCGCGCCAGTCGAGGCCCGCGGCCTTGAAGCGCGCCACATAGGAGCGATAGCCCGAGCAGGACAGCGAGACGTGATCGATCGCCGCCGTGCCTGATGGCGCCTTGCCTTCGGGGCCGAGCGCGGGGCCGCCGGCATAGACGTGGATGATGCCGAGCCCGCCCGGCTGGGGGCAGCCGAGCCAGGCACCGGGATAGCCGAAATCGGGCCGGGGAAATTCGCGCAGCCCGATGATTGCGGTCCAGAACGTCTTGGTCGCGGCGAGATCATCGGTCTTGATCGCAATGTGATAGAGACCATGGACAGTCGCGAGCGGCAGATCGGTCATCTCAATATCTCCTCACGCTTGCCCGCCGTCGATCGGCGGGCCGATTTGACGATACAGCGCCTTCAGATTGTTGCGAAACGGCTCGCCGCTCTTCTTGCGCGTGCCCGCGACCGGATCTCCGCCGGCGAGAATCGTGTCGCTCGCGGCCAGCGACAGCTCCATCACGAAGCGCATGCGATCAGACCGCAGCGCCTCGATCTCCGCAAGCCACGCCGCGACGTCACGCACACCGCCCTGATGGCGTTGCGTGATCAGCGCGGCCGCACAGGCGGCATCCTCGATCGCCTGGGTCGCGCCCTGGCCGAGCGTCGGCACCATGCCATGGGCGGCGTCGCCAAGATAGAGCACGTTGCAGTCGGCGGCGCGGTAGAGCAAAACATGCTCCTGCATCCGCGCCCAATGGGTGTCGGCGACGCCATTGCAGAGCTGATCGATCAGCCAGCGCGCCTGGTCGCTCGGCGGCGCCTCGGCCGGGGTATAGGCGGCGCGCAGTGCATCAGGCGCCTTGCGGGCCTCGGGGATCTCCCCCTGGATCGGGAACGTGCCGGCCAGATAGACGTGATCCGGCGGCACGCGGAACGCCAGCAACCGGTTCGGTCCATTGAACCATTGCTCATAATCGTCGATCAGGCCGCGCGAGGTGTCAGGCACCAGGAGGCGCGAGATCGCAACGCCCGTGAGGCGCACCGGCACTTCGCCGGAGATGGTCCGCCGCACATCGGAGTAACGGCCGTCCGCCGCAATCAGGAGATCGATGCCGTCAAGCCGATGCTCGCTTCCATCCTGGCGCCAGGCAAGTCTCGTCTTGCGCGGATCGGCGGCATCGCGGGCGATATGCGTGATCTCGCAGCCATAGGCGACGCTCGCGCCGGCTGCCTCGCGCAACACGCGGTAGAGCTCCGACCAGCGGATACGCCAGCCCGGCCCATCGGCAACGTCCTTGAGCGGCAGATCGAACAGCACGGTGCCGTCGGTGAGCGATATCCGCCAATTGGCCCAGACGAAGCTCGCCGCGGTGATGCGCGCGGCAAGCTCCGGATCGACCGCACGCAGCGCCTTCACCGCGTTCGGCCCGACATTGAGCCCGGTGCCTGCTTCAGAGTGGTCGTCGCGGCTGACCCGCTCGAGGCAGACGACTTCGACGCCGTCGAGCGCTGCAAGCCGCCGCGCCATCACGCATCCCGCGACGCCAGCGCCGATGATGACAATCCGCATCTAGCCAGCCCCTTCCTGCGATGCGATCACGGCGATCAGGCCGCCGCCATCCGGCCCCTGATGCTCGGCGCCTCCAGACACGAAAATGCGTCCATCGCCGATCACGCCGGCCACGAGGCCGGCAACCGCACCTCTTATGTGCCGCTGCGCGTTGATATCGGTGTCGTCGAGCATGGTGTGGCGATGGCCGCGGATCCGGCCGCGCCGGTCCGGCTCGCATTTGACCAGCACCGAGGCAATGCGCGCCCAGTCCGCGGCGGACACCTGCGGGCTGGCCGCGATGCCGAGATCGGCGAGCACGTCGACCACCGCTCCGATATCGAGCGCATCGCTCATGGGCCGGTGCGCGATGCGCAAATTGCCCGCCCAGTTCGGGCTGTTGCCGAGCACCACGACCTCGTTGCTTTCGACCTCGACGCCCGAGGAAATGCTGGCACGCGGCGACTGGATCGAGAAATCGGCGAGCAGCGACGCATCGGTGAAGTCATCCGCCCCGATCTCGGACAGGGCGAGCGCGACGCCAAAGGCGCCGGCGGCGCGCGCAAAGGCCATCGACTTGTTGGGATCGCTGGTGAGCGGTGTCTTGCCGGCGGCGATGGCCGCCGTCGCCCGCGCCACCGTCACGCAGGGGCATTTCACCTGGACGAAATGCACGTCCTCAATCCGTTCGATTCCGGCGTCACTCATTGCGGCACGCACGGTCGCCGCCACGCTCTCGACATGGGCGCGCCGGCCGACCTCTTCGGCCGCCACCGGAGCGCTGAAGGCAGTCCCGATTGCCAGCGCGGACGGATGGTGCTTAGCGGCTTCGCTCTCGCTGACACAGAAGACGCTGTAATGCGGGCTCATCACCCCCTCGGTGCCACCGGAGAGCACGCAGGGGATCTCGCGGATCAGCTCGGCGGCCGGCCGGCCGAGATGCTTCGACAGCAGCGCCATCAGCGTCTGGGTGAAGTAGCCGCGGGTAAAATCGTTGACGCCGCCATTGCCTTCGGTCTTGCCGATGATGGCCGCGACGTCGGCCGCCTTGATCGTGCCGCGCACGATCAGATCATCGAGTTCTGAGAGGTCGCCGGGATGGGCCATCGACAGGCGAAACACGCGTGCTGTTCTCATGCGTCCTCCTGTCGTGTCAGCTCGAACAGCCGGCTCGGGCTCAGCGGAATTTCGAGCAGCTCGACCTTGCGCGAGGTGAGCTGCAGCGCATCCTCGATCGCCTGCGCGAACACCGCACCCACCGGGATGGCTCCCGCCTCGCCCGCGCCCTTGATGCCGAGCGGATTGAGCGGCGACGGCGTCACCGTATGGTCGAGCTCCATGCGCGGCACGTCGAGCGCGGTCGGTAGCAGATAATCGGCGAGCGAAGCGTTGAGGAGCTGGCCCTGATCGTCGAAGGCAAGCTTCTCGAAGAAGGCATTGCCGATGCCCTGCGCTACGCCGCCGTGGATCTGGCCTTCGAGGATCATCGGATTGATCACCGTGCCGCAGTCATGGACCACGACATACTTGAGCACCTTCAGCTCGAAGGTCAGCGGGTCGATCTCGACGATCGCGGCATGAACGCCGTTGGCGGTCGCGCCGGAGGGCGGACCGAAATATTGCGTGGATTCGAGCCCCGGTTCGGTGCCCGGCCTCACCGCACCGCGCATCGGATTGGCGCGCTGCGCGAGTTCGCCGAGGCGGATGAACTTTCCTGGAATCCCCGCGATCGACACTTTTCCGTCGGCAAGGACGAGGTCCTCCTCGGCGCATTCGAAGGCGTCGGCCGCGAGCTTCAGGGCCTTCCGCCGGACGGCGGCCGACGCCTCGCTGACGGCGTTGCCGGCCACCACGGCACCCCGGCTCGCAAAGGTCCCGGCGCCCCAGTAGAACTGGTCGGTATCACCGGTGACGATATCGACATCGGAAGGATCGACGCCGAGCTGGTCGGCGACGATCTGTGCGAAGCTGGTGAAATGCCCCTGCCCCTGGGTGCCGATGCCGGTCGCAACGTTCACCTTGCCGTTGGCTTGCACCTGCACCTTGGCGCCCTCATAGGGGCCGATGCCGGTGCCCTCGACGTAGCAGGCGACGCCGATGCCGACGCAGCGTCCCTCCTCGCGAAACTTCGGCTGCTCCTCCTTCAGGAAGCGCTGATATCCGATCGCGTCGAGCGCCTTGGCGAGAACAGGCTCGTAATTGCCGCTGTCGTAGCTGAGCGGCGCAAAGTCCTGGAAGATGATCTCGTTGTTGTATGGAAAGGCGTCTGGTGGAATCAGGTTGCGCCGCCGGATCTCGGCGCGATCGATGCCGAGCTCCCGCGCGGCCAGATCGAGCAGCCGCTCGATCACGAAAACCCCGTGCTGCCTGCCGGCGCCGCGATAGGGCGTGACGATCGGCAGATTGGTGAAGACGGCCGTGAACGTGCTGTCATAGGCCGGGATCACGTAGGGGCCGAGCAGCGTGCACTGGCTATTGATCGGTACCGTCAGGCCGTACGTATTGTAGGCGCCGGTGTCGTGCAGGAAGACGTCCTTGACGCCGAGGATGCGGCCGTCGGCCGCGAGCGCGATTTCGGCGTCGTGAATCTGGCCGCGCTCGTGCGTGGTTGCGACGAAATGCTCGAGCCGGTCCTCGATCCATTTGACCGGACGGTTGAGCCGCATGGAGATCCACGGCAGCGCCACCTCTTCCGGGTAGAACATCATGATCTTCGGCCCGAAGCCGCCGCCGACGAAGGGCGCGATGACGCGCACCTGCCGCTCGCCGAGGCCGAGCATGGCGGCAAGGCCGTTGCGGATGAACACCGGCGCCTGGGTCGTATCCCAGATCGTCATCTGCTGGCCGCGCGCATTCCAATGCGCGACCACACCGCGGGTCTCGATCGGCGAGGAGATGCCGTGCTCGTAGCGAAAGCGGCGCTTGAGGATGATCTGCGCGTTCGCGGCGGCCTTGCGATAGTCGCCCTTGACCTGGTGGACATGGGCCGCGACATTCGAGCCGAGGTCGTCATGGACCGGCGTCGACGAGGCCGTCAACGCCTGCTCGATGTCGACGACCGCAGGCAGCGTCTCCAGCTCTACATCGATATCGTCGAGCGCGTCCTCGGCGAGGTAGCGGCTCTCTGCGACGACAACAGCGAGCGGCTCGCCGACATAGCGCACCTTGTCCCTGGCGAGCGGCACCTGAGTGCGCGGATTGAAGGTGCTTCCCGGAATCGGCGGGGGCTGCACCAGAAGCGGACCGGGCTGCCAATAGTCGCCATAGTCCTCCGCAACATAGACCGCGACGACGCCCGGCCGCTTTCTCGCGCGCGATACGTCGATGTGCTTCAGGCGGGCATGCGCAACCTGGCTGCGCAGGAAGGCGACATGCAGCATTTCAGGCAGCTCGACATCGTCGATGAACAGCGCCTGGCCGGTCAGGAGCTTCCTGTCCTCGTTGCGCTTGACCGGCGCGCCGAAGAAGCGGGTGCTCATGGCGCCTCCTCCCGCATCCGCGCGGCCGCATCCATCATCGCATCGACGATGTTCTGATAGCCGGTGCAGCGGCAGAGATTGCCTGACAGCGCCTCTCGCACCTCGTCCTCCGACGGCGATGGATGCTCGTCCAGATAGGCCGTCATGGTCATCAGGATCCCGGGCGTGCAATAGCCGCATTGCAGGCCGTGATGGGCGTGCATCGCCTGCTGCACCGGATGCAGCTCGCCGCTCGCAGACGCCAGCCCCTCGACCGTCGCAAGCGCGTGGCCGTTGGCCTGCACCGCCAGCATCAGACAGGACCGAACCGGATCACCGTCGAGAAGGATGGTGCAGGCCCCGCACACGCCGTGCTCGCAGCCGACATGGGTGCCGGCGAGCCCCAGCTCGTGACGCAGGAAATCGGACAGCAGCAAGCGCGATTCCACCGTGCGCCGATAATAGGTGCCGTTCACCGTGAGCTCGATCTCGTGGTAGTCAGGCTGCATGGCTGATCCGTTGATGAGCAGTGCGGATGGCGCGCTGGACCAGCACGCCGGCCACATGCCGCTGGTAGTCCGGGCTGGCGTGAACGTTGCCCGACGGCGCGATGAGGTCCCGCACGCCTGCGGCGACCCCTTCGACCGCATCGCCCGTCACACGGCTGCCGATCATCGGCAATGCTGCGGCACCAGCATCCACCGGCGTCTCGCCGACGCCGCAGAGCGCGAGCCGCACGCTGGCGCAGCGGCGCTCCTCGTCCAAGGACACGACGGCCGCTACGCCTGCAATGGCAAAATCGCCGCGGCGGCGCGCGATTTCCATGAAGCAGGCGCCGCTGCGCGGGGCCAGGACCGGATAAGTGACATCGACCAGCATCTCGTCGCTGGCGAGGTCGGTGGTGAGCAGGCCGGCAAAGAAGTCGGACGCCGCCACCGTTCGCTCGCCCGCTGCCGACCTGATCCGCATCCTGGCCTGCATGGCGATTGCGAGCGCCGGCAGCTCCGATGCCGGATCGGCGTGGGAGAGATTGCCGCCGATGGTGCCGCGGTTACGAACTTGCGGATGCGCGATATGCGGCAGTGCGTCAGCGAACAGCGGACAGCTCCTGAGGAACTCGCCATCCCGCTCGAGCCCCCTGTAGCGCGTCAAGGCACCGACCCTGACCTGCCCCGCCTCCGGACGATCGATGCCGGAGAGGCTCGTGAGCGCGTTGATATCGATCAGCACCGAAGGCCGCGCCAGGCGAAAATTCATCGCCGGGATAAGGCTTTGGCCGCCTGCGAGAAAGCGTGCTTCGTCGCCATGTTCGGCCTTCAGCGCGAGCGCGTGGTCGAGCGACGATGCCAGGACATATTTGAATGGGGCAGGCTTCATAGGGCTCGCATATCGAGGGCTCGCGCGCTTGTTGCGAAAGCGAACACGAAACTATCTGCTGTGAACAAGGCAAGTCAAAAGTCACCCGCGCGTCAATTGCTTCGAAATCAGACAAAAACCTGCTTATTATGCACTTCGCCTGCGTAAAGATTGGGCGCGCCACGACAAACCGCTTTTGCGACAATATTTCGCATCGCCATGCCAAAGCCAAGTCTCTCCCTATCAGACGAACCGATCGCGGACCCCCGACCGGGGCGGCTCGTCGTCGACGCCCAAAACATCTCGCTGACCTTCGACACCGCCGACGGCCGGGTCGAGGCGCTCTCCAACGTCAATCTGCAAGTCGCCGAGGGCGAGTTCGTCTCCTTCATCGGGCCGTCCGGCTGCGGCAAGACCACGATGCTGCGGGTGATCGCCGATCTGCAGCAGCCTTCGTCCGGCACGCTCACGGTGAACGACATGAGCGCGGAAGCGGCGCGGCTTGCCCGCAGCTATGGCTATGTATTCCAGGCACCGGCGCTGTTCCCATGGCGAACCATCGAGAAGAACCTGAAGCTGCCGCTGGAGATCATGGGCTATTCCGAGATCGAGCAGCAGCAGCGCGTCGAGCGCTATTTGTCGATGGTCAACCTCACCGGCTTCGAGCGCAAATTTCCCTGGCAGCTTTCCGGCGGCATGCAGCAGCGGGTCTCGATCGCACGCGCCTTGTCGTTCGATCCGGCGCTGCTGCTGATGGACGAGCCGTTCGGCGCGCTCGACGAGATCGTGCGCGATCACCTCAACGAGCAGCTCCTCCAGCTCTGGAAGTCGACCGGCAAGACCGTGCTGTTCGTGACCCATTCGATTCCGGAAGCCGTATTCCTGTCGACCAGGATTGTCGTGATGTCGCCGCGCCCGGGCCGCATCATCGACGTCATCGACTGCGATTTCCCGACCGACCGTTCCCTGGAAATCCGCGAGACGCCGGAATTTTTGAAGGTGGCGCAGCGCGTGCGCAATGGCCTGCGCGCGGGGCACTCCTATGACGAATAGCGCGCTCGCCCTGCCCTTGCGTCCCGCGCGCACGCTTCGGGATCATCCCCTGGTCACGCGTTACGCGCCTGTGCTTGCCATGGTGCTGGCGCTTGTCGCGATCTGGTATGTCGCGGCCGTCGCCATGAACTGGTCGCTGGTCCGCGACGGCTTCGAGCGCGAAGAGACACCCTATACTATGAGCGACGTGCTCGCCGGCACCATGGATGCCGAGCGGCCCTTGTTGCCGGCCCCGCACCAGATCGCGGCCGCCTTCCTCGATTCCGTCTTCGGCTATCCGCCGCTGGCGCCGCGCAGCCTGGTCTACCATTCGCTGGTGACGATATCGGCGACCCTGCTCGGCTTCCTGCTCGGCGCGCTGTTCGGGATCGTGCTGGCGCTGCTGATCCTGCACAGCCGCGTGCTGGAGCGCAGCCTGCTGCCCTGGATCATCTGCTCGCAGATGGTGCCGGTGCTGGCGTTGGCGCCGATCTTCATCGTGGTGCTGGGGGCGCTCGGACTGCACGGGCTGCTGCCGAAGTCGATCATCTCGGCCTATCTCTGCTTCTTTCCCGTCACCATCGGGATGGTGAAAGGCTTTGCCTCACCCGATCCGCTCCAGCTCGAACTGATGCGAACGTGGTCGGCGACACCGCGGCAGGTGCTGTGGAAGCTGCGCTGGCCGGCATCGGTGCCTTATCTGTTTGCGAGCCTCAAGGTCGCCGTGACGATTTCGCTGATCGGCGCCATCGTCGCGGAATTGCCGACCGGCGCGGAAGCCGGCATCGGCGCACGGCTGCTTTCCGGCTCCTATTACGGCCAGACTGTGCAATTGTGGTCGGCGCTGGTCGCCGCCGCCGTCCTCTCCTCCGCCTTGATCGCGCTGATCGGAATGATCGAACGCGCCGTCGGCCGGCGCATGGGAGTGCATTGATGGATCCGCGCAAGCTGAGGCTGGGATTCATCGCCGCGACCGCCGCGCTGGCGCTCGCCTTCGTGCTTCCGCTCGCGCCGCAATCACCGCCTTTGTCGGCTTATGCCGTCGTCCGGTCCATTGTCGGCGCAGCCGCCATCTTGTTCCTGCTGGCCGCCTGGCTGTCGGATCAGCGGGCGACCATTCCCGGTCTTGCCGGCGCGACGCTCGCCGCCACCGCGTCGCTGGTCCTGCTGGACGATGCGGCCGTGGCCGGGACCGCTCGTGCCGGCTTCTGGATGATCGTGATGGCGTGCTGGCTGTCGGCGGCACTCGGTGTGGTCAATCTCGCCGGGACGCATCAACCCCGGGGCAGACGGCGGCGCGTGCTCGATCTGCTGGTGCCGCTGCTGTTCGGCCTCACCGTGTTCTATCTCTGGGAGGTCGCGGTGCGCGGCTTCGGCGTGCCGGCCGTGCTGCTGCCGTCACCGAGCGCCGCGGCGACGAAATTCGCCCATTCGCTGCCGATCCTCGGCGCCGACTTCGTCCAGACCTTCATACGCGGCGTGCTGGCAGGCTACATCATCGGCTGCGGCGCCGGCCTTCTGGTTGCGATCCTGGCGCACCGCTACGCCTTCCTCGGCCGCGGGCTGCTGCCGCTCGGCAACTTCTTTTCGGCGCTTCCGCTCGTCGGCGTCGCGCCGATCATGGTGATGTGGTTCGGCTTCGACTGGCCGTCGAAAGCCGCCGTGGTCGTGCTCGTGACTTTCTTCCCGATGCTGGTCAACGCCATCGCCGGGCTGAATGCGGCCGGCCATATCGAGCGCGACCTGATGCGCTCCTACGGCGCCACCCATGCCCAGGCGCTGGCCAAGCTGCATCTGCCGGCCGCGCTGCCTTTCATCTTCAACGCGCTCAAGATCAACGCCACGCTTGCCCTGATTGGCGCGATCGTTGCAGAGTTTTTCGGAACTCCGACACAGGGTATCGGATTTCGCATCTCCACCGAGGCCGGCCGCATGGCCATCGACATGGTCTGGGCGGAGATCGCGTTGGCCGCCCTCGCCGGAATGGCTTTCTACGGCTTTGTCACGCTGGCCGAACGCGCGACAACGTTCTGGCATCCGTCCTATCGGACCTAGGTCGGCGAGGTCCACGTTGAATTTGGAGTCTTGCATGAAGCACGCATTGGCACTGGCCGCAGGTCTTTCGCTCGGCCTGACGCTTTCGAACGCACAAGCAGCCGAACCCGTCACCATCCAGCTCAAATGGGTCGCCCAGGCGCAGTTTGCCGGCTACTTCGTCGCCAGGGACAAGGGCTTCTACAAGGAAGCCGGCCTCGACGTCACCATCAAGCCGGGCGGCCCTGATGTGGCGCCCCCGCAGGTGATTGCCGGCGGCGGCGCCGACGTGACCGTCGACTGGATGCCGTCCGCGCTCGCCTCGCGCGAGAAGGGCGTCCCGCTCGTCAACATCTCGCAGACTTTCAAGAAGAGCGGCCTGGAGCTGACCTGCCGCGCCGACACCGGCATCAAGAAGCCGGCCGACCTCAAGGGCAAGACGCTCGGCGTCTGGTACGGCGGCAACGAATATCCGTTCCTGTCCTGGATGTCGAAGCTCGGCTTCAAGACCGACGGCTCGCCGGGCGGCGTCAAGGTGATCAAGCAGGGCTTCAACGTCGACCCGATCCTGCAGAAGCAGGCCGACTGCGTCTCGACCATGACCTACAACGAGTATTGGCAGGTGATCGACGGCGGCTACAAGCCGAGCCAGCTCGTCGTCTTCAAATACGAGGACGAAGGCGTCGCAACGCTGGAGGACGGCCTCTACGTGCTGGAGAAGAACCTGAAGGACCCCGCCTTCGTCGCCAAGATGGCGAAGTTCGTGAAGGCCTCGATGAAGGGCTGGGAATATGCCAAGGCGCATCCCGATGAGGCCGTGAAGATCATCCTCGCCGCCGACACGACCGGCGCCAAGACCGAGAAGGATCAGAAGCGGATGATGGGCGAGATCGCCAAGCTGCTTGGCGATGCCGACGGCAAGCTCGAGGTCAAGGACTATGACCGCACGGTGGCGACGCTGATGTCGGGCGGTTCCGATCCCGTCATCACCAAGAAGCCCGAAGGCGCCTACAGCTTCGCCGTCATCGAAGCGATGAAGAAGTGACCCAAGGGGAGGACGGCCGCACCGCGTCCCGTCCTCCCTTCATTTCGCGACCGCTCATTCAATCGAACCCTCCGGACGGACATCCCCATGAACTGGACGACGAAGACGCTCGCGGCACTGCTCCTGCTTGCGAGCATGGCCGGGCTCGCAGATCCCGCGCGAGCGCAGGACAAGGTTTCGGTCGGCGTCTTCCCGCTCAGCTCGTCCCTGCCCTATTTCGTCGCGCTCGAGCGCGGGTTCTTCAGGGAGCAAAACATCGAGCCGGAGATGACCAAGCTGATGGGCGGGCCGGCCAATGTCGCGGCGCTCATGACCAATCAGATCGAGGTGTCCGCCGTCCTCGTCACGATCGAGGGGCTGAACGCCAACGTCAAGAAGCCGGGCGTTGCGATGTACATCGCGCTCAACAGCCAGACCAAGACCTGGAAGATGGAGCAATTCGTCGTCCGCAACGGCTTTCCCGCGAACTCGATCGCCGACCTCAAGGGCGCCAAGCTGATGTCGGCGCCGGGACCTGCCAACCTGAACACCGCCAAGGCCATCCTTGCCAAGAACGGACTGAAGGACGGTGACTACACCATCGATCAGCTCGACATGGGCCAGCACGTCAATGCGATGACCTCGGGCAGCTTCGACGGCGGATACACGCTCGAGCCGAATGCATCCATGATGATCAAGGCCGGCGTCGCCCGCTCGCTCGAGGCCGGCGTGATCTCGAAATACATCCTGGGCAGCGAAAGCGCCAATGCCTACGCGGCCGGCTGCGCGGTGACCAGCGACTTCGTCCAGAAGCGGCCGGATGTCGCCAAGCGCTTCGCCGCGGCCTGGGCCAAGGCGATCGCGTTCATCAACGCCAATCCGGACGAGGCCCGCAAGCATCTCGCCAAGAACACCTTCACGCCCGATAACGTCGTCGACATGGTGCCGATGCTCGGTTACGTGATGGCATCGGACATGAGCAAGGAGCAGATCGCCGACCTGCAAACGCTGGCGGATTTCGGCGCGTCGATCGGCGTCATCCCCGAAAAGGTCGACGCCACCAAGTTCCTGCAGAAGTTTTGAGCCCCGCGTGAGCAGCGCCGTCCCGAGCCGGCCGACCGGCACCCACGACGAGTCGCACAGGACCGCGCCTCACGTCACCATCCGCGGACTTTGCAAGGGTTACACCGATG
Source organism: Bradyrhizobium sp. CCBAU 51745 (assembly GCF_028128715.1). Classification (NCBI taxonomy): domain Bacteria; kingdom Pseudomonadati; phylum Pseudomonadota; class Alphaproteobacteria; order Hyphomicrobiales; family Nitrobacteraceae; genus Bradyrhizobium; species Bradyrhizobium sp. CCBAU 51745. The sequence continues at coordinate 70,569 of NZ_LBJP01000077.1, read as the reverse complement.
CCGTCATCTACGACAATTTCGATTTCGACATTCCTCGCGGCAAGCTGATTTCAGTGTTCGGGCCGAACGGATGCGGCAAGAGCACGCTGATCAACATGATCGCCGGCCTGGTGCCGATGGACGCGGGCGAAGTGCTGTTCGACGGCCGGCCGGTCAGCAAGGTCAAGTTCGGCTATGTCTTCCAGAACTATCGCGAAGCGCTGTTCCCCTGGCTGCGCGCCTTCGACAACATCGCCTACCCGCTCAAGCTGATGGGCATTGCCAAGCGCGAGCGCGACCGGCGCGTCGAGCGCCTGGTCGCGCATCTCGGCGTCAAGGTCGATCTGTCGCTCTATCCCTATCATTTGTCCGGCGGCCAGCAGCAGCTGGTCTCGATCATGCGCGCGCTGATCGTCGAGCCGGAAATCCTGTTCCTGGACGAGCCGTTCTCCGCGCTCGACTATGAAATGACGCTGTTCATGCGCGAGCAGCTGCAGCGCGTGTTCATGGAGACGGCGACGACCATGGTGCTGGTGTCGCACGACCTCGAGGAGGCCGTCTATCTGTCCGACCATGTTCTGCTGCTGTCGCGGCATCCGGCCCGTGTTGTCGAATTCGTTCCGTTCGACGCCCCCCGACCGCGAACCGATCGCACCATGTCCGACCCCGGCTTTGTCGCCACCAAGGCGCATTGCCTGAAACTATTCCAGCGCGAGGTGCATCGCGGATGAAACGCGCCAATGCCCTGCTGCCGCTCGTCGGCATCGCCATCCTGCTGGCGATCTGGTCGCTGGTCAGCTTCCTCAAGCTGGTCGATCCGGTGCTGTTGCCCTCGCCGCTTGCGACTTTCCGCACGCTCTGGGAGGGCATGCAGTCCGGCAAGCTCGGAGTCGACTTCGTCCGGACGGTGGTGCGGACCATCACCTCGACGGCGATTGCCGCCGTCATCGCCATCCCGCTCGGCATCGTGCTCGGCTCATCCGAAAAGGTCTACCGCTCGGTCGAATTCCTGATCGACTTCTTCCGTTCGACGCCGGCCTCGGCGATGTTCCCGCTGTTCCTGGTGCTGTTCGGCGTCGGCGACCGCACCAAGATCTCGGTGGCGGCGTTCGGCGCGGCCCTGGTGATCCTGTTCAACGTCGCCTATGGCGTCATGAATGCGCGCAAGACGCGGCTTCTGGCGGCCAAGGTGATGGGCGCGTCGCGTGCGCGCGTCCTGTTCGACGTCATGCTCAGGGAATCGCTGCCACAGACCTTCGTCGGATTGCGCAACGGCGTGTCGCTGGCGCTGGTCATCATCGTCGTCGCCGAGATGTTCATCGGCTCGACCGACGGCCTCGGCCAGCGGGTGTTCGAAGCCCAGCAGCTGTTCGACATGCCCGCGATGTATGCCGCCATCTTCGCCGCAGGCGCGCTGGGCTATTCGCTCAACCTGATCTTCCTCGTCATCGAGCGCCGCTTCGTCCACTGGGCCGGACGCTGATCGCCCGCGGAAAGCGATCGGAAAGACGCGTCGGAACGCGTCAAGCGGCCCAGCGGTCAGGGTGAAATCTGACCGCTCGCCAAGTCTCTCGCCAAGTCTGTTGCCGAGTCTCTGAAAAAGCTGGAGCGGGTGAAGGGAATCGAACCCTCGATTCAGCTTGGAAGGCTGTGGCTTATTCATTGGCGCGAGAGACTTAGCTGTAAAACCGCTGTTATCCGCATCAAGTCGCATCAATGGGTTAGCGGCGTGGTGTAAAACTTGCCGCTCTTTCGGCCCTAGCTCTGAGACAGGAAGCTTTCCGAGAAATTGGTGCTGCCCAGCGCCACCCTGCGCGGGTCACTTTCGCTTGTTCGACAGTCTAGTGTGAACTGCCTCACACATCGCCGGCATAGCCCTTGCTAAGTCAATGTTCGGAATTGCACTTCCCAACGTTTTTAGAGGGATTGCAAAAATGACTATGTCTAAGGTTGCTGTTGCAATTTTCGCTGCCTGTATCGCCCTCGGGCTTCTTCTGACGTTTGCATCAGATTTCGGCGCCGATTTGGCTCTCACGGCCATGACGTTTTTTGGATAATCGGTTAGAGACCCGCCGACGTGGCAGCCGGCGGGTCGCGTCGTAGCTTACCGCCTCAACCGCCGGCGATGGGTCATGAGCCGCTGCCGGTCGCGCGTGCGGTGAGACTCAGCGCCGGTGCTTCATGGTCTCGGGCGCTCGCAACAAGAAATCGACCACGGCTTCGATCGGGGGAAAGGAGAAGTGAAATGGCGAAAGACGTCCTTTTTGACGTGGTCCGCACGCTGATTGCCTTCTCAATGGTTCTAAGCAGCACCAGCGCTCAGGCGCAAAACTGCCGACAATATCCCCCCGGCCCCTTCCGCCTTCAGTGCGCCGAAGCAATCCATCCGCAGCTCGAAGCAAAGAGAGAAAGGTGCAAAGAGGAGGCCATGTCCATGGGCCTCAGCCGGAGCGCGCTGGATTCCGGCATGAAGGATTACGTGCATGCGTGCATGCAACGCCGATAGCCTCTCAAAACCCAACCAAGCTAGACAGGAATCCAGTCCGCCCACATGCCGTTGATAACCGTTAGGCGATGCGGCCCCCGCTGGAGCGCGGCCCGACGATGTTCGCGCGGATCGGGTTTATGCCATGCTGATGATCGTGGTGCTTCTGGTCATCTGGCAGATTCTCGCTCCGCTTTGAGACCGCCGCCGAATCCGGGAATTTCTTACGTCCCCGACTGATCTCTTCCCTGCGCCCAAGCCAATCGATGCTTCGGACCCCTGAATGTTTGCTGTCGCGAGAGGAGAGAATAATGCGCGTTTTGTCGGTAGCGTTCTTCGCAGTGGCTTCGCTAGCTCAGGCTCACGCACAAGATCAAGAGAAGGTCAAAAGGCCTGTGTCGGCCTGCAACTATATTACCGGCGTGGGGGATACGTACACAGTGCCCGCTGGTGAGGCGCTTTGCTGGCGCGTGCCGCCCCCATCATACAAAGAATACACACTGCTCCAGTGTGACGGGCTGTCGTTCCAGGAGCTTCGCCGGGTGAAGCGAGGCGATCCTCGCTGCAGCAAATTCGAGGAACGACAATAGATCTCGGCTCGATGCTGGCGGCAATCAGCGTCGCCAACAGACCCCTTCAAGGCAGAATAAACTACCCCGGCTGAGGCGGTTAAGAAAGAACTGCGCTCGTGCGTTTTAAAACTAGCGCCACAGCAGGGTAGTTGCGTTTGGATATGCCGTCCCAGCGCGAGCGGCCTCCGCCTCGTTCTATCCTTCGCCGCCGACTACTCGGCAGACAAGAGGCCACAGCGTGGCGGGCTATCCGCCACAGCCTAAGCAGGCCGTGGGGCTGTCCAGCCATCGCCGGGTGGCCTCGTCGGTCCAACCGGGGACGGCGAAGCCGGGGGTCGCCACGCCTTGACCGGGAGGGACGAGTTGACTGTGGGGAACGAACACTCGCGGGCGCGCGCGCAATGGTGGTGTTGAGCGATGCACCGTGGCAGCATTCCCCGCAACACTCAAATTAAGCAATAGGCCCAGGACCAAAACCGACCGCATCATCGCTGTTTCCAATCGAGCGTTCCGAGCCAGACATGTGGTTCGGACGTCAATCATCCCCAAGTGCTGGTGGTTTCACCATCGTTCAATTCAGTGGGATAACGCTGTGATGCCAGACTGTGCGACCGAGATCTCTGGCGACCAATCTGCAGAGGGACCAATGACCGTCTTCATATACGTCAACACCGCCAAGCAGGTCGGCGACAAGGATCACATCAAGGTTTTCGCTACTGTGAATGCCGCGGAAATGTGGTTCGAGCAGAACGATCCGGAAGGCGTCGCTTTCGAATACGACGTGATCGAAGAGATAGGCCCCCAACGTGAACCGGTGGGCCGAAGAGGCCGCCAACCGAGGCGGCCTTACTCGCGCGGATTAAGTTGCTTGTAGGCGATCTCGCTAATCGCGACTGCGTTGCTGACGCCGTTCGTGCCGATCTCAATCACCTTGCGCGCCACGATCTCGCAAACGGGATCGCTACGATCAATCAGGTTGAGGTTGCGTAGCGTGCTTTTGAACGCCAGTTCGATAACGTGGCGCTGCTCTGGCGTGACGTCAATATCTGAAAGGAAACGGTCTAAGGGCATGACCGCGCTCCCTGTTAGAGTAGAGCGGGAGCGCTATTGGTCTCTCAGTCACCGATAAAAGCCACGATCCGGGCGATGATGCAGGCGAACCTACGAGACCCAACATTTGTTGGCTTTGGCCGTCAACTGAGGCGGCCTTACTCTTGCGGCGGCTGTAATTCGCTGTGGATCAGGTTCTGAACATCGGCGCGTTCCATTGGATCTTCATCCGGAAACGGCTCCTGCGCCTTGCGGCCCAAGAATGTGTCCGGAGCGGGCTCGCTCAGAAGTTCGCGCGACTTCTGCGCGACCTGGCGCATATGCTCTGCCTGATCGGCGTCAATGGGAATGGGTCGAAAGACCGGCATGGCGGCGCTCCCTGTTATGCAGGCGGGAGCGCTCTCGGTCTCTCAGCCACCGACGCCTACGGGCAGAGCCTCGGCCAAGTGATGGTCGTAAACTACCACAGACCGCTTGGTTCAATATTGAACTTGGGAACCCTGCTGGGGCAAACATGACCCCAACGGCGGCACGAAAAAACGACGGCCGCGGTGTGCGCTTCTGAGCCTTGCCAGCCCGCCGCCGGGCTGGCAAGGCGGCCCCGGCCTTACCCCCTGCCCCTGCCAGCCGGGGCCGTCTCTCCGCAGTCAGTTGGAGTACGCGTATGCGTGCCTCGCCCTCGATCGTGCCGCTCGATAGACTGGACCGCGACATCTATCTGGTGCTTGAGGACTTCGGGGCCCGCGCCGGTCGCGCATGGCGCGAGCGGCTCGCGCTGCCTATGGGCACCTCGTTGCGCGGGGGACGCACATCTATCACTCGGACGGGACGCAACGAGGATCAGTTCTAGCCGACTGAGGAAGAAAAGACCTTCGCCACGTAACCTTGGAAACCTAATGCTCGCTGTCCGTAATCCGCCGGTCCGCGGCGAGCCGTCGTCGCGAGCCTGGGCGGGTTAGCCCTGCGGATTGCGCGAAGAGGAATCCGCGCGGCGTAACCCGCCCTACGCCTCTGCGCGCTATGCGCCTTCCGTCTCGGGCTCCAGCTCCGCAAGCTCCGGCCTCGGAGACTCGCCGACGGAGACTTCTGCCATTCTGCGCTTGACCTGTTCGCATGTCTTGCGAACGTCTTCGGTGAACAACGCGCATTCTTCGATGCGCTTGAAGATCTTCCGTCCTTCTTCACGATACCCGGCCGCCGTTTCGCGCATGAAGGCTATCGCATCATGGACCTGCGCCGTCAGCGCCTCGCATTTTTGTGCGGCGTCGATCAACTCGGTGCCCATAGCCTCGATCTCCTTTGCGGCGGACTCATAGTCGCGAATGACCGCCTCCGCGCTGAGCGCGCCAACGCGCGTCACCCCCGCGGTGTGCTCGACATAATCAGGCAGAGCGATGGAAGCGACAGAGCTTCCCGAGCGTATCGAACTAATGTCCGCCTCAAGTTGAACTAGATTGACACCTTCCCGTCTGTGCAATGGTTGAACACTCGCCATGATTGACCCTCCAAATAAGCACCCAGAACCCCAAACGGGATTCAGTGTATAACGGGGATAATCGGCTTTCTAATCCGATGTATCCTTGACGGCCTCAACTTTGCCGTTTTTCTCAGCGGGCAGCGCTGCACCCAGCGATAATGAATACCACAGGCGCTCACCTTCTGGTGGCGCTTCGCGAAGATGGCAGGTTTCGCAAGGATTCGGCGGATTGCCAATCAATAACGGGTACGGTGTTCAATGTTGAGCATGCTTTTGGACGCGATCTACGGCGAGGTCATTTCAGCCTCGGTTACCGGCATGAAGGCCCAGGGACCGACCAGCAGCGCACCTTCGAGCACCGCCGTCACGAGCGCTGCTTGGTTGCCGGAATTGATCGAGGCGCTGGATAACGTCGCTGCGCTTCCTCCTGCAAGGCGCGGTTGCGGCTTCCTAACGCACCAGTTCAAACTACGCTGCACTGAGTGGCTGCGAAGGGCCGCAGTGAGCTCCTTCGATCCGTCCTAGATGCGCTACTTTGCGCGCGACCTTTCGACGTCGTGCTGATGCCGCCCAGGACTCCCGCCGCCGCGCGCTCGTCAAGGGTTAGTTAGGACGATCTTCGCGTCTTGATGGGAAGCCGTTGGCCCGCATGTTGCCAGTTACGGCTCAGGGCCGCGCGGCGATCGTCAGTCCGTGCCAAACCGGAGCAGACAGATGGAGATGTCATCCCGTTTCGAGACTCACACCGACAAGACCGCTCTCAAAATGAAAGTGTTGGTTGCCGACCTTCAAAGGCGGATCGAACTGCTGGAAACCGACATCGCCCATGAAGAAGCGCGGACCCGGGTCCATGACGTCGCTGAGCCGACATACTCTATCCTTGCCCGAAACCTGCGGAATCGGCGGGACAACCTTCTGGCGACGATCGCAATCCTGAAGCGCCAGTTGGACTAAAGGGAGCGGCGAGCTGTCTGACGCCGAATTACATCCCACGACGCGCAGTACCTCGCGCGCGTTCCTGGCGCCTTAGGGTTCGATAATTCGGACACGTCGGCGCGGTTGACCGATTGCCATTCTCAGTTGTTGAGGAACCTTCCGAAGGTTCGGCCGCCGTCGGAGCAGGACAATTGTCGGTAAGGATAAGATCCCGACCTTGTGCAAGCGACGGTCACGTTGCCGGATGTAAAAGTGAATACCTTAATGTGCTGCTTGGGCGGCTTGGTCACAAAGCACTGAATCTGGCTGTTACTGACTTGCTTCAGCTGCGAATTGGCCTTCAGGTAGTTCAAAAATCCGGGACAATCGTTGGCGAAAGCGCTCGTCGGAAGGATGATGAAGATTGAAAGAATGAGCTTCATAACTCCTCCCGTGTAGATCGAGACCTCGGCTCCGCAGACCGAAAGGAGCACTGCAATCCCTCCAACGCTGGGATGCTGTGAAGCAGTTCACAAATGAGTGCACATATCCGCGAGCGTGAACCGGCGGGCCGCGCCCCATCAACGGCCGCTCAGTTCAGCCTCTACCGTTCCTTGTGCAGCCGGTTAGTTCAGCCCAGAGAACGGTGGGGGTGCCGGGGTGAGGCTCGCCAAGCGAAGCCGGCGGGTGAAGTAGTTTTGGCGCCAACCCTCAGACTTGTCCCTCGGCGCGCGTTGGAACGTTTCGGCTCGCGCCGAGTCCTAGAAGTGCAATCGGTCCGTTGTTGCTTGTGGATCGAACAATGGAAAAAGCTCTCGCCTACGTCATTTCGGCAGTCATCGTAGGCTTCGGCGTCTGGATTTTAGTTGTTGGCGTCGGCTCCAGTTCGCCTGCCCTGTGGACTGTCGTTGGCCTGGTCCCCATCGCGATTGGGCTGATAAGCGCTTTCGGTCCTTCCTGACAGGGCTCGGGCTACTTCGGGAGCGGAATGACAGCGAGATGCCGCGAGTTGTCTCCAGAAAGGCAACTATGGATCTGACTGAGGTCGAGCGCGCTTTCCTGAAGCAATTGTCCGCTGAGCCGTGGATCAGCACTCCGCTGTTCGATCATGAGATCGTCGCTCGACTGGTGGAGCTTGGTCTCGTCGAGGCCAACCCGCTAGCTTCAGGTGAAGTCGAGTACAGCATTACTGCCGCGGGCCGGGCCTCCTTATCCTAGACCTAACGGACGCGCCGCCTCATTGCGCTGGGGAAATCCCGCGATTAGGTCAGCTTGTCTGTGTTGTTCGAATCGATCCGCCGTGCTCGCTCCCAGTAGCTCAAATTTGCGGGCCTCACGCGCGTGAGCCAGTTCGTCTCGATGCTTCTGCTTGCCGTCGCCCTGACCCTGACTTTGTGCTTCGGGGTGGCAGCCTGGCGCCTGTCGGCTAGCAGAGACGCTGACATTACCTCCACGATTCCGCATCAGGAATACGGCTGGCACGCCGCACCGAGGAACTGAACGCCCTAACGCTCGACCCTTGGTTGAGAGGAGCGAGACTACGGCAATTTCTTTGCCGTAACTCTGCGACTCGTCTGCGGGACCATTAGGGTTGATGCCGCCGACCTAATGACGTTAGGCTGCCCGAGCAAGCACAAAATATAAGGGAGGGCGCGATGTCCATCGACGACCGCCACCGTGACAAGAACGGTGAGATCAGCAAGAAGCACGGCAACACCCTCATTCGCACACTGCGCAAGATTTACGGCAACACCTTTGCCGCCGGCCACCCGGAGACAGCAAAGTTGGCTGAAGTGCTCCATCATCTCAATGAGACATCGCTAAGCCAGCTGGTTCACGACCAAAAAAACGGGCACCTCGAAAAGAAAATCAGAAAAGTAGAATAGCTCGCCTCCGCTCGGCTTTCGATGTCTCCGATCTTCAGGGGATGGTCATCCGAATCATGCGTGGCCTGCTTGATGTCGCCGGCATCCCAATTCGATCGATCGCCGAGATCATGGCTTGGGACGAAGAGAGCGTTGAAAAAATCATTCGGCGGTACGTCAACCGCACGGCCTTGACCAAGGCGCTGATTGAGCAAATGAACGAGGCCGGAACAAAAACTGTAAAACCGGCTGTAAAACTCTAGGCCATAATCCGGCTAAGCGTTGGAGCGGGTGAAGGGAATCGAACCCTCGTATTCAGCTTGGAAGGCTGCTGCTCTACCATTGAGCTACACCCGCGTAAGTCGCTCCCTAACACGGCCGGGCGGCGGTCTCAACTGCCCCGGGATCGCTTTCGGCGGCTTTCCGCCCTTGCGCACGGGGGCCGGTTCCGCAACCGCGGCCGCCCCTTAACAGGTACGGTCGTCCAGCCTATATTGAGGGCTCCCGCAATCAACGAAAGGAGGTGATCCAGTGTCTTTTACCGAGCGCTGTCACCTCGCTGGGATCGCCCGCTAAGTTCTAGGTTGGGCTTGGCATCGGGGCGCTCTCAGCCCTGGACCAGCGAGCAAGAATCGGGCGCGACGGGGATCTCCCCGCCGCGCCTTTTCTTGGGTCAGGTCTTGGCTCAGGCCATTTTCGCGGATGCCGCGCCCTTCTCAGAGCGCTCGCCCCCGAGCACCTCCCGGATCTTCCGCGACAGGTCGGCCTTTCGATACGGCTTGCGCAGCAGCGCCACGCCGGCATCGAGCTGCCCCCCGTGGACGATCGCGTTGTCGGTATAGCCGGAGGTGTAGAGCACCCGCACGTTCGGGCGGCGGAGCTGGATGGCATCTGCCAATTCCCGCCCGTTCATGCCGCCGGGCATGATGATGTCCGTAAACAGAAGATCGAAGCTCGCGCCGCGGTCGATCAACGCCAGCGCGGTTGCGCCATCGTTGGCCGTCAGCGTGCGATAGCCGAGGCTGCCGAGCTGGGCGATGACGTAGCCTTGCACCAGCGGATCATCCTCGACCACGAGAATGGTCTCGTGTCCACGCGTCGGCGCCGGCATCGGCGCCGGCCCCGTCCTCGCCGTTGCATCGCCCGCCGATCGCGGCAGGAACAGCCTGATCACCGTGCCGCGCCCCTCCTCGCTCTCGATCGTGACGGTGCCACCGGTCTGCTTGGCGAAGCCGTAGACCATGCTCAGCCCAAGTCCGGTGCCGCGACCGACGCCCTTGGTGGTGAAGAACGGCTCGAACACGCGCTCGCGAATCTCGGCAGGAATGCCGTGCCCGGTGTCGGCCACCGCGATCATGACGTAAGCGCCGGCTTCACCGTCATCATTGTCGGTGCCGTTGAATTCCCGGTTTGCGGTCTCGAGCGTGAGCCTGCCGCCATCCGGCATCGCATCGCGCGCGTTGACGGCGAGATTGACGATCGCCGACGAAAGCTGCGACGGATCGGCCATGGCCGGCCACGCATCGTCGTCGAGACGCATCACGATCTCGACATGCTCGCCGAGGGTCGGCCGCAGCAGCTTCGCCGTCTCGGCGACGAGAGCGTTGATATCGATCTCTCGCGGCTCCAGCGGCTGGCGCCGCGCGAAGGTCAGGAGCTGCGAGGTGATCTCGGCACCGCGCGCGGCCGCGTCGTCGATGAGCTGGGCGACCGCAGCGAGCTCGGGCTTGTCCGCCAGCCCTTCCTGGATGATCTCGATGGTCCCGGTGATGACCGTCAGCACGTTGTTGAAGTCGTGCGCGACGCCGCCCGTCAGCTGACCGATCGCATCCATCTTCTGGGACTGGCGAAGCCGCTCCTCGGCCTCGCGCTGTGCGGTGAGATCGGTGGCCGAGCCGCGATAGCCCATGAAACGTCCGTCGTCGCCAAACACAGGCTGGCCGTTGACGCTGAAATAGTGCGGACGCCCGGCCGCATCGCGGCCGCGATATTCGAATTTCCGGAACGGCTCGTGACGATCCAGCGTCGCCATGTGGTCGCGCCATTTCTGCACGTCGGCGCTCTGCTCGAAGGCGGCATCCGGACGTCGCTTGCCGATCACGGCCTGGCGATCCATTCCGAAAGCACCGGCCCGGTCCGAGATGTAGGTGAAGACGTGATCCGGTCCGGTTTCCCAGAACCAGTCGGAGGCGGTCTCGGCATAGTCGCGAAAGCGCTGCTCGCTCGCGCGCGCATCCTCTTCGGCGCGCTGGCGGATCTTCAGGTCACGATCGAGATTCGCATTGGCCTCGCGCAGCTCGTCATAGGCATGCCCGAGGTTGCTGCACATGGCATTGAATGCGTCGACCACCTTGTCCAGCTCGTCGGGGTCGGAAGGCGGCCGGCGCTCCAGATGCAACGGCGGAGGCGGCCGCGCCAGATTGTATTTGCTGACGAACTCGGCGATGGCGACCAGGTGCCGCGTCACCAGAATGTGGAACATATAGATGATGAACAGCGAGACGAGGAACGTCTTTGCCGCCTGACTTGCCAGGATGACGAGGGCCCGGTTCAGCAATTGCTGATAGACGTCACTGAGCGTCGCCTCGACATGGAGCACGCCGATCGGGCGCGCGGTCCCTTGAACCATGTAAGTCAGAGGATAGTCGCGCGTGACGACCGAACGGCGACCTCGTTCGCCGACGGCGACACTGATAGGATTGGGCCGATCGGCGATCTCGCGGACCTCGGCGGCGCGCAGACCAGGCAGCCGCAGGATTCCTTCGAGCTGAAGCTTGAGCTGGTTCTGGTCGAGACTCCACAGACTCTCACCGAGGCTGCCGGTGGTGCTGCGACCGATCTCCCCGAGCCTTGTCTCGATCATGCCGACTTCGCGATCGTAGTCCAGATAGAGCTGGAGCGCAGTCAGGGTCAGCGTCACGAGCGATGAGAACAGCAGCACGGCCGCAAGCAGGCGTGGCCCGATACCGCTGCGCGACCAGTTGAATGCCCGCGACGACAAGGTCGCGAGCATTGGGGACGCGAACGCAGCTCCGATGCCGCTCAAATCCTGCTTCGCCGCCGCCGGCGCGACAGCGCGGCTGCGATCCGGACTCTCTTTACCTGCGTTGCCCATGCACCCCGTCCCGGAAAATGGCGACACTCCTCTTCGGCCTGCCGATCGCAGCCGCACGCGATTTTACGATTTTGATCTCCCTCAGCACGCGGTGCCTCAGCACGCGGTGCGCGCAGCAATCCTGTCGGCCCTTGGGCGATCTGAGGTCGGCGGGGTCATATCTTGCGCCCAGCAGCAGGATGCCAGCGCAAACTACCACTTCGCGTGCTAGAATGTCATCGGTGATATCCCGGATTCGCGCCCATGGCGGGCGAGCGGTGAGCGTTATGCCTTCGCGCAACCGCCATCTCCGGTAGATCACGCTCGTATCAGAACTCAAGGGTAGCAAGAAACGGCCGAGAGGCACTCATGTGGCGGATCATCTTCGTCTGCCTGTCGCTGTTTGCAGCCGGCTCGGCCCAGGCGCAGTCGGTGATCCGGCTGGCCCGGATCGCCGACATCCCGGATCAATATGTCGGCGGCGAAATGCTTCGCTCCGTCTACGCCAAGCTGAACATCAAGCTCGAATTCGTCGACGTCCCCGGCAAGCGGGCGCTCGCGCTGTCGAGCGCCGGCGAGGTCGACGGCGAAATCCAGCGCATCGGAACGCTGTCGCGCGACTATCCGACGCTGCTGCAGGTGACGCCCGCGATCAACTACATCGAGCCGTCCGTGTTCACGACCAAACTCCATTTCGTCGTGGACGGTTGGAATTCGATCCGGGACTACCGCATCGGCATCGTCCGCGGCGTCGGCTCGTCGGAAGCCGGCACGCGCGGCATGGACCGTGTCACGGCAACAGCTGGCCTCGAGAACATGATCACGATGCTCGATGCCGATCGTTTCGACGTGGTGGTCACCGACCTCTTCAGCGGGCTGGCCGCGGTCCGCAAGCTCAACCTGCAAGCAAGAATCTATCCGCTCTCGCCGCCGCTCGAGCGTGTCCGCATCTTCCATTACCTGCACGAACGCCACCGCGACCTCGTGCCGAAGGTTGGACAGGTGATTGCGCAGATGGAGGCGAGCGGCGAGTTGGCGGCGCTGCGCGAAGCCCTCGTCAAGCAGGTGCTGAGCGCTCCCTGACAATGCCGGCTGAAAGCGCGATTCAGAAGCCGAAGATGGCGAGCACGGACGGGCGTTTGCCGCGGCGGCTCTCGACGATGCGCTCGCCGCCATTCTCGACCGAGCTTCCGTAATAGCGGTGATGGCCTGCCTGGTCGTGCAGATCAGCCGGCTCCGACTTCCCCGCCCGCCGCGCGTCGCAGATGATCTTGATGGTCTGACCCGACATTGCCGCCTCCGATAGCCCTTCGATTGCTCTTGGTGGCCATCAGTCGCCCCGCCTTTGGCCGGCGTTCACGCCACCGGCCGGCAATCGGGTTTCAGAATGGTTTCGTCAGCATCGCCGCGACGCAATATTGGCGCACCGCTATTGCCGGCATCGGCGGCGGTGCTACATCCTTCCGGCGGCGCCCCCAAGAACGAGCGAGGTAACAATGCTTTACGCGATCCTGGCCTATCACGTGGAAGATGAGATGTTGTCCTGGACGCCGCAGCAGGACGCCGCCGTCGTGGCCAAGGTCATCGAGGTTCAGGCGCCCTTGCGGGCCAGCGGACATCTCGGGCCGGCCGCTCGTCTCGATGACACCAAAAAGGCCCGCACCTTGCGCGGCCCCGGTGCCGGCATCGTGCTGGACGGCCCGTTTGCCGAGACCAAGGAGCAGCTTCTGGGCTTCCACCTCGTCAACTACGACACGGATGAAGAGGCGATCGCGGCTGCACGGAAGCTGCGTGAGGTCAATCCGAGTGCGGTTTACGAGATCCGGCCTGTCAAGCTTTACGTGCCGGCCGATGGGTTCGGCGCGACAGCAACTGGGGGATGATGGACAGGAGCGCCGTCACGACTTGCCGGCCGTCGGCGTATCCATGCGGGGCCGGGATTCGGCCATGTCTGCAATCCCTCGGATTGGAACTTGAGCTGCCCTCTCCCCTAAATCCTCACGACACTCACGTCCAGCCGCATTGCGATTCGCGCGGGGATCGTTGATTCTGACCGCTTCATCGGGGCGATTCGTGACGTCATATCTGGACACGCTCAATGCGGAGCAGCGCCGCGCCGTGGAGCATGGCGTGGCCGACGGCACGACCGTGGGCGCGCCGCTGCTCGTCATTGCCGGCGCCGGTTCCGGCAAGACCAATACGCTCGCCCACCGCGTCGCGCATCTGATCGTCGCCGGCGCCGATCCGCGCCGCATCCTGCTGATGACGTTCTCCCGCCGCGCCGCCGCCGAGATGGCCGGCCGCGTCGAGCGCATCGCGCGCAAGGTTCTGGGTGAGAACAATGCCGCGATCATGCGCGATGCGCTGACCTGGGCCGGCACCTTCCACGGCATCGGCGCGCGTCTCCTGCGCGAATATGCCGAGCGCATCGGCGTCGATCCCGCCTTCACCATCCACGACCGCGAGGATTCCGCCGACCTGATGAACCTGGTCCGGCACGAGCGGGGGCTGTCGAAGACCGAGAGCCGCTTTCCGGCCAAGGGCACCTGCCTGTCGATCTACTCGCGCTGCGTCAATGCCGAGATGGAGATCGAGAAGGTGCTCGGTCAGCACTATCCCTGGTGCACGGGCTGGGCCGCCGAGCTGAAGGGGCTGTTTGCGGCTTACGTCGAGGCCAAGCAGGCCCAGCACGTGCTCGATTACGACGACCTCCTGCTCTACTGGTCGCAGATGATGAGCGATGCGCTCATTGCGGAAGAGATCGGCGGCCGCTTCGATCATGTGCTGGTCGACGAATATCAGGACACCAATCGCCTGCAGTCCTCGATCCTTTTGGCCCTGAAGCCTGATGGACGCGGGCTCACCGTCGTCGGCGACGATGCGCAGTCGATCTATTCATTCCGCGCCGCCACCGTGCGCAATATCCTGGATTTTCCGCAGAGCTTCTCGCCGCGCGCCGAGACGATCACGCTCGACCGCAATTACCGCTCGACGCAAGCGGTGCTGGCGGCGGCCAACGGCGTCATTGGCCTCGCCCGCGAGCGCTTCACCAAGAACCTCTGGACCGATCGCACCTCCACACGGAAGCCGCAGCTCGTCACCGTGCATGACGAGGCCGACCAGGCGCGCTACATCGTCGAGCAGGTGCTGGCGAACCGCGAGCAAGGCGCGCTGCTCAAGCACCAGGCGGTGCTGTTCCGCACCTCCTCCCATTCGGGTCCGCTGGAGATCGAGCTGACCCGCCGCAACATTCCGTTTGTGAAGTTCGGCGGGCTGAAATTCCTCGACGCCGCGCATGTCAAGGACGTGCTGGCCTTGCTGCGCTTTGCCGAGAACCCGCGCGATCGCGTCGCGGGTTTCCGCATCCTGCATCTATTGCCTGGAATCGGCCCCGCTACCGCGCAGCGCGTGCTCGACCAGATGGCAGAGAGTATGGACCCGCTGCACGCGCTCGCCCATCTCCCGGTGCCGGCGCGCACCGGCGATGACTGGACCAGCTTCGTCCGCACGGTCGAGAATTTGCGCTACTCGGAATGGCCTGTGGATCTCGAGCGCGTGCGTCTCTGGTACGAGCCGCATCTCGATCGCATCCATGAGGATTCCGAGACGCGCCGCGCCGATCTGATGCAGCTCGAGCAGATCGCGAGCGGCTATTCCTCGCGCGAGAAGTTTCTGACCGAGCTCACGCTCGATCCGCCGGATGCGACCAGCGACAAATCCGGGCCGCCCCTGCGCGATGAGGATTATCTGATCCTCTCCACGATCCACTCGGCGAAGGGCCAGGAGTGGAAGTCCGTGTTCGTGCTCAACGTCGTCGACGGCTGCATGCCCTCCGATCTCGGCGCCGGCACCTCGGCCGAGCTGGAGGAGGAGCGCCGCCTGCTCTATGTCGCGATGACGCGCGCCAAGGACGATCTGCATCTCGTGGTGCCGCAGCGCTTCTTCGTGCACGGCCAGGCCGCCAAGGGCGACCGCCACGTCTATGCCTCGCGCACCCGCTTCATCCCGGAGCAGCTGGTCTATCTGTTCGAGCGCGCCGCCTGGCCGAAGGCCGCCGCGGCCGGCCCGCGCGCTGCACCGCAAGGACCGAAGATCGACATCGGCGCACGGATGCGGGGCATGTGGCGGTAGGCCGACCAAACGGAAACCGAGCATTTCCGAAAGCGCGCTTGTGGTACGACGCCCAACGCTTAAGTGTGCGGCATTCCCCCAGAGACCTGATCGATGACCACACCGCTCAAATTCGGACTGGATACCTTTGGCGACGTCACCAAGGATGCCTCCGGCGCAATGCTTCCCCACGCGCAGGTGATCCGCAATGTCGTCGACGAGGCGGTGCTGGCCGACGAGCTCGGCCTCGACTTCATCGGGCTCGGCGAGCACCACCGGTCTGACTTTGCGATCTCATCGCCCGAGACCGTGCTGGCCGCGATCGCCTCGCGCACCAGGCGCATTCATCTCGGCTCGGCGGTGACGGTGCTGAGCTCGGACGATCCCATCCGCGTGTTCCAGCGCTTTGCGACGCTCGATGCACTTTCGAGCGGACGCGCCGAGGTCATCCTGGGTCGCGGCTCGTTCACCGAATCCTTCCCACTGTTCGGCTTCGACCTGCGCGAATACGAAGAGCTGTTCGAGGAGAAGCTCGATCTGTTCGCAGCCCTGCTGTCGCAGCAGCCGGTGACATGGCAGGGCAAGCTGCGCCCGCCATTGAAGGACCAACTGGTCTATCCGCCGGTCGAGAACGGCCAGCTTAAAACCTGGATCGGCGTCGGCGGCAGTCCGAAATCGGTGGTGCGCGCCGCGCATTACGATCTGCCCCTGATGCTCGCCATCATCGGCGGCGATCCCGAGCGCTTCGTGCCCTATGTCGATCTCTACCACCGTGCCTTCAAGGAATTCGGCCGCCCGGCGCAACCGATCGGCGTGCATTCGCCCGGCTATGTCGCCGAAACCGACGAGCAGGCGCGTGAGGAGCTCTGGTCCGACTACAAGGCCATGCGCGACCGCATCGGCCGCGAGCGCGGCTGGCCGCCGATGGGCCGCGACGAGTTCGTCAGCGAAGCCGAGCACGGCTCGCTCTATGTCGGCTCGCCCGAAACCGTGGCGCGCAAGATCGCCAAGACGGCCAAGACACTCCGCCTCGCGCGGTTTCAGCTGAAATATTCAGCGGGACCGCTGCCGCACGAGAAGCTGATGAAGAGCATCGAGCTCTACGGGCGGAAGGTGGTGCCGATGGTCAGGGAGATGATGGGGTAGTCTTTTGCGATAGGTCAGCCCGAACCAATGTGTCACGCGAACTCGCCCATATCGATGACCGTGAGATAGGTATCGATGCTGGTCTTCGCCGCGGCGGCCAGCGAGTCGAATTGGCCCACAACTGTCTGTTCGGTGGAAATGGGACCACTGAGCGCAACGGTCTGTGCGATGGTCGTTCCCGCCGCGGGACGCGTTGGCTTCAACGAGGCGGTAGCCCCTCCGAACACGTCGCTCCACCAACCAGAATCGGCTGGAGCCGACACCTCGGGGCCGACCTCGAACAGTTGCTCCTTTGCTGCGGCGATCGCAGCGCTCTTGACGGGGTTGCTCAATTCGATCCAGGCTTTCAAGCTCGGATCCATGCTTCGGCTGGCGCCTTCGGTGATGTGAGTGACGACCGCACCATTGCCAAGGCCCATGCTGTAAGCCAGATTCGTGATCGCCCCCGCGATCGCCCGCGAATCGCCCTGTGGCAGAGCAGACGCGAACGCATCATAAAGCTTTGCGACATCAAGAACGATCTCGACTGCCAGCGCTGCTCCGCCTGTGCTGAACTGTTGGGTGAGAGTGTTGGTCACGACAAACGGTGGCGAAGATCCGTTCCTGAGATTGCCGACAATTTCTTCCGCGGCAGCCGCGTTGCAAGACACGAGAAAGGTGGTGCGCGCGTGCATTTCGATACTTCCGATCTGGCTGGGTTGAACAGTCAAGAAGACCGGCCCGGGCGCAGGCCGCGGGACCGTGCATGAGACGGTGTTGTGTAAAATGGGGACCATGCGCAGCTCCGGAGCGGGATCGGCGCTCTCATGGTTGAATAGCGCAGCAATCCTGTCGGGCGGCGGCACGTGACGATGCGCCATGAGTTCTGCCAGAATCGAATCGAGCATCGCCTCACCGAGCGCGAAAGTGGTGCTGAAAGTGCATGATCCACCAACGAATTCGACCTGGGGAGCACCGGCACCGCCGCCGCGCTTGACCATGGCTCTCATGGAGAAGTCAGGACGACCCGAGCTCGGTCGAGTGGCCAGGAAGACCCTTGCAGGCTGAAAATAGAATATGGCGGCAAGGCCCGCGTCCCTCAGCTGAACATTGTTGGCGTCTGGATAGATCGGAACATCGAGTCTGGTTCCACTGCCATCGTCGAGGCTGATCGCAACGAAGTCGGGACCGAAAATTGGGCCAGCCGGAAGAACGTCGTCCGCCATGATCTTCCTCCTTTATCTCGAGCACGCCGGGTTTGGCGCAACACAGTCGGGATCGCCTCACGCGATCGTAGTGTTGGTGATGGTCAGGGTGGGCTCGTCGACGAAATCGTGGGTGACGGTGACGGTGCGTTGGCCGCTGGTGGCGCCAGTTGCGTCTGCGCTCAACGTGGTCGACAGGCCCGCCGCAAGGACCTTGTCGTTGAGTGCGGTGATACCAAGCTGGGGTAACAGCGCAAATCGCTGCAGGGTTAGATCGAACGGACCCTTGTTGGTGACCACTGCAGTGGGCGGCGATCCGGGCATGATAACGGAGCTGAGATCGTCGGACCCGGCAGTCTGGTGCAGGTTCAGCGTCGCCTGGGTCTGAACCGGCTGGCCGAAAACGTCATCGAGACGTACGGCCATGTTCGCGAACAGGGGTGCCTCCCCGACCGTTTCGAGTTCAGCCAGGAAGAGGCTGACATTCGTGAGTGCAGGCGTGGCATGGTCATCGGCGATGTCGACCGAGACTCTAACGGTGTGCGGCGTGATTCCGTCCGCGAACGCTGCTGTCGCCGAAGGAAATCCATTGAGCATTGCCGGATGGCGCGGGTCCAGTCCATCCGGCAAGGTCAACCGCAAGCCGCGCCCTGCAGCCTCGGGCGCACCCGGCAGCGCGGCCGCGAGCCTCGCCCAATCAATTGGGTCCACCACCGGAGCAACGGTGAAGGTGAAGTGGAAGCGGCTGCCGGTGAGATTGCTGGATGGATCGATGATGGAATCGCATTTGGCGGCAAGGCCCGTGGCTCCGTGCACGATACCGTAGTTCATCGGCAGCGCGACGACGGTGCCGCTGACCTGGCCAAAATAGAGCCGCCGAAGCGACGGATATTGGGCCTGAACATCTCCCAGCGAGGTGAGCTCGCGATATTCCGAACGGACGGTGGCGAATTCGCTGAGATCGCCAGCATCGATGATGGGCCGGGCGTGGCCGTCTCGCGTCGTGATCCTGAACCGTGCGCGATAGGCATCGGTAGCGAAGGACAGACCCAGCGGCAGTGACCGCGTTGGCGGGGATGGAGGATAGCTCGCCGTCACCGGAAAAAAATGATAGCCGCCGGGGAAGACATTGAGCTGCTCGAGCACTGGCGAGGTTCCGTCGCCGAATGCCTGGAAGTGCCAGCCATGGAACAATGGGGTCGGATGCGGAAACCCGACGTCGGGAATGAAGGCGAACACCGTTTGCCAGGCGCTGTAGTTCATTGACAGTTCGAGCGTCGCGCCGCCGAGATCGGTCAGCCGCTCGTAGGCCGCCTCTACGGCGCCCTGTGACAGAGCAAATGTCGCCAGGTAGGTGCCGTCGGATTGAGGCGTCACCGCGCCTTGCGTTATCAGCGGGTGCACCGAGCCATCCTGAGCCGTGACCGGCACCGACAGAGTCGCGATGGGATGCGGGTCGGGCACGATCGTCACGCTCGCCGGGGCGTCCGGCGTCGTCAGCACATGTTTGACGTTGGCGGGAATTTCGGTCCGGAACGAAAGTGCCAGCGTCGCCTGATTGACCGGCTTGCCGTCGGGGGTGACTTCGCCTGCTTGCTGAACCACATCAAAGCGAAACGCCGGGTCCGCGTCGACCAGCTTGAAATCCGGCAAGAACCAGCCTCTCTGCCTGTCCGCCGACAGCAGATTAGCCGGAAACACCTCGTCCAGCCGCGGCAGATCCAATGCCCCCGCCGGCAATTTTATGCCACCCGCATCAGCTAGTGCGATGCCGTTGCGCCTTACGATCCATGGCGCCTGCCTTGCGGCCAGGAACATGTCGAAGGCTATGTTGATCTCTTCTTCCACGGCATCCTCCCAAGCTGACGACAGCGCAGGCACGACGCGCCATGCACGGGGCAGAACCCGTCACGCAGGTGCGGTTTGGGCCGCTTTCACATAGGCGTCGATAAGGGCCTTCTTGTCAGCGGGCGCGCTCGGCAACGGCGTCTTCAGCTGCGGGAAGTACTTGATGTGTCCTTGTGGGATCGCAACCGAAACAGGCTCGGGCGTCGAGTAGATCACCGGGTCATCGGTGAAATTGGGACCATCGACCTCGACCGTCATCGTGTACGTAAATTTGGTCTCCTGGACGTATTTGTCCGAGAACACCTCCCAGATGGCGTTGGTCACGTTCGCCTTCGTCACCACGATCTCCGGGTAGGTATCGTTGCCGATCTTCGGCGTGATCGTGACGCTTACGTTCGGCGGAAGCTTGAGCGGCGTAACCGCAAACCGCACGAACACATATCCGACTGCCGCAGCGGTGAGAATCGGTCCATGATCGGTGGTGAGCTCTTCGATCTCGGCTATGGCGGGATCGTGCGGGGCGATCGCCGGGGAAAGGTTCACCCGGGGGTCAAGTCCATCGAAGACAAGTTTGCGACGCAGTTTGACTTGGTCCTTCGGCCAACCTTGCACCGGGTTGTCCAGACGCAGGAAAGAATAGTTCACGAAATCGCTGCTGTTCTCGGCCTTCCAGATCGCCGGCGAAACAGGCCCTTTGGGGACGCTTTGTCCCTGAACATAGTGCTGGCCCTGGTTCAGCATCCGCAGATTGGGTTGCCCGTTCTCGACCGGACTGGAAAAGTCGGGATAACCGGCCTCGAGCTCAACAGCGACGAGCGGGTCCCGCAGGTCGGTACCATCCGGCAGCTTTTCGCCAAAGTTCACCGCGCAGGTGCCGACCACCTGAACTTTCTTGAAGAATTCGCCGATATCAATGACGAACAGGTACTTGTTGAGGTTGGCGCGCACCGCCGGCAGCAGGTCGTTGAGGTCTCCCGTCACTGCGGTTTCGACCGAGATGGTCTCGTCGAGGATCAGCGTCTGTTGGAAATGCACACCGCGTCGCTCATGATCAGACTTCAGTGACACCGCAGCACCGCCGAAGACTTCGCTGAACCAGCCGCGCCCCGACGTCGTGGCCTTGGAGTCGGCCTTGGACGGGTCCCAGTCGAAGATCTCCTGCTTGACCAGATCCATCGCGGTCTTCTTCATGGCGTCGACATTCTCGTTGACCCACTTTGCCGTGGAGGCATCGAGAACGGATCCGTTCTGGGTAATGTGCGTTGTGACACCTCCTGAGGTGAGACACGAGGACCAGGCCGCGCTGGCGGAAATTTCGTCGATGCCGAGGAAGCCGCCCGCCTGGACCGCGAAGGAGAACGAGTCATAGACCTTGTCGACGTCGACATTGACCTCGACCGTCACGGCGTTGACATAGAACGCCTCCTTGAGGACGTTGGTGACGGTGAATGGCGGCGAGGCGCCTGCCTTGAGCGCTGAGGCGATCTCACCCGCGGCGAACAGATTGCAGGAGATGAGAAACGTGCTTATGCCGTGTTGCTCGATGCTGCCCTTCTGGCTGTACTGAGCGGTCATCAGGATCTTGCCGCCGGTGACGCTGGGGTCTTGCACCGCGCACACCACGGTGCTGTTGGTGATGGGCACGATGCCCAGCCCGGGGTCGGGGTCACCCGATTGATGATTGAAAAAGCGACCCAACCGCGGGATCGGCGCGGGGTGCTCGCGGGTCTTGAGTTTGGCGATGACACCTTCGATCACGCTCGGCGGGATCGCGAAGGTGGTAGAGAACGTGCAAAAGCCACCGCCCATCTCGGTTGAGGCGCCGGCGAGCTCCTCGGGGGTTATGTTGGCTTCCTCCGAACCCAGACCTTTGAACAGAGTCATCTCGAAATCAAAGTCTTGCGGCGAGCTCTGCTTGCGCGCCAGGAAGACCTGGGCGGGCTGGAAGTAGTACTGGGTGGGCAACCCGGCTTGCCTCAGCTCGGGATTGTGCGCATCAGGATAGACCTGCACATCAAATCTCGTTCCTGTCTCATCGTTGACCGTGACCACAACGAAATCGGGGCCAAACAGCGGTCCGACGCCGGAAATAAAATCGGCCATATCAAGCTCCTATGAAATATGAGTCGACGAAAATAAGTGCGTGCGTGACGGCTCGGCATTTACTGCACGGCAATCCGGTCAGGCGCCGGTCGGTTGCGGCCAGGACAGATTGGGATAAGCGGCGAGCAGTCCGGCGTTACCGTCGTCACCCGATTGCTTGCACGCTGCTGCCCACAATTCGGTGACCGCGGTCGCTGGATCTCCGCTGCATTTGGCAATCAGCAGCGTCACCCGGTTGCGAAGGGCGGTCCCGGCCTTCCCGTCAGCGAGCTGGTCCTGGGCCTGCTTGCGGGCGTCATCCCACCACTGCTTGTCCAACGCGTCCTGGTCAGCGCCCTGGAGGCTGCCGGAAAAATTCGGCTCCGGAGGGACCCCCATGGCCATCGCGTCATAGGCCACGGTGTAGCACCATGACCGCATGGCCGCTCCGCGCTCTTCCGTCTGGAGGGCTTTGATCACCGCGAGCAGCATCTTCACCGGCTGGATGAACCAGCTGGTTGGCGACAGTTCGCCCTTGAGCGACTCGCCGAAAGCGGACGCAAGCTCGAACAGCGCGCCATATTGCTTGTCGACCACGGCGGCGACCCCGAATGCGCGCAGGATGCCTTTGGCTGCTGCCAGGTCGCGAATTGCACTCACCCCCTCGAGGACTTCGCTGAGCTCTTCGACTGTCGTCGGCGGTGGTGTGGGAGGATCGTCGGATGAGCCGGACAGCGGCTCTCCCGTAGTAACGTCCAGCGGATTGCCATTGACGTCGTTGAGGGTCATGGTTCCGTCGGTCTCGATATTGAGAACCGCGAAGTCAGGGAAGGTGACCATTGCCCTTCCGTCGGATTCGTCGACGCGGACGGTACCGTCAGGCCAGGATGTCGTGACCGAGCCGTCGTCGTTCTGAACGATAGATGCGCCGTCGCCATCGACGGGGCTAATGTGGGCGAGCTGCTCTCTGGTTGGCATGACTGATAACCTCTCTCGTATCGTCACTCCGCGTGTTGACCGTCCGGAATGTTAGGAGCGCCGGACATCAGTGCGTGTCGGCTAGCTCACACATGGCCCACTATTTCCAGTGTAATGAATGTCGGGCTGCAGCCGGTGATCAACATGCGTGCAGACTGCCATTATCGCTACCTTAGGTAGTCGTGAGAAAATCATCGAGGCGATCGCCGGCTCTGCCGGGAGTGGATCGAGAGTCTGCTGCGCGACAGCACCACAAGCCGGCCAAGACATTCGGCCTTGCGCGGTTTCAATTGAATACTCGGCGGCACCGCTGCCGCACGAGAGCTGATGAAGAGCATCGAGCTCTACGGGCGGAAGGTGGTGCCGATGGTCAGGGAGATGAGGGGGTAGTCTAGCTGTTCAAGACAGCCCGCCTGCGCCCTGTCGGGCTACGGCGCGGCAGCCTTCGCTCGCTTCGCGCCACGAGCACTTGTGCTGGCCTGCCCAGCCGTAGCTCGCGAAGCGAGCGAAGGCTGGTGGGGGAGGCAGGACTCGAACCTGCGAAGCCATGAGGCGGCTGATTTACAGTCAGCTCCCTTTGCCACTCGGGACACTCCCCCGCTCGACGGCAGCACAATCGGGCCGGACCTTGCCGGCGGACCGAAGACGGCCATGGAACGTGAAGGCCGCGACAGCCCGGATGGGGGCGCGACCGGGCGCGTTTATGGGCGAAGCGGTGGGGCAAAGTCAACCGAGGCGAACAGCTAAAATCGCCCTTGGAGCCACCCAAATTGCCATATTCCGGCACCCGTGACACAAGCGAGCCCATGAAGGACAAAAAATTTGCTCCGAGGGGGCCCCGCGGCGGGGCTAAGCCCTTCAACAGAACAGGAAAATCGGCTGGCCGGCCGGCCTGGCGCGAACGCGATTCGCACCCCGACGGCCCCGTCATCCTCTATGGCTGGCACACCGTCACCATGGCGCTCGCCAACCCGCAACGGCGGATCCGCAAGCTGACGCTGACCGAGAACGCCGCGCGGCGCCTGGCCGATGAAAACATCGCGAGCCCGATCACGCCCGAGATCGTCCGTCCCCAGGAGATCGACCGCCTGCTCTCGCCCGACGCCGTGCATCAAGGGCTGCTCGCCGAGGCCGATCCCCTGCCCTCGCCCGACATCGAGACCTTGAAGCAGGAAGGCATGGTGCTGGTGCTCGACCAGATCACCGATCCGCACAATGTCGGCGCCATCCTGCGCTCGGCCGCGGCGTTCGCGGTGAAGGCGATCGTGACCACCGCGCGTCACAGTCCGGAAGCAACCGGCGTGCTGGCCAAGGCCGCCTCCGGCGCGCTGGAGCTGGTGCCCATGGTCACAGTGCAAAACCTCGCGCGCGCGCTGACCGCCCTGAACGAGCGCGGCTTCCAGACCGTCGGTCTCGACAGCGAGGGCAGCGAGGATCTCTCGAACGTGACGTTGCGCGAGCCGCTGGCCCTGGTGCTCGGCGCCGAAGGCAAGGGCCTCAGGCAATTGACGCGCGAGACCTGCAGCGTGGTGGCGCGGCTCGACATGCCCGGGGAGATCAAGAGCCTCAACGTCTCGAATGCCGCGGTGCTCTCGCTCTATGTCGGTGCTGTCAGGCTTGGCTTGATGAAGCGCCAGGCGCACATCCCGACGATGCCATAATACATCTGTTTTGCCCGACGGGACAAGTTTATTTCGGATTTTCTGAAAGATCGAGCTCGAGCAGCGCGCCCATGGGCGATGATCGCGCGTCGCGAGTTCGTTGCGTTTCAAGTGTTTGATTTCGCTGTCCCCGGCTACTGTGCATGGGGTTGTTTTCGAGACAAAGCAAAGCGCCCGTCCGCATCAAGCGAACGGGCGCTTGTTTGGCTCAGCCGATCAGAGATCAGTAATAGCGGCGCAGCACGCGATGGCCGCCATAGTACGGCTGATAGCGATGGGCGTAGCCATAGCGCGGGCCATAGCCGTAATGCGGGCGCGGCAGATAGCCGTAGCGCGGGCCGTAGCCGTAGCGATACGGACGGTAGTACGGGCGGCGATAGGGATAGGCAGCCGGCGCTTCGACGGCAGCCGCGCGATAGCCGTAGCCGTAGCCATAATTGGCGGGGGCGACGACCGCGTCTTCCTGGTAGGTCGGATACGGCGCGAAGGCGCCCGGACCGGTGTAGGTCGGACCCTGGTTGACGTAGTAGTACTGCGAGGTCGGCGCGGCGAGGCGGTCATAGCCATAACCGTAAGCAGCGCCGTAGCCATAACCACCGCAACCGGTGTTGCAGCCGGAATAGACCGGCGCAACCGGCTGGCACGGGCTGAAGCCGCAGGCCATCGCGGGCGCAGCGCCCGCAAACATCACGGCAGCCGCCGCGACCAGTCCCGAAATCATCTGACGCATTACTCTCTCCTGTTGATTTCCGTCTTGTTGGATTCCGACGTTTCTTAACCCGGCGGCCTGCCGGGAATTCCTGTACGCGGCCGTGGCCGTGGTGGTCGCGGATAGTCGTTGATCTCGGGCGCCAGGATCACCGGCGGTGGGTTGACCGGCACATCCATTTGCGGCGGCAGCGGCGCGGACGATGCGCCCCAGCTCTGGTGGTAGCTCTCCGCCGGCTTCGGCAATTTGCGATTCGCCGGCGGCTCGACCTCGAGGCGGCCGTAGCCGGGCTGCAGGCCCAGGCTCGGATAATAATGGCCGACATCGGAGGGCTGCCGTTCCGGGACGTACACCCCGCCATAGATCGTGGGCTGCACCTGGACGTTCTTGCCAAGGCCCCAGACGCCTTCGACCACGGCGTAGGACGCATCGATGTTGTTGATGATGATGGGCACGCCGGGACGGCCCGGCACGACGAGATCGAAGCCGCCGCCGGCAAAGGCCGTCGCGGGCAGTCCGATCAGAAAGATTGCGAGCGCAGATGCGCGCATGGAAGAGCCCCGGTTATCCGGCCCGCAAACTATCCGATCGCGACGCAGAGAGGGTTAAGGACAGTTGACCAAATTCAGGTAAGCCTAACGCGTAAGGATCTCGCGCTGCTCAAATGCTGCGACGCGCACTAGCGAAGTGTTAACGGCGGCAGACCTTGTTCCATTCACTCACGTGCGTTTGACCGACGTTTGCGGAAAATCAGCCTGCTGCGTCGGAACGACCGCCGCGGCACGACATTTAGCTCCCCGTCAATTCGAAGGGAGACGACTAATGACGATCACGAAACTCCTCGGCGCGACGGCGATTGCAGCAACCATGGTGACCGGCTCCGCGATGGCGCAATCGGTCGTCACCAATCCCGAGCGCTGCTCGGTGCAATCCACTGATCCCTCCTGCCAGAATCTCGGACGCCACGGATATCGCCATCACCGGGTGAGCTATCGACAGAGCAATGGCGACTGGAACAGGACTCACACCGGCTTCTGGCCGACCGACGTTGCGGGCGATGTCGCGGGCGCCGCGATCGGGACCGCCGGCGCGATTGCGACCACCCCGTTCCGCGCCATGGACAACTCCTACGCCTACGATAATTCTTTCGACAATCGCGGCTGGGATCACCGCACCTATGCCCAGCGCAACGGGTTCGTCTGCACGCCCGGCACCTGGTTCAAGGGTGACGACGGCCGCCGGCATATCTGCCAGTAAGCCAAGCCGTTCAGGCAGCGGACAGGCGGCCCAGAGCCGCCTGGTTCGTGCCCGCGGGACCGCGCTCGGTTCTGGCACTTTCCGATCAAGTCTGGTATTGCCACGCGCGGGCGCGCAGCCCGGCGCATGCCGGCCCCCCGCCTGCCTTTCTCAAGGCGTCGCCGGCTTAGCTCAGCGGTAGAGCAGCGGTTTTGTAAACCGAAGGTCGGGGGTTCAATCCCCTCAGCCGGCACCAGCGCGCGATGCGCATCCCTCAGCTCGAAGTCTTCGTTAGGCTGCCGTGCTGCAGATGCTCGACGTCCGTGCCGTCGATATTGACCCATGCATGCTTCGACCGCTCGAATACCGATTTGATCGGCGCCGGGAAATTGGGGTCAGCGATTGCACCAACGGCAACGCCTATCATCGACGGTAATTTGTCCGGCTTCCAAAAGACCGTCGAGCCGCAATCGGAACAAAAATAGCACCGGACCCTGCCGCCGCTCTCGCCGGCGCGAACATATTCCTTCGGCGCTCCTGAGATCTTGACCGCATCGACCGGATAGAAAGCACCAACACCGAACGGCGCGCCGGTCCTCCGCTGGCATTCGAGACAGTGACAGGCCGCGACCAGGTTGGTCGGTCCCGGAAGCGACAGCGCAAGCGCGCCGCAGCTGCATCTGGCGTCGATCATAGACTCCACTCCTTGCATTCATTGCTTCGATGTCCGCTTAAGCCGCGGCGATGATGGCCGGGCGTCAGGCGCGCTCAGCTAGCGGGCAACTCATCCAGCCGCCAGAGTCCGAGGCTCTTGTCGCGCCAGCCGCCACCGCCCTCGCCACAGCGCTCGTTGATCAATTCGCGCGGCGGCGGCCAGCCGAACGGCGGCTTCGTCATGTTGAGCGCCCGCCAATCGCCGTCCTCGCAATCGCTGTTATCGTCCCATTCCGGAAAGGTCGTGACCAGCAGGAATTGCGCGCCGCTGGCGCGAAAGCAGGATATAGCGCGCGCGATGTTCTGAAAGCTCAGATGCACGAGACAGTCGCGGCACAGGATTAGCTCGCAGCGCGGCAGGGAATCGCGCGTGATGTCGGCGACGAGAAAACGGCCGCGCAGTTCGCCTCGCGCGACGCGGGCGCCGTTGGCTGCGATCAGCGATGGCACGATATCAATGCCGATATAGTCGACATCGAGCTGCATGCTGCCGATCCAGCCGGCATCGCCGCAAGGCGCATCGAGCAGTGAACGGGCGCCCAGCCGATGCAGCAGGCCGGGCAGCGCCTCGCGGATCGCCGCGGTGGCAGGATCTTCCGATCCCAAGCCCGAGACCGACGTCGCAGCTCCCCACAAATTGGTCCGCTCGATCCTCTCAAAACGCGCGGCGAGGTCGAGACCTGCAAAATTGTCACGGTCGGCAACGAACCGCTCATGGGCGAGCACAGCGGGACGATGGAAGATCATCGGATGGGACTCGCGTCAAGATTCCGTCGCAAGCATACTATAGGGGCGAGATATCAAACCAAAATCTCCCGCGAGCAAGTTCGCTGATGATCACCCGACGAACGGCCCTGACCGGCCTTGCCACCCTTCTGTTGCCGATCCCCGCGCATGGCGCTCCCAGCGAAGAGTTTAAGATCGCCTCCGGCGGGGACAGCCTCTCCGTGTCGCGCTATGCGGCGGCCGGATCAGAGAGACGTCCTGCCGTAATCGCGCTGCACGGCGCCCACGGGGTCGAGATCAAACCGCGCGCTTACGAGCGTTACGCCGATGCGCTGACGGCGCGGGGCATCGACACCTATTTTCTCAGCTACATGGCGCCAGCCGACATGGTTGCGTTGACATCGACCTCACACGAGACACGTGAGGCCTATGAAACGAAACGGTTCGAGGGCTGGGCCGACACGGTCGCCGCCACCGTGACTGATGTCCTCGGCCGACCCGACAGTTCGGGACGCATCGGCCTCCTCGGCTTCTCGCTCGGCAGCTACATCGCCGCCGAAGCGGCCGCGCGTGACATGCGCATCGCAGCCCTCGCTGTGCTCTATGGCGGCATGCCTCGCGCCATGGCCACGAAGATCAAGCACCTGCCGCCGCTGATCGTACTGCACGGCGAGGCCGACAAGAACATCCCGATCGAGGAAGGCCGGCAGCTGGTTGCGCTCGGCAAGTTGGCCGGCGCCGACACCGAATTCGTGCCATATCCCGGCAGAGCCCACGGCTTTGATTTCTCGGACACTGACCCGATGACTCGGGATGCGATTGATCGGGTCACGAAATTCTTCCAGGCACGGCTCGCCACCTGACCGCTTCAGGGTGGCTTCAGCTACCTATGATGTGGATGTTCTTCGCAGGAAAAGCGCGGGGACGGCGAGCGACCACAGATTGGATCAACAGTCTGAATGAGGTAGCATGCGCACCGCATGCCTTCCTACACCAGCCGAGAAAACGCCAAAATCATATTCGGAGCCGTCACGGCCGTCGTCGCAACACTCTTCCTGTTCGCGATCGCGATGGCGTTCCTGCTGCAATAGATATGCGACTTGCCGGCGGCGCGGGGCCGCCGGGCCGTGCTCGCGCGGGCTCAGGCCGCGCGCACCGTCTGCAGGAATTTGCCGACTTCGTCCTTCAGGCGGGTGCTGTCCGTCGCCAGCATCTTCGCGGTCGAGAGCACCTGCGAGGAGGCCGAACCGGTCTCAGCGGCGCCGCGCTGCACGTCGGTGATGTTGGCCGAGACCTGCTGGGTGCCGTGAGCGGCCTGCTGAACGTTGCGCGAGATCTCCTGGGTCGCGGCGCCCTGCTCCTCGACGGCGGCGGCAATGGTCGAGGACACTTCAGACAGCCGCTCGATGGTTGCGGAGATATCGCGGATCGCCATCACCGAGTCCTGGGTGGCGGTCTGGATGCCGGAGATCTGCTGGCTGATCTCGCCGGTCGCCTTCGCGGTCTGCTCGGCGAGCGTTTTCACCTCGGAGGCGACGACGGCAAAGCCGCGGCCGGCCTCGCCTGCCCGTGCCGCCTCGATGGTGGCGTTCAGCGCCAACAGGTTAGTCTGGCCGGCAATGGTGTTGATCAGCTCGACGACGTCGCCGATGCGCGTGGCTGCGATCGAGAGCTCGCTGACGCGTTCGGTGGTGGTGCGCGCCTGGTTGACAGCTTCGCTCGCCATCCGCGCGGATTCCTGCACCTGCCGGCTGATCTCGTTGACCGAGGACGACAACTCCTCCGTGGCGGTCGCAACCGATTGAACGTTGCCCGTGGCCTCGCCCGAGGCGACCGCGACCACCGAGGTCAACTCCTGGGCGCGCTGCGCCGTCGTAGCGAGTGTCGAGGACGAGGCTTCGAGCTCGGTGGAAGCGGATCCGACGGTATCGATGATCTCGCCGACCGCGCGCTCGAAGCCATCGGCGAGGTTGAACATGTCACGGCGGCGCTGCTCGGCGGCCTGTTGCTCCGCTTCCACCTGCGCGGCCTTGAGGCGCTCGACCTCGATCGCGTTGGTCTTGAACACCTCGACGGTCTTGGCCATCTCGCCGATCTCGTCGCGGCGGTCCTTGTCGGGCACTTCCGTCTGGAGGTCGTTGCGCGCCAAGCCCTCCATGGCGGCCTTGAGACGGGCAATCGGCTTCGACATCGCCACGAGGCCGATGAAGAGCGCAATCGCAATGCCAATGATCAGGCCGCCGGCGCTGACACTCATCACAGTCCAGGTCGCGGATTTGGCGTCGGCCTCAATGGCTTCCTTGCGCTGGTTCACGGCCTTGGTCGTGTACGTGAACTTGGCCACGCGCTCGAGGGCCGCATCGATCAGCGGGTCACACTCCTTGTGGGCACGATCCGCGGCCTTGACATTGTCCTCAGGGGTGCTTGCCGCCGCGCCAGCCTGGAGCACCGGATCGCAGCCCGCAAAGGCGGCCTTCAGCTGCTCGCCGACGCTCCGCGTTTCGGCCGCACGTGCCGGGTCATCCCGTTCCGCAGCGGTCATATATTGGCCGACTTCATTGCGGTTCTGGCTCGCGATTCTGAGGCGATTGGCGTTGCCCGCCTCGGTCGTCTCGGTGAGTACCGCATAGAGCGCAGCGTGATAGGTCTCGACGCGGCGCTGGGCGCGTACGAGGTTGAGGGCAGCCGACTGCATCGCTGTGACTTCGCTGAAGCCGTCGACCGTCGCCGACAACTCGCGAATGCCAAAGGCCGCAACCGCAACCAGGGCACAGCCCATCACGGTCACGATCAGCGCAACCTTCAACACGATCTTCAAATTATTCAAAAAGCTCATTCGCAGCCGCCTTCAAATACCCGGTTCCTACACCGGAACTGCCCCGGCGGCCGCATTGGAACCGGAGGAAATTAACATTTGATAATAAGGGTCGTGAATAAGGTTACGGAAAAATACCGAATAGAGCCTGGCCGTAAGCCCTGCGTAAGCTTGAGCCTTCTTTCAAGGCGTTCCGCGGGCTAGCGAACGGGCATCCGCGCCAGCGCTAGTGATCCGGGGAGGCCTCCCCGCAGTCATCTGGTCGGACATGGGCACGCACCAGATCCTCGACGAACGCAATCACCTCCGCCCGCTTCTCGGGCGGCAGCGACAGGAAGGCGCGCACAAGGCGCAAGCCCTGCACTTCGCCCGACGGGTCGGCCCTGGAATCCATCCGGCTAATGTCAGGCGACTGGGAAAAATATGCAACCCCCGGTCAACCTTCTTGATTCGGTGCCCCGGCTTTGGTGGAATAGGTCAAACAGGGTGGTGGATCATGAAGTGGATCAGGG
The DNA here is from genome assembly GCF_028128715.1 of Bradyrhizobium sp. CCBAU 51745. Taxonomy (NCBI): domain Bacteria; kingdom Pseudomonadati; phylum Pseudomonadota; class Alphaproteobacteria; order Hyphomicrobiales; family Nitrobacteraceae; genus Bradyrhizobium; species Bradyrhizobium sp. CCBAU 51745. The sequence continues at coordinate 39,411 of NZ_LBJP01000077.1, read as the reverse complement.
AGCGCGACGCTCTGATCGCGCAGACGCTGGCCTTCGTGCAATCGGTTGCCGGCAAGAAGGACGATTTCCGTCAGCCGGATACCGCTGCAGCTGCTCCGGTCCTGGCAACGGAGATCGTCTCCGTCCGGGCCACGACCGTGACGCTTGAACAGGCGCAGGCCGATCCGCCCCCGCCGATCAACCCGGCGCCCCAGCCCCTGCTCACCCCCGCACCGCGAATGGGTAGCGACTTCCGCAGCGAGATGCAGACCCGCATCGCCGATTTCAGGAAGCATCAGGAGCGGTTCGAGCGCGAACGCGAGGAATATTGTGTGGCGACACTGACCAAGCTCCGCGCCGCCATCCGCGATACCGACGCGCCCCCGACGGCTCGCAAGTAGGATCGGACCGTCCCCTACAACCAGGACCACACCAGCCAAAGATTGGCTGCACAGGCGCCGATCAGTGCCAGCGTCAGTGGCAGGAGCAGGTGCCCACAGCAGGTTTTGAGGTCGGTCGTCATGGCCGGAAACATCCGCTGATTCCGCCAAACGAGTCCCAAGGTTTCTTTTTTGGAGGATTCAGGACTCGTTAAGGACTCAGGTCCCGCCTTGCATCCAAGTACCCATAGCCGATCACGGGCCCGTGATCGCTCAGGAACCGGCCGCGCCCGTAAGCCGTTAACGCGTTTTCCGGGAGCGGGAAGCATGCCCTACGCCCTGTTCTGCAACGACAGCCAGATCAGCAAGGCCTATCCTGATGAAGCCGACGTCTGGAAGCTCGCGCAACGGAGCGGGCTGGTCGTGGACGTCGGGACCGACGACGAGCGGCACGGTCCGCGCCGGGTGCTCGACAACGACTACGAGATCAAATCCTGCCGGGCCGCCCAAGGCGAGGATCCCGCCAAGAACAAGGCGGACGCCGAGCGGGAATCCAGGATGGAGCTTCAGCTCAGTTCGTGAGCTCCGGCTAAGACGTGCTTCGGTGCAAAGCGCACTTCAGGGTGTCGCGATCGCCAGCGATGCCTGCTCACCGGCGAGCGACACGCAAGCCTTGCGGCGATGCAGCCCGCGGATTGCTCCGGTAACCTTCAGCACCTTGCCGGAGGGACAGGAGGCGTCTTTCACGAAGGCGACCTCGTAAGGTGCCAACATCAGAGGCTCGGATTTGAGGATTGTTTGGGCAGCGCAGGGGAGCGCGGCGAAGCACGCGACGACCACCACCGACGCCAAGATACGCATGTTCGTCATCCCACCAGCCCGGTTATTGCCATAATCCGCGTACCGGAGCACGAGTTCCGTAAGTCGCAAAAATTATTTTTGCTTTACCCGATGCCCGTGACACGCGAGAGAATGCGCCCGCAAGACCGTTGGCTTGCAAATGACGCGCCAGATGGTTCACACAATGAAAACAACAGGCGCCGACAAACAAAAGGCCGGCGGAAAGCCGGCCTTTGTCGGATCGTGGTCGCTCCGGGCGGCTCAGTAGCGCGAGGCCGGGCCACCCCAGCCGAAGCGGTAGTTCACACCGACCTTGACGGTATGCTCGTCGTCCCGGCCGCGGACGCCGACGACGTCGGCCGGACCTGAGGTGATCGTCGTGCTACCGAAATTGTAATACTGGTACTCCGCCTTGGCCGACCAGTTCGGCGCGAACATGTATTCGAGGCCGGTGCCGACGGTGTAGCCGTCCTTGCTGTTGCCGCTGGCGGTGAAGGGCTGCGGCACGCCGGCGACGTTGACGCCGAGGCCGCCATTGCGCCAGGCGTAGCCGCCCTTGGCATAAAGCAGGGCCGGGCCCCAGGTGTAGCCGAGGCGGCCGGTCACCGACCCGATCTGGTCCGTGTTCGATGTCACCTGCGTCCCGAGCGGGAACGTGACGCCCCTGTTGTTGGTCGGCAGCCAGGAATATTGGGCCTCGATACCCACCACCCAATTGGGCGCAAACTGGTAGTCGAAGCCGCCCTGCACGCCACCCAGGAAGCGGGCGTCGCTCGACTGGAAGGTGGTGTCGCCTGCGAAGGCGCCGCCGACATGGCCTCCAATATAGAAGCCGGTCCAGTTGTAGATCACCTGCGGCGGCGTGTAGGCCGGAGCCTTGGTGTAGGGGCGCGGCTGCATGTCTGCCGCGGCCGCCGGTGCGGCTAGCGCCAGCAGAGCTGCTGCGCCCAGCAAAAACCTCTTCATGATCATCCCCGTTCTTTCAAATTCGACCCTCGGGAAACAACGTGGCTTGAATTTGGTTGCTTCGCGGCGATGCCGGAACGTTGATCGTTCGTTACTGTGACGCGGCGGCAACATCGCGATTTTGTTCCGTCACGTCCGCTTGCCGCGACCGATTTTCGTTCGCGCAAAACTTGCCGTAACGATTTGTCGCAAGGCATACTCGCCTCGTTCAAAGCTCGCCAAAATGTGATCCAGCAGCTCCGGCTGCTCTTGATCTAGCAGTCCGCGATGAAGGCGGGCTTTGCGCTACCGCGTCATCTTTTCCAGTTCTGGAAAGGGTGCGTAAACCGCGCCGGCGCAGAGCTCGCTGGCGCGATCGACGACACGGTCGGCCCTGCCATTGACATAGACGACGGCGCGCTCGCGCATGGCCTTGTAGCTGCCGTCAGTCTCCCGCGGCGTGAAGTGCAGGCAGCTGATGTAGAATTGCCGTCCACCGATCTCACGCAGCACCGGATCCGCCATGCTGGCGTCGCGCACGCCGACCGGATTGTTGAGATAGGCGTGAATCAGAGCGAGTGCGTCGGCGCGAAAATTGTCGGGAAACGGCTGCGGGCCGCCGGCCTGGGCCCCTTCCATCAGGGACGGACGGTCACCATCGCCAAAACAGGCCGCGAGCGCCAGAGGCAGCAACAGGACCATCGCGCGTTTCGCCAATTGCCCCAAGGGATCAAGTTCTCCAGTCAGTCGGTTCGGCAGACGTTCTAGCCCCAAGGTTGCACAAAGGGAATTCGCTTCCGCAAACGGCGCACCGACCCGCCGTCAGCACCTCGCGCTATGACGCGAAGCATGACGAACGGGCCGGGCCTGAACTCCGCGCGAGACGACGGGGCAATGCCAGGGACGCCGCCTCGCTGGGGTCAGTTGTTAGCTGCGCTTCTCGGTCGTCACCGGCTTGGTGAGGCCCGACTGCGTCTTCAGCGACTTCTTGACCGACAGATGCTTGTGGTGATGACGATGCGTCCGCACGGTCTTGTGCTCGTCCGGCGTGACCGCGGCGTTGGCGTTCATCGCCTTGGTCTTGGTATCGACCTTGGCAGGCGACTTGATGTCGGCAGTCTTGTCAGCCGTCTTGGCATCGGCCTTGACGCCGGCGTCGGGCTTGGCAGCGGGGGTCGAGACCTTGCTCTGGGTCTGGTCCGCCTTGATCACCGGGGCAGTCGCGGTGGTCTTGGCGGCATCCTTCGCTGCATCCTTGGCGAAGGCCGGAGCGGCGATGACGGAAGCTGCGAGCAAGGCTGCGGAAATGGTCTTCAACATGGTGGTCTCCTCTTGGAAGGATCTTGAGGCGGCGCCCTCTCGCCAACTCTTCGATCATGGGGGAGAGCCTAGACGGCGCGCGCTGAACCCGTTCTGAAGCGCGTAGCAGGCTTCCGTTCATCTGGATGACAAGTTTGTCATCTTGCGGCCGCCGAACCGCCCAGAGGCGGCAGGGAATGTTTTTGCCGCCCGGGTGTTCCGGTCTTTAGGCAATCGTGTAGGATCGCCACGTTCCATTCGGGAGAACTTAGATGCGCAGACTCGCAACGCTTCTTGTGCCGGGACTTGTCGCCATGAGCTTGGCGGCCGGACCGGCTCTGACCAGCGCCTATGCCGCCGGCAGTGACGAGCCCTCCTCGCCGCCGAAGTCCGATACATCGACCAAGAAGGGCAAGAAGAAGAGCTCTTCCGTCAGCGATCCGAAATTCCTCGCGGCGTACCGGACCGCGTACACCACGATCTACGACAAGCACGACTATACGGATGCGATCGGGCAACTGAAGCAGCTCAAGCGTGACGACGTCGCCGACGTCGCCAACCTGATCGGCTACTCCTATCGCAAGCTCGGCGACTACCAGTCGTCGAAGGTCTATTATGAGATCGCGCTGAAGGATGATCCGAACCACGTCCGCACCTGGCAGTATTACGGCCTCTGGCAGCTCGAGCAGGGTAACCGCGAACAGGCGCAGTATCACCTGAACAAGATCGCCTCGCTCGCCGGCACCGACAGCTCCGAATATCGCTCGCTGGCTGCCGCGCTCGACAAGCCGACCGGCGCGACGCTCGTCTACTGAGAAATCGCATCTTCTGAGGACGCGAACGGGCACAACCTTCCGGTTGTGCCCGTTCTGCTTTCTCGGCTAGCTTTCACACACCCATCCTCCCTCACAAACCGGTGGCGCAATGGACACGTGGCTGCGATCCGCGATCGACTACATCGGCTCCTGGATCGAATTCCAACAGGCGACCTTCCAGCAGCCAGGCGTCCTGCTTGCCTTCGTCCATCGCGGCGAGGTCGTCGCCGAGCATGCATTTGGGCTTGCCAATCTCGATACCGGCGAGAAGCTCACCCCGCGCCATCGCTTCCGCATCGCTTCGCACTCCAAGAGCTTTACCTCGGCCGGCATCATGAAACTGCGCGAGCAGCGCAAGCTCCGGCTCGACGATCCCGTCGGCCAGTATGTCGGCGGTTTGCATCCGCGCGTCGCCGAGACGACGATTGCGCAGGTGCTCTCGCACAGCGCCGGGCTGACGCGGGACGGCGTCGATTCCGGCCAGTTCATCGACAGCCGCCCCTATCTCAACGCCAAAGAGCTGCTCGACGAGCTGAAGCAGCCGACCGCGATCGAGCCAGGCACGCGTTTCAAATATTCCAACCACGGCTTTGCCCTGATGGGCCTCCTCATCGAAGCCGTGACGAAGGAGCCTTACTCCGCCTGGATCAAGCGCGAGCTCATCGAGCCTGCGGGCCTTCGCGAGACCGAGCCGAATACGCCGCTTCCCAGGGGCGCGCTGTTCGCGCGCGGCCACACACGCAAGCTGCCGCTGGGCAAACGCTGCGTGATCCCGGGCGACAATCCGGCCCATGCATTGGCGTCAGCCGCGGGCTTCGTTGCCACCGCCGCGGACACCGCGCGATTCTTTGCCCAGCTTGCCCCCAACGCGAAGAAAAGCGTTCTGTCGGTCGCGAGCCGCCGCGAGATGACACGGCATCATTGGCGCGTGCCGCAGAGCTTCGAGGCCTATTACGGCCTCGGCGTCAACGCCGGCAAGACCGACGGATGGGACTGGTTCGGCCACGGCGGTGGCTTCCAGGGCTATATCTCGCGGACCTGCTCAATTCCCGAATGCGAGCTCGCGATCAGCATTTTCAGCAATTCCATCGACGGCGCCGCACCGTTCTGGATGGACGGCGCGATGCAGATCCTGCGCGTCTTCAAAACACGTGGCGCACCCGATCGAGGCGTGCGCGACTGGACCGGCCGCTGGTGGACGATCTGGGGCGCGACAGACTTCGTGCCGGCCGGCAATCGCGTGCTGGTCGCCAACCCGCAGTTCAACAATCCCTTCATGGACGCCGGCGAGATCGAGGTCACTGGCCGCGATACCGGCAAGCTCGTCTGGGCAGCCGGCTATTCCAGCCATGGTGAGCCGGTGCGTCGCGATCGCGACAAGCGCGGCAAGATCCGCGACGTCTGGCTTGGCGGAGCAAACCTCAAACCCGGAAGCGTCGTGGCGCGCGAGATCGCGCGGCGCTATCCGCCGCGGAAACGACGGCCTACTCCCTGATCAGCGCCTCGACCTCGCCGCGAAGCGCCTGCCGCGAGCCGTCGCGCGAATAGAACATGTGACCGCCGGGATAGACGACGAATTTCACGCGCGCTGTCACGAAGGCCGGCAATTGGTCGAGCGCCCGCTTCGTGCCGAAATAGGGCGTCGCGAGATCGAACAGACCGTGCGCGACCAGCACGTTCAGCTTCGCATCGGTGGCGAGAATCTGGCGCAGCTCCGACAGCGATTGCGGTGGGTTGATGCCGCCACCGAAGTCCCAGTTGTGCTCAACGGAGCCATTGAGGACTTCATAAGAGCCGTCGGGCCGCCAGTTGAGTCTTTGCGTGAGCACATCGACCGCGGCGCTCGTCAGCGGCGCCTGAAGCGCATCGCCGGAAGGATCGCCAAAGCGCGAGCTGCCCGAATCCGGATACGGATCGAGACCACGCACCGAGCCGTCATAGCGCCCGGTCACCATGCCGTTCTTGCGATCGAGCTCGCGACGGAATTCGCCGACATCGAAGCGGCCGGCGAGCCTGCGGCTTACTGCCTGGTCGATGCCGGTGAGTTCGGCAACCTTGTCGGCGAGGCGATTGGTGGCTTCCTTGTCCGCCTCGCCCTTGACGAGATCAGCCAGAAACTCGCCGCGCGCATAGGCCTCCACGTCGGCGAGATCAGCGCGCTTGACCGGTCCCTTGGCTTCGCGCGCCACCGCCACGTAGCTCGGCAAGCTCGCGACATATTGCAGCAGGCTGGTGCCGGTGAACTCGCGGAAATCGAGCAGCGGTGACACCAGGATCAAGCCTCTGACGCCCACGCCATGCTGAATCTGCAACTGACGCACGACCTTCGGCCCGCGAATACCGCCATAGCTTTCGCCCGCGACATATTTCGGCGAGGTCAGCCGGTTGTGCTTTTCGAGCCAACGGCGAATGACGAGCGCGATCGAGTTGACATCCCCGTCGACCGAGTAGAACCGCTTGCGCGCATCCTCATCGCTCGCGATGACGCGGCTGTAGCCGGTACCGACAGGATCGATGAAGACGAGATCAGTGAAGTCGAGCCAGGTCTCCGCGTTCGGTTTCACCTCGGGCGAGGCCGACGGCGACAGCCCCTCGCCGTCAAGCGGCAGCCGCCATGGCCCGACCGCGCCGAACTGGAGCCACGCCGAGGATGCGCCGGGCCCGCCGTTGAAGAGGAACGTCACCGGACGCGTGGCGCGGTCGGCGCCGTCGAGCTCGTAAGAGGTGACGGCGACGTCGGCGAGCGGCTCGCGCTTCTCATTGAAGACCCGGATCGAGCCGGCGGTCGCGGCGAAGTTGAGGGTTCGGCCCGGCAGATCGAGGGTCTGTTTGGTGGTCGAGTCATCAGGGAGGCGACGATCGGAAGCCACTGGCGAAGCCTGCGCCGCATTTTGTGCATTGCCGCCGCGCCCAGTCTTCTGTCCGGCGGGCGTTGACGCCTCGTTGCGTGGCTGCGGCGGATCGTCCGCCCGCGCCGGGCCCGCAAGCGCGAAAGCAACGACCGCAAGCACCAGCCCCGCACGGCGCTGGATGGACAAGCTCATAAACATGATTGTTCTCCCTGCCCCCGCTCGCTGCTTTCAATCCCGGAAATAGCCGCCAATTGCGACGGTTTGGGGGATCGGAGACCCCGGATTGGCTTTCCGGGGCCGATGAAGTCGGCTTTTGCCCTCGGACGGGACGTCCGGTCAGCCTCCCGCGTTTGCCTTGCCAACCGGTCATCCTCGACAATACGGGCCCAGGTCGTATAGACGACCTCGGCGGACCTTTCTCGAGCCAGCGGCACCTGCCTGGAAGCCATGACCAAGCCATCGCGATACGAACGGATCGCCTTCGTCGCCAGCCCGGGCAGCGAGGCCGCGGCCGCCTTCCACCAGCTTACGGCGCAATACGGCAATTGCGATCCTGACGAGGCCGACGTCGTGGTCGCGCTTGGCGGCGACGGGCTGATGCTTCAGACGCTGCATCACCACATGCGCTCCGGCAAGCCGATCTACGGCATGCACCGCGGCACGGTCGGCTTCCTGATGAACGAGTACTCGACGCATGATCTGCGCGCGCGGCTTGAGGCGGCGCATGAATCCGAGATCAATCCGCTGCTGATGCGCGCGACTGATGTCAACGACCGCGTCCATCTGCACCACGCCATCAACGAGGTCTACCTGTTCCGGCAGACCTCCCAGGCGGCGCGCCTGCGCATCCTGATCGACGAGCGCGAGCGCATGCCCGAGCTGATCGCCGACGGCATCATCGTTGCGACGCCGGCGGGCTCGACGGCCTACAATCTCTCCGCCCAAGGCCCGATCCTGCCGATCAACGCGGCGCTGCTGGCACTGACGCCGATCAGCGCCTTCCGGCCCCGGCGCTGGCGCGGCGCCCTGCTCCCCAACACCGCCTATGTCGTGATCGAGGTGCTGGAGGACGACAAGCGCCCGGTCGCGGCGGTCGCCGACCATGAGGAGGTGCGCAGGGTCCGGCGCGTCGAAGTCCTGTCCGACAAATCCATCTCGATGCGCATGCTGTTCGACCCCGGCCACAGCCTGGAAGAGCGAATTTTGCGGGAGCAGTTCGGCTATTGAGCGCCGCGCGGATCACCGGCCGCAGGGCTGAATCGATTCCCACCCACCGCCATGGCCGGATCGCTCAGCAAATCGAAGTCCCTGATGACGGGGATGAAGCTCTTCGTCTCCGATGTCATCAAGTAGATGGTCACGGGCAGAGCCGCCTGCGGCTCTGCGTTGGCACGACAGAATTCCCTGGCTGCGACGCCGAGCCCCATCGATCCGCGCTTGCCATTCGTCCCCTGCTCGACCATCGAGGCGCGCAACGCCTCGAAGCGCGCGGTGTCTTCTGGCGACAAGCGATAGGCGTAGATGGAGGAGTTCTGCGGCGGAGCCGGCAGGCCGCCCCGCTCGCGCGCACTCAACTCCATCATCGCAAAGCTGGTCTTGACCTCCGCCTCTCCCGCCAATTTGGTGACGACATCGAGCTTGACGCCGCCCGAACGAGGCCGCAACGCGTCGGGCAATTGCACGGCGACGCGCAGCATCGACAGATCGGTCGTCTTGGCATCGATGCGGGCCATCGGCGGGATCGAGGTCAGCGGCACCGAACCACACCCGGCCAACAGATGCGCAGCCGCGCTCATTAGAACGCGCGCAAGGCGGTCCATTGCAGACATCTCCAGTCTGAAATCGAGGAGTTGGCGCTAAGCCGATTTCCGGCCGGTCGCGCGAGGCTCCAGCGCGTCGTTCGCCTTGTCAGGGACGTACTCGAGAATGTCGCCGGGCTGGCAGTCGAGCACGGCGCAGATCCGCTCCAGCGTGTCGAAACGGATGCCTCGCACCTTCCCCGACTTCAGCAGGGAGACATTCGCTTCCGTGAGCTCGATGCGCGCCGCGAGCTCGCGCGACCTGATCTTGCGCTTGGCGAGCATGACGTCGAGATTGACGATGATCGGCATGGTCAGATGATCTCGCTGTTCTCGTGCCAGAGGCGGACGGCATCGGCCATCACCGTCGCGAAGGCGATGAGCGCAAGGCCGCTCAGTATCGACAGCACATGCGACTGCTCGATGCCGAACATCACCACGATCTGGCCGGGCTGGTTGGCCCGCGTCAGGTTGATGGTGGTGAGCATCTGCACCAGCGGCGAGATCAGCGCATTGACGATCAGCGCGAGACCCATCCGGCGAATGCGCCCGGCATTGTCGGTCGCGAAGACCTCGCCCCGCGCAAAACGCGAGAACAGCATCGAGAGTTGAAGCAATGCGTAGAGTACCGGCGCAAGTCCGATCAGGCTGATCAGCGCGCCGGCGAAGCGCGTATCGAGATTGAGCGTGAACGGCCGCGCGCCGAGCGGAGACTGGGTTGCGATCCAGTGTCGGAGCACCTCGTCGCTCGACCACAGCAGCGGCACCGCCAGCACCGCCCCCGCGGCACAGAGCAGTGCGCCGATGGCCACGACGCGTCCAATGCGCCGCAATCGCGGTTCGGCCGGCACGGGATAAGGAAACGCGATCACGCTCATTGGACTGGGCTCCCGTTCGATTCAGTATTTTTATTGTTTTGCGATAAAAAATGGCGGAATTACGATATCCACAAGTCCCCCTCTTCAAAGGCTCATCGAACACAGCCGCAACCCTTCATTAACTCCCGGCGCGATATGGTTAACGAAGATTGACCGCTTCAGCTCGGGCGCCATGTTCCGCATCGATTTCAACAAGCTGCGCTTCCTCGTCTGCGACGACAATCCCCATATGCGCCGCATCCTGCGGACGCTGCTGCATTCATTCGGCGCCCGCGAGGTCTATGAGGCCGAGGACGGCGCCACTGCGCTGGAAATGTACAGCCACTACGTGCCCGACATCGTCATCACCGACTGGGCGATGCCGATCTTCGACGGGCTCGAGCTGGCACAGATGATCCGGCAGCCGGAATCCAAGGGCAATCCCTACGCACCGATCATCATGCTGACGGGGCATTCCGAGAAGCGCCGCGTCACGGTCGCGCGCGATGCCGGCGTCACCGAATTCCTCGCCAAGCCGATATCGGCCAAGGGCCTCTACCAGCGCATCCTCAACGTCGTCGCCAGCCCCCGGCCCTTCATCAAGACCAAGACCTATTTCGGCCCCGACCGGCGCCGCAACACCAATTCCGCCTATATGGGTCCGGAGCGCCGTGTCGGCGAAAAGCACGAGGTGCTCCAGCAGCCCTCACTGCTCGACAAGGCCCGCTCCACCATCTAGCGCAACGTCTCATCAGGCGAGGCAGGCATCATGGCGAAGAACAGCGCAAAGGACATCGAGGTCAAGGCCTTTGCCACGCATCACGTGATCACGCAGCCCAATCCGCTGCGCAAAGTCCTGCGTCGGGTCGAGGAAAAGGACATGGATGATCCGATCGGCCGCGCCGAGCAGGCGCTGGCCGGTTTATCCGGCGAGTTCAAGAGCTGGATGACGACCGAGGTCAACCGTCTCTCGACCGCCTACGTCGCAATTCGTAACGACGGCTTCAGCAAGGAACGACGCGACGAACTGTTCCACGCCGCGCATGACATCAAGGGCGACGCGGCGACGTTCGGTTTTCCGGCCGCGGCGGGAGTTGCCGAGAGCCTGTGCCGCATCATCGAGCATGCCCCGGACCTCGAGAAGGTTCCGGCCGAGCTGTTCACGCACCATATCAACGCCATCCTCGCCATCGTGCACGAGAACACCAGGCTCGACAGCATCAGCGTCTCCGCCGAACTCAGCCGCCGTCTGCGCAAGGTCGCCGACGACTATCTCACAGACGTCAACCGCGACCGCCCCGAGCATCTCGAGGTGATCCTGGCGCCGAGCATCGTGCCGGTGGAGTAGTACGCTCTCATCATTGCGAAGATTGTAGTACCGTAGGGTGGGCAAAGCGAAGCGTGCCCACCAAAACTTGATTGTACCGATAAAAAGGGTGGGCACGGCGCCATGCGCCTTTGCCCACCCTACGGCGTCTCGTTACGCCGCGATCAGATCGTCATACATCGGATCAATCGCGTCCTCTGCGACCAGCTCGTCACAGAACAGCCTTGCCTCTTCGCGCGCTGATTCGGTGGCGAAGCGGCGCAGCAGGACCATCAGCGGCTCGGTGGCGCCGCGGTCGCTCTCGCAATGGGTGAGCACGCGCTCGACCATGCGCCGGCGCAAGCGCGCCGCGGTGTCGTCGGTATCGACATAGCCCTGCTCGTGGCAGGCATCGAGCGCGACCTGAAATGCGGCGAAGGTTGCTTCCGGCAACCCGGCACGACGGAGCAGCGCATGCAGGCTGTTGCCGCCGCGATCGTGCAGCAGAGCCGAGACCCGCGCCAGCGGCAGGTCGGCGAGCTCGGCCAGCGCTGCATCAAACAGGTCGAGATTGCTCGACAGCAGCGCGCGCAGGATCAGGCCCGCGGTGAGCTGGCCGGTGACGCGCAGGTGCTTCACCAGGCCCTGCATGTCATCGCCGCGCGAGCGCGCCGCGATGTTGATGGTGGAGCGGTCACGGGCCTCGATCGTCATGCGCTCGGCGCGATCGGCGCTCAGCCAGTTGCGCGCGACGACGAACTGGGCCAGCGTATCGGAGAGTTTTGCCACCAGCGCGGCGCGCGTTGCGGCCGGAATATCATCCAGCACCAGCATCGCCTCGCGAATCGCGGCGAGATGGCCGTGGCGCTCGACGATGCGCGTCCAGGAGAACGGGGCGAGCTCGGCATGGGGATTTTCGATCAGCTCGAGGGCCGCAGCCGCGCAGCCGACCTCGGCGATGGCGGCGCAGACCGAGACCGGCAGGTTGATACGGCGGGCGACCGCGCACTGCACCTCGTCATTGCCGGTCGCGACGATGTCGACGAGATCGGCATCGATCAGCAGCGGCGAATGTTCGAGCACGGGGAGCGCCACGGTCGGCTGGTCCGCTGACAATGCCCGCACGATCGATGCCGGAGCGTCCGTGCTGCGCGCAAAAGCCTCGGCCATCGCCTGCCGCACCAGCGGCGAAGGATCGTCGAGCAGCATCAAAAGCGCGCCTTCAGCGGCGACGCGGTCGTCATGGGAAAGATCTGAGATGAGCCAGGCCCGGGCCAACGCCCGCGTTGCCTCCGCCCGCTCACCGGCGGGCGCGGTCCTGATCCAATTGATGAACTGCCGAACAATCATGTTGCTTCCGGCTTACGCAACGGAAAACGAAGCGGTGACTGGATGTCACCTGCAACACAAAATAAACCACGACGCTTAACAAAGCGTTCACCATAACTCGCTGGTTTTATTGATGATTTGTTAAGGGCTGAAAGTCGCCGAGCGGGCGCGGCCGCGCTAGCTGGAGTATGCGCCGCTGCGATCGCTGAAGAGATCGAGCGGTTGCGGCGGGCGCACGTCCGGTGTTGCCGAGGCGACTGACGTGAGCGAGGCGTTGTTGCCCCACAATTTCTGCACCGTCGTCGAGACCGGCTGCGTCGCATCGCCGGGCTGATAGATCGAGCGGAAAGCCGGCGTGACCGGCGTGTTGTCGGCGACGCTGGCTGCCGATGTTGCGCTCACCGGTGTCATGCCGCGCGCCTCCGGAAAGGTCTGGAGATAGGCGGCGCTGTTGACCATCGGCTGCACGCCATTGGCGGCGGCGACCTGCGTGGTCGAGGGCGTGTCGCCATACATCGCCATCGCGCTGCGCGTCGATTTCGCGTTCGAAGCGCTGGCGTAGCGCGCATTCAGCACCGAATAGACTTCAGAGACGCTGCGCGCGCGGCCGTCCCTGGCGTAAAAGATCGAGCGGTTGGCGGATGCCGCATTGGGAAACAGCCGCGCACCGACCGCTTGCGGATTGTCTTCGGCATTGGCGATCAGTTTCGCCGCGCCGCCGACACCCATGAAATGCGCCATGTAGAGCTCGCTGTCGGATGGCCTGCGGCCGAGCAGACCGGTGAGCTTGAAGCTGTTGGACTGCGTCAGCGCCGCCGCCATGCTGGATGCGGCCTCTGGATCGTCACGCAGCTTCATGATCGAGCGCTTCATGAAGGGATCGTCGACGGTGTAGCTGCCCGACGAAGTCTTGGTAATGGCATCGGCATAGTTGCCATAGCCGAGCTGGGGACCCGCCTCCTTCACCGTGCCGAGCCAGGTCTGATCGATGAACTGATAGAGGCCGTGGGCGGATGACGTGGTGGCGCCGGCCGATGGATCGAAATCCGATTCCATCTTGGCGGTGGTCAGCATGTATTCGAAGCTGACGCCGGTCTGGTTCGAGCCCTGCTTGATCGCACCAGCGACGCGCTTCAAGCCGTCGCTCGCGGCTATCTGCGTGGCACTGGAATTGTCGACCGACATGATGTAGCGCCCGCCCCGCGCGGCGTTTGAGCGGCGCCGGCAATTCGGACGCCTGATCGTCCCACCGTGGGACATGTATGGTTAATGCGGGGTTAATTCCGGGACCGCCGTCATTCCGGGGCATCGCACAGCGATGAGCCCTGAATCCATCGAATCGCGGGTGATGCCGTACAATGGATTCCGGGCCCGCGCTTCGCGCGCCCCGGAATGACGGGGGCCTATTTCTTGTAGACCGCGTTCGGATCGAACAGCCTGTCCGCATCGACGAACACCAGCTTTGCGCCCCCGCCTTCGGCCTCGATCTTGCGATAGAAGCACGACCTTCGGCCGGTGTGGCAGGCCGCGCCGATCTGCTCGACGCGAATCCAGACCGCGTCCTGGTCGCAATCGGTGCGGATCTCGACCACGCGCTGGGTCTGACCCGAGGTCTCACCTTTTCGCCACAAGGCATTGCGCGAACGGCTGAAGTACCAGGCTTCACCGGTGCCAATGGTCTTGCGCAACGCCTCCTCATTCATATGCGCGACCATCAGGACGTCGCCGGTGGCGACGTCCGTCGCCACGCAGGTCACGAGGCCATTCGCATCGAACTTGGGAAGGAAAGCCAGGCCTTCCTCGATCTCATGGGAGTGAGCTGACACGACAAATCTCGCCAGTTGTTCGCGAGGTCAGCGCGTCATGCCTCGCACCATGGACAGGAACCGGGCCTGCTCCGCAGGATTGTCGCGGAACATGCCGGTGTAGCGGCTGGTGAAGGTCGAGGCGCCATGCTTGGCGACGCCGCGCACCGACATGCAGGTATGCTCGGCCTCGATCAGGACGGCAACGCCGCGCGGTTTCAGGATCTCGTCGATCGCCGCTGCGATCTGCGCCGTCAGATGTTCCTGGGTCTGGAGCCGGCGGGCGAAGATGTCGGTCAGGCGCGCAAGCTTGGACAGTCCGACGACGCGCTCCACCGGCGTATAGGCGATGTGCGCCTTGCCGTAGAACGGCATCATGTGATGCTCGCACTGCGAGGTGAACTCGATGTCCCGCACCAGCACGAAGTCGTCATAGCCGGCGGTCTCGCCGAAGGTGCGATCGAGCACCTCGGCCGGGCACTGGTGATAACCCTGATAGAGCTCGTCGAAAGCCTCGACCACGCGGCGCGGCGTGTCGAGCAGGCCCTCACGCTCGGTGTTCTCGCCGATATAGGCGAGCAGCGTCTTCACCGCCGCTTCCGCCTCGGCACGCGCGGGGCGCGGCTGGTCGGCGCGGACAGCGGCCGCGAGGAATTCAGCGGGGTCAAGCTCGGCCGGCCGGCTCTCGAGCTGCCGGTCGGAAGGCTTGTTCGGGCGGATGGATTTGATCGTTGCGTCCATGTCTACTCCGTTCGACGGCCTTGCGGCCGGAGTGTCACCGGCAGACGGGGCGGACAAGCCGCCGGACGCCTGAAGAGAGCGGTTTTGACGAAAAAGGCCACTCGGCACAACGCCGGCTGAGCGGATATGGATCACCGCCGACGCACCGCCGGACTGTTTTTCCGCCAGTTCCGCCCCTATATAGGACCCTGGACCGCGCCAGCCAAGGCCGATCCGGCAGGTAAGTGTTGGACTCCATCACATGCTGAACGACATCTACAATAAGCGGATTATCGAGCTGGCCGGTAATATTCCGCGCCTCGGACGGTTGCCGGACCCCGATGCCACCGCGACCGCCCATTCCAAGCTGTGCGGCTCGACCGTGAAGATCGACCTCAAGATGGAGGGCGACACCGTCACCGACTTCGCGCATGACGTGAAGGCGTGCGCGCTGGGACAGGCCTCTTCATCCATCATGGCAAGTCACGTGGTCGGCTCGACTGCGAGCGAACTCCGTGAGTTACGCGAAACCGTTCGCAAGATGCTCAAGGAGAACGGCGCTCCTCCTGAAGGCAAATGGGAAGAGATTAAATTCCTCGAGCCGGTCCGCGACTACAAGGCGCGTCATGCCTCGACGCTCCTCACCTTCGATGCCGTGGTCGATGCGATCGGCCAAATCGAGGCCAAGGCGAAGCACCCGGCCCCCGTGCAAGCCTGAGACTGAGGCTCTTACTTCTGCGTCGCCGCGGCCGGCGTCGCCACGCCGCCGGTCGGGACCAGCGCTTCCGCCGTCTTGGTCGACTTGGCAGGCTCCGGTTCCTCGCCGAACCTTGCCTGCGTCTTTGGCGCAAGGTCCGCCATTGCAGGCGCAGCGACGTCCACATGCGGCAGGACGTCGGACACCAGATCGGTCGTGACGAGATTGGTCAGCTTCAGCTCAGACGCATCGAGCTCATGCAGATCTTCCCACGGCGGCACGTTCAGAGCGAGCGACAGCAGATCCCCCGCCCCGCCCATGTCGAAGGTGTATTTGGCGAGCCGGCCGATGTCGCGTTCCACGATCATCAAATCCTGCGCGCTGTAGCTTGCCGCCTTGGCGTCGTCGGCGCGATCGCCCATCCAGATCTGATGGACGCGGACATGGGCCGCATCAGGCACGTAGCGCTTCTTGCCGGCCAGCAGCAGGAACACGCACATGGATTCGCAATAGGCCTCCGAGGCGACCCTCGGACGGGCGGCCTTCCCGCCGCCGTTCTGCTGCGTGACCCCAACGGTGGTCAGGAGACCGAGATTGCGGAAGCGCCGGCCCAGCGTGATCGCGTCGTTGACAGAACCGCCGCTGGAGTCGAGCACCACTGTAGCGCCGCCGAGCTGCCGGCCGCGGGCGAAATCGTCAAAGTCCCTCGGAGTATCTGCGGTGATAATGCCGACCGCGCTGACCCAGCCGCGGCAATTGGGCTCGCAGGCAACCCAGCCAAACTTCATCGGCAGCTTGCGCTCTTCGAGCGAGGCGCCAGCGCTGGCCGGCGAGCCAAGGATCGCGATGGCCCCCGCCAACACGACGCCACAAGCGGCGGTTCCCACCAGCAACCAGCCACGAAGGTTGAACGACTTCAGAACTTTCAAACTGGTTCCTTCCCCAAGCCCCAAGGCGATTCAGGCAAGCCCCGTATCGATGTTCCCGCGAGTCTACACACGGACGTCACAAAAATGGTATCCGGGGGAATACAGATCGTCCATAGGTACTTGCTGCACTGCTCCCTGAAAGCAGGCAAAATATGGCGCGCGTACAACAGCTCGCTGTTCCCTGCGCTGGAACCGCGCATTTGTGCGCACAGGACGTCGGCACATCGCACATGAAGCACTCAGCCTGCGAGCATTGTTCCGCACCCGTTGCCCAGGCACTGCGGCTGCCGCGCAGATTCGGTCGCGCGTTGATCTGGCTCTACCGGCATACGCTGTCGCCGCTGGTCGGCTATAACTGCCGACATCTGCCGACCTGCTCCGTATACGGCGACGAAGCCATCGAGCGCTTCGGACTCTGGGCCGGTGGTTGGATGACAATCGCCCGGCTGTTGCGCTGCAATCCCTTCGGCACATCAGGCATCGACAACGTGCCTCTCGCTGCCCCGCAAAGCGCACGCTGGTATTTGCCGTGGCGCTACGGCCGCTGGCGCGGCGTCAACGCCTCGTAACCATGCTGCGGTGCTTCGCGCATCGCTGCCTTGAGCGGAACCGGAACTTCCCCCTCGCGTTGTCGTGATGCTCCCACGGGAGGAAACAACAATGCGCTGGAAAATCAGCCGTCATTTTCATTTCAGGCCTGGTCTGCATCTTAACTTCAATCCCAGGGACCACGATCCGCGTACCGTCGACATGATCGCGATCGTCGCATTGCTCGTGCTGGTCATCGGCTCCGGGTGGTATCTGGCCACAAGCCTTGCAACGCCGCCAAGCACGACGGCATTCATCGAGCCCAGCCAGAGCGTGCACTGGTAGCTAACGGAACCAGAAGAATCGTCCCGGCGGCGGGATCGGTTCGGGTGGACGCGGCCGCTTCGGGCGCAGCGGCTTCGGCGGCGGCTCGGCGAACGAGGACGTCTCCGCGGCAGGCAGCGCATCGCCCCCCGCGACCTTCACCGACAGCAGCAAATTCGACTCGTGCATGCGCCAGCGATAGCCGACGCCGAAATCGATCGGCTGCGCGCGCGTGAACAACTCGGCGTAACGGTCCTGATAGCGGCCCGGGAATTCGTTGATCGGACCGAGATAGCGGCCGAACGGGAAAAAGCGCCATTGCCGCGGATTGTAGTTGGCGAGCGGAATGCCGGAATCGTCCTGAATGATGGTCGCGCTGTTGGCAAGCAGCCAGTCGCGCGCAACGGTGAAGTTGCCGGAGTGCAGCAGATAGGACGCGCTCTTGATCAGGCTGTTGCCCGGGCCGAGCGTCTCGCAGAATTTCAGGAAGCCGGCGGCGCGTGCACCAGGATTGGAGAGATCCGTCGAGAAATAATACAGGGTGCGCGCCTCACCGTCGGAGCCCGCGAAGGTGATGCGGACGCCGCGCGTGGCGTTCGGCCCAGGATTGTCATTCCCGACGTGTACTCCGCCCTTGTCGTCCAGCGCGACCATCTCGACGTTGCGGATGGTTTTGCCGGAGCGCGCCAGGAAAACGTAGAGGATCGGCAAGGTGCCGTTGACCTGATTGGTGTGCAGGTCGACCTTCATCTGCTTGGTGATGAAGAAGGAAAAGCTCAGGATCGAACCGAGCGAGCGCTCGACATTGTACAGCGCGGCGTCGACCGAGCCGCGCGACAGCCTGGTCAAATCAGGCACCGCGCCAACAGGTTCGAGCGCGCCCAGCACATAGGTGCTGGCCTTGGAATAGAAGGCGTTGGCGTAAAGGAAATCCGGCCCACTGAACAAATAGAACATCGTCGGCCGCGGCGCGGCGAGATTGACGTCGGCCCAGCTCCGGATCTTCGATAGCTGCCGCTGCTCGAGCTGGGCGAAGGCGCCGTCGAAGAATTTTGCGTGATGCTGCCAGGAGGGGTCCCTGGTCAGCGCCATCAGCGGCGAATCCGCCGAAGGCTGCATGCCCGCGAGGAAGCGCGCGGTGTCGTCATAGGTGACCTCGGCCGCACGCACGGACGAGATGGTCGCGGCCAGCAGGGCAAGAGCGACGGCCGCAAATCTCATGGGTCGAAACATGTCTATTCGCGATTGTGTGAATTGGCTGCGGCGACCGGCCGCCTGCGGAAAACAGCATAAATCAACAGGCCCGCGAGCATGACGAGCATCCCCGACAGCGACTGCACGGGCCGCTCGGTCAGGAGGTAGTACATCATGAACGCGGTCACGAGCAGGAAAATGAGCGGCGTGAACGGGTATCCCCAGGCGCGGTAAGGCCGCGGCAAATCAGGATCGGTGATGCGCAGCTTGATGACGCCGGCCACCGTGAAGAACGAGCAGAACAAGAGCGCGAACTGGATGAAGTCGAGCACAGCCTCGAAGCTGCGCGTGAACAGCAGCAGGTTGGCGACCGCGAGCTGAAACAGGATGGCGTAGGCCGGCGCGCCTCTCACCGATCGCTTCGAGAACACGCGCAGCGCGGGAATGTCCTCCCCCATCGTCATCATCACGCGCGGGCCGATCCACATCATCGCGCTGATCGAGGAGATCAGGCCGACGCAGATCATTGCCCCGACGATCCGGCCGCCAAGCGCGCCGAAGATAGCGCTGCCGGCGACGCTTGCGACATCGAGCTGGCCCGCCAGCGCGCTGATCGGCGTCGCATAAAGGAACACCGCATTGAGCGCGACATACAGCACCAAGACGATCAGCGTACCCGCAAGCAGCGCGCGCGGAAGGCTCTGCTGCGGCGTGTTCATCTCGCCGATGATGTAGGTCGCGGCATTCCAGCCGGAGAACGAGTACATCACGAAGACGAGCCCGATCGCGAAAGGCGCGCTCACGATATGGGCGAGATCGCCAGCGTGCGGAGCAAAGGAGATCGGCTGCGGCGTACCGATGACGAAGCCGGCGATCAGGAAAGCGATGATCAGCACGACCTTGAGAATGGTCGAGATCAACTGAAAGGTCGACGAATGCCTCACGCCGGTCAGTTGCACGATCGAGACCAGCCAGACGACGCCGATGGCAAGCGGGATCGGCGGAAGATCTGACATCACCGACTTGGCGTATTCGCCAAACGCCATGGCCGCGAGCGCCACGGGCGCTGCGAAGCCGACCGTCGCCGAGACCCAGCCGGCAAGGAAACCGAAGGCCGGGTGATAGGCGCGACCGAGGAAATTGTACTCGCCGCTCGAGCGCGGAAACATCGCGCCCAGCTCGCTGTAGGAAAACACGCCGCACAGCGCGACGATGCCGCCGACCGTCCATAGCGCGAGGATGGAGAAACCCGAGGGGATATCCTTGACCTGGAAGCCGAGGCTGGTGAAGACGCCCACCCCGATCATGTCCGCAACCACGATCGCGGTTGCGACCAGAACGGAAACGCCGGAGCCGCCGGTCAGTCGCCCGCTCCAGGGCGCAGTTCCCGCATCTGATGCCGTCATCTGGTCCTTGAGCCTCAGGCGTCGAGCCTCGTTGGAGGCATCGTGCAGATTGGTTCAGTCAATTCAAGCAGGGTTAACAAGGGTTAAATGAGGCGGCCAAAATCGGTAACTAGCCACCTTCTCTCCCCGCTTTGGCCCAACAAACCCGCAGTCCGCCGCGCTGATGCGCCTGTCTCTCCCACAATCGCGACACGATTGCGTGGCAATTTTCGGTCATTCCGGAGGTGGGGAAGTTTCTCCGGACGCTTAACGTCGCCTAAACGCCAGTCGGCTCAATGGTCTTAAAGATTGCTGATGGTTCGTGACTTGGATGGGGTCATGCTTGGGGTCATGGGTGGATGGTCGGGGCCGTTCCTAAATTGAGGGCAGACATGCGCGCTGACCGGACCTGGGGGTCCGGGGCGCGCGGTCGCGCGCTTCGGATCGCCCTGAGCTCAGGCTTGGTGCCACTGTCGCTCACGCTGGTTCAATGCGGTCAGTCGCCCAATCCGACAGCGCTTGCGGCAAGCTCGCAGGCCAACGTCCAGGTCGTTGCGAAGACGAACCCGCAGGTCGCCAATCAGCGCGTCGCAAGCGGCGACACGTTCGAGGATCGCTTCCCTGCCCCGCAGTTCAAAGAGCGCTTTCCCTCGGCGAGCGAGAGTTTCCTGCAGCGGCAGATCTCGGACTTCTCACCCAAGCGCGCCGTGCAGCAGCAGCCGGAGCAGGCGCCCTACAAGGTCGCCTCGCTCGCGCCGCAGGTCCCCTTTCAGCGTCCGCCGCGCCAGGATCTGACGACCCTCGTCAGCATGAAGTCCTCGGCCTTCCCCTATTTCGGCAACAACCCTGCCTCCGACGCGCCCTTCCTCAACATCTCCAAGGGTGACCGTCGCGGCCATCGCAGCTATTCGGGCCGCGTGTTCTGGCAGGACGAGACCTACAACGACAGCCGCGTGCTGGTGCACGTCCCCGAACATTTCGACGTACGCAAGCCTGGCGTGATCGTGGTGTTCTTCCACGGCAACGGCGCGACGCTCGAGCGCGACGTGCGCGACCGCCAGCTGGTGCCGCAGCAAATCACTGATTCCGGCGCCAACGCCGTGCTGCTGGCGCCGCAGATGGCCGTCGATGCCGCCGATTCCAGCGCCGGAAAATTCTGGCAGCCCGGCGGCCTCAAACGCTTCATGGAGGAATCGGCGAGCCACCTCGCGCAGCTGACCGGCGATCCCAACAGCGCGCGCGCCTTCGCCAACATGCCGATCGTGATCGTCGGCTATAGCGGCGGCTTCCTGCCGACCGCCTGGAGCCTTGAGGTCGGCGGCATCAGCGATCGCGTCCGCGGCGTCGTGCTGCTCGATGCGGTCTATGGCGAGATGGACAAGTTCGCGTCCTGGATCGAGAGCCACCGCTCCGGCTTCTTCGTCAGCTCCTACACCCACTACACGGCACGGCGCGACCGCGAGCTGATGAGCATGCTCAAGCAAAAGGGTATCGGTGTCTCCGAGGACATGGACGGCCCCTTGCGTCCGGGCAGCGTCGTGTTCGTCGAAACCGGCGAGGGCATCACCCATCGCGACTACGTCAACCGCGCGTGGACGCAATACCCGCTCAAGGACGTACTGGTGAAGATGTCGGCAACGCCGGCGCTGGCGCTGACGCGCGTTGCGGCTGCCAGCTCATCGGCACCGAGCCGCTAGCCCGGACACGAGCGACCGGGCGCTCAGCTCTTCGGCAGCTTCGGAATGCTCTCGGCAAAGCCGTTGAAGCAGGCCAGCCGCTCGTCCTCTTCCTTGAAGAATTTGCAATCGGCGTAGCCCTTGGCCTTGGGCGGCTTCGGCTTGGGCGCGGGCGGGATGATGGCGTCGTAGCAATTGAGCCGGTCCTTTGTGCCATCATCCACGTCGAGACAGGCCTGGAGCCGCGCCGCGACCGATTGCGGCTTGCCCTTCGCTGCCGCAGCAGCGGCCGGCTTGGCAGCCGCCTCCTTGGTCCCAGCCTTGGTCCCCTTGGGCTTGACCTGCACCAGCGGCTTGTCCCCCACCATCGGTGGCTTGTCGGTTTGCGCAAGTGCGGAGGCTGAATAGAGCACCGCGGCAATCGCCAGAATCATCCTCATTTCAGTCAACTCTCTTTGGTCCCCACCTCTGGCCTTCTAGCGCCCTCCCGCGCCGTTTGCCAAGCGCCTTGCGCAAGGCAAACACAGCCATCAGACCGAGGCCACAGCGGCCGGCCGGGGCCGGCTCAGGACCACCAGGACCAGCGCCAGGACGACGAGACCGACCGCCACGAAGCCTGTGCTGTGCAGCAGGTCGCGGGCAAACAACAGCCCGCCGACGGCGGAGCCAATAGCCTGGCCGATATAGAGGACCGATGTATTGAGCGCGACGGTTGCGGGCGCAAGCGGCGGAGCGGCTGCGACCAGCCGCACCTGCTGCATCGAATTGGTCGAGGCAAAGCCCAGCCCCCAGATCGCAACCCCGGTCGCCATCAACACCGGGCTGCCCGCGCTAATCGCCCACCCCGAGATGCCCGCCAGCAACAGGCACGTGAACAGCAATGACGTCCGATAAGGGCCCCAGGTATCGACGATGCGGCTCGCCACCACGACGCCGAGGAAGCCGCACACACCGTAGATGCCGAACACGAGGCCAATCGCGTCCGGGCTTGCGTCGGTCAGCTTCTTGAGCAGCGGGCCCATGAAGGTGAACACCGCGAACTGTCCGGACATTTGCAGCATCGTGATCAAAAGCAGCAGCAGGATAGACCTGTTGCGGCCAACCTCGCTCCACGTCTTCAGGTCGACCGGCGTACCCTTCAGGCCGGCCGGCAGCCGCACCAGCAGCAACAGGAAGCTCACGCATCCGAGCGCGCCGATCGTGCCATAGGCGGCGCGCCAGCCATAGCGACTGGCGATGAAGGTGATCAGCGGCAGGCCGACGGCGGCCGCAAGCGACCAGCCGAGGAAGATATAGGCGATCGTGCTGCCACGCCGCTCCGCCGGCACGATCAGCGCCGCCGTGCCAGCGGCCTGCGGCGTGTACAGCGCGCCGACGGCGAGCATCACCAGGCGGATAGCGAGGAGGCTCGCATAGTCGGGTGCAAAGGCCGAGGCGAGATTGCCAAGGGCCAGCACCGCAAGCGTGGTCGTGAGCAGCATCCGCCGTTCGATGCGGCTGGTCAGCCACGCCGTCAGCGGCGAGCCGATGCACAGGATGATCGCACCAAAGGTGATGAGCAGCCCGGCTGCATGGATGCTGACGCCGAGCCCGGCCGACATCTCCGGCAGCATCCCCGCAGGAGCCAGCACCGAGCAGCCGGTCACGAGATTGCCAAGCATCAGGGCGGTTGCCGTAAAACGGCCGACGCGGGGAGTTTCCATGCATTTGCATGTAGAGCGGCTGGCGGCCGGTTAAAGGGCGCTGCTCGAAATAGTTGACGCGCCGCCTCCGCTTTTGCGCGCCACTTTCTTGGAAATGCCGGATTGCACAGGCCGAATCGCCTGATATATCGCTCGTTCCCGCTTACCTGCGCTCGTTCGCAGGAGTGAGCCTCAGGAGAAAAGCAATGTCCGACCAGCCCAAATCCGAATCCGGCTTCCAATATTCCCTCAGCAATCTGAAGCCCGTGTCCCCCGCAGCCAAAGTCACCCTCACCTTCCCCGACGGCGCCCAGCGCCAATATGACAAGAGCATCACCGGCCTCGACATCGCCAAGGGCATCTCGCCCTCGCTCGCCAAGCGCACCGTGGCGATGATGCTCGACGGCGTGCTCACCGATCTCAACGACCCCATCGAGGCCGATGCCAAGCTCAGGCTGATCTCGCGCGACGAGCCGGAGGCGCTGGAGCTGATCCGCCACGACTGCGCCCACGTGCTCGCTGAAGCCGTGCAGACGCTGTGGCCGGGCACGCAGGTGACCATCGGCCCCGTGATCGAGAACGGCTTCTATTACGACTTCTTCCGCAATGAGCCGTTCACGCCGGAAGACTTTGCCGCGATCGAGAAAAAGATGCGCGAGATCATCGCGCGCGACAAGCCTTTCACGAAAGAGGTTTGGGATCGCGAGAAAACCAAGCAGGTGTTCCGCGACAAGGGCGAGGCCTTCAAGGTCGAGCTGGTCGACGCCATTCCCGGCAACGAGCCGATCAAGATCTACTACCAGGGCGACTGGTTCGATCTCTGCCGCGGCCCGCACATGACCTCGACCGGCAAGGTCGGAGGCGCCTTCAAGCTGATGAAGGTGGCCGGCGCCTATTGGCGCGGCGACAGCAACAACCCGATGCTGACCCGCATCTACGGCACGGCCTTCGCCAAGCAGGAGGATCTCGACGCTTATCTCAAGCAGATCGAGGAAGCCGAGAAGCGCGACCATCGCAAGCTCGGACGCGAGCTCGACCTCTTCCATTTCCAGGAGGAAGGTCCCGGCGTCGTGTTCTGGCACCCCAAGGGCTGGACGATTTTCCAGCAGCTGATCGCCTATATGCGCCGCCGCCTGACCGGCGATTACAGCGAGGTCAACGCGCCGCAGATCCTCGACAAGGTGCTGTGGGAGACCTCTGGCCATTGGGGCTGGTACCGCGAGAACATGTTCGCGGCGCAGTCGGCCGGCGATGAGGCCGAGGACAAGCGCTGGTTCGCGCTGAAGCCGATGAACTGCCCCGGCCACGTCCAGATCTTCAAGCATGGCCTGAAGAGTTACCGCGACCTGCCCTTGCGCCTCGCCGAGTTCGGCGTGGTGCATCGCTATGAGCCGTCCGGCGCCATGCACGGGCTGATGCGCGTGCGCGGCTTCACCCAGGACGACGCGCACATCTTCTGCACCGAGGACCAGCTCGCCGAGGAATGCCTGAAGATCAACGATCTGATCCTGTCGACCTATGCCGATTTCGGCTTCACCGGGGATCTCACGGTCAAGCTGTCGACGCGGCCGGAAAAGCGCGTCGGCACGGATGCGATGTGGGATCACGCCGAGCGCGTGATGGCGACGGTGCTGCGCGAGATCCAGGCGCAGAACAACCACATCAAGACCGAGATCAATCCGGGCGAAGGCGCCTTCTACGGGCCGAAGTTCGAGTACGTGCTGCGCGACGCCATCGGCCGCGACTGGCAGTGCGGCACCACGCAGGTCGACTTCAACCTGCCGGAACGGTTCGGTGCATTTTACATCGACCATGACGGCGGCAAGAAACCGCCTGTCATGGTGCACCGCGCGATCTGCGGCTCGATGGAGCGCTATATCGGCATCCTGATCGAGCACTATGCCGGCAACTTCCCGCTCTGGCTCTCGCCGGTGCAGGCCGTCGTCACCACCATCACCTCGGAAGGCGATGAATACGCCAAGGTGGTGCTGGAGCAGGCGCGGCGCGCGGGGTTGCGTGTCGAGATCGACCTGCGCAACGAAAAGATCAACTACAAGGTCCGCGAGCATTCGCTGGCCAAGATTCCGGCGCTGCTCGTGGTCGGCAAGAAGGAGGCCGAGACGCATTCGGTCTCGGTCCGCCGGCTCGGCAGCGACGGCCAGAAGGTGATGACGACGGAGGAGGCAATCGCCGCCCTCGTCGACGAGGCGACCCCGCCTGACGTCCGGCGGGCGCGCGGCGCGGTCTGATCGTTGAAATCGATCTAAAATCGCTTTCGGTTGCGGGCGTGCATGCCTATCTCGGCATGGCACGCCCGTCGTCCATCCGAAGAGGCCATCGCAATGCCTGATGCCATCGAACTCCTGAAAACCCGCCGCTCGGTCAAGCCGCGCGAGATGACCGGCCCCGGTCCCTCGCCGGCCGAGCTCGAGACCATTCTCACGATCGGCGCGCGCGTGCCTGACCACGGCAAGCTCACGCCCTGGCGCTTCATCATTTTCGAGGGCGATGCGCGCCAGCGCGCCGGCGAGGTGATCGCAAGAGTCTTCGCCCGCAAGAATCCCGGCGCCCCCGCAGCCGATATCGAGACCGAACGCAAGCGCCTGACCGATGCGCCGCTGGTGATCGGGATCGTCAGCTTCACCAAGCCGCATCCCAAGGTGCCGGCGTGGGAGCAGGAGCTGTCGGCGGGCGCCAGCGCCATGAACATCGTCACGGCCGCCACCGCGCTTGGCTACGGCGCGGCCTGGCTGACCGGCTGGTTCGCCTTCGATCGCGACGTGCTGGATGGACTCGGCCTCAAGGCGGACGAGAAACTCGCAGGCCTCGTGCATATCGGCAAACCGACCAAGCCGAGCGAGGATCGCCCGCGCCCGGTCCTTTCCGAAATCGTGACCCGTTTCTAATCGAAGTTTCGTTGACGCCCCTGATGTCTTGCGGCTTTGCTTCCGGCGAGGGAGGAAGCCCGGATGAAGCGTCGTGAATTTCTGGCCGGGGCCGCGATGCTGGCCGGCACGATGGCGCAGAGCCGCGCTGGCGACGTCCCCGCTCCCGCGCCCGACAGGCTGCGAGGCATGACCGCATTCTTCGAAAACGAGGTGACCAGCGGCCGCTTGGCGGGCGCGATCGTGCTGATCCAGCAGCACGGCAAGCCTGTCTATTTCAAGATGTTCGGCGTGCGCGACGTCAGGACCCGGCTGTCGATGACGCCGGACACGATCTTCGCTGTCCATTCGATGACCAAGCCGATCACCAGCCTGGCGGCAATGATGTTGATCGACGAGGGCAAGCTGGCGCTCACCGATCCCGTGTCGAAATACATCCCGCTCTTCGCTGCCACGAAGGTGGGAATGGAAATCACCAAGCCCGATGGCTCGATGGCGCTCGAGGTGGTGCCGCCGGTCCATGCGGTGACCATCAGGGATTTGATGCGGCACACCTCCGGCATCACCTACGATTATATCGGCGGCAGATGGGTCGAGCTCGCCTACAAGGCGGCGCATATCTTCGAAGGCCCCTTCAACAACCGGGAATTCGCCGACCGTATCGCCCGGCTGCCGCTGGCGCGCCAACCGGGGACGCTCTGGCGCTACGGTCATTCGACCGACGTGCTCGGGGCCGTCATCGAGATCATCACCGGGCAGACGCTGTACGATGCGCTGAAGCAGCGCATCTTCGATCCGCTCGGCATGACCAGCACCAAATTCCTGCTGTCGACACAAGACGAGATCGAAAGGTTGGCCCGACCGCTGCCGAGCGACCAGATCCTGCTCGATGGCGAGCGCGAACGTCTCGACCATCCGGAATGGCAATCCGGCGGCGGCGGCCTGCTCTCGACCATCACTGACTATCAACGCTTCGCGCAAATGCTGCTCAACGGCGGCGAGCTCGACGGCAAGCGCTACCTCAGCCCGGCCGCCTTCAGGGCCATGACGAGTGATCAGATCGGGCCCGGCTCCGGCGTCGAACGCGACTATTTCTATTTCCCCGGCGATGGCTTCGGCTATGGCTACGGCCTTGCGGTCCGAACCGACCCCGGCAACGCCAAGCCGCCGCCGGCGGGCTCGATCGGCGAATTGAAATGGGACTCGGGCAGCGGCACCTATTTCGGCGTCGATCCCAAGCTCGATATGGTCTACCTCCTGATGCAGCAGACCCAGAACGAACGCGGCCGCATCACGCCCGCCTTCAAGGAACTGGTCTATGGCTGCTTTCCCCCCGGGCTAAGCCGCCCGTGAGGCGCGCTGGCCGAACTTCCGGCTTCCATGGGCACGCGGTTGAAGTTTGGTGCGAAACTCTCTCCACATCGTCATTGCGAGCGCAGCGAAGCAATCCAGAGTCTTTCCGCGGAGGGATTCTGGATTGCTTCGCGGCACTCGCAATGACGGAGTGTGTGGCGGCGGCGTCGCTCCTTCAATCCGCATCTTCATTGTAGACACACCATCGCATCCTCGCGGCTGATCTCGCCCGAGCTTTGCTCTGCAACGTCACCCTCAAGTGAAAGAGGGCGCAGGGAAGACCAGGTGCCCGACCGGCACCCGCGGTCCACTGTGCGATAGGTTGCGCTACAAGAGGCTGCACAGCGGCATACAGGTGAAGCCGAAACATCCGGCCTTCCCTGCGCAGTGGTTTGTCGGCTTATGGCGTGATCTCCCCGGGGAGCGATGCACTATTGCCCCCGTCGTCTCGCAGATGACTGATGCAAGGACCCGGTCGGGTCACACGCATCACCACGAGCCTTGGCGCACAGGCTCCGGGCGCCAGGACCACACGATTTTGCCGTACGCGGACCACACCGGTCGTTTGCGCGATGGTTTCGCTCACGGTTGCCCGCCCTGCAAAGCCCGTTCGCGCCGATGTGGCCCACGCCCACCGCCGTCCGGCCCGCGTCGTGACGATCGCGATACGCCCCTCTTCCATGGGCCGGGCTGCGCGATACATACGCTATTTCCGAATTTCGGTAAAGTGGAATATTTTTGCCGGCGGATATTGCCCATGCCTTGGTGTTTTGCCCGTCGGGCAACGCAAGCGATTGTGGCCGCATCACCCCGCCATCTTCTCGATCACGAGATCCAGGAGCGCCCGCAGCCGTGCCAACCGCCTGAGATCGCGGTGATAGCCGACATAAGTGTCGCGGCCGGGCGGGCTCGCGCCGATGTCGAGCACGACCAGGCGGCGATCGCGATCGCCGAGCGGCCGCGGCAGCACAGCAAGCCCGCCGCCGAAGGCGCAGAGCTCGGCCTGCGCCTGCCTGTTGTTGCTGCGCGCGGCGATCTCCGCCTTCGGCAGCGTGCGCTTGAGCCAGGCGGCGTCGGGCATCTCGGCGAATTCCGCGTTCATGGTCACGATGCGGACGCCGCCGCCGTCGCCCGCTCGCGGTGCCTTGCTGCCCTTCTTGCCGTAGAGCGCATATGGGATGTGAAGCAGCTTTCGGGAAATGACCTCGGGCTCACTAAATGGCTTGATGCGAAAGACGAGGTCAGCCTCCCGCCGTGGCAGACTGTAGAGCCGGGCATCGGTCAGGAGCTCGACGATCACCTTGGGATGGCGCTTGCCGAACGCTGCGATAACAGGCGACAGCATCAGCGTGCCGAACCAGTCCGACGAGGACAGACGCAAGGTACCGTCGAGCTGCGTCTCGGCACCGGTCGCCTGCCGCTGCAGCGCAATGGCTTCCTCCTCAATCCGCTCGGCACGCGCCAGCACGGCCGTGCCTTCGTCGGTGAGCACAAAGCCATCGGCCGTGCGCTGGAACAGCGTCTGCCCAAGTGCCGCTTCGAGCGCACGCAGCCGCCGTCCCATCGTCGGCTGGGTCTGGCCAATTTTGCGCGCGGCCGCCCCGAGCGTGCCTTCGCGCGCAATCGCCAGGAAGATGCGCAGATCGCTCCATTCCATCGGAATCCCGCCCATTCAAAAATGCACAGTCATCGTACAGTTCTTCTTACTTACCATACAAAAAATTATGGGCATATTGGAGGTCGACAACGGAGCAGAACGATCATGAGCAAGCCATCGACGATGCGCGCAGGCGTACTGGAGACCCATAACGTCCCCTTGCGCATCTCAACCATTTCCATGCCCGAGGTAGGCCCGCGCGAGGTGCTGGTGCGTATCAGCGCGAGCGGGGTCAATCCGCTCGACACCAAGATCCATGCCGGCGCGGCCGCGCATGCGCGCCATCCGCTGCCGGCCATCCCCGGCATCGATCTCGCCGGCGTGGTGGAGCAGACCGGACGCGAGGTCTCGCGGTTCAAGGTTGGCGACGAGGTCTACAGTATGACAGGCGGCGTCGGTGGCGTGCAGGGATCGCTTGCCGAATTCGCTGCCGTCGATGCCGACTTGCTGGCGCTCAAGCCGGCCAATCTGAGCATGCGCGAGGCCGCCGCCCTGCCCCTGATCTTCATCACCGCGTGGGAAGGCCTGATCGACCGCGCCGCGTTGAAGGCCGGCCAACAGGTGTTGATCCATGGTGGCGCGGGCGGCGTCGGCCATGTCGCGATCCAGATCGCACACGCATTCGGCGCGGACGTGTTCGCGACCGGCTCGGCCTCGCAGCGCGCGACCATCGAAGGTTTTGGCGCTGTATTCATCGACCGCGACACTTCAATTGAGGCCTACATCTCTGAGCACACAGGCGGCCGCGGCTTCGACATCGTCTATGATACCGTCGGGGGCAAGGTGCTCGATGCCTCCTTTGCGGCAGTGCGCCGCTTCGGCCACGTCGTCAGCGCGCTCGGCTGGGGCACGCATGCGTTGGCGCCGCTATCGTTCCGCGCCGCGACCTATTCCGGCGTGTTCACGCTGCTGCCGCTGCTGTCAGGCGAAGGCCGTGCGCATCACGGGGAGATCATGGCGGAAGCCACGCGCCTCGCCGAGGCCGGCAAGCTGGTGCCGTTGCTCGATGCCAGGCGCTTCACGATGGAGAGCGTCGGCGAGGCCTATGCGCTGATCAGGGATCACGCCGCCAAGGGCAAATTGGTGGTCGATATCTAGCGCCGCAGAACTGGCGCTAATCCTCGCTCGACGCCGCCGAGCGGTTGCGCAGATAGGCCTGCGACAACAGGAAAAACAGGGCCCGCTCGCCGTGATATTTGGCTGACGGACGCGTGCGCTCGAAACCATCGGCAAAAACCTTGCCGGACTGATCGCAGACCTGCCACCGCCAACCGAGCCGTTTGCGCCTGGTGAGGATCACTTCGAACATGCCGACGCGCTTGGTCCCCTGCTCCTTGCCGGCCACGCGAGCCTACCCGAGGCCGCGCCGGCGTCCCCATTGGACGGATGCCCGACATATAACCCAGCAGGACGGAAAGCGAATGAAATTGATTATCGGAAATGCGTATCTTGCAAAGGTTGTGACGACGTCGCGGTGAGGCTGGAATAAGCCGATGCCGCCGGTGTTTCCTATTTCCTTCGCTTCGCTGCGCGGCGCTCACAGCGGTATTCAAATCAAAACACAGTGGAAACGCGCGGTAAGCAGACGCTCACCGGACGTTCACAACAAATGTTAGCGGCCAACTCGCGTCTGGAGATGCGCTGGATGAGAAGCGCGGTGCGATGTTGCGGAAGCCGCAACTACCGCGCCACGACCTCGACCTCGCCGTCGACGCCGTTGACGACGTTGAAGCCGCGCTCGTAGACCTTGCCCTCGTTCTTGGCGATGGCGCGGTATTCGCCTTCGGAGAGCACGACGCGCGGGAAGGCGCCGATCGATTCCTTGATGACGTCGCCGCCGGGCGTCAGCACCGACCAGGCGGTGTTGGCGAGCGCCTCGCCGCCCTTGTCGCTGACGAGCTTGAGCGTGATCACGGCAGCGCGGTGGGTGATGGTGACGTCGGTGAGCTTGCCGGTCTGGACGCGGATGTCCGAGCGCACCACCGAATTGGCGTCGCCGTAATTGGAGATGATGTAGTAGGTGCCTTCCGGGATCAGCACGACGTCGCCGGCGGCGACGTTCGGCACCAACGCGGCGCGCTCGCCGGATTCGAACTGGCTGCCCTTGTAGATCGCAAACGAGATCTGGTTCTGCGGAATGCGGCTGGTGCCGACGCGGCCCTCGATGCGCAGGCCCCCGGCCGGCAGCACGAAGGACTCGCGGTCGGTCTCGGCCTTCAGACTGACGGTGCGCACCGCGCTGACGAGGCCGAAGGCGACGTGCACGACGTAATTGCCGGGCGGCAGCACGATGCTGGGGGTGGCGCTGCGGTCCTCCTTGATCAGCCTGAAGGTGCCGTTCTCGTCGGGACGGTCGGAAAAGACGCGCCAGACCAGGCCGCCGTTGATCGCCGGAGAATCCTTGCCGTATCTCGCGGTCAGCGACAGCACACCCTGGCCCGGCACGGCCGCGTTGAGCGGCGCGGACGGCGGCACCGTCGACACGGCCGGTGGCGGCATGCTCGGCGTATTCGGCTGGGTCAGGGTCGGCGGCAGGCTCGGGGGACCGGCGCCGGGACCGGACGGCGGGGCGAGGCTGACGGCGCCGCCGGGATCGGGCACCGAGGCTGGCGGCACCGGCGGCGGACGATCGGAGAAAAGCTGCGCCCGCGCAGCGTTTTGGCCCGAGGTAACGAGGCACGCGGCCAAGGATGCGGCAAAGACAAGCGCCGGCAGCAGCCTGCCGCCGCGCCGCCATCTGATGATGCCGTCACCCCCTGGAGTCATGCTTCCTGCTTTTCACCGAAAACGCGGCAAATTCAAGCCTCTGAAATCCCATGGATTACGGTTCTGTGGAACCCGGTTGACGCCTGCGTGATTAGATCTCAGGCAACGGGCTCTCGCCACACTCCTGCCCCCTGCGTCCCGAACGCTATAAACCATGCTTTGCCCTGTTTCTGGCGAAGCGGAAGCGCGGCGCCTACTCTGGAGTGAGGAAGGCCCGGAGTAGGAGAGTTTCGGTGCTGGATATGTTGAGAGGTCGGGGTGTGAACGGCGCAAATGGCGAGAAAGTCGGTCTCGGCAGTATCCGCCGGCCCGTTATCGGTCTTGCCCTCGGCGGCGGCGCGGCGCGCGGTTTTGCCCATATCGGTATCATGAGAACGCTGCTGGCCAACGGCATCGTGCCCGATGTCGTGGTCGGCACCTCGATCGGCGCCGCGGTCGGCGGCGCCTATGCGGCCGACCGGCTCGACGCGCTGGAAGACTGGGCCCGCAGCCTGCAGGGCGTGCGCAACATCCTCGGCTATCTCGACATCCGGCTCAACGGCTCGGGTCTGATCGGCGGCGAGAAGCTCGCAAGCCGGCTGGAGCAATCGATCGGCCAAACCCTGATCGAGGACCTGCCGATGAAATATGCCTCGGTCGCGACCGAGGTCCGGACCGGCCATGAGATCTGGCTGACACGCGGCCGTCTGGTCGAGGCGATGCGCGCCTCCTATGCGTTGCCCGGCATCTTCGCGCCCGTAATGGTCGGCGATCGCTGGCTGGTGGACGGCGCGCTGGTGAACCCGGTGCCGGTGTCGGCGGCGCGGGCGCTCGGTGCCGAAATCGTCATCGCGGTCAATCTGTCCACCGACATCTTCACCCATTCGACGACGATCCATGCGCATGGGGCGATGCCCGTGCCTGTCGCCACCCCTGTCACTGAAGAGACCCCCGCCAAGCGGCGTTTTCCGCGCATCTTCTCGGCGGAGAGAACCGTCAAGCGCGAGTTTTTCGGCACTGCCGGCCGTCCAGGCATCTCGTCGGTCATGATCGATGCCTTCAACATCATGCAGGACCGCATCACCCGGGCGCGGCTCGCCGGCGATCCGCCGGATTTTCTGATCACGCCGCGGGTCGGCCAGTTCGGCTGGTTCGACTTTCATCGTGCCGAGGACCTGATCGCGCTCGGCGCGCGCGCCGCCGAGCGCGCGCTCGAACAGATCCAGGAAACGATCCAGGTGCTGGCGCCCGCGCCCGAAGGCGCCGCGCCGAAAGCGGTCGAATAAGACCCGACGCGCGTTGAGATCAGGGATCGTCAGCGCGCTTCAGGTTATTGTTTGAGCATGATCTTTTCGGAAAACCGCTGCGCACTTTTCCGGATCAAGCTCCTCAAGCCGTCTTGATGTAGTCGCGCAGGGCTTCCTGTTCGGACTCGTATTCGCGCACGCGCCATTTGACGACGTCGCCGATCGAGATCAGCCCGACAACCTTGCCGTTGTCGACGACCGGCAAGTGGCGGAACTTGCCTGTGGTCATCATCTCCATCAGCTCGGCGACCGTGTCGGCCTCCTTGCAGGTCACGACCTTGCGCGTCATGACCTGGGAGACCGGCTCGTCCAGCACGCCGGCGCCGCGCTCGCCGAGCACGCGAACGATGTCGCGCTCGGACAGGATGCCCTCGAGCCGGCTCTGGTCCATCACCAGCACCGCGCCGATCTTCTTCTCGCCGAGCAGCTTGACGGCGGCGGCGAGCTTGGCGTCGGGCGCGACGCTCATGATCTGGTGGCCCTTGGTATTGAGAATGGAACGTACCGTCATTGTTGCCTCCCTGAATCGGATCCGTCCGCTTTGCGCGGTCCGGACTTGTTCGCGAGTCTTCAACTAACAGTTTCAGCGCCGGTTGCAGGCTCGAGCGCTTTGCGAAGTGCAGCCTCCATCAGCTTGCTGCTTCGGAACATTCTTCCCGCAAATGATGGATGAATTCGGGCTGCGCCGCAAGCGCCGCTTCAAATACCGTCTGAAATGTCCTGTGATGACGCATCCGCAGCATCATGGCTTCGCACGCGCGGCACCGGATCGAACAGCGTGAACAGCAACAGGCCTGCGAAGAAGCCGCCGATATGCGCTTCCCAGGCGACACCTGCGCTGTCGCCTTCGACGCCGATCCCGCCGACGCCGAAGATGATGTTGAGGGCGAACCATACGGCGAGGAAGCCGACGATCCGTCGATCGCGCAGCGCCCGAAACAGCGGCAGCGCCGGAACTTTTGCGGCGGTATCGGCATCCGAACGGCTGAACGACAGGAAGCTGCCGCGCACGAAGGCGAAGCGGATCGCCGCCGCCATCGCGCCCGAGACCGAGGCCGAGGCGCCGATCATCGGCACCACCGCATGCTCGTGGGTGACGAGATGGGCAAGCGCGCCGGCCGCCGCCGTCACCGCCAGGAACACGAAGAAGCGCAAAGCCCCGAAGCGCCGCGCCAGCGCGCTGCCGAACGGCAGCAGCCACAACACGTTGAAGGCGAGATGGGTGAGATTGGCGTGCAGCAGCGAATAGGTGACGAAGGTCCAGGCCTTGGCGCCGGCGCCGCCCTCGAACTGCAGATTGACCAGCGAGGAATCGTAGCGCTTCGGAATGAAGCCGAAGACGTCGATAGTCCAGTTCTCCAGCTCCGGCGGCAGCAGCACCCGCAGATGGATCAGCGCCAGCAGGGCGACATAGGCCGTCAGCGGCCACGGCAGGGTCAGGATCGGCTCGCGCGGGGCCTCTTCGACGACCTGATGGTCCGACGGGGGTTGTGACGGGGAATCCAAGGCGGTTTCGCTTTCAGGCGCGATCGAGGCAGAGGGCTTCTCGAAGCAAGGGATCTGGAGATAGTCGCCTTTACCGGCCTTGCGCAAGTGTACCAAAGGAAAAGGCAGGGCCCTGGGAAAGCCCTGCCTGTCCGTGTCGGCCTTTCCGACGCGACGGGAGAACAAGGAGTATCCCCACCCCTCCCCGCGGCCAGTGACCAAACTGTTTGACGCCCGTGTACAGGCCTCGCCGAGAACCTGGAGAAAGCGGCGAGGCTTGCGACCGGGATCACCATAGCAGGCGTGCCGGACGGGCAAAGCGCATAGTTAATTTAACGTTAACGACGCAAAGACATCGCTGCCGATGCCAAAAACACGCCCGCGGCATGGACGCTGCAATTCCCCTCCTGCACAACATCAAAGGGATCTCAGGTGCGCTGAAGCGGGACAGCTTTGTCCCATGAGGTTGCGCCGAGGGTAAGCGTCGAACATGAAACATCCATCGAGCCGCGCATTCTTCGC
Organism: Bradyrhizobium sp. CCBAU 51745; assembly: GCF_028128715.1. Lineage (NCBI taxonomy): Bacteria > Pseudomonadati > Pseudomonadota > Alphaproteobacteria > Hyphomicrobiales > Nitrobacteraceae > Bradyrhizobium > Bradyrhizobium sp. CCBAU 51745. Next base: position 4,116 of record NZ_LBJP01000077.1, on the reverse strand, counting down.
GTATTGGGACAACAAGCGCGGCAGCGCGCGGGCCCCTGACCGGGCCGATATCGACCCGGCCGCGGTGCGCGAGCTGCTCGGCGACATCTTCGTGCTGTCTTGCGAGCAAAAACTTGGCTTTCCGTTCCGCGTCGCCGGCACGCGGGTCTGCGCGCTGGCCGGCCGCGATCTCAAGGACCAGGGCTTTGCCGCGCTGTTCACCGACGCGAGCCGCGGCGAGATCGAGGAGATCACGACCATCGTCGCCGACGAGACCTTAGGCGCGATCGCAGGTCTCACCGCGCAGCGCGAGGACGGCAGCAAGGCGCATCTCGAGCTGCTGCTGCTGCCCTTCAACGCCCGCCCGCATACGCCTGTCAGCGTGACCGGCGTGCTCGCGCCGTTCGACGATGAATGCGGCGCGCTCGGCCCGTTCACCGTCATCTCCTGGCGCTACCTGCACCAGCCGGAGAAACTGCTGCCGCGCGCGATCCGCAAACTGCAGATCGCCCGCGGATTGATGGTGTATGAGGGGCTAAGGTAGAGCAACGATCGCGCCGTGCGCGCAGCGTGTGAAAACGGCCTGACGATCGTTTTCTGAATCAGATGACGATCAGAGACGACGGCTCAAGGCCCAAGGCTTGCGATCGATCAACGGAACCTTACCTGCTAGGATACGTTTGTCTGTCTTGCCGCGCGAGTATCTGCGCGGCAACGCGGCTCGGCTGAGACGATGCGTTTCCCAGCCGCTTCCGTCGAGGGGTAACTACCCGTGATGGAGCGCGCGACCAGAGTTGGTAATCGCCTGCTAGCTGCGTTACCGCCAGCCGATTTTGCTTTGCTTGCGCCGCATTTGCGGAAAGTACCGCTCCAGCACGACGCAGTCCTGGTTCGATCGGGCGACCGGATCGATCACATCTACTTCCCCTGTAGCGGCGCAATCGCCCTCATCATGGAGCTGCCGAACGGACAGACCGCCGCAACCGCCGTGGTCGGCAACGACGCCGCCATCGGCCTCATGACGGCGCTAGGGCCGCTCCGCTCACCCATGACCGCGGTCGTGCGCGTCGCCGGCGCGGCGTTGCAGATATCACCCACGCGATTTCAGACGGCGCTCGAACGCAGCCCCGCTCTCAGAGGTTTGGTTCAGCTTCTCTCCAGGGCGCTGATGACGCAAATCCAGCATGTCGCAGCCTGCAACGCGCTGCACTCCGTCGAAGCCCGCCTAGCCCGCTGGCTGCTTCACATCCACGATCGGACCGATGGCGGTGACGTCCTGCCCTTGACGCAAGAGACGCTGTCCGAATTGCTCGGCGTCCGGCGTACCACGGTCACGCACGTCATTGGGGCCCTTCGGACGTCAAGGGCGCTGAAATCCAGCCGGCGCGGTCAACTCGAGATCGACAGGCGGCGCCTCGAAGTCGTCGCATGCGAGTGCTACAAGGTGATGAGCCGCAGGATCGACCGGATCGTTTCGCAGGATGCCTTGAAGGTGCTTCACGCCGCGCCGCCGCCGAACGATTCCCTGCCGCCGGACGTCCCGTTCGCCAAGGCCGACTCGTAGACCCAGGCTTCCTTGGCGAACCACTCGTGCGTCGCCGCGCACATCTTGCAATAGGTCCGCGAGAAGAACACCGCAGTGCACCGAAACCTTTCGCGATCCATCTCGATGCCCGTCGAAATGACCCTTCCCGTTTCCGGGCACTTGATCATCACCATACCCATCCCGATTTCCTCCAGCTTGGCATCACCTCGACTATGAGGGGGCCGCACCGGCTGGATGGCATCTTTTCTTGCGAAGACGCTCACCCAGCCGGTCCGCGCGGCCAACCGCTTCGACTCAAGCAGCGCTACGCAATACGCGATCCAAGCTCTGCTTGATCGGCTCAGCCGTTTCGGTCGCAACCCTCTGGGCGAGGTCCCATAGCTCGCGATTCTGGGCCGAAGCTGTTTCAAGCATCTTGCGGCTATGAGCGGTGGAGAGATCTACGAGATCGGCAAACGACCTCGCATCGACAAGCTGGGAAAAAAATTCCAGCGTGGACGTGGTGTTGGCGTGGGATATTTCGATGACCTTGGTGCGGTAGTCGGCGGCCCGCTGGGCATTGGTCGAGCAGGCATCGCAGAGAGCTGCGGTCATCTCCTCCGAGGTCGACTTGATCTGCGCAAAATTTGCCTGGGCCCGTGATGCGCCCTGTTCGGCGAGATTGCCGAAGATCGTCTGCATGTTGAAGAACGGGACGTCGAACTGGCGCTTTGCACTTCCGTCGGTTCCTCCGTTTTGCAGAGCAGCATTCGTTTCGGCGTTCAGATTGGCATCACTCACGGGCTTTCATCCTTTCAAGCGAAACTAGATAATGGATTTAAGACTCCCCGACGCGTCCAGGTGCTTGCTGCACCAGGACACCAGTACCCTTGCTCTCATGTTGGTGGGATGCCACTGCGGCTGGACCGCCGCCGCCCCCCTGCCGAAGCCAACTATGGCCAACGACAGTGGAAGCTTCGGTTCGCTTTCAGACTCTTCGCTTGATTTTATTCGAATCATGCGGCGAAGCGGCGCATGACTGCATCGCGCCTCTTTGAAGTTGCTGCAATCGCATGCGCCAACTTGAGATCGGCGCAAGCTTGCGCCGGACATCGCCCGCACAAGCGATGCCCGGCCGCATCATCGATCCATCACGGCATCGCCAGATGCCAGGCGCCATTCAGAAAGCCGTCGCCGGTGACGTCGCCGGGCTTGGTGTCCTTGGCGAAGGTGTAGAGCGGCTTGCCCTTGTACGCCCACTGCTTCGAGCCGTCGTCGCGGGTGATGATGGTGTAGCCATCGCCGGGCGTGTCGCTGGCCTCGGCCTTCAGCGCCGGCCAATTCGTCGCACAGGGGCCGTTGCAGGCCGACTTGCCGTCCATGTCCTTGTCGAACGTGTAGAGTGACATGCCCTTGGCGTCGGTGAGCACGCTGCCTTTGTCGGTCTTGCCGGTCTTGGTCGGCGGTGCGGCGAGCGCCGCAGAGGCGAGCGCGAGCGTTGCCGCGAACGCGAGCACGAGGCGGATCGAGGATGTCGTCATGGTGTCTCCTGTCATGCAGATGGCTTGCACGAGGTAGGACGCCGCGGCCCACGCACTATTCCTCGCAAGCGGGCCAAGATATTTTTGGCTGCGCGCATCAAGGCGGCGGAATAAATTGCGGTTGACAATACGGAGCAGCACAGATGAGCAAGCCTCGATGGCGCCGCGCGCACGCCACCGATCTCGCAGCGATCAGTGTGATCGCGGCGCGGATCCATCCCGATCTGCCCGAGCGGCCCGACGTGCTCGCGGAAAAGATGCGGCTCTATCCGGATGGCTGCCGCGTGCTCGCTGCAGGCGACGGGATCGCGGGCTATGGCCTGGCGCATCCCTGGATGCAGCAACAGATCCCGCCCCTCGACGGTTTCCTCGGCCAATTGCCTGAACATGCCGACTGTCTCTACATACACGACGTCGCCGTGCTGCCCGACGCCCGCGGCGGCGTGGCGCGCGGCTATGTCGCCGACATTGAACAGCTCGCGCGATCATCCGGCATCACGATGCTTGCGCTGGTCTCGGTCTACGATACGCGCGTGCTGTGGGAGCGTCTCGGCTTCCACGCCGTCGGACCGGATGCGGCCTTGCGCGACAAACTGACGTCCTACGGCGCAGGCGCAATCTACATGCTGCGCGAGCTTGCCGAGCAGCTGCCCCTCCCCGCACGCGGCCTCACGCGGGCGTGAAGCCAACCCTCGAACTGGTTTCGATCAGCCTCCGTCGAAGGATCGAGCGAGCCGTTCCGGTCTCGCCGAACCGAGGCTGGAGATTTCCGATGAAACTCACATTGCCCAAACTTGCTTTGACAGCGTTCGTTGCCACGACCGCGTTCACTGCAACCAGCGCCAATGCGGTGCAATTCCATACCTATCGCTGCGACGTCGATTTCTTCGGAGGCTGCGGCATCATCCCGCTGCCGGACCCACCGCCCGCCCGGCGTCACGTCGTTCGGGTCGACCGCGATACGTCGCCGACCTACATGAAGCAGATCGACCCGCGCTACAGCTCCTCCATGCGTGATGCCGGCGGCGGAAGTGGTGGCGGTGGAGGCGGAGGTGGCGGCGGGGGTGGCGG
>NZ_LBJP01000076.1:0-99990 GCF_028128715.1 Bradyrhizobium sp. CCBAU 51745 | reverse complement strand
ACCGGTGGCGCGTCGTCCACCGCCGCCGCCCCCGCCGCCGCGCCCGTCATCGACCTTCGAGCCGGCTGCGCCTCAACCCACCGCAGCTTCGCCTGCGTCCGAGCCGCCAGCCGAACAGCCGCAGGTGACGGTGCTGAAATCCGGCATCGTCGACGGCATGGCCTATTCGCTCTATTCCGACGGCTCGATCGAGGCGCAGATGCCCGAGGGCATGATGCGCTTTGCCTCGATCGACGAGTTGCGCGCCCATCTCGACCAGCGCGGTGGCTGAAGGTATCTCCCATTTCAAGTAAAGCCTCGCCGCTATTGTCGCCAGATCAGTAATCGGCTCATATTCGCCAGTCGTCGTATTTCGGCCAAACGTATTGTTGACAGAGAATACTTCATCGCCGCCAATGCAGCGCGACGGAGCCGGATTGGAGAGAGGTCGCGCCATGTCGGATGCCGCGGGCAAGAATTTCATCGAGCTGACGGCGAACATCGTCTCGGCCTATCTCAGCAACAACCCGACGCCGGCCGGCGAGATTCCGAACCTGATCAGCCAGGTGCACGGTGCGTTGACGCGGGTGTCGTCGGGCCGCGTCGAGGCGCCGCTCGAACCGGCAAAGCCCGCGGTGTCGCTGAAAAAGTCGATCGCGCCGGACTATCTGGTGTGTCTGGAAGACGGCAAGCGCTTCAAGTCGCTGAAGCGCCATCTGCGCACCCAGTACAGCATGACGCCGGAGCAATATCGCGAGAAATGGGGCCTGCCGGCCGACTATCCCATGGTCGCGCCGAACTACGCGGTGGCCCGTTCGCAACTGGCAAAGAAGATGGGTCTGGGACAGCAGCAGCGGAAGAAGGGGAAGTAGGGCAGCGCGCTGGATCTCGTAGGGTGGGCAAAGGCGCACTTGCGCCGTGCCCACGTATTCTCTCCGTCACACGCAAATGGTGGGCACGCTCCGCTTTGCCCACCCTACGGCAGCTAACCCGCCCTACGGGAGCCTCTTCAAGACGCCTCCGCCAACGCCTCTCTCGCATCGGTCTTGATCCGCTCCACCATCGAGCGCAGGCCGTTGGAGCGCTGCGGCGTCAGGTGATCGCGGAAGCCGAACTCATTGAACACGGAAATCGCATCGGTCTCGAGAATCTGCTGCGGCGTGCGGCCGGAATAAAGCGCGAGCACGATCGCGACGAGCCCGCGCACGATATGCGCGTCGCTGTCGCCGCGATACCGCAGGATCGGTGCACCACCGTCGCGTTCGACCAGCTTCTGGAGCCAGACCTGGCTGACGCAGCCCTGCACCTTGTTCTGGGCCGAATGTTCCGCCTCGGGCATCGGTTCCAGGGTGCGGCCGAGCTCGATGACGTACCGGTAACGGTCGTCCCAATCGTCCAGAAGCTCGAAATTCTCGCGGATATCGTCGATCGAAGTCATTGATGGCCTGTGGTTCCCGTTCAGGCCAATATAGGCACGCGAGGCGTCGAAATCGATAGGATTCGAGCCTAATTCGCCGTCGCCTCGGGGCCGCGCCATTCCAACGCAAGATCGTCCTGGGTCAGCGTGTCGCGAGGCGCCTCGCTCGCCATGGCATCGCCTTCGCCTGCCACCGCAATCGAGCCGGTATGGTCGGGCGCCTTCTTGTCGGTCTTCTCATTCTTGTCGTTGGTGATCTGCTCCTTCTTGTCGTTGATGATCTGGTAGATTTTCTTCGCGCCGTCCTGCGCCCGCTGGCCGATGATGGTTGCGGCCTGTCCGCCGACCTCGCAGGCCGCCGGCTGGCGCTTGCAGAACTGGCTCATGTCGGAGACGGCCGCGGTCGCAGCCTGCACCGCGTCGGCAGCGCCGATGTTCGGCAGCTTGCCCGATTCGGGCGTCTTGTCCCGCGGCAGGAGCACCAGCACCAGCCCGAGCCAGAATGTGATGCGAAGCAGAAAGCGCATCTTATCGACCTGTAGTTAGATCTGGCACGCGGCGATCTCCGCGCGGCGCCAGTGACCTAGCAACTCTCGATAAATCGCAAGTGATTGCCTTGAGCTTAATTCGCAGAAAATTTACGCAAAAAACTTCGCAGGGCGAGGTCGCGTCAATTTTCGATTGATCGGCCCGTCTGTGGTGTCCCGGACCTGCACGTCCACCAATTCGAAACCATGAAGGGCAAGGCGAAACCCTGTGTTCACCATCACCGATGATGACATCGCCAAATCGCCTAAAAATCTCAACGAAAATACGGCGTCCGGCCGCGCGCCGATCCGCCTTAGCACTCGTTTAAGGTCGCTCTGACACGGTGGCTCAACGACAAGGAGGCGTTCCGGCGCGTCTTTTGACGAGTGAGCCGAAGCGCGAGACCCGTGACAGTTTTGAGTATCATCCGCGATTGTCTCGATGCACTGCTGCATCCCTCCGCGCGCTACGATGCGCTGACGCGTGCGCGGCATCGGGCCTTCATGGCGCCGCGGCTTCTTGGAAGCCTGGCCGCTTTTGCCGCATTTCCCGTTTATCTTGTCCTGCGCGGCGCGCCGAGCGCGATCGAGGTCGCGGCCCTCGCCTGGCTGATCGCGCCGATTCTGCTGTCCTGGTTCCTGTCGCGCACCGGGCGCTATGAGGGCGCCCATGTGTTGTCGTCGCTGGCGCTTGCCGGGCTGATCATGGCCATCGCGGCCACGACCGGCGGTATCGAATCCTTCGCGGCGATCTGGCTGGTCGTGGTTCCCCTGGAGGCCGCCCTGTCGGCCTCGCGCCGTGTCGCGGCCTTCGCCTCGCTGCTCGCATTGTCCTGCGCGGCCGTCCTGATCCTGCTCAGCTTGCTCGGCTGGCTGCCTTCTGGGGAGCTCAGCGGAACCCAGCGCGGCGTGATGATGGCGCTCGGCGTTGCCTCGGCGACGCTTTATGCCGCGGGCCTTGCTTTCGGCGCCGAGTCGCTTGCGCGCACCAGCGTCACGCTGCTCTCGCGCGAGGAGGAGCGCTATCGCCTGCTCGCGCGCAACATGAGCGATGTGATCTCGCGGCATCAGCGCAACGGCGCGGTGCAGTTCATCTCGCCGGCCGCGGAAGCCATGCTCGGCATGCCGGTCGCGCAACTGCTCGGCCACGGCCTGTTCGATCGCGTCCATGTCGCCGATCGTCCGGCCTATCTCACCGCGCTGTCGGACGCCGCGCGTGGCGAGGTCCGCAGCGTCGAATTCCGGCTGCGGCGCGATCCCACCGGTTCCGAGCGCGGCCAGATCGACTTCATCTGGGTCGAGATGCGCTGCCGCCCGCTCGACCAGGATCAGCGCAGAAATCCTTACGGCGACCTCACCGCCGAGCTCGAGGTCGTCGCGGTGATGCGCGACGTCACCGATCGCAAGCTGTCGGAGCAGGCGCTCGATCAGGCTCGTAGCGCGGCGGAAGCCGCCGACGCCGCCAAGACGCGCTTCCTCGCCACCATGAGCCATGAGCTGCGCACGCCGCTCAACGCCATCATCGGCTTCTCCGAGATGATCGCGCAGGAGCAGACCCTGATGCTGGCCGCAGGCCAGCGCAAGGAATATGCCGAGCTGATCAACGCCTCCGGCCAGCATCTGCTGTCGGTGGTGAACGGCATCCTCGACATGTCGAAGATGGAATCGGGCAATTTCGAGATCGCCTCCGAGCCGTTCGCGCCGCGCGCCGCGCTGATGCATTGCTGCAATCTGCTCGCGCTCAAGGCGCGCGAGAGCGGCATCGACCTCATCACCGATGCGCCGCAGGATCTGCCCGTGATGACCGGCGATCCCCGCGCTTTCAAGCAGATCGTGCTCAATCTCGTCGCCAACGCCGTCAAGTTCACCGAGCGCGGCGGCCAGGTCACGGTATCGGCGTCGGCATCGGCTTCGCAGCTGACCCTGCGCATCAGCGACACCGGCGTCGGCATCGCGCCCGACGACCTCAAGCGCATCGGCGCGCCGTTCTTCCAGTGCGGCAAGACCTATGAGCGCCGGCACGAAGGCACTGGCCTTGGGCTTTCGATCGTGAAGAGCCTGGTGGCGTTGCATCTCGGCGAATTGACGGTACAAAGCAAGCTCGGCGAGGGCACCGCCGTCACGGTCAAGCTGCCGCTCGTCTACACGCCGCCGCAAGCAAAGCCGGTGGCGAGCAAGATCGCGACGTTGACGCCGGTGCTGCGTCATGACGTTCAGGACCAACCTGCTCTGGTGAAGAAAAGTGCCTAAGAAGTCTGCCAACGACGAAGCCGCTCCGCGCCGCCGTGGCGCCAAGGCCAAGGCTGCGGTCATCGATGTCGAGACCGAGCGCAACCTCGTCTTGCGCGTGCTCTTGCATAGTCCCAAGGACACGCTGGCCGGCCTCGTCGCCGCCGCCGCCATCAGCGCTATCGTCGCCAACGCGCTGTTCCTGCAGACCGGCCGGCATCCGGCGCCGATGTTCGGCACCGTGATCAATCTTCCTGCGCCGTCGCCGGCGTCGCTCTCGAGCCCCATGCCGCGGCCGCGCCCCGTCGGCGCCGATACCTCGCCGCTCGAGCCGAAGGCGACCGAGTTTCGCGTCGAGCCCAAACCGGCCGAGAAGCCGGCCGAGAAGCCTGCCGAGAGGGCGCCGGAGAAACCCGCCGAGACGACCGCCTCGACGCCGCGCTCGGGCGATCCCATGACCAATCTGGTGATCAAGGCCACGGCACCGACGCCGGCCCCGTCCTCGGTTGCCGTCGCGCGGCCGCCGGCGCCGATCCCGCAGCAGAGTCCGGCGGCGCGTCGCCTCGCCGGCGTGCAGCGCGCGCTGTCCGAATACGGCTATGGCAATTTGAAGATCACCGGCACGATGAGCGGCGAGACCCAGTCGGCGATCCAGACCTTCGAGCGCCAGCACAAGATGCCCGTCACCGGCCAGGTGTCGGACCGCCTGCTGCGCGAGCTCGCCGCCGCGATCGGTCATCCCGTCGAATAATCGTCATCGTTTCGCGAAGTTTGAAGGCTGGTGCCGCGCGCGGCACTCGCCTATCGTGCGTCCATGCGTTTGAAATCGAATATCTGGGTCTCAGCTTACTTGCGCCGGTGCCAGACCGAGGGCGTGTTCGGCGCGGTGCGCCATCGCGGCGCCGAGGAGGCGGGCGCGGTGTTCGTCAAGGTGTCGCTGCTGGACGGCAACGCGATGCTTTACGTGCCGGCTCCGCAGACCTCTTATGACGACGGCCGCCCGGTCGATCGCTTCTTCGTGCCGATTGCGCCACAGCCTGTGCCTGAGTCTGCCGTCGAAGAACGCCTGACCAAGGAGCTCCGCTTCGATCCGGATGCCTGGATCGTCGAGACCGAAGACCGCGCCGGGCGGCACTTTCTTGATCTGGCGAAGACCTGATCCATCCTCACCGTCATCGCGAGCGCAGCGAGGCAATCCAGAATCTTTCCGCGGAGGAATTCTGGATTGCTTCGTCGCAAGAGCTCCTCGCAATGACGTGGTTAGAGCGCGGTACGTTACCAAACGTCGGTGCCTGAAGAGGCAGGCGTTATCGCTCCGACGCCCCGCCTGAGCCCGTGCGCACCGCCGGGCTCGATCCCGGCTGCACGCTCGGCCGCGACGGGCTGGACGCGCCGCGTGCGCGCTGCCGGTCGCTGTCATGCAGCGACGGCTGATATTTCGTGCGCGTGACGGCGAGCGTCGAGCCGCGCCAGGCGGCGAGCATCACCAGCGCCGAGCGGTCGCTGATGCGGTCATAGAGCCGCGACAGCCGATAGACCTCGTTCACGGAAGTGCCGATCGCGGGCTTGAAGAACAGCAGGATACGCTGGAAGTTCGGGCTCGGCATGTCGAGCGCGCGCGCGGCAACCGCGAGCGCCTCGCCGCCGGCGTCCTCGACGATCTGGGTTGCGACGCGCGAGGGCAGGATCAGCGTGTCGCCGAGCTCGTAGGTGAAGCTGTCGACATCGCCCGCGATCGCCGCCATCTCCAGGACCTGGATCGCGCGCTTGGCATGCACGGTCGGAATCCGCGGCGCGGCCTTCAGCGGCGTCTGCGCCAGGTTTTGCAGCATCAGCGCGCGCTGGCTCGCATCGGCGCTGAAGAACGTGTCGTGGATCTCGGCCGCTTCCTTCGGCTGCATCGCCATGTTGGCGGCCATGTGCGCCTCCGTGTCCGTCGGCGCGCGGGCGGGCGAGGGGGCAAGCGTAGCTTCCGGGATTGTGCGCGCGAGCGGCACGCGGCGGCCTTCCTGCGCCGCGACCAGGCCGAGCTTTTGCAGCACGGGCACGGGCGTGTGCGGATAGATCGCAAGCTTCGCCTTGACGGCCGCGCGCGTCGCGTCGTCGACCTGATCGATCAGCCGCGTCGCAAGCTCGATGAATTGACGCTGCTCGTCCTCGGTGTGGGTGCTGGCCTGGACATAGAGATCGGTCAACACGCGCAGCAGGGTGGGGCGAACATCGACGCCCTCGCGGCGGGAGAGTGTCATCAGCCCGTCGAATCCGGGAAACAGCGACTTGGTCATGGAGGCGTACGCAACTTCGGAAGAACTGTCGTCTCAGCCTATCAAGGGTTCCTTTAAAGGTTGCTTAAGGAAAACGAAATGTGAAGCAAACCCGCTCAATTCAAGCTATCTCGTCTCGCTGCGGGACGGCGGCGAGGCAATGGTCCGTGCGGTTACGGTCCGAGAGCCGTGTTTACACCCCGTTAACCATAAACTGATCCTAATGACCCCCATGTTGCTGGGGCGCGTTCGGCCGCGCGGCAGTTGAGAGAGCTGACATGGGGACCATCATCGAATTTCCGGCCGGTCGCCGGGTGGGCTCGTCGGGGGACGTCACACCGCGCGCGGACATGGGAACGATCCTGATCCTTCCCGTCATCCGCATCGAGCGCGACAGCGACGAAACCAGCGGCGACCGTGGACCGGAGCAGGGCACCGCGCCGGGGCGCCGCCGCCGTCGCCGCTGAATTGCGGCTTTTGCAATGCCGGGCTCCATCCATCAGATCCGCACCATTCGATCGGCCATTCTGTTCGCAGCCCTGGGCACCGCGCTCGCTGGCTGCAGCGGCGGTGATTTCGGCCGCACCCGCGCCGACATGCGCAGCGACGATATGCACGGCTGGCTCGGCCTTGAGGCCACCGGGAGCCTCGGACTGAAGTCCTCCCAATTCCAGTTGACCGACGAGGAGCGCCAGCTTCGCGACCTCGCCTATCCCATGATCGAGCCGCCGCTGTCCCGGCCGGCCTGGAAGAGCGTGTTCGGCGATTACAAGGCCCTGCCGGCACCGTGGCGCCAGAAGGTCGTGTTCGACCGCACCATGTACGGCCGTACGCTGATCGACGAGCCGCATCGCTCGCACGCCTCGCGCTATGCGCAGCTGATCGAGGACGTGCGCAACGATATCACCCGCTTCGAGCCGTTCTTTGCCTGCGCGATCCGCGTCATCGATCTCGACAGGAAGCGGGACGCCAGCATGGCGCGCGTCTCCGCCCTGTCGCCACAGGAAAAGGCGGACGCCGTCGCGCGCATGCAGGAGAACTCGCTGATCGTCCAGTGGGTGCAGCAAAGCCTCGAGCAGCGCGTCTCGTCCTATCGCTGGGCGCTGGAGCGGCTGGTGATCCAGGCGCCGGACGGCATGGCCGCCGACGCCGACCGCCTGATCGGCGAACTCGCCGCGCAAACCGCCAATCCGCCTGTCATCTCGCAGCCGCCTTATGGCCGCGCGGTCGTCTCGAAGGGCTGAGCGCGGATCGCGGTCACCATCGCGGCCGGGGTGGCGTGACGCCCGCTGGTCGCGATCCTGCCGATCCCCTCATCGCCAAAGAAACGCATGAACGGACACAAGCCGATCTTTTTCTGCAACTCGCTGGATTTAAGAGATAAGGTGCAGGTCAGGGTCCTGCACAAGCATTCGAGCTTGTCGCAAGCGGCTCAAGGTGTCGAATGAACAGTTGACCAGCGTCGTTCGCTAGTCTGGCAGCTCGATTTCGGCCGTCGTCAAGGAAGCCGCCACTTTGAAATAGCGGATCGGCAGCCGCCGTTGCTAGCACACAACATCGGCACGGCAATTCGAGCCAGTGCAGTCGGAGTCAGGCCCCAAGCATGAAAATCGGTGTTGGCTTCGAAATGATCTACGACTTCGAGCAAGTCACACCGTTGATTGCTGTGGTCGGCACGCATTTTACCCGGGCATCCGACGTCATTGTGCCGGATTACCTCATCACCGAGCCTTCCGTACCGATCACGCCCTATCGCGACGGCTTCGGAAACTGGTGCAGTCGGCTCGTCGCGCCTGCCGGCCGCATGCGTCTTTCGGCCAACGGGACATTGCGCGACAGCGGGTTGCCTGACGTGATCGCGCCTTCCGCCACGCAATATCGGGTTGAGGATCTGCCACCTGATACCATCGTTTATCTGCTTGGCAGCCGCTATTGCGAAACCGATCGTCTTTCCGACATCGCATGGAAGCTGTTCGAGAAAGCCCCGCCGGGCTGGCCACGGGTCCAGGCGATCTGCAATTTCGTGCATAATCACGTCGCGTTCGGCTACGAGCACGCGCGCGCCACAAAGACGGCATGGGAAGCATTCAACGAGGGCAAAGGCGTCTGCCGCGACTATGCCCATCTTGCTGTTGCATTCTGCCGATGCATGAACATTCCGGCGCGCTATTGCACCGGCTATCTCGGCGACATCGGCATCCCGCCGCCCCACGCCCCCGGGGACTTCGCAGGCTGGTTCGAAGCTTATCTTGGCGGTCGCTGGTATACTTTCGATCCGCGCAACAACACTCCGCGAATTGGTCGCGTGCTGATCGCTCACGGCCGCGATGCGGCAGATGTTCCGATTACCCAGACTTTCGGACCCAGCACGCTCGTCAGCTTCAAGGTGTGGACTGATGAGCTTGCGTAAGGCGCTCGCCCCGCGGCGCCGATTGTTTGAGATTGATCTCGCTAGTTGGCGAGAAGACTGCTAGACAACTGGCATCACCGCGCGCTTCGTGGCTGTTATCGGTGACTGAGAGCGTTGCGCTCCCGCCTGAGCCCAAGAGGAGGCGGAGAGATGTCAAATCCCGACAAGTTCGACATTCGTGAGTGGCTTGTACCACCGTTGTTGGTGCCGATCTTTCTCGTATTGCTGATTGCCGTCGCGGCCAATCTATAGTGGCAAGTCCGTTCAATCAGCACACGTCGAAACAGCAGACCGGGGCGCCGGGGCCAGTTCCAGCCAGACGGGAGCCGACAATGGCAAACACCGCGATCATCAGGGATGCCTACGGGGTTCCGGCAATCTTTGTCGGCTCGAAAACGGGCCGAGAGGATGCGCCCTTTGTTTTCGTGCGGGTCGGAGGCGAAGAACGCCGGATGCGTTGGTCCGAGTGGGATGCTCTTCCGGCCTGGACCGGCGAGCATCCGTCCTGGGCCAGCAAGAGCAAATAGCGATAGGACTTCGGCGTGAAGAAAGTTCGACCAGCCACCTGGCTAGCGGCCCTCTTGCTTGTATCGGCTTCGGGCGAATCCGCGTTAGCGGCTTCCGCTGCGGAACCGAATTGCCGTGCGATCGAGAGCACCAGTGCGCGACTCTCCTGTTACGATGCGGCGTTTCCACCAAAGATCACGAAACCTGCCGAAAACGGTATCGCCGCGTCGTCGGGATACAAAGACCCCTTCCTTGTGGAAGAGGCCCGAACCGCCGCAAAGCTGAAGAACATATGCCGCGGTTGCTGAGGTTCGCCGCTCGCGGGAGCTATGATAGCGCATGGAACATCAGGGCATTGAATACACGGTCGTCCAGACGATCAATCCGTCAGGCTGGAAATGGTCGTTTGAGCGAGATGGTCGGTCCCCCAAAACCGGAATCGCCTTCGACCGAGCGGAGGCCATCACCGCAGCTCAACGCGCGATCGGCCAATTGCTCAGAGATCGGCAGCGCCAATAAGCACGCTCGGTTCGCAGCGGCTTTGCCCGACGCGATGAACTTTTGTACGTGACGTCGAGACCAACCTTCATCGGGATTTTACTCTCACCCTCCCGGGGCTGGTAACCCGCCGCCTGCGCTCTATTTAAGCGGGCGGCGTTTTTGTTTGCGGTGACGCTCCTGCAGCGATACCGCGGCTGACGAGAGCAATTTTTTGACTGCGTTTGGGAACGTTGTCGAAGAGGCGGCTTTGAGGGTCATCACCTTTTCGGACCCCGGGCTATTATCGGTGACTGAGAGCGATTGCTCCCGCCTCCAAGCTGCGGGATGCACGTGTGCAGTAGGTGCGATCAGATCGAGATTGAAATTGAACAGCTCCGTCGCCTGATATCGCCGGGAATGGAAGCACTCAGCTTGGTCATGATCCGATGTGCCATCGAATCGTTGGAAGCTGACAGGGAGGCAGTCAAGCACCACGGCAGCCCGCCTTCATGAAGCACATTCGAGAACAAGGTGTTGGGGGCGATTGTTGCCCTGCGGTAGACAGCTTCGGTATCCCAGGCCGCTGCCGTCCATTCTGGCACGTCCGCTTCGCTTTGCGAGATCCGCAGCAGCAACCAGCCCGATAACCCGCGGTCCGCCGGCACGGGTGCCCCAGGAACCTGTACCCGCCGCAGCCCTTGCCGTTCAGCATATGGTCGAACAGCCCTGATTGGCGCTTGTTCTCCCAAGCCATATCGATAGGATTGGGCTGTTATCTAAGTCATTTTGCACGAAGGTCTTTTGGGATGAGCAACAGTTCCGGGACGCTGCGTGACACCCGTCGAAATTCCACGCCTTCGCGAAAACTTCTGGTCCTTGCCCTCCTGCTGGGATCGACCGGGACGGCTGCCGCGCTGACCAAGGAGGCGGCAATCGAGAATTGCAGGATGACCGTCGGCAAGCCGATCGTGCAGGCCTGCATGCATGCGGGCGGCGGTGCCGATCGGGAAGCATGCCGCGCCAAGGCCTCGCCGCAGGTCAAAGCCTGCGTGATGGCGGCGCTCAATGCCGCCAACGGCCGCGCCAATGTCGCGGTCGAGGTACCGAAGGAAGAGGCGCCCAAGCTGGCGCCGGGGACTGCGCTGCCCAAGGATTTCATCGCGCCGCCGCGCACCATCTCCGACATCACCGCGATCCTCGACAGCGAAAAGCCGAACGAGAAGCTGATTGCGGAGCTGAAGGCGGACGCGGATTCGACGCCCACGGGCAAGGAGTCCCGCGAGGATCTCGCCCAGTTCTATTTCGATCGCGCCAATGCGCGCGCCCAGCTCGGACGGCTTGCCGAAGCCATCGCTGACGCCAACAAGGCCATCGAGGTCGGACGCGGCGCCATCAGCGCAAACATGATGGGTCGGCTGACACAGCTTGCCGCCCTGCAATATTCGAACGCCGGCGATCCGAAGCGCGCACTCGAGATCATGCAGAGGCAGTTGCGCGAGGTCGCCACCGCGCCGGGCGCAAAGGGGTATCTATTCAACGCCAATCGCTCGATCGCAGGCATTCTCATTCAAATGGGCGACATCCCGCAGGCCGAAGCCTATCTGCGCCGCAGCCTGGCCGGGATCCAGGAGGCTCGCACCAGCGGCCTCCCCGCATGGCGCGCCTCCTATGCGAAGATGGGGCAGAATTGGGAGGGAGAAATCGAGAGCACCCGCGCCATGATCTTCGAGGCGCGCGGGCAGTTCAAGGAAGCCGAAGCCTCCTATCGTCTGGCCGAGCAGCGCAAGCGCGCCGGCATGAAGGCCGTGATGGAGTCGGACAATCCTCCCGCTGAAACCGTCGTCTTGCAGACCATCGACTATCTGGTTCTGAGCCAGGCGCGCATGAAGGCGCGGCAGGGCAGGCTCGCCGAAGCCGAGGTCGACGCGCGCCGGGCGCTGTTGTCGCGCCTGAAGGACACCGGCAAGTACAATCCGGTGACGCCGCGTTATGTGATGGGATTGGCCGGCATCCTGGTCGACGAGGGCCGTTACGAGGAAGCGGAGCAGCTTGGCCGCGTCGCGCTGGAGATCAACAAGACGGTCGGCGTGCCGGAAGACTCGCAATCGACCGTGCAGCTGCTGTCGCAGCTCGCCGGCATTCTCAACCTGCGGCGCAACAATGCCGAAGCCAGCGACCTGTTTGCGCGGATCGACAAGGCGGTCGCCAATTGGGATCCGCAGCGCCGCCAGGTCATCGAGCTCAATCCAGCGCGCATTCTGGCGCTCTACAATTCCGGCCAGCTCGACGCCGGCATCGCCGCCGCCGAGCAACTGGTCAAGAAGCAGGTCGGGCGGGTCGGCGAGAACCATTTCGATGCCGCGTCGGCGCGCGGCACCCTGGCGATCGGCCTGATGCGCGCACGGCGCGATACCGACGCCATCAGGGAGTTCAAGGCCGCCATTCCGATCATGATGGCAAATGCGAACGAGAACGCCGACGACGAGAACACGACCGTGGTGGCCGCGCGCAGCCAGCGGCTGCAGACCATCGTCGAGAGCTACCTGCTGCTGCTCGCGCGGGCCGAGGGCACCAGCGGCGCCGTGGGCGAGGAGACGTTCAGTCTTGCCGATGCCATCCGTGGCCGCTCCGTGCAGCAGGCGCTCGCGGCCTCAAGCGCGCGTGCCGCCGCCAAGGATCCCGCGCTGGCCGAGCTCGTGCGCAAGGAGCAGGATCTGACAAAACAGGTCAACGCCCAGCTCGGCACGCTCAACAACGTCCTCGCCATTCCCTCGGCGGAGCGCGACGAGAAGGGGGCGCAGCAGATCCAGGCGTCGATCGCGGCCTTGCGCGGTGAACGCGACAAGGCGCGCCAGGAGATCAAGCAGAAATTCCCTGTTTATGCCGATCTGGTTTCGCCGAAGCCGCCGAGCGTTGCCGAGATCCGCGCCACGCTCGCCGACAACGAAGCGATGTTGTCGTTCTATTTCGGCCAGAACGGCAGCTTCGTCTGGGCCGTGCCGAAATCGGGCCCGGTGGCCTTTGCCGCCGTCAATGCCAGGGGCGGCGACATCGAGACCAAGGTCCGCAAGCTGCGCGAGGCGCTGGAGCCGCAGGCGGCGATGATCTCGGACATTCCGCCATTCGACCTGAAGCTCGGTTATGAGCTCTACGAGCTGTTGCTCAAGCCGGTCGAGAGCGGATGGAAGCCCGCCAAGAACCTGATCGTGGTGACCAACGGCGCGCTCGGCCTGCTGCCGCTGTCGCTGCTGCCGACCGCACCCGCAGAGGTGGCTGTGGAGGAGGATCCGCTGTTCGTCGGCTATCGCAACGTGCCGTGGCTGGCGCGGACCCATGCCGTCTCGACCGTGCCATCGGCCGCGGCGCTGCGCACGCTGCGGCAGCTGCCGCCCGGCAAGCCCGGCCGCGGCGATCTCGTGGCATTCGGCGATCCCTATTTCAACAAGGATCAGCAGGCCGAGGCAGAAAGCGCCGACGGCAAGGTGCAGGTCGCCGATGTCGGCGGCAATGTCACCCGCGGCATGCCGCTGAAGCGTCGCAGCAGCCCGAAGCTCGAAGGCGTCGACAGCGCCGAGCTCGGGCTCTTGCCTCGTCTCCCTGATACGGCCGACGAGCTCAAATCGATCGCGCTGGCCTTGCAGGCGGATCCCTCCAAGGTGCTGTTCCTCGGCAAGAATGCGACCGAGAGCGCGGTGAAGACGATGAATCTCTCCGGCTTCAGGATTCTGGCGTTCGCCACCCACGGTCTCGTGCCGGGCGAGCTCAACGGCCTGACGCAGCCCGCTCTCGCATTGTCGTCGCCGGCGGTGACGGGCGAGGGCGGAGACGGCCTCCTCACCATGGAGGAGATCCTGGGCCTGAAGCTCGACGCCGACTGGGTGATCCTGTCCGCCTGCAATACCGGCGCCGGGGCAGGCGCCGGTGCCGAGGCGGCCTCCGGTCTTGGCCGCGCGTTCTTCTATGCGGGAACGCGCGCGCTGCTGGTCACCAACTGGTCGGTGCATTCGCAATCGGCCCGCCAGCTCGTGACCGATCTGTTCAAGCGGCAGGCCGACGATGCAAAATTGTCGCGGAGCGAAGCGCTGCGGCAGGCAATGATGGCTCTGGTCGATGGTCCCGGTTACCTGAACGGCGAGGGCAAGACCGAGTTCGCCTACGCGCACCCGCTGTTCTGGGCGCCGTATACGATCATCGGTGATGGCGGCGTGCGATGATTGACGTGGGGAAGGTTGGAAGGACAATGACGCGGGATATCTGGCTTGGGCTTGTTGCCGCTGGTTTGTTGTTTTCAGGAACCTCGCGGGCGACACAACTGATCACGGAAGAAGAAGCAAAACTGCCGCCACCGAAGGGCGCGGTCGCGGCTGACCGGCGCGGCATCCTGCGCGGTCCCAAGGTGGAGGTCGTCTCGCCCGGAGAGTCCGTCGCCTCTCCCTTGAAGCTGCAACTGAAATTCGAGTCGTTCGGCGGGGCCAAGATCGATCCGGAATCGGTCAAGGTGATCTTCCTCCGCACGCCGAACGTCGATCTGACGCCCCGCATCAAGCCGTTCGTCCAGGCCGACGGCATCAACATGCTGGACGCGGAATTGCCGCCCGGCGATTACACCATGCGGGTCGACATCAAGGACAGTGACGGGCGACCCGGCACGGCCATCTTCACCCTCAAGGTCGCACCCAAGTGATGTGTCCCTACTGCCAGGCCGAGAATGCCGATCGCGCGCTGGTCTGTGCGTCCTGTTCGCGCGACATCGCCGTGCCGGCGACACTGATTGCCGAGCGCGACGATCTCCTGCGCAAGCGCGACCAGCTGCGCGATGAGCTGGCGCGCGCCAGAGACGAGATCGAGACCATCATGCGGCGCAGGACGTCGCGCTGACGATGGAGTGTCCATTCTGCGCCGAGACGATCAAGGACGAGGCCATCGCGTGCAAGCACTGCTCGCGTGATCTGCGCGTGGTGCGGCCGACGCTGCTGGAGATCGACGACATCGTTGCCGAGCTGGACAGGCTGAGGCGCGATCTCGATCGCGTCAATGTCCGGCTCGAGCGCTACAAGAATCCGCTGCGCTATTACGGGACGCATGCCGTTCTCTACGTCGTCATTCCGTCCGTCCTGCTCACGCTCGCGCATGTTCTAATCACCATCACCTTCAATCTGTCGCCAATTCCGCTCCGCATCGCCTCGATCGTCATCCCGCTGCTGTTCGGGTTCGCAGCCTATCCCCTGCATCGGGTCTCGACATGGGGGGCGTTCGTGCTGGCGCTGCTGCTCGCCAGCGTCAGCATCCAGGCGATGCTGACGGTGACCGGATTTCACGACGACGTTCCGATCCTGCCGACGGTGTGGGTCGAGTGGCGCGAAGTGTTCGAATATGGCGCGAGCATCCTGCTCGCCTTCGTGTCCGGAAACATATTGGGGGTCGTGATCTTTCAGGTCTTGCCGCGCGTCCTGGGCCAGGGCGGCAAGCCCAATGCGTTCGCCTTCAAGATGGCGCGCCTGCTCGGGCAGCATGTCGGCGAGGAACAGCTCCGCCGCCGCGCCCGCCTGATTCAGGACCTGATGCAGACCATCGGCCCGCTGGCCGGCGTCGCCGCGACCGCGGTGGGCTCGATCTATGCCGGCCTGAAGGGCTTGCTCGGATAGTTATTGCTGGTTGCGCCGGCGGCTGGACTGGTTGCGGGGCTTTGCGCGCCGGCGCTGCGGCGCGCATTAAAGCGGAATGGAGATTGAATCGATTGCGCCGGCTTGTTCACCTCTCCAGCTTGCGGGAGAGGTCGGCGCGAAGCGCCGGGTGAGGGCTTTCCCCTCCTGGGGATTGTCCCGTTGCGGAAAAACCCTCTCCCCGACTCTCTCCGGCGAGCGGGAGCCCACCTCCGTCGTTGCGGCAATCAAATCCTCATTTCATCGCGCTTTGGCGCGGCTCACGAACGCGCGACGCGGGTCCCGTGCGACGTCATCAGTCATGTTGCAATCGCGAGAAGCGGAAATTGCAGTGGCTCGCGCCGCCGGCGAGTGTTTGCGTCCGTTCCAGACGGATGCCGCGCGTGGCATAGGCGTCGAAATCGAGCCCGCAAATATTCGGCAGGATCTCCTCGTCGCCGTGGCGGCCGGCGAATTTGCAGAAGCCGCAGGCCCGGTAGTTGATTCCGAATTCAAATTTGTCACCCGGCGCGGGCTCGACGAAATCGTAGACAAAATCCTCCGGAAATGCGGCCTGATGGCTCTCGCTCGTGCTCTTCGCCGCCTGCTCGCGCAGCAAGGCCTGGTTCTCCGGCGACATGAACTGATCTCCCGCGGCGAGGCGTTCCGCCTCCGGCTCAGTGAGCAACTGCGCCTTGTAGGTCTGCCGCTCGATCTCGCCGATCACGGGCACCGGCACACCGTGCCGCCGCAGCACGCGGCTGATGGCCATGAAGCCGGTGAGGCGGATGAAAAAATCGCTCATGCGGCTGGCTGCGCCGCCGACATAGGGCATCTGCGTGAGCACGATGGCGAAATCGTCCATCACCTCCTGCCTGACGGCGTCGACGTCGGACAAATGCGTGCGCTCGTGCAGCATCGGCCCGGCCAGGTCGAGGCGCTGGCGCATGGCGGATTCCATTGCGCCGCGATGCTGTTCGTAGAAGGGATGGATCTCGGCCAAGGGGGATCTCCTGATGTTGCGGACCGACCGTATCCGGCGACATCATTGCTGCGCAAAGCATCATTCCTGCAGTTCAGCGCAAGAAAATCTATTGCAAGACGACCGCCCATCGGTGTCAAACTTGCACCGCGATGACCTATGCCCTTCCGCCACTCAACGCGCTCCGTGCTTTTGAAGCCGCCGCGCGGCATCTCAGCTTCAAGCTGGCTGCGCACGAGCTGCACGTGACGCCCGCCGCCGTTGGGCAGCAGGTGAAGGCGTTGGAGGCGCGCCTCGGCGTGCAGCTGTTCGAGCGGCTGCATAAGCAACTCGTTTTGACCGCGGCAGGTCAGGCCTATCTGCCCGGCGTGTCCGCAGGTTTTCGCCACATCGCGGAGGCGACCTCGCAATTGAAGCCCGAAGGTGCGGTGCTATTGCAGCTGGGCGTCCACGCCAGCCTTGATCTGCGCCGTCTTGATCTCGCGGCATTTCGGAGTGCGCATGCGGAGATCGGCTTGCGCGTGCTCCAGCCCGCCGGCCTGCATGAGTTGGTCGAGGGCAAGGTCGATCTCCTGATCGCCCGCAGCCTCGGCCATCATCCTGGTTACCGCTGTGACAGGGTCACCGAGGGGACAGGGCTTGGCGACTGGCTGATCGCCCCCGAGGGCACCGCAGATTGCCCGGAGGTCGTCAGCTTTCGCGAATGGCTGCGCGCCGTGATGAATGAGAAGGCGCGCGCAAGCCGCCAGCCGCGGCTGGTCGGGGGCGTCGGACGCTGATTCTTATCGGCGATGAGACCGGCCATAAGCACGGCAGTCCGGATTGATCATCGCTGTCCCAGAAATGCATTGAGCGGTATTTGCGCTTCGTACTGGCGCGCCTTTTCCAGGAGAACATCTCGCAATTGTCCATCCGGCAGAAGCTGCGCCTGCGCGCGGGCTTCGCGCGCAGCCTCCGCGAGCCTTTCGCTCAACGTCTTCTCCTGCCGTATTCTTCGTCGGACCTGGCTCATTTGTTGCGTAACGCAGCATAGGCCCTTGCGTTCCCAGGTCACAGGATCTGCAGCGGCGGAACGCCAGCTTCGCCCACGCGTTAACTCCCATATCGAAGGAGAACGTCATGAGCGTTGAAGGCAAGATCAAGGAAGGCGCCGGCTACATCAAGGAAGAGATGAACGAGCACGGCAAGGATCCGAACAGCCAGCGCAAGGCCCAGGAGGGCCGTGATCTTCGCAACGAAGGTCGGATGGAAGACGGCAAGCCGCCGAAAACCACCAAGCCGGGCACCGGCCACTGATCCCTCTTGTTTTGAAACCGCCCTTGACCCGTGTCAGGGGCGGTTTCGTATGAGCGGAAAGCGGCGCACGGCGATCTCTGCCTCGGTCACGAACCCTTGATCATAATCAATGACTGGTTTCCCGGCCCGGATATGGTACTGAGGCCGTGGTCCCGGCCCGAGAGGCACGTCGTTTCGATGCAGTTTGTCCGTACCCTACTGGCCTTCGTCATCGCCATATCCTTGGCGATGCTGCCGGTTGGCGCGTCCGCGTCTAGCATCGCGATGTCGTCGGACGACATGCAGACAACCATGCACATGAGCGGCGATGCCGACATGTCGATGGACGATTGCTGTCCCGACATGAAGGAAACGGGCTCTCATACCGGCGGCGCCAAATGCGGTATGGGCTTCTGCTGCGTCGGCGGGATCATCATGCTCGCTGACATCAGGCCGGTCGCCTTTGCATATCTCGCTGCCCTCGCCGGCAAGATGGTCCTTCCTGAGGATCAGGTCGCCTCTTACCGTGGCGGCAGTCCTCCCTTCCGACCTCCTCGAATCTGATCCCGCAAAGCCTGAGACGTGAGCGGCAAGCGATGACCGCTGCTCGCGACGACGACTGACGCGCGCGCGCCCTGCGCTACGGCGGAAGATCAATTCATGAGGACAGAAAGATGCTTTCCAAATTCAAGACGGCGGCTCTTGCCGCCATCGTTTCGCTTGCCGCTTCCGCCGCGATGGCGGGCGCGGGCGACTACACGTTCGAGCCCATCAAGGCGGAGATGAAGAAGGGCGATGACGTCACGCTCGCCGTTCGCCTGACCAACAAGCTATCAGGCAAGCCGGTGCCGGACGCGGTGATCTTCAAGACTCGCGTCGATATGGCGCCCGACGGCATGGCCGAGATGGAATCGGCGGTTGCGCCGCTGCCGTCGAAGGAGCCGGGCGTGTACGCCTTCAGGACGGACCTGCCGATGGCCGGCCGCTACCAGATGACGCTGTCCGCGAAGGTGCAGGGCGAAGCTGAGACTGTCACCGGCAAGGTGATCGTCACGGCGACCAAGTGAACCATCGGGCGCTGCGAGTCGGCGCCCGATAGTCCCTCTCCATTCACACGGACGCGCGCTCCCGGGTGCGCGAAAGACACGCCATGAAAACGCTGCGTCTTCTGACGGCCGTTGCGCTGGGCTCTGGCCTTGGCTTGATCGCTGACAGCTATTCGAACGGGGAGTTTGCCCCGAGCGCATCGGCCGCGGACCGAACGCCGCTCTATTATCGCGATCCCAGCGGCGCGCCGCTGTGGTCATCGGGTCCGAACAAGGATGACCGCGGGCGGGACTATCTGCCGGTCTACGACGACGATCGTGCGGCCGCATCGCAGGCGAAGCCGCCGCAGCAGGCGCCGTCCTCGCGGAAAATCCTCTACTACCGCAATCCCATGGGCCTGCCCGACACCTCGCCGATGCCGAAGAAGGATTCGATGGGGATGGACTACATCCCCGTCTACGAAGGCGACGACACCGACGACGGCGCCGTAAAACTGTCGCCGGGCAGGATCCAGCGCACGGGCGTCAAGTCCGAGCCGGTCGAACGGCGCGCGATCCGCGTCGCCGTGAAGGCGCCCGGCACGATCCAGCTCGATGAGCGCCGCGTCTCGGTCGTCGCGATGCGCGCCGAGAGCTTTGTGCAGAAGGTCGCCGACGTCACCACAGGTACCCGCGTCAAGGCCGGCCAGCCGCTGATGGACATTTACAGCTCGGCCGTCGCGTCGGCTGCTGCGGAATATCTTGCGACGATCACCTCCAAGGTGGTCGGCGGTGTCGAGATGTATGGCCGCGGTTCGCGCCAGCGGCTCGTCAATCTCGATGTGCCGGAGCCTGTCATCGCGGAGATGGAGAGGACGCGGACAGCGCCGGTCACCATCAACTGGTCGGCGCCGCGCGACGGGATCGTGCTGGAGCGCAACGCGATCGAAGGCATGCGCGCCAATCCCGGCGATGTGCTGTTCCGCATCGCGGACACCTCGCTCGTCTGGGCGCTGATTGACGTCGCCGAACGCGATCTTGGCGCCGTCGCGGTCGGGCAGTCGGTGGCCGTCCGCGCGCGCAGCTTTCCCGGCCGGACGTTCGCCGGCAAGATCGCGATCGTCTATCCGCAGGTCAATCGCGATACCCGCACCGTTCGCATTAGGGTCGAACTCGCCAATCCCGATGCCGTGCTGCTGCCGGACATGTATGTCGATGCCGACATCGACACGGCGGACGCCGCGCCCGTCCTGGCGGTGCCCGACAGTTCGGTGCTCGACGCCGGCAGCCGGCAAGCCGTTCTCGTCGACAAGGGGGAGGGGCGCTTCGAGCCGCGGCCGGTCAAGCTTGGCCGTCGCGGTGGCGGCTATATCGAAGTGCGGGAAGGGCTTGCGGATGGCGAGGCGGTGGTCACCTCCGCCACCTTCCTGATCGATGCGGAAAGCAATCTGAAGGCGGCGCTGAAGGGCTTTGACGCCGGCGCGATGGGAGATCGCAAATGATCGCCCGCATCATCGCCTGGTCGGCGCGCAACCTGCTGCTCGTCTTGTTCGGCACCGGTTTCGCGGCCGCTGCCGGATTCTATGCGCTGGTCCATCTTCCGCTTGATGCGATCCCCGATCTCTCCGATACGCAGGTTATCGTCTACACCGAATATCCCGGTCAGGCGCCGCAGGTGATCGAGGACCAGGTCACCTATCCGCTGACGACGGCGATGCTGACCGTGCCGAAATCGAAGGTGGTCCGCGGCTTCTCCTTCTTCGGCGTGTCGTTTGTCTACGTGATCTTCGAGGATGGCACCGACATCTACTGGGCGCGCTCGCGCGTGATGGAATTCCTCAACGGCGCGTCGTCCAGGCTTCCGGCCGGCGTCACCCCGACCATCGGACCCGACGCGACCGGCGTCGGCTGGGTCTACCAATATGCGGTGATGTCCAAGGAGCTGAACCTTGCGGATACGCGCACGATCCAGGACTGGAATTTGAAGTTTGCGCTGGCCAAGGCCGAAGGCGTTGCCGAGGTCGCCAGCATCGGCGGCTTCGTCAAGCAGTACAACGTGGTGCTCGACCCGCAGCGCATGCGCGACCGTGGCATCAGCATGGCAAAGATCCGTGAGGCGATCCGTGCCAGCAATGCCGATGTCGGCGGCCGCACCGTCGAGCTTTCCGAGTTCGAGTATGTCATCCGCGGCCGGGGCTATATCAAGAGCGTCAACGATCTCGGCAATATCGTCCTGAAGACCAGCAACGGCACGCCGGTGCTGTTGCGGGACGTCGCCGCTGTCGAGCTTGGCCCTGACGAGCGGCGAGGCATCGCCGAGCTGAACGGCGAGGGCGAGGTCGCCAGCGGCATCGTGCTGCAGCGGTTCGGCGTCAACGCCCTCGATGTCATCGAGAACGTCAAGAAGCGCTTCGAGGAGATCGCGAGCAGCCTGCCGAAATCGGTCGAGATCGTGCCGGTCTACGATCGGTCCAATCTGATCTATGCGGCGATCGATACGCTCAAGCATACCTTGTTCGAGGAGAGCGTCGTCGTCGCCCTGGTCTGCATCGTGTTCCTGTTGCATGTCCGCAGCGCCCTGGTCGCGATCCTGATGCTGCCGGTGGGCGTGCTGATGGCCTTCGGCGCCATGAAGCTGCTCGGACTCGGCTCCAACATCATGAGCTTGGGTGGCATCGCGATCGCGATCGGCGCGATGGTGGATGCCGCCATCGTCATGATCGAGAACGCCCACAAGCATCTCGAACGTGCCAGGCCCGATCAGCGGCGCATCCAGGTCCTGATCGACGCCGCATCCGAGGTCGGGCCGGCGCTGTTCTTCAGCCTGCTGATCATCACGGTGTCGTTCATGCCGATCTTCACGCTGGAGTCGCAGGAGGGGCGGCTGTTCAGCCCGCTGGCGTTCACGAAGACCTTTTCGATGGCGGCAGCAGCGCTTCTGTCGGTGACATTGGTGCCGGCGCTGATGGTGATCTTCGTCCGCGGCCGGATTGTCCCGGAGAGCAGGAACATCATCAACCGCGTTCTGATCTGGATCTATCGCCCCGTCATCAAAGGCGTGCTGCACGCCAAGACGCTGGTGATCCTGGCTTCCGTCGCCGTTCTCGCCGTCACGATATGGCCGGCGCGCCAGCTCGGCACCGAGTTCATGCCTGTTCTGAACGAGGGCACGCTGCTCTACATGCCGACGACGCTGCCCGGCATCTCCGTCACCAAGGCGGCCGAGCTGATGCAGATGCAGGATCGCATCATCAAATCGTTTCCCGAGGTCGCTTCGGTCTACGGCAAAGCGGGACGCGCTGCGACTGCGACCGACCCGGCGCCGACCGAGATGTTCGAGACCGTCGTCAATCTGAAGCCGAAGCAGCAGTGGCGCGCCGGCGTCACCGTCGACAGCCTGATCGCCGAGATGGACAAGGCCCTGCAGTTTCCCGGCGTCTCCAACGCCTGGACCATGCCGATCAAGGCGCGCATCGACATGCTCTCCACCGGCATCCGCACGCCTGTCGGCGTCAAGGTGATGGGTACGGACCTCATCGAGATCGACAGGCTGGCAAAGCAGATCGAACGCGTCATCAAGACCGTATCAGGGACGTCGTCCGCTTACGCCGAGCGCGGCATCGGCGGCTATTATCTCGAGATCGTCCCCGATCGCGAGGCGCTTGCCCGCTATGGCCTCCTGATCCAGGACGTCCAGGACACCATCGCGGCCGCGCTCGGTGGCCAGACGGTCACGACGACAGTGGAGGGCCGCCAGCGCTTCACGGTTAACATGCGCTATCCGCGCGACTTGCGCGACAATCCCAAGGCCATCGCCAGCGATGTCCTGGTGCCGATGCCGTTCGGAGGTGCCGTGCCGCTCGGCGAGGTGGCCAAGGTCGAGCCCGCGCGCGGTCCGACGTCGATCCGCACTGAGAACGGCCAGCTTGCGACTTACATCTATGTCGACATCAGGGATCGCGACATCGGCAGCTACGTCGCTGGCGCGCAGCGCGCCGTGACGGAAAGCATCCAGTTTCCCGCGGGCTATTACCTGGTCTGGAGCGGGCAGTATGAATATCTCCAGCGCGCCGCCGCCCGGCTCAGAATAGTGGTGCCGGTGACGCTGACGATCATCTTCCTGCTGCTCTACCTGAATTTTCGCGCCATGACCGAGACCCTGATCGTGATGCTGTCGCTGCCGTTCGCGCTGGTCGGCGGCATCTGGATGATGTGGTGGCTCGGCTTCAATTTGTCAGTCGCCGTCGCGGTCGGTTTCATCGCGCTCGCCGGCGTTGCCGCCGAGACGGGCGTCGTGATGCTGATCTATCTCGATCATGCGCTGGAAGAGGTGAAAGCCGCGTGCAGCAGCGAGGGAAGGCCGCTGACACGCCACGATCTCCACAATGCCATCATGGTGGGCGCAGTCGAACGGGTGCGGCCCAAGATGATGACGGTGGTCGCCATCACCGCCGGTCTGCTGCCGATCATGTGGAGCAGCGGGGCCGGATCGGAAATCATGCAACGCATAGCGGTGCCGATGATCGGCGGCATGATGTCGTCGACGGTGCTGACGCTCGTTGTGATCCCCGCCATCTTCGGCCTGGTGAAGGGGCGGGGGCTTCCTCCGGGGGAGCGACCGGCTCTTCATGATGATCGTCCCGTGCAGGCCGCGGAGGCGGCCGAATAGACCGATCCTCCGGTCACGGCGATGTCACCACTGCGCCAGTTGTCCACAGCCACGATACGCAGTGGCGGTTTGCGGATCCGACCTACCAGCCATCGATAATTTGCCAACGCGCGGTCACGTTGCTTTGATCGCGGCATGAGCACCAAATCACGTGAGGTCATCTGGAGCGGCCGCATCATGGGGGCGGAGATTTCCGCCAAGCATGCGCGGGAGCAAGCGAAGAAGGCGGTGCGCGAGGCCGATCGTGCCGAGGCCGAAGCCTGGTCGGTGCGCATGGAAGGTTACGGCGGTCCCGCGCAGCCATCGCCGACCATCGGGCAGTGCCTCAATGGCGGCATGGGCTGGCTCGAGGTCGAGTGTATCAGGTGCAAGTCGCGCGCGAGCCTGCCGCTCGATGCGATCCGCCGTCCCCGCGATACGCCGATCTGGAAGCTGGAGGCCTCGCTGAAGTGCCGCTCATGTCGCAAGGGCCGGTCCGCGCCGCCCGTCCACATGATCAAGCTGACGGAAGCGCGGAGCATCACGCCGTACAAATGGGTGCATCCGACCGAGGAGCGGTAGGATGACGCGGTGCGAGCCGCGCTGTCCGGAGGTCATCCATCCCCGAATGCGTGCCTTATCTGTATAGCAGGGATGCGAGGCACATGATGAGCATCGCAGTGCTCAGTGCAATCGTCACGAGGGCCCGCTCTGCCTTGTTGGATAAATCGTCTTCTGGCATTGCGCGCCCCACTGCGATGGCGCTGGGTCAACCTAACAAATATCAAGTTGTTCCTCCGCGGTCTCATTTAACGATCGCCCGGCCGCAACGAAGGTCTGAACCCGGATGCCGCACCATGGCGGTGCGTGCAACGCTCATGCAGCCCGCGAGGAGACCTCAAATTTGACCCGAGCGATTGGCTACGATCGACCGGTGATGCGATAGACCCGTGCGTTACCTTCCACGCCGCGCAGTGGCGCATCGAATTCCTCGACGTCGTGTCCCGTCAGCAACTGGCGAACACCAGGCGCCGTGTAGAGCGCTTCCGTCAGACAGATTTCACCGGCATCCGCGAACGACTGCACCCGCGCCGCTATATTTACCGTTTGGCCGAAATAGTCGAGATTTTCATTGAGGGTCACCGCGATTGAGGGCCCGCAATGTGCGCCCATTTTGAGGATAATGGCGGGCTGGTCTCGCTCGAAGTTGAACTGGCCGATTCCTTGCAACATTTGGAGCGCCGCTGCGACTGCGTCTGCCGGCCGGGAGAACGCAGCCATGACGGCATCTCCGATGGTCTTCACGATAGCACCAGCATGCCGTTGGGCGATTGCGTCGAGCAGAGCGAAATGTTCCCTGACCAGCGCATAGGCGTTGAGATCTCCGAGATGCTCGTAAAGAGCGGTCGAGCCCTTCAGGTCGGTGAACAGGAGGGTCACCTGCCGGACGCCGAGGCCTTCCTCCTCGTCCACCCGCTCGGAGCGGAAGAGCTTGCGGAAAGTCTGCCGCGTCAGCAGCATGCCGCCAGACACGTAGGGGTCAAACTCGAGTGTCGGCTTCTCTGGCATAGCTACGATCTCAGGTGGCCAGTTAATCAAGAGCACCGAGCCGCGCTTCGTGCCCGTATTGCTGATCTCGAAGACGGCACGTCCCGACGGCACAGCCGAAACAGCGGATGTGAAGCGTTGCCCATCGTAGGTGATGCGAATGACTGTCGGAGTGCTGGGCGGGGGTGCCGAGGAGTCCACGACTGAAAGTGCAAAGCCAGCCTGCGTCTGGACGTTAACGCCTGAGAGGGCGCCGGGGTTAATCTCGGTCTGCAGGGTCGTGGTCACGCCTGCTGGCAGATATGTCATGCCGCGCACGAGAGTGCGCAGAACATCAACAAATCGGGTTTGTCCGCCGGGCAGCCGCCCGCTGTCAGCAAATTTCAGCTTCCAATGCAGGTCTTCGATCGAGAGGTTGTCAACGTCGTGCAATGCGAGGCGCCGTACTTGCGGCGAGACGCAGAAAGAAGCTTGGATGAAGTCGTCGAGGTCCGTCTGACCGTCGATATCGCACAGCCCGCAGACGAAATGACTCCGGAGTGCTCGCAGCTTGCCGAAGCTTTCCAGTACCAGGCCGGAATGGGGGCACAGAATGTCCCAATGCAGGTCGACCAGTCCGGCGCGAGCGGCGTGGAGGAACAGGTCGATCGCTTCCGGCTCAGCCACACCGCGATCTCGAGCGAACGCCAAGGGGTTGGCGCGGAAGATGCTGACCTCGTCGCCGCTACGGATCAGGGTTTCAAACTTGGAAATGACCCGGGGGCTCCAGGCCCTGGCTTGCTCGATCTGGGTCATCTTGCTTTCGAGAAGCCGTTCGTCAATGGATGTCATCGACAGCTCCTGACGGTGCCGATCTGCAAAAAATATCAATCTCGCAGCGCGGGGCGATCCAAGCATAACACAACGGCAATACGTTGCTGTGCACCAATCCGGTCGGACAGGGCCGTCTTCGTCGCTAGAGCATGATCCGGAAAAGTGCGAAGCGGTTTTCCCTCGCGACAAACGCGGAACGCGTTTGCGCGGAGATCATGCTCAAACAAAGAGCTAAAGCGCGATGACGATTCAACCCAATCTCAGCGCGCTTCTGTCCGGGGCGAGCTTCGATCTTCCAAGCAAATAGTCTTGATTGAACTCCGCAATGGATTCCAGCTCTGCACGCTCCAGCAATTCCAGCGTTTGGCTTTGCCAGTCGATCAAGCGCCGACGTCGCAGTTCCTGGATTGTGCGATTGACGTGCACGGTCGAAAGGCCGCAAGCATCGGCAAAGTCAGCTTGTGTGAATGGCAAGTTCATTCTGCCACCGATTGCCAAGCCGACCTGCTGCAGTCGCGTCGCAAGTTCGCAGAGTAAATGGGCAACGCGCGGAAGGGCAGCGCGTGCTCCGAGGTTCTCCACCCAGTTTCGATAAATTGCCGCTTGGATAACGGTCTCTCCCCAGAGAGCGTAAGCGAGTGCAGGGAAATCCCGTAAGACCTGCCTCAGCGCAACGTGGCTGACGGTGGCGATCGTCGAGGGGCCCGTGCTGCACAGATCGTGATCCATGGTCGGTACATGCAAACCGTGAAGATCCGGGATATCGCCGGGCACGTAAAAAGCCGATATCTGATTTCGGTCTGAAATGACCCGTTGCAGCGACAGGAAGCCGGTCATCAATACGGTGCAGCAGGAGGCGCGATCACCCTGATGTACGACAATGTCTCCGTCGGCCAGATTGCGCACGGCGTACGGCAAACCGACCAGCGCTTTCTGCTCGCCATTCGACAGCCTGCTGACTGCAAGCAAACGTTCAATGAGCTTTTGGTGCGGCATTGGCAGCGCTCCCCGTTGCAGAAGCAGGCGGGAGCACGCTCGGTCTCTCAGCCACCGACGCCTATGGCAAAGCCTTGGCCGGTGATATCGGTAAACTAGCACAAGTCGTGTTGTTTCAAAGGACTTTCGACGGCGGCGAGGGCAGCGGAGAAGCGCTCAGCTTACTCATTTGGGTAAGAATACGCCAAGCGCTCAAGTCGTGTTGGGTCAAAGGGCCAGAAGCAGGTCAGGCTAAAGCATGATCCGGAAAAGCGCGCAGCAGTTTTCCGAAAAGATCATGCTCAAACAATAACCTAAAGCGCGATGACGATTCATCCTAATCTCATCGCGCTTTAGACGGGCCCAAAAGCTGGCATCAGCCTTCGGGACCGACAATTCCGAAAATCTCAGGGCGCGGTTCGAATTTATATTTCCAATATTCTAGAAATACCGTTGACAGCTAGTCTGGACGGGCGCACTATGGTCGTCATGAAGATCGACGATGCAGCAGCGCGCTTGGAAGCTTTGGGTAATCGGACCCGGCTGCAGATTTATCGTGCCCTGGTTCGGGCAGGACACTCCGGCATGCCTGTCGGCCGCTTGCAGGACAGGCTGAAGATCCCGGCATCGACGCTGTCCCACCACATCAAGTCTCTGGTTGCGGTCGGGCTCGTCAGCCAGATCAGGGAATCCACGACCCTCGTTTGTCACGCGAACTTCGACGCGATGCGCGGGCTGGTGGATTTCCTGGCGGCGGAGTGCTGTGCGGACGAAATCGGATGCGGAGGCTCTCAATCGGCGGCCTGATTTTTTTTGCTCGGTTGTTCGATGATTCTAGAATGATGGGACTAACGAAATGAGCGAAGCGAAGACGATTGCGATCATCGGGGCCGGGCCTGTCGGCCTCGCGGCGGCCGCGCACGTGCTGGAGCGCGGCATGTCGCCGATCGTTTTGGAAGCCGGGCCGGAGGCGGGACATGCCATCCGCCAGTGGCAGCACGTCCAGCTGTTTTCGCCGTGGGAATACAATGTCGACAAGGCCGCAGCGCGTCTGCTCGCGCCGACGGGCTGGAATTCGCCTGACCCCCAGGCTTATCCGACCGGCGGCGAACTGCTTGAGGGATATCTCAAGCCGCTCGTCACGCGGACGCCATTGCGCGAGGTGATCCGCACCTCGAGCCAGGTCTCGGCCGTCAGCCGCGTCGGCTTCGACAAGGCGAAGACGAAGGGCAGGGAGCAGGCGCCTTTCGAAATCCGCTACCAGAACGGCAAGGGGCCGGAGGTTCTGCGCGCTGATGCCGTGATCGATACGTCAGGCACATGGTTCTCTCCCAATCCGGCCGGCAGCAACGGCCTGCCGGCGATCGGCGAGGCGGAGTGCGCCAGCCGTGTTGCCTATGGCATGCCCGACGTGCGAGGTCTCAATCGTTCCAGATATGCCGGAAAGAAAGTTGCTGTGCTCGGCGCCGGCCACTCCGCGGTCGGCACGCTGATCGATCTTGCTCGACTCGCCGAGGAGGTGCCGGAAACGCAGCCTGTCTGGCTGTTGCGCGGCGCTGACCCGGCAAAGGCCTTCGGCGGCGGTCGCGACGACAAGCTTGCCGCGCGCGGTGAGCTTGGCAATGCCTTTGCCGCGCTCGTGACGTCAGGAAAGATCAGGGTCGAGACCGAGTTCGGCGTCACGCATCTTACGGAGTCCGAGGGCCGCCTGAAGGTCTCGGCCGGCGCCGGCTGCGCTGCGCGAAGCATGGTCGTGGACGAGCTGATCGTATCGACCGGCTTCCGTCCCGACTTTTCGTTTCTGTCCGAGCTGCGCCTGCGGCTCGATCCGGCCATCGAGGCGCCGGTCGCACTGGCGCCGCTCATCGATCCCAACGAGCACAGCTGCGGCACCGTGCGCCCGCATGGCGCGCGCGAGCTCTCCCATGATGAGCCGGGCTTCTACCTTGCCGGCATGAAGTCGTATGGCCGCGCGCCGACCTTCCTGATGATGACCGGCTACGAGCAGGTGCGCTCGATTGCGGCCGACATCGCCGGCGACAAGAGGGCCGCGGCGAGAGTCGAGCTTGTGCTGCCGGAAACCGGTGTCTGCACCCGCGGCGGCGTCGAGACGACGAGTGCCGCGGGATGCTGCGGCGGGCCGGCGAAGCAAGAGGCGTCGGCCTGCTGTGCCGCCGATGAAACGGCAAAGAAGGCCGGCGCATCCGGTTGTGGTTGCGCATGAGCCATGCCGGTTGGGACGCCGTCGTCTTGGTCGCAAGAGGGGGAAGCTATTCATAGTCTGAGCGGTCGGTCTCTGATCGCGGTCATGTGCATCGGCCAGGTCGGCAATTTGCTGCCGCATGTCACGTTGTCCGCGAATCTGGCGCAGCATCTGATGCCGGCGTGGGGACTCTCCGCCGCCGAAGGTGGATTGATGGCGAGTGGTTATGCCTTCGGCTACATGCTCGCGGTGCCCCTGCTGACAACGTTGACCGACCGCATCGATGCGCGGCTCGTGCTGCTCTGGGGCTCGATCGCCAGCGGACTTGCGACCGTGGCCTTTGGCATCTTCGCACAAGGATTCTGGTCGGGCGCGGCGATCTGGTCCCTCGCAGGACTCGGATTTGCTGGCGCCTACATGCCCGGTTTGAAGGCGTTGACGGACCGGCTGCCAGCCGGCGACACCTCGCGGGCCGTCACGTTGTACACGTCGAGCTTTTCGGTCGGCGTCGGCCTGTCGTTCCTGGCGGCGCAGCTGATCGCCGATCGCTGGGGATGGCGGACCGCCTTTGTGGTGACCGGGCTCGGTCCCGTCGCGATGGTCGTGGCGTGCCTTTTCTTGCTGCGGGAGCAGCAACCCGCCCCGAAGGCAGGGCGATTGCTCAACTTCGTGCCCGTCTTCGCCAACCGCGAGGCGCTCGGTTACATCTTCGGCTACGGCGCGCATTGTTTCGAGCTCTACGGCATCCGCACCTGGCTGGTTGGCTTCTGGACCTTCGTCGTTGCGCGTCAAAGCGCGCCCTCGTGGTTGACGCCCGTGCTGATGAGCTTTTGCTTTGCTGTGATCTCGATGCCGGCCAGCATCCTCGGCAACGAGGCCGCATTGAAATTCGGACGACATCGCGCCATCACGATCGTGATGCTTGCGTCGGCCTGCGTCGCGATCATCATCGGTTTCAACGCGTCCGCGCCGGCGTGGGTGGTTGCGTTGTTGCTGATGATCTATGGCCTGACCGTCCCGGCGGATTCCGGCGCGTTGACGGCCGGCATGTCCGCTGCGGCCGTATCCGAGCATCGTGGCGCCACGCTGGCCCTGCATTCCACCGTCGGCTTCGGACTCTCTGCCCTCGGTGCCTGGGGGACGGGCGTCGCGCTCGACGCCGCAGGCGGCCCGCAGAGTGCGCGTGGCTGGCTGCTGGTTTTCATCGTTCTTGCGGCTGGAATTCTGCTCGGACCATTGGCGCTGCTGTGGGCGCGAATGGCTCGCTGGGAAAAGCAGCCATCGTGAGCGCGGGGCTCTGAAATGAAGGCACCCGCGACGGACTTCTCCGCGCGGGTGTCAAGATCCTTCGATGATGCCATTCTGCCAGTGTTTTGCCCGACGTGTCAAAGCGGAAAAATGCGGCGGGCAGGAAGCTGCCTCGACCCCGCAAGCGTCCGCTCCGGCGCGAGGTCAAAATCGCCAATCGCTTCAACGGCCCCGCTACTGTGCATGGGGTTGTTTTCGAAAGTCTGGCTTCGAGGGCGTCTCAACGCCCGCGGGTCAGCGCCGGCCGCGCGGCGTCTCTGCCTTGGCGGGCGCTTCGGTCTGCGGCGTGCAGGTTGCGGCGGCAAGAGTCGCCTGCGCCTGCGGCATCAGGCCGGGCTCGGCGGCGAGCGCCTTCATCAGGATCAGGCCTGTCGTGCTGGGAGAGTCGATGATCAGTCGGTCGGCCGCGGTGATCTCTTCGTCCTCGGGCAATGCATCGTGCTGCGCCTGCGTCATCAAATCGAGCTCGATCACCTTCTTGCCGGCCGAGCGGTCGTTGATGGCGTAATAGGCGATCTCGTTGCGGGTGTAGAACGACACCGACGTGTAGGCCTGGCTCACCGGCACGGTGAGCTTGATCGGCCCGCCCGAAAGATCATAGCGGCAGATCGCGAGCGCGAAGGCCGGGTCCATGAACGGCATCGGCGAGGTCTGCGGATCGGCCAGCGGCAGCTGGGTCACGCCGTTGAGCTTGGTCATCGGCGTCAGGCGCGAATAGGCGTCCTGCGTTGCGATCCGCGGCAGCGCCAGCACGCTGACGAGATGGACCACGAGGCCCAGCACCACGCCGGCAACAATGGTGAACGCGAGGCGGATCATGAGCAGCCCACCGTGGAGATGCTGGGCATCGGCGCATCGCGCTGGGTGCGCGTCGCAACGCCGACCGGCGTGTCGTAGAGGCGGAACATCAGCGCGTAGCGCTCGATGCCGCCGGTCGGCAGCCAGTTGCCGGCGCGCGAGCGCGCGGCGATGTGGATCTCGAACGAGCCGTCGGAGGCACGCACGATTTCCTGGCTGGTGAAGCCGTAGCGGGCAAGCGAGTTGGCGACGAGATGGCCCTTGCGATCGTACAGCGTCAGCGTCCAGAACCGCGCCGGCGGGGTCACGCCCGACACGACGACGTCGCAGCGGCCGTCGAGCGCCTTCTTCTTGTCGTCGGTCGTCGCGGTGAAGGCGACGCCGTCGCCGGTGCCGATGGGCAGCTCGCCGTTGCGCACGATGGTGGCGCGCGAATAGGGATCGACGTCGGCGGTGCCGGTGCGCGGACGCGCGGTCCAGGCGCCGATGGTCAGCGCGCCGATCTCGGTGCCGCGCGTCGTCGTCATCCAGGTCGCACCCAAGCCGACCACGGTCGCGAGCAGAAGGGCCGTCAATGTGATCAGGAGCAGCCGCACGGGATCAGATCAGTTCTTGCGCGGGGTGGATGCGCCCGCGTTCTCCTCCGCCGCATAATTCTGCGGGAAGGCAAGCGCGCTCGTCGACGATGCCGGCTTGGCCGGCTTCGTGCTGTCGTCGGCAGCCGATTTGTTCGCGGTCTTGGCCGCGTCGTCGAGCAGCTTCTCGACGCGCACCAGGATGTCGGCGCCGCGCTTGGTCAGCACCGGCGGCGGACCGGGCTTGGTCTCCAGCACCTTCGGTCCTGCATTGGCCTGCGCGTTCGCAATCTGCTGCGGCGGCAGCTTCTGGCCCATGCCGATGCCGGGGATCTCCCTGACCTCGACGCCCTGATGCGCGGCGACCATGATGTCGTGCCAGGTCTGCGCCGGCAGCGAGCCGCCGGTCATGCGGTTGGTCGGCGAGTAGTCGTCGTTGCCGTACCAGACTGCGCAGGTGAAATTGCCGGTGTAGCCGACGAACCAGGCGTCGCGATACGCATTCGTCGTGCCGGTCTTGCCGGCGGTCGGAATGCCGTCGAGCGCGGCGCGGCGCGCGGTGCCTTCGCTGACAACATGGCTCATCATGCCGGCCATGTCGGCGGCGATATTGGCGGGAATGGCCTGCCTCGGCTTCGGGCCGTCGCGGTCCCAGCGCCAGACGAGATCGCCCGCGCCGGTGCGCACTTCCAGCACCGAATGCGGCGTCACCGACTTGCCGCGGTTCGGGAAGGTCGCATAGGCCACCGCGTGCTCGACCACGGTGACTTCGTCCGAGCCGATCGGCAGCGACGGCGTGTCGGGCAGGGGCGCCTTGATGCCGAAGCGGCGCGCCACCTCGACGATCTTGGCGCGGCCGATCTTGGCCGGATTCGGCGCCTTCGGCTGCTCCTTCTGGCCGATCGCGATCGACAGCTTCACCGGCACGACATTGATCGAGCGCGTGATCGCCTGCGTCAGGGTCACCGCGCCCGAATAGGAATGACCATAGTTCTGCGGGCACCAATTGCCGATGCAAACAGGACCGTCGACCACGACCGAGTTCGGCGTGAAGCCGTTCAGGAGCGCGGTGGTGTAGACGTAAGGCTTGAACGACGAGCCCGGCTGGCGATAGGCGTCGGTGGCGCGGTTGAACTGGCTCGCGCCGTAATCGCGGCCGCCGACCATGGCGCGGATGCCGCCGTCGAGATCGGCGACCACGGTCGCGGCCTGCGTTGCGTGGTAATCGCGGCCGAACTGGCGCAGCTGGTTCTCGATCGCGTCTTCCGCCGCCTTCTGCACGTTGGTGTCGATGGCGAGGCGGACGACGAAGACGCGCTCGGTGTAGGATTTCGGGAAGGTGTCGACCAGCTTGCGCATCTCGTCGAAGGCGTAGTCGAGATAATAGTTCGGCGAAGCCTCGTCGCGGCGGTCGACGGCGAAGGCGGGGTTGCGGCGGGCACCGAACACCTGGCCCTCGGTCATGAAGCCGGCATCGACGAGGTTGTCGAGCACGACGTTGGCGCGGGCGCGCGCGGCGGGCAGGTTGATGTGGGGCGCGTATTTCGTCGGCGCCTTGAACAGGCCGGCGAGCATCGCCGCCTCGGCAAGCGTCACGTCGCGCGCCGACTTGTTGAAGTAGAAATGCGCAGCGCCGTCGACGCCGAACGTGCCGCCGCCCATATAGGCGCGGTCGAGATAGAGCTTGAGGATCTCGTTCTTGGTCAGGCGCCATTCCAGCCAGACCGCGAGGAAGGCCTCGTTGATCTTGCGCTCGATGGTGCGTTCGTTGCTCAGGAACAGGTTCTTGGCGAGCTGCTGGGTGATCGAGGAGCCGCCCTGGCGGACGCCGCCGGCTTGCGCGTTGGTAACGAGCGCGCGCGCGGTGCCGGCGATGTCGATGCCGAAATGCTCGTAGAAGCGGCGGTCTTCGGTCGCCAGCGTCGCCTTGATCAGGACGTCAGGAAAATCTTCCAGCGGGATCGAATCGTTGTGCTTGATGCCCCGGCTGCCGATCGGGTTGCCGTAGCGGTCGAGGAACGTCACCGCGAGATCGGACTTCTTCAGCCAGTCCTCGTCTGCGGTCTCGCGGAAGGCAGGGATGGCGAGGATCAGCATCAGCACCATGCCACCGAGGCCGATGGTTGCGGCTTCCGACAGCGGCTCGATGAACAACCAGCGCTTCCACCGCCCGACATAGAAGCGGTCCATGAAGGTCGAGTAGCGCTCGTAGAGCTCGCGGATGCCCTTCGCCGAGGAGAACAGCGAGGAGTCGATGCGTGCATCGAGGTCCAGGAAGAAGTTCCTGATACGACTCTTCCAGTTGGATGGTGTGTTCTGGACCACCTAGAACCCTTGAGGCTCGGTTCGAAAGCGTTCAAGCACCCGGCCGGGGCGGCATCGAGACGTCTTGCGGGATTGTTGCGGCAAACCCAAGGCGCCCGGTTTCGCGCACCAAAGGGGACTTGCTGTTCTTCTAGCCGAGCGGGGCCTATAAACCAATGGTCAGGCTCGCAATTTTGAACAACAGGCCTAATTGAACCCCGGTTCAATACGGGCCCCGCAAGGGTGTTCCTTGCAGTCTCACAGCCGCGCGCCCTAGATGGCGCTCGCCCTAGCTCTTTGGATTAGTATCAGGCGCATGACCGCAGCACGCAAACCACCTTCGGACCAGGATGGATTCTTCTGGAAAACCAAGAAGATGGAGGAGATGTCGACGGCCGAATGGGAGAGCCTGTGCGACGGGTGCGGCCGCTGCTGCCTGAACAAGCTCGAAGACGAGGATACCGGCGAGATCTATTTCACCGATGTCAGCTGCAAGATGCTCGATTCCTGCACGGCGGGCTGCAAGGACTACGCGAATCGCTTCGACTTCGTGCCGGACTGCGTTGTCATGACGCCGGAAAAGGTCCGCACCTTGTCCTGGCTGCCGCCGAGCTGCGGCTATAGGCTGGTCGCGCAAGGCCGCGATCTCTACTGGTGGCACCCGCTGATTTCAGGCGATCCCAATACGGTGCACGAGGCCGGCGTCTCCGTGCGCGGCCGCGTCGCGGGCACCGAGGACGAGATTCCGGACACCGAGCTCGAGCACTATTTGGTGCAATGGCCGGGGCAGGTGCCGAAGCGGGCACGCCTGAAGCGACGCCCCAAGGACTGATCGGCCGGCCCACTCTCATCACGTGTTCGGGATGGCCGCGACGCGGGATGCACCCATGCGCCGCGATGCCTGCCTGAGGAGAAGTTTGCTGTCTAGATTGTTCTGATAGAACGAATCCTTCGCGGCATTGCACCGCAACACGCCCGATCCGACAGTCCGAGATGAACCAGTTCACACGGCAGAGCAGCCAGGCTGCCGATATCCAGACGTTGCCCGACGACATCGCCGAGGAACTGACCCGTCTTCCGGGCGAGGTCATCAGCGTCAGCGACGCGCCCCCGATCTCGCCGCCGGTGCCGCTGACCTCAGATGAGGTTCGCACCATCGTCATCAGCCTGATGCTGACGATGTTCCTGGCCGCCCTCGACCAGACCATCGTCGCGACCGCGCTGCCGACCATCGGGCGCCAGTTCCAGGACGTCTCGAACCTGTCCTGGGTGATCACCGCCTATCTGCTCGCCTCGACCGCGGTTGCGCCGGTATTCGGCACGCTGAGCGACATCTACGGCCGCAAGGCCATGATCATCGTGTCGCTGAGCCTGTTCGTCGCCGGCTCGATCCTGTGCGCGATCGCGCCGAGCATGCCGATGCTGATTCTCGCGCGCGGTCTTCAGGGACTGGGCGGCGGTGGCATCATGCCTGTCGTGCAGACCGTGATCTCCGACGTCGTCTCCCCGCGTGAGCGCGGCCAGTATCAGGCCTATTTCTCCAGCGTCTGGATGGTGGGCGGCATTTTGGGCCCCGTCATCGGCGGCGTCTTCGCCGAGCATCTGCACTGGTCGATGATCTTCTGGATCAATCTGCCGCTCGCAGCCGCAGCGCTCGCGCTGCTGCTGCCGAAGATGAAGAAGATCCCGGTGTTCCACCGCAAGCGCAAGGTCGATTGGCTCGGCGGCGTGCTGCTGATGGCCTCCGCTGTCGTCTTCATGCTGGTGCTGACCTGGGGCGGCACGCGCTATAGATGGTTGTCGCCGACCGTGCTGTCGATGGTGGGCGGTGCAATCGCGCTCGCGTTCACCTTCGTCTGGCACGCGCGCCGCGCCGACGAGCCATTCCTGCCGTTGCCGTTGCTGAGCGGATCGGTTGCGCCCTTTGCGCTGACCGCAGGCGGCTGCGGCCTCGGCGCCATCACCGGCCTCACCGTGCAGTTGCCACTTTATTACGAGTCGGTCTATCACCTCAGCGCCAGCGAGGCGGGACTTGCACTGATTCCGCTCGCGGCGGTCTCGACCATAGGTGCGGCGGTCGCTGGTCGCACCATGGCGCGCGCCAAGCACTACAAGCGCGTCGCCATCATCGGCACGTCCTGGGCCGCGATCTGCGCACTCGGCCTCACGCTGACGACCTTGCCGTTGTGGGGCCTCTTGACGCTGATGGCCGCGTTCGCGCTCGGCCTCGGCACGACGTTTCCGGTCTGCGTGGTCTCGCTGCAGAACTCCGTCGCCCGTCCGCTGGTCGGCACCATCACCGGCGCGATGAATTTCTTCCGCTCGCTGATGTCGTCCTTCACGGTCGCAGCCTTCGCCGCCATCCTGCTGATCGCGCTCGGCGCCGACATTCCGCTGGCCGGCGAGCATCACGCCGCAGGCAGCATCCCGGCGATCCCGGCCGACGACATGCGGCACGCGTTCCGCTACGTCTTCGCCGCTGCGACCGCGCTGATGGCCACCGCCTCGCTCTGCCTGATCCTGATGGAGGAGCGGCCGCTGGCCGGTCCCTCCAAGGCGCAACCGGTGGAGATGGCGGAGTAGGGCGCTTTATCCGCCGCGATCGGGATCGTCGCCAGGTGCCTGTCGTGCTCGGGCAGCAAGATGGCTCTTGAGCTTCGCCAGCGCCTCAGCCGACCAATCATTGACATCAGTGACCGCGACCCAGGCATCGACGTAATGCTCGGGCGCGTAGACATGGCCAAAGCCCATCGGCGTGTGAGTTGCGACCGCCATGTCGAGCGCGAGCTGCAGCATGGTGACGATGGGATACCATCGCAACTCTTGTGCCACGTCGGGCCCGCGCGGCGCGTTCATCCAGGCAGGCGCCTGATAGGCGTCGCGGTAGGCGAAGAACGTGATCGCGTCGCTGGCATATTGCAGATAGACGACCCGCATCGCTCCCCAGGGCCTGTCCGGCGGCACCGTCGGCCCGTTCTGGTTCATGAAGCGCACGAAGCGGCTGTCGCGGAATTCCGGCAGCCAGGCCGGTGTATCAGGATTGCGGTTGTCGGTGATCGAGCGCCAGATGCGGCTCTCGAACGGCGTACCGCTCCACAGCGCGCCGGCAATGGGATCGCCGATCGTCTCGAACAGCTCTGCTGATTTCTCCGAGTTCATGGCGCCGAGGCTGAGCCCATGCAGATACAGTTTCGGCCGCTGGTCCCTCGGCAGCGTCGTCCAGTAGCCGTAGATTTCGGCGAACAGGGCACGCGCGGCTGCTGCGCCGTATTCGGGCTGAAACAGCAGCGACAGCGGACTGTTGAGATAGGAGTACTGCATGGCGACGCTGGCGACATCGCCATGATGGAGATACTCGACCGTATCCATCGCTGCCGGATCGATCCAGCCCGTGCCGGTCGGCGTGATGACGATCAGAATCTTGCGTTCAAAACCCCGCTGGCGCTTGAGTTCGTCGAGCGCAAGCCGCGCGCGTGCCTGCGCCGTGTCGCGGGCCGCGAGGCCGACATAGACGCGCACCGGCTCCTGCGCGGGATGCTCCGTGACGGTGCTGATCTCGGCTGCGGTCGGACCCGAGGCAATGAACCGGCGCCCCATGCGCCCGAGCTCCGTCCACTTCACCAGGGATGCCGGGCTTCCTGTCTTGCCGGCCGAGGTCGGCTGCGCCCGCTCGGGCTCGAAGAGGACGTCGAGCTCGCGGAAGGAGGAATCGAGGGCGTTGAAGGCGGTGCGGATCAGGAGATTGTTCGCGATCGACCAGAACAGCAGGCCTGCGACGATCACGCCGATGACAGTGGCGACCTTGCGCGGAATGATACGCCGCGCGCCGACAGCGAGAATGTAGGCCAAAAGTGCGAACAACCGCCCCAGCACCAGCAGCACGACGAACGTGATCAGCGCGATGAGGCACACTTTGAGCGGATGCGCGGTTTCGACCGGCGCCATCTTCATCACGCTACGGATCGCGTTCTGCCATGCGGTCGTGCGCCAGAGCGCGACGATGACGACGAGCAGGCAGCCGGCGGCGACAAGCGCGTTCGCGACGGACCTTGCGCGCGCCGAAGGCTCGGGCAGTTCGAGATAATGCCACAGCCGGCGCCACAGCACGCCGGTGAAATAGCCGATCGCAAAGCAGCCGCCGGCCAGCGCTCCTTGCGTGAGATAGCTGCGCGGAATCAGCGTCGGCGTCAGCGCCGCTGCGAAGAACAGCGCGCCCAGCATGAGGCCGACGCCGGACAGTGAGAGCAGTTGTCGCCGAACCGTCAGCGCCAGATTCACCAGAGCCCTCCCGGGCGACGCTATCCCGCCTGCGCGAGCCGCGCGTCGATCTCCTCGCGCAGCAGAGCGAAGTCGATCGGCTTGGTCAACAGTCCGCTTGCGCCGCGGGCCAACGTCCTGCCGCGCGTGTCGGCATCGCCATAGGCCGTAATCATGATGGCAGGCACGTCAGGGCGCATCTCCTTCACCTTCGGCAGCATCTCGATCACGGTCACGGCTAGCCTCTGGTCTCGTGAAAATTGCTTTTGCGCGGCAATCGGATCGTGAACTCGGTAAATTCGCCCGGCAGGGTTTCGACGTCGATCGTGCCCCCATGCTGTTTCACGATGATGTCGTGGCTCATGGACAGGCCAAGCCCGGTTCCCTCGCCGGCAGGCTTGGTGGTGAAGAAGGGGGTGAACATCTTCTTGCGGACGTCCGGCGGAATGCCGCTGCCGTTGTCGCGAATGCGGATTTCGACATGGCTGTCGTGCCCGCGCGTCTGCGCGATCAGGGCCGGCTCGTAGTCCCCCGTTCCGCCCTCGGCCTTGCGCCTGACGACCGCGTAAAACCCGTTGGAGATCAGGTTCAGCAGCACGCGGGTGATCTCCTGCGGGAACACTTCGATCGTGCCGGCCGCGGGATCGAGGTCGCGCTTGATCGTGACGTTGAACTGCGACTTCTCGGCGCGGGCGCCGTGATAGGCGAGGTTGAGGCTCTCCTCGACCAGCGTGTTGACGTCGGTCGGCCGGTGCTCGCCGCTGCCTTCGCGCGAATGCAGCAGCATGTTCTTGACGATGGAATCGGCACGCTTGCCGTGCTGGACGACCTTTTGGAGATTGTCCTTCAGCAAACGCGTGAGCTCGCCGACGTCCTCCCTGGTTTTGTCGTTGAGTGCGGTGGTCTGCAACAGCTCGTTCAGCTCCTCGATCAGCTCGCTCGACAGCGCCGCGAAATTGTTGACGAAGTTGAGCGGGTTCTTGATCTCGTGGGCGATGCCGGCCGTGAGCTGGCCGAGCGAGGCCAGCTTTTCGGTCTGGACCAGGCGGTCTTGCGTGGCGCGCAAATCTTCGAGCGATTTCGACAGCTCGGCCGTGCGCTGCTGGACCTCGTCGAACAGCCGCGCGTTCTCGATGGCGATCACGGCCTGGTCGGCAAATGTCGAGACGAGTTCGATCTGACTGTCGGAAAACGGCCGGATGACTGACCGGGTCAAGGTCAGGGCGCCGATCGGCGTCCCCTCGCGCAGCAACGGCACCCCGAGAAAGGTGCGGGGATTGCCACTGAGCTGCTGCCCTTCGAAATCATACTCGGGATCGGCGAGGACGTCGTGCACGTGAACGATGCGTCCCTCCAGCAGCGTCCTCCCGGTGATGGTACGACGTTCGGGATTGACGGGCGTTGACCTGGCGTATTCGACGAATTCATGCGGGAAGCCGTATGAGCCGGCCCTGTAGAAGACCTCGCCACTTTTCCGGGTGATGGCGGCCATATCGGCTTCGCAGAGACGCGCCGCGGATTCGACAAGCGTATCCAGCACGGCCTGCAGGTCGAACGCCGATCGGCT
Source organism: Bradyrhizobium sp. CCBAU 51745 (assembly GCF_028128715.1). Classification (NCBI taxonomy): domain Bacteria; kingdom Pseudomonadati; phylum Pseudomonadota; class Alphaproteobacteria; order Hyphomicrobiales; family Nitrobacteraceae; genus Bradyrhizobium; species Bradyrhizobium sp. CCBAU 51745. The sequence continues at coordinate 60,257 of NZ_LBJP01000076.1, read as the reverse complement.
GATCACCTTGAGCACATCGGCAGTGGCGGTCTGCTGTTGCAGGGATTCCTCCAGGTCGCGCGTCTTGGCTTGCACCTGTTCGAACAGCCGGGCGTTCTCGACGGCGATGACCGCCTGGTCCGCAAAGGTTTGCACCAGATCGATCTGGCTTTTGGTAAACGGCCCCGGTTCGGGTCGCGTCAAGACCAGCACGCCTTCGACCTTGTTGTCCCTCAGCATCGGCACACCCAGCGCCGCACGGATCTTGACCAGCGAGCCGGCCGGCATTTGCATTTCCGGATCATCGAGAACGTCCGGGATGATTTCGACCCTTCCCGAGGCGATGACGCGTGAGGTCGCCGAACCGCGGCCCGACCGCGGCGGATTTGCCGCCCAATATTGCAGGAATTCCGGAGTGGTGCTGGATGCCGCCTTGAGCGGAAACACGTCCCCTTCGCGAAGAAAAATCGAACCACGATTGGCGCCGCTCAACTCGACGGCGGATTTGATCAGCGTTTCGAGAACGGCTTGCAGGTCAAACGCCGAGCGGCTGATGACCTTGAGCACGTCGGCGGTGGCGGTCTGCTGCTGGAGTGATTCCCGCAGGTCGTCCGTGCTTGTGCGCAGTTCGCGAAGCAGTCGCGTGTTCTCGATGGCGATGACGGCTTGCGCAGCAAACTGCTTGAGCAGCGAAATCTGCTTGTCTGAAAAGCGCCGGTTCTCCTGCCGGAAGATCATGACGTTGCCGACCACGCGCTCGTCCTTGACGAGCGGGACTGCCAGCACCGCCCGCGCGCCGCCGAGATCGACCAGAGCGCGACGGTTGGGTTCGCCCGTGCGATAGGCCTCCGAATCCATGAGGTCGACCAGTTCCACGTAGGGCTCGCCTTGCAGCAGGCGCACCGGCGCGGTACCCGGGCCATAATCGAGGGGGCGGCTCCCGCGGTATTCGTCGTAAGCGGGCGGAAGCCCACGGGTGGCGGCAGTTTCAAAGCGCTCGCCATCATACGTGTTGAGGACGCCAAAGTCCGCACCGCACAGCTGCATGGCCTTGCCGAGCATGGTGTCGAACACCGGCGCGAGGTCGCCGCCGGAACTGCTGATGATGCGCAGGACTTCCGACGCGGCGGTCTGTTGCTCCAGCGCTTCCCGCGCCTCGTTGGAGAGCCGCGCATTGGCCGCCGTACTCGCCTGCAATTGCTGCTCGAGCTCGGCAATCCTGGCTTTGAGCTCGGCCACCACGTTCTGCACGAGGGCGGTCATCCGGAAATCCATAGGGCCGACCCCAGCGGGGCCCCATTCGCTGAAAGCCGGATTATTCCATTCCCGCACCGTCTCGACCAGCCCTGTCGCAGTGCATATCGAAAGCAGCCCGTGGAACCGCTCACGTGCCCGGCCGCGACACCTCGGTCTCCTTGCTGGTGATGAACTCCAGCAGCACCGGCACGCCTTCCCTGGTCTTCTGGATACCGCGCTTGATCGCGGGGATGATGTCCTCGGGCCTCGTCACGCGCTCGCCATGGCCGCCGAAGGCGCGCGCCATCGCGGCGTAGTCGCCGGAGATGTCGGTCGATCGATATTTCTCGGTCGAGATCGGCATCACCTTGAGCTCGATCGCCATCGAGAAATTGTTGAGCAGGATCGACATGATCGGGATGCGCTCGCGCACTGCGGTCTCGAAATCCATGCCCGTGAAACCAATGGCCGCATCGCCCCAGACGTTGATGCAGAGCTTGTCGGGCCTTGCCAGCTTTGCACCCATCGCAAGGCCAAGGCCGTAGCCGAGCTGCGTCGTCTTGCCCCAGCCGAGATAGGAGAGCGGCGTCACCGCCTTCCAGAACGGCGAGAGCTGGTCGCGCGGGCTGCCGGCATCATGGGTGATGATGGTGTTGTCGATGTCGACGGTGTGTTGCAGATCCCACAGCACGCGATAGGGATTGAGCGGCGCGTCATTACTGGCGAGCTTTGGCATCCATTTGGCCAGCCACTCCTTGTGCGAAGCCGCGATCTCGGCCGCGACCGCCGAGGCATCGCGGTCGGCAGTGACGGTCTTGCCGATCTCCTCCAGCAATGCATCGAGCACGAGGCCGGCATCGCCGACGAGGCCGATCCTGGCTTCGACATCCTTGTTGAGATGGTTCGGATCGAGCGTCGAATGGATGATGGTCTTGCCCTTCGGCATCGCGATGCCAAAGCTGGTCTCGGTGAAGGAGCAGCCGATGCCGAAGATGACGTCGGCTTCGGCCAGGAATTTGGGCACGGCGCGCGGCACGGCGAGACCGCCGGAGCCGAGCGAGAGCGGATGCGTCTCGGGGAATGACGATTTGCCCCCCAGGCTGGTGGTGACAGGAATGGCCAGCCGTTCCGCCAATCGCTTCAGTTGCGGCCACGCCTGCGCGTAGTGCACGCCCTGGCCGGCATAGATCACCGGACGCTTGGCATTGAGGAGCAGGCTTGCTGCTTCCTTCACATGCACGGGGTCGGCGCCGTAGCGGGTGCGCAGCACCGGCGTGTAGTTCAGCGGCTCGGGCACCTCCTCATTCCACATGTCGGAGGGGATTTCGACGATGACCGGCCCGCCGCGCCCGTTCTTCAATTTGGTGAAGGCACGGCGAAAGATGTTGGCGACCTCGGCGGCCAGGATGATCGGCTCGGAGGATTTCGCGAACGGCTTCATCGCCTCGCTGGAATTGAAGTTCGGCTCGATATGCGCAAGCCGGCGCTGATAGCCCATCGGCAGCACCAGCACGGGAACGGATTCGCCGAAGCACTGCGCCACGCCGCCCATTGCATTCTCCGCGCCGGGGCCGTGCTGCATGCAGAATGCGCCGATCGTACGCCCCGACGTCACGCGTGAGATGGCATCCGCCATGTGCACGCCGACGCGTTCCTGCCGCACCGTCACGGGCCGGATCTCGGCCTTGGCTGCGTGCTCGATCAGATGATTGACGGGATACCCGCAGAGGATCTCGATCCCCTCGCGCCGCATGATTTCCGCAATGGCGGTGCCGAGCTTCATGGCGTCTCTCTCCCTGGGCCTGGCCGGTTGCTCCGGCTGTTGGGGAGAGAGGATCAGGAAATTGGGGGAGGGTAAAGCACGGGTGAGGGATGTTCGCGGTAGGTCAGCCATGCAGTGCGCTGCTGTAGCCCGGATGGAGCGAAAGCGTAATCCGGGATGGCTGCACCCGCCGGATCTGCTCCCCGGATTTCGCTTCGCTCCATCCGGGCTCAAGTTTGGCGACCGGTCCTACTTGCAGTTCTTGCAAATCGTCAGCTTGCGCTTCAACGCCTCGTCTTCCTGATCGACCAACGACTGCGGGTCGAGGCCGTTTGCCGCGCGCGACCTCGCAGGCGGCGTCACCTGGCTTGGTGCGTCGCGGTCGTCAGTACCGACGCTGAAGCCATCGTAGTCGGCGGCGGCTGCAGGGCTCGGCAGTTGCGGAAGCCCGCTGGTCGGCGGCGTCGACGGCACGCCGGCGGACGTTCTCGGCGAATTCTTCGTCCCCGCATGCGGCGCCGACGCATTGGGCGGAGCCAACGAAACCGGCGGCGTGGCCGAGTTCTGTCCTCTCGCGCGATCTTGTGACCAGGCGCCGATCAAGATGAGGCTGAGAGCCAGGAGCAAATTGCGTCTCGTCTGCATCTTTCAAATAGCCTTGGTTCAGCGATTGAGGGGTTCATCGAGCTGCGCCGGGAAGAATAACAGCCGTGACATGCGCGTCAAACTTGACGGAAATGGGAGCTATCCGAACGGGATGTCGCTTGTCGCGTTGCAACGTTTGACCCACGTCAAGCCGGTGGCTGGTTGCGGCATGGCAAGATGATGGTGGTGACGGGGATGACGCATCCTTATCGAGCAAGGACCCCTGGGAACTTCCATGAGATTGCCGGCGATGCAGGGGCTGACCGCGTCCGAAGCACAGGCCCGGCTGAAGGCCGACGGCTTCAACGAGCTGCCGCGCACGGGCCGGCGGACGATCCTGCGCCTCATCGTCGAGGTGCTGCGCGAGCCCATGCTGCTGTTGCTGCTGGCCGGCGGCCTGATCTATTTCGTTCTGGGTGATCTTGCCGAGGCGTTGCTGCTTCTTGCCTTCGCATCGATCTCGATCGTCATCACCATCGTGCAGGAGGCCCGCACCGAGCGTGTGCTCGACTCGCTACGCGATCTGACCAGCCCGCGCGCACTGGTCATCCGGGGCGGCGAGCGCATCCGGATTCCCGGTCGTGAGGTCGTTCGCGGTGACCTGATCGTACTCTCAGAGGGGGATCGCGTGGCCGCCGACGCCACGGTCGTTCAAACCATCGATCTCCTGCTGGATGAATCGCTGCTGACGGGGGAATCGGTTCCAGTCAGAAAACAGGCCTTGCCGTCACCCGAAACATCGATAGCGCCGCACGCCGGCGGCGATGACCAGCCATTCGTGTTCTCCGGCACGCTTGTGGTTCGCGGCAGCGGGGTGGCCGAAGTGACGTCGACCGGCGTCCTGAGCGAGATCGGCAAGATCGGGCAATCGCTGCATTCGCTGGCGACAGAAGCGCCCCGCTTGCAACAACAGACGACGCGGCTGGTGGCGACATTCGCCGTCGCCAGCGCCTTCGTGATCGGGTTGACCGTTCTCCTGTATGGGCTTTACCGCGGCGGCTGGCTGGAGGGCGTACTGGCCGGCATCGCGCTCGGCATGTCGATGCTCCCGGAGGAATTCCCTGTTGTCCTGACGGTGTTCCTCGCCATGGGCGCCTGGCGCATCTCCCAGGCGCGCGTGTTGACGCGGCGCGCCTCGGCCATTGAATCGCTGGGCGCCGCGACCGTGCTCTGCACCGACAAGACCGGCACGCTGACGGAAAACCGCATGACCGTTGCGCGCCTGGTGCTGCCTGACGGCACGCAACACACGCCTGATACCGCGGTCCGCGCGGCGCCCGCGTTCCACCGGTTGATCGAGACCGGCGTGCTGGCCTGTGTCCGGGAGCCGTTCGATCCGATGGAGAAGGCGTTGCATGCGCTGGCCGCTGACGCCGGCGCGGGCCGGCGGCTCGTGCAGAGCTATGGCTTGCGTCCCGATCTGCTCGCCATGTCGAACGTGTGGTGCGGCGATGACTGCATTGTCGCGGCGAAGGGCGCGCCCGAGACGATCGGCATGCTTTGCGGAATGAGTGCGGAAGAATTGGCTGAATTGCGCTCGCGCATCGACGCGCTGGCGCGGGAAGGGCTCCGTGTGCTCGGCGTGGCGCGGGCGAGCTGGACGGAGACCGATCTTCCCGAGACGCAACACGGCTTCCCTTTTCGCTTTTGCGGCTTGATCGGCTTTGCCGATCCGTTGCGGTTGCAAGTCAAGGACGCCATGGCCGAATGCCGCTCCGCAGGCATCCACGTGGTCATGATCACAGGCGATTATCCCGCAACCGCGTCGGCAATCGCGATGCGGGCCGGCCTCGATCCCGAACGTGTCGTGACTGGAGCGGATGTCGAAGCCATGGGCGATGCCGAACTCGCCGGCGCGGCGCGGGGACGGGCCGTCTTCGCGCGAATAGCACCGGCCCAGAAGCTGCGCATCGTCAATGCGCTCAAGGACGCCGGCGAGATCGTCGCCATGACGGGCGACGGCGTCAATGACGCCCCCTCGCTGAAGGCTGCCCATATCGGCATCGCCATGGGCGGTCGTGGCACCGACGTGGCGCGCGAGGCGTCATCGATCGTTCTGCTCGACGACGATTTCGGCTCGATCGTGAAGGCGATCCGGCTCGGCCGCCGGATCTACGACAATCTGCGCAAGGCGATGAGCTTCATTCTCGCGGTCCACGTTCCGATCGCAGGACTTGCGCTGTTGCCGCTGCTCACGGGGATGCCGCTGCTGTTCGGCCCCGTTCACATCGCGTTTCTCGAGATGATCATCGATCCCGTCTGCTCTTTGGTCTTCGAAGCCGAGACCGAGGAGAGCGACGTGATGCGGCGGCCGCCGCGTTCGCCTGACGAGCCGCTCTTGCCAAGGTCGCTGCTGATCTGGTCGGCCTTGCAGGGCGGCCTGGCTCTGGCCCTCACCGGCGGCGTGATGGTGACGGCAAACCGCTACGGCATGCCGGCGAGCGAGGTCCGTGCGCTGACGTTCTTTTCGCTGGTGCTGGTGATCGTCAGCCTGATCTTCGTCAACCGCTCGTTCTCGACTTCGCTGGTCGAAGCGTTCACCCGGCCGAACCGCACGCTCGTCGTCATCGTCACCTTCGTGACGTCGGTGCTTGCCCTGAGCCTGGTGTGGCCGGCCGCGGCCGACCTGTTCCGCTTTGGTCCCCTGCATGCGGATGATCTCGCCGTCACGGCCGCGGTCGCGCTCGTCTGCCTCGTGTTGCTGGAACTATCGAAATATCCATTGCGTCGCCGCGTGCCGACTTCAGGGGCGGGCACGCTTATGCCTTCTCGTCCAGGGCGCGGCGGAGTCGCCGGATGATGACGCCGCGGGCGCGGTCGTCGGCGGCTGCTGCCAGCCTGTCGTTGATGTCGAGCGTGAGCTCCGACATCTCGTTGTGCCAGTCGAGGCGGGTCACGGCCTCGGGCGCGAGCCGCCGGCGGTGATCGACGTCGATCACGCGCGGTTCGGGGGCGGCGAGTTCATAGATGTCGTCCAGCATCGGCTGGTAGACCTTCGCCGCCGGAATGATGCGTTCGGCGACGCGCTCGGCCAGGCCCGCGATGGCGCTTTCCTCGCCGTGGACCAGGAACAGCCCGCGGGAAATGGGGCGGCGTGCCGCTATCCAGCCAGCCATGCCGGGGCCGTCGGCATGACCCGAATATTCATCGATCATGCGGATGCGGGCCGCGACCCGGATTTCCTCGCCCTGGATACGAACGGCCTTCGCGCCGTTCTGCAGGAAGCGGCCGAGCGTGCCGCTGGCCTGGAAGCCGGCGAGCAGCACGGTCGCGCGTTCGTTCCAGAGCCACCGCTTCAGATGATGGCGGATGCGTCCGGCATCGCACATGCCGCTTGCCGCGATGATGATGTGAAATCCGCTGAGCCGCATGATCGCCTTGCTCTCGTCGGCGGTTTCGGTGAATTTGAGATGTGGCGAGTTGAGCAGGCGGTCGGCGTCGACGCTCGGGTCGAGGCTCGCGGCGTGCCGGCGGAAGACTTCGGTGGCCCGGATCGCCAGCGGAGAATCGAGGAAGATCGGCGCGGTCGGAATCTCGCCGTGCTCCATCAGGTCGACGAGGTCGACGATCAGCTCCTGGGTGCGTTCGACCGCGAAGGCGGGGATCAGCAGTGCGCCTCCACCCGCCGCCGCCTCGCGCACCTCGGCGGCGAGATGCTGCCGGCGGAGCGCAGGTGTCGTGGCAGCTCGCACGCGGTCGCCATAGGTGGATTCCGAGATGACATAGTCGAGGTCAACAGGCGCTTCGGGATCGGGCTGCAGCAGCTTGGCCTCCGGCCCGACATCACCGGAGAGCAGCACGCGAAGCGGGCGTGGCGAGCCCTGCTCGGCGATTTCGAGCTCGATCGAGGCGGAGCCGAGCAAATGGCCGGCGTTCCAGTAGCGTGCGCGGACCCCCGGGATCACACTGGTCCAGTGTTCATAATCGACCGCGCGAAACGATTGCAGCGATGCGACCGCGTCGGCCTGTGTGTAGATCGGCTCGACTTCCCTGCGGCCGCGAGCCTTGTTGCGCCGGTTCAGCTGCGCGACTTCGGACTCCTGGATGTTGCCGGCGTCCGGCAGCATATAGGAGCAGAGGTCGATCGTGCCGCGCGTCGCCAGGATCTGCCCCGCAAAGCCTTCGCGCACGAGCTTCGGCAGCAGGCCGCTGTGGTCGATATGGGCGTGCGTGAGCAGGACTGTCCGGATGTCGGCGGGACGAAACGGGAAGACGCCGTAATTGAGCTCCTTGAGCGTCTTCTGTCCCTGGAACAGGCCGCAATCGACCAGAAAGCCGCCGGCGGCGGTCTGGAACAGATAGCTGGAGCCGGTGACGGTGCGGGCAGCCCCGCAGAAGCGAATAGTGATGCTCATCTCGTCGTCTCCCGCGAACGTGTCGTGCCGAGTTCGGACCGCAGGGCGGCGGCGAGAATCTCGTCGAGCGCGATCGCATTGGTCGGATGCGGCACGCTGTCGGTCGAACGGATCGACCGGATGCCGGCGTCGGTGAATGCGGTGGCCATCGCGGCCGGAAACAGCGCGTGCGTCACGACCGCATCGACGGCCGTTGTGCCCATCGCACGCAGCGCACGCGCTGCGACCATCAATGTCGTTCCCGAGGAAACGATGTCGTCGACCATCAGCGCCGGTCGTCCTGCGAGCAGCGTCGGATCGGCAAAATCGATCTCGACGGAGCGATCGCCATGCCGCCTCTTGCGGGCCACCGTGTGCTGCAGCCGCAGCCGGCTCGCCAGATCGCTCACCCAGGGCTCGGACTCGGCGTCGGGACCGATCACGACCGTCGCCGGATCGATGCCATCGGCGGCGAGGGCATCCGCGATCGCCGGCATCGTGGACAGGTTCTCCGCCTCGATGTCCGGAAATACGGACCTGATGTCGGACGTGCGATGCAAGTGAGCGTCCACGGTGACGACGCGGTCGACCAGCGTTGCGAGCAGGCGGCCCATGGCGCGCTGGCTGATGGCCTCGCCCGGATGAAACGCGATGTCCTGCCGCATGTAGCAGAGGTAGGGCGCGACCAGCACCAGCCGCCTGGCGCCATCGCGCCGCAGCGCCTCCGCGGCGAACAGCAGGGCGATGAGCTTGTCATTGGGCTGATCGAGCGGGGCAAAAAGGATGGTGGTGTCTGCTGCCGGCGCGACCGTGACGCGTAGCTCGCCGTCCGGAAAGCGGTGCAGGGCGATTTCGCCGCAGCCAAGCCCAGACCCCGAGTCAAGCCGCGCCGCAAGCCGTTTTGCCGCGCCGGTGCCGGAGGGCAGCGCTTGAAGCGCGATCGCGCTCACGACGGCGTCCTGCTCTGGAGAGGCTCATGACCGTTGAGGACGTAACCGGTCTCCTGCCGGGCGGCCGAGGCGGCCAGATCATGCTCGGGTCCGTCGAAGGTGTAGACGCGATAGAGCGGCTCGCCCTGTTCGACACGGTCGCCGATCTTCTTGAACAGGCGGATGCCGGCTCCCTTGTCGAGCGGCGCACCCGCGGTGCGGGCGAGACGGTTCAGGCGCAGGCAGTCGATCGCGGACACCACGCCGTCATGTGCCGCCTTGACGTCGAAGCTGATGGGTCCGAGCTCGGCGCTGCATTTCGACGGGCCCTGGGCGTCGATGATCTTCTGCATCTGCTTCAGCGCGGCGCCGTTCTCCAGCAGTTCGCGCGCACGTGCATAGCCGGCGCCGCCACGCAGCTTCGGATCGTATTCCAGCAGATGGGCGGCGAGGCGCAGCGATTTCTCGCGCAGATCGTGCGGCGCATCCACCTCGTTGCCGAGCACCGCCATCACGTCATTGGCTTCGAGCACCGGGCCGATGCCGTTGCCGATCGGCTGGCGGCCGTCGGTCGTGATCACCTCGACCGAGCGGCCGAACCGGTCGCCGACGAATTCGAACAGCTTTCGCAGCCGCATTGCGTCGATGGCGCTGGTGACTTTCGCGGTTGGCCCGACCGGAATGTCGATCAGCAGATGCGTCGATCCCGCCGCGATCTTCTTGGACATGATGGAGGCGACCATCTGTTCGCGGGTGTCGAGGCTGAGCGGCCGCTCGACCGAGATCAGCACATCGTCGGCCGGCGACAGGTTCACGTGCCCGCCCCAGATCAGGCATCCGTTGCAGGAGGAGACGATCGACTTCATCTCCTCGACGCCGACATTCACCCGCGCCAGCACCTCCATGGTGTCGGCCGTTCCGGCCGGCGAGGTGATGGCGCGCGAGGAGGTCTTCGGAATCGGCAGGCCGTGGGCCGCGACGATCGGCACCACCACCATCGAGGTGCGGTTGCCGGGAATGCCGCCGATGCAATGCTTGTCGACCACGATCGGGTCGGGCCACACCAGCTGCGTGCCAACCTGGGCCATGGCGCCGGTGAGGGCCAGCAGTTCGTCACTCGTGATGAAGCTTGCCGAACCGATCAGAAAGGCGGCGATCTCCATGTCGGAATAGCGAAAATGGGCGAGGTCGTTGATGATCGCGCCGATTTCCGCCTGATCCAGCGTTCGACCGCGGATCTTGGCGCGCACCGCCTCGAGGCTCTCCGGCGGCGCGGCCGGCGCCACCGTGACCAAGGTGCCGACCGGCTTGCCGAAGCGGTGGAACGCAGGCTCGGAAAGACCGATTTCGTCCTGGGCTGCCAATGCGTCGTCATCGGTGATCAGCAGCGTCGCGAGCAGCGTCTTGTCGTCCAGCCGAAGCTCGACGCGGCTGAAGCCGCGAAAGATATCGGCACGCAGCGCCTTTGACCGCCTGGAAATGACGACGACGTTTTCGCGGCCCGTATCGAGATGGACACGGCGTATCTTGAGCGGGAAGGGTGACAGATCAGGATTCATGGACGGACCGCAAAGCTGGGTCCGTCATGCTTAGCTGCCGCTGTCTCGGCGGGCTTGACTCAGATCATGGTCCGCAAGATCGGCTGCCGATTGCGAGCCTACTTCGTGGCCGCGCTGATCGAGTTGAATTTGTTGCTCAGGAGGACGCTGCCGGTGTTGGTCACGATGGTGACGATGGCGAGCGCGATGCCGGCGGCGATCAGGCCATACTCGATCGCGGTGGCGGCACTTTCATCGGCAAGAAAAGACCTGAGCACAATCATCGCCAACTCCTGTTCATCCGGTCCAATGTAGCCGCGCGTCGTTATCAAACTGGTAAAGCGATCGAAGAGGCGCTGTTCGCGCGTCAAATTCGCGGGTCCGGCCGACCAGCCTGCCGTGTCTTAACGCGGCAGCCGTTAAACGAAGGTTTCATTATCCGCTGCAAATGAGCGGAAGCGGCCAGCCTCAATTGCTGGTGGTGTGTCCCGGCGCGCCCTTGCGCGGACGTCCCAGCGCTGCCGCGAGGCGTCCGAACAGATCGCGCATGACAAGCGACCGCGCCCGCAGCACCGTGTCGGCGATGCGCTCGTCCTCGGCCTCACTCACGATGCCGATGTAGTTCTTCCTGGCGTCCTGTTGCGGCACGGAGGTGCGAACCCTGGCTCAATCGATGGAACCATGGTGCGCGCAAAGGCAATCAGCGGTTAATTTTCCGTCCCGTAGGAATACCCGGTGCGGCAAGTTGGCATCGTCGTGCCAAAAAAGATCCGGCCGCTTAAGGGTTCGTTGAGGCTGTTCGTCAACCGGTCGGCAAGCATGCCGATCATGGCCTCAATCGCGCCGACCGTTCCCATTCAACGCGCGCAACATGCCGATGCGGGCGAACAGCAGCCAGCCGCCGCCGCTCTCCGCCGCGTTGATCAGCATCTCGATTGCGGTCTGCCAGCGCGGCTCCTGCTGCTCCTCCTCAGGCAGCCGCATGATGAAGTCAGCGGCCTCCTGCAGCGTGCGCAGGCTGCGTCCGCCGCGCAAGCCGATCGGATCGGCGAACGGCGTCGACCAGGGCATGTCAGTCCGCTCGATCGGAAAGGGAAGACGTCACGGCGCGGCCGGCGGTGTGATGCGGTCAGCCGGCCTTCTTGGTCCGTGCCGTCGTCGCGCGCACCGGCTTGTCGGCCTTCTTCGGCGCGGCTTCCTTCGCTGCGGCCTCCTTGCCGCCCTTGCCCGAGATCGGCAGCAGCATCTCGCGCTGACCCTCGACCCGCTTCTTCGGCTTCTTGGCCTTTGCGGTTTCCTTGGCAGTCTCCTTGGCAGCCCTCGCCGCGGGCGCCGCGTCCTTCTCGTTTGCGAGGCTCTTCTTCAGCGCGTCCATCAGGTTGATCACGTTGCCGCCGCTCTTCGGCGTGGCCTTGGCCGCGATCGGCGTGCCGGCGCGCTTCTTGTTGATGAGATCGATCAGCGCGGTCTCGTAGTGATCCTCGAACAGCTCGGGCTCGAACGCGCCGGACTTCTTCTCGACGATATGCTTGGCGAGGTCGAGCATATCCTTCGTCAGCTTCACGTCCTGGATGTCGTCGAAATATTCCTTTTCGCTGCGCACTTCGTAGGGGTAGCGCAGCAGCGTGCCCATAAGTCCGCTCTCGAGCGGCTCCAGCGCAATGATGTGCTCGCGGTTGGTCAGCACCACGCGGCCGATCGCCACCTTGTCCATGCTGCGGATGGTCTCGCGGATCACCGCATAGGCGTCGTGGCCGACCTTGCCGTCGGGCACGAGATAATAGGGGCGTATCAGGTAGCGATTGTCGATGTCGGCTTTCGGCACGAACTCGTCGATTTCGATCGTATGGGTCGAATCCAGCGCGATGTCGTCGAGCTCGTCCTTGGTGACCTCGATATAGGTGTCGGTATCGACCTTGTAGCCCTTGACGATGTCCTCGGAGGTCACCTCGTCGCCGGTCTCGGCGTCGACCTTCAGATATTTGATCCGGTGGCCGGTCTTGCGATTGATCTGGTTGAACGAGACCTTCTCGGTATCCGACGTGGCCGGATACAGCGCAACCGGGCAGGTCACGAGCGAGAGACGCAGAAAACCCTTCCAATTGGCGCGGGGGGCCATGGGCTACTCCAAACGCAACAGGGACAGACCTATAAGGATACCATCGGGGAACACCGAATCATACAGAGGTTCGGTCGGAATCTTGCAACTGCGTTAACCAGTCGCTCACCCCGGCGGTTCGGACCGATCCAGTCCTAAATGCCGGAACATCAAATCGGATCGGGCGTTGGCTCGGGATAGAGGGCCGTAAGGAGGTCGCGGCCATCGCAAACGGCATCCAGGATTGAGGTCACCATGGCAACCACGCGCGAGGACCGTCAGATCGTCGAAACAGCGACCGAGGCACGCCAGGGCGAACCTGGGCCGTCGGTGGCCGCGCTGCTCGCCATTTCGACCGGGCTTGCGGTCCTGATCCTCGCCGTTGTCTGGTTCGTGTTTTTCCGGACCTGATGGCGAGGTCGATGGCAAATTGACAGGAAGGGCGGACCTTCCGAATAGCCGCAAGATGCGGCACATTGCGCCCGTCATGCCGCCGGCCTGACGGGCGCAGTCGCATTGACTGAGGCCCTCGGTATATGACCAAAAAGTAACGCGGCCGGTTCCCGGCGTTCATATTCAGTTCACGCCGGAATTGCTCATCTGGTGCGGTGTTGATGCGGCCTATTTCTGGAGAGAAGCGTGCGCCTGCTTGTTGTTGAGGACGACCCTGATCTCAATCGCCAGCTCACCAAGGCGCTGACGGACGCCGGCTACGTCGTCGATCGCGCCTTCGACGGAGAGGAGGGGCACTATCTCGGCGACAACGAACCGTACGACGCCGTGGTGCTCGATATCGGCCTGCCCAAGAAGGACGGCATCTCGGTGCTGGAGGCCTGGCGCCGCAACGGCCGCACCATGCCGGTTTTGATCCTCACCGCTCGCGATCGCTGGAGCGACAAGGTACAGGGCTTCGATGCCGGCGCCGATGATTACGTGCCAAAGCCGTTCCACCTCGAGGAGGTGCTGGCGCGCATCCGCGCGCTGCTGCGCCGCTCCACCGGCCATGCCCAGAGCGAGCTCTCTTGCGGACCCGTCACGCTCGACACCCGCACTGGCCGGGTCAGCGTGTCCGGCAATCCCGTGAAGATGACCTCGCACGAATATCGGCTTCTGGCCTACCTCATGCACCATTCGGGGCGCGTGGTGTCGCGTACGGAGCTGGTCGAGCACCTCTACGACCAGGATTTCGACCGCGACTCCAACACGATTGAGGTCTTTGTCGGCCGCATCCGCAAGAAGCTCGACGTCGACATCATCCAGACCGTCCGTGGCCTCGGCTATCTCCTGACCCCGCCGCCGGCCCCCGGCGCCTGAGCAGTGCAGGCTTGACGGGCGGCCCGAGGCGGGCCTTGGTCCTGATATGACCGCCGACGCTATGCCACCACCTCGCGCCACCGGGATCATCCCGATGCCCGCCAGCTCGCTTGCGAACCGCCTGTTCCTGTCGGCGACCGCCTGGCTCGTGGTGATCCTGGCCATCACGGGCGTGGTGCTGTCGTCGGTCTACAAGAACGCGACCGAGCGGGCCTTCGACCGCCGTCTCAACCTTTATCTGCGCACCCTCATTGCCGAGGTCGCCACCCCCGACGAGCCGCCGGACCGCCAGTTCCAGTCGCTCGGCGAGCCCCTGTTCGAGCTGCCGCTGTCCGGCTGGTACTGGCAGATCACGCGCACCGACACCGAGAAGCCGGAGCTGCGCTCCTCGCGCTCGCTGTGGGACAAGAAGCTGCCGAAGCTGGAAGATCTGGGCGTCGAGCTCACGGCCGCCGGCATTCGCCTGGCCTATGTCGACGGGCCGGAGGGGCAGAACCTGCGCATGGTCGAGCGTCCGGTCGATCTCGGCGCCGACGGCAAATACCTCGTCAGCGTCGCCGGCGATTCCACCGAGATCTTCGATGAGACCCGCAGCTTCGACTATTACCTCGGCGGCACCTTCACCGCGCTTGGCATCGTGCTGCTGCTGACCACCGTATTCCAGGTCCGCTTCGGTCTCGCACCGCTCAAGCGTATCTCGGAAGCCATCGCCGACATTCGTTCCGGCAGGGCCGAGCGGCTCGAGGGCGAATTTCCGGTCGAGATTGCGCCGCTGGCGCGCGAGACCAACGCGCTGATCGACGCCAACAGGGAGATCGTCGAGCGGGCGCGCACCCATGTCGGCAATCTCGCCCATGCGATCAAGACGCCGCTGTCCGTGATCGTCAACGAGGCCGGAACGCACGCGGCCGATCCGTTCGCGGCCAAGGTGATGGAGCAGGCGGACGTCATGCGTAGCCAGCTCGCGCATCATCTGGAGCGCGCCCGCATCGCGGCGAGGGTCTCGATCGTCGGCACCGTGACGGAGGTCGCCCCCGCCATCGAGGCGCTGCGGCGGACCATGGAGAAGATCTATCGCGGCCGCGGCGTCGCGGTCGAGGCCAAGGCCGAACCGTCGGCGAAATTCCGGGGCGAGCGCCAGGACCTGGAGGAGATGGTCGGAAATCTCGTCGACAACGCCTGCAAATGGGCGGCCTCGCGGGTCTTCATCGAGGTCTTGGTCGAGCCACCCGCTCACGCGGGCGCCGGGCCCCGGCTACGGGTGATCGTCGATGATGACGGGCGCGGCCTCTCGGAGGCCGAGCGCGCCCAGGTCTCCCGGCGCGGCCAGCGGCTCGACGAATCGAAGCCGGGCTCAGGGCTCGGGCTCTCGATCGTGACCGACCTTGCCGCGCTCTACGGCGGCAGCCTCTCGCTGGGCAGCGCCCCGATCGGGGGCCTGCGGGCCGAGCTGGTGCTGCCGGGAATTTAATCCTCTGATCTGGCTCGATTATTTGGGCTTCCGGTGCAAACCGGATGGTTTCGGAACCACTTCCTCAACGGCTTCTTAAGGCGCGCCCGCCTATGATCAGGGGCGGACGCATCCCACGTCTGCCATTTTACCGTGCATCACCCGGGCGCATGAGCCAGACATCGATCGAGCGGCTGAGGGAATATCTCGCACAGCTCCCGCCGCAGGCGCAGGCGCTGCTGATGCGGGAGTTCGAACGCGCACTCGAGCGCGGCCAGGACACGGCTGTCGCGACCCTCGTGCTCGAGCAGTTGCGCAAGATCGTGCGCAAGACCGAAGCCGACGAAGCTGCGCCGCCGCGTACCGATGATCTGTCACGGCTGCTGTTCCAGGTGCTGGAACCGTTCCTGGTGGAGGCCGGAGCCCCGATCCGGGTCGGCCAGATCCGCCGCTCCTCGCTGCATCCGATCTGGCAATGGCTTGGCCGCGACGGTGCCCCCGGCAAGATCAGCGAATTCGAGGTGGCGCTGGCGCGCATGCCGGCGACAGACAATTCGGGGCAGGTCGAGGCGCTGGCGCTCAAGCTTCAGGCCGTAGCCGCGGACGCCATCTTCGAGCTGACGGGACCGGGCGGCGGCGACAAGTCGCGTGCGCTTGCCCGGGTCGGTCCGCCCAGCGTGATCGAGGACCTCTATTCGATCGGTGCAGTGCTCGCCGTTCGCGAGGCCCTCGGCACGCTCAATGAAAAGCTGCCGCGCTTCCTGCGCCAGTTCGGCGATCCCCAGATCGCCTCGGTGACCGCGGCGCTCAACATTCCCGTGCTGCAGACGCCGCAAATGCTGCCCTTTGCATTGTCCGTGGTGGTCCAGCGCATGACCGCGCCCTGGCAGATCATTCGTCTCGCCATCAAGATCGCCGCGTCCGACGACGAGATTCGCGTCGCGGCGACCCCGTATGGCGTCGCCGTCACGATGGCGCTGCACGATCTGTCTCGCGTTGCCGCCAATCTGCGCATGGACATCAAGCGCGGCCAATTCGAGACCGTCGCCGACAATCTGAAAGCGCTGCATGATGGCGTGCGCGGCCTGCGCACCGAACTCGACCTGCGCAACGATTCGGCCTGGGGCAAGCAACTGACTGCAATCCGGGCCGACATCTCCAATGCCCTGCAATCGGAAATCGACAGCGTTCCCGGCCGGGTTCGCCGTATCCTGCGCCAGCGCCCCGAAAAGGACATTCCGCCCGGGGCACGGATCGACACCACCGACGTCGAGGAAACCGTGGCGCTGATCGACTTCGTCGCGACCTGCCGCAACTATGCCAGCGAACTCGCCATCAACGAGGTGACGCTGCGCACCTATTCCGACCTCCAGCAATATGTCGAACGCTCGACCGAGCAGGCGGTGCAGTCGCTGCGCGGCGCAGATCACAAGGTCCGCGCCTACCGGCAGCAGCAGGTGCAGGCCGCAATCCGCTTCTGCCAGGTGCTGTTCGGCGACGATTACGCCTCCCTGATGAGCCGCGCCGCGGAGAACGCCGCGACAGGCGAGCGCAAATCGACGCGCGCAAGCTGATTCAAGCGCATCTCTTCGCAATCACAATTTGTGGTTGACGGTGTGGCTTGTGAGCCCTACGCTCGCCGTGCAGGTTTTTGGAATTCTATTTGTCGGCGCATGAAACCCATTATCAGCTCGATCGAAATTGAGAACCGCGTCATTGTTGCCAAATATCGGAGGCTGATGGTCGGCGCGAAGATGGTGCTGGTCGAAAAGGCGAGCGGTCGGCAACTGGCTGAGACGGTCACCCGAGTTGCATCGCCTGTTCCGGTCGGAGCCTTGCGGATCAGACTGCCTGAGGCCATCGAGCCGGGAACATACTTCCTGAGGGCCTTCAACGGGCACGGCGAGGACGCTGCTCGGAGCGCGGACTTCGAGATCGGCTAAGCCGTTGGATCTTCACTATTTCGGGACGGTGTGGGCTCGCGCTGAATTGACAATTGTCAATTGCCGCATCATCCGGCCGTGGTGTAAAGCCACGTACGGGCGCGGTTCGCGCGCTGCCGGAAGCTTGCCTGATGACGCTATGGTTCGTGTTCGCGCTGATGACGGTCGCGGCGATATTCGCCGTGCTCTGGCCGCTCGGCCGTGGCGGGCGTCCCGACAATCAAGGCAGTGAGGTCGCGGTCTACAAGGACCAGCTGGCCGAGATCGAGCGCGACCTTGCCGCCGGACTGATCGCGGCGCCGGAAGCCGAGGCGGCGCGAATCGAAATCAGCCGCAGGCTGCTCGCCGCTGCTGGCAGCGAGCCAATGCCCGCGCCGGATTCCAGCCTGAAATGGCGCCGTGCGGCATCCGTTCTCGCGCTTGTCGGCCTGCCCTTGGTGGCGGTCGCGATCTACGTCCCGCTCGGCTCGCCTGCGCTTCGTGATTTCCCGCTGGCGCAGCGACAGCGCGGCGCGGGGCCCGGCATGGCACAGTCGCTCGAGAACCTGGTCGCGCAGGTTCAGCAGCACCTGGAGAAGAATCCGACCGACGGCCGCGGCTGGAACGTGCTTGCGCCGGTGCTGGAGCGGCTCGGCCGTTTCGACGAGGCGGTGCGCGCCTATCGCAATTCGATCACCTACAATGGCGAAAGCCCGGAGCGCCGCGCCGATCTCGGTGAGGCGATCACGGCCGCTGCAGGCGGCGTGGTGACGGCGGAGGCCAAGGCCGAGTTCGAGCGCGCACATGCGCTGAGCGCTGACGATCCCAAGGCGAACTATTTCCTGGGGCTCGCCGCCGAGCAGGACGGCCGCAAGGAGGACGCGGCCAATATCTGGCGCGCGCTGCTGGCGAAGGCGCCGGCGGATGCGCCGTGGCGGCCGCTGGTGCAGACCTCGCTCGCGCGCCTTGCCGGTAGTGACGTGACGATGCCGGCGCTGTCCGACGAGACCATCGCGGCCTCCAAGGAGATGAACGACGGCGATCGCAACGCGATGATCCGCGGCATGGTCGAACGTCTTGCCACGCGTCTCAAGCAGAACGGCGACGACGTCGAGGGCTGGCTGCGCCTGGTTCGCGCTTATCTTGTGATGGGTGATCGCGACAGGGCGCTTGGTGCCACGACCGATGCCCGCCAGGCGGTCGCCAGGGATGCCGAGCGGCTGCGCCAGCTCAATGAAGGCCTCAAGAATCTCGGGCTCGACGGATGATCGTCGCCGCGAAAGACGAGCGGAGAACGGATACGCCATGACGCGCAAGCAGCGACGTATGACCATCATCGGCGGCTCGCTCGCCGTGCTCGCGCTCGCGGCCGCGCTGGTGCTCAACGCACTTCGCGACTCCATCGTGTTCTTCTCGACCCCGACCATGGTGGCCGAGAAACATGTCGCCCCCGGCAAGCGATTTCGCCTCGGCGGACTGGTGCAGCCCGGTTCGCTCCAGCGCGGCGACAATCTCGCCGTGACGTTTGAGGTCGCCGACGGCGGCGCCAAACTGCCCGTCGCCTACAAGGGCATCCTGCCGGATCTGTTCCGCGAAGGGCAGGGCGTCGTCGCCGAGGGCGCGCTCGATGCCAGCGGCGTGTTCAAGGCCGACACCGTGCTCGCCAAGCACGACGAGACTTACATGCCCAAGGACGTCGCCGATGCCCTGAAGAAGCAGGGCCATTGGAAGGACGATTACGCTGGAAAGCCCGCGGCGGCGACGGCGCAGGGCAATTCGCAGGGAGCGGTGCGGTGATCGCGGAAGCCGGACATTACGCGCTGGTGCTGGCGCTCGCGCTGGCGCTGATCCAGTCCTTCGTGCCTGTCATCGGCGCGCGCCTGCGCGATCCCGCGCTGATGAACGTGGCGCGCTCCACCGCGCTGGCGCAGCTGCTGTTCGTCGGCGCCTCGTTCATCGCGCTGGTGACGTTGCACGTGAACTCGGATTTCTCCGTCGCCAACGTCTACGAGAATTCCCACTCCATGAAGCCGCTGATCTACAAGATCACCGGCGTGTGGGGAAACCATGAAGGCTCGATGCTGCTGTGGGTGTCGATCCTCGCGCTGTTCGGCGGACTGGTCGCGGCCTTCGGCAACAATCTGCCGCTGTCGCTGCGTGCGCATGTGCTGGCCGTCCAGGCCTGGATCGCCAGCGCCTTCTATCTCTTCATCCTGATCACCTCGAACCCGTTCCTGCGCATCGCCAATCCGCCGATCGAGGGGCGCGACCTCAATCCGGTGCTCCAGGATATCGGTCTCGCCGTGCATCCGCCGATGCTCTATCTCGGCTATGTCGGCTTCTCGATCTCGTTCTCCTTCGCCATCGCGGCGCTGCTGGAGGGGCGGATCGACGCGGCCTGGGCGCGCTGGGTGCGGCCATGGACGCTGGTGGCCTGGATCTTCCTGACGCTCGGCATCGCGATGGGCTCCTACTGGGCCTATTACGAGCTCGGCTGGGGCGGCTGGTGGTTCTGGGACCCGGTCGAGAACGCCTCGCTGATGCCGTGGCTCGCAGGCACTGCGCTCTTGCATTCGGCGCTGGTGATGGAGAAGCGCAACGCGCTGAAGGTCTGGACCATTCTTCTGTCGATCCTGACCTTCTCGCTGTCGCTGCTCGGTACCTTCCTGGTGCGGTCGGGCGTCATCACCTCCGTGCATGCCTTCGCCAACGATCCGACCCGCGGGGTCTTCATCCTGCTGATCCTCTGCCTGTTCATCGGCGGCAGCCTGTCGCTGTTCGCGGGCCGCGCGAGCTCGCTGAAGCAGGGGGGCCTGTTCGCGCCGATCTCGCGCGAGGGCGCGCTGGTCCTGAATAATCTGCTGCTGACGGTGGCCTGCGCGGTCGTGCTGTTCGGAACGCTGTATCCGCTGGCGATGGAAGTGCTCGCGGACTTCAAGATGTCGGTGGGCGCACCGTTCTACAATCTGACCTTCGTGCCGCTGTTCGCGCTGCTGCTGCTTGCGGTGCCGTTCGGACCGATGCTGGCCTGGAAGCGCGGCGACCTGCTCGGTGTCACCCAGCGGCTGCTGGCCGCCGGGGCCGCCGGCCTTGTCGTGGTCGCGATCGTCTGGGCCTGGACGCGCGGCGGCAGCGCGCTGGCGCCGCTCGCGATTGGACTTGGGGTCTTCGTCATCGCCGGCGCCGTGACCGATATGGCTGAGCGAACCGGTCTGTTTCGCCTGCCGTTTGCGACGACGCTACACCGTGCCCGCGGCCTGCCGCGCTCGGCCTGGGGCACCGCGTTTGCGCATGCCGGTCTTGGCGTCGCGCTGATCGGGATCGTCTGCGAGACCACCTGGAACAGCGAATATATCGCGACGATGAAGCCGAACGACGTCGCAAAGGTCGCCGGTTATGAGTTGAAGCTCGACGGCCTGCTCGAGCGCCAGGGGCCGAACTATCGCGAGATGGTCGCCCAGTTCAACGTTAGCAGCGGCGGCGAAGCGCTCAGCCTCATGACGCCCTCGAAGCGCAGCTTCACGACGCGCGGCTCCTCGACCACCGAGGCCGCGCTTTTGACCCGCGGCGCGAGCCAGCTCTACATCTCGCTCGGTGACGTCACCACTGAGGGCGCCATCGCGGTCCGTATCTATCACAAGCCGTTCGTGCTGCTGATCTGGTGGGGCCCGGTGCTGATGGCGTTCGGCGGCATGCTGTCGCTGTCCGACCGGCGCTTGCGCGTCGGCGCGCCGAAGCCGGCGCGGGCCAAGCAGCGCCTGCAACCGGCGGAGTGATCGATGCGTCGGATGATGTCCGCGATCGTAGCGCTGATGCTGCTGGCCGCGCCTGCGGTGCATGCCGTGCAACCCGACGAGATCATGTCGGATCCCGTCAAGGAGGCGCGTGCGCGCGAATTGTCGCGCGAGCTGCGCTGCATGGTCTGCCAGAACCAGTCGATCGACGATTCCGATGCGCCGCTCGCGCGCGACTTGCGACTGCTCGTGCGGGAGCGGATCGCGGCCGGCGACAGCAATTCGCAGGTGCTCGATTTCCTGGTCGCGCGCTACGGCGAGTTCGTGCTGCTGAGGCCGCGTTTCGAACGGCAGACCATGCTGCTCTGGCTGCTCGCGCCGCTGCTGCTCGCCGGGGGCGGCTTTGCACTGTGGCGGCAGAACCGCCGTCGTGCGCGGGAAGGTGCAGATGTACCGACGCCGCCGCTGACACCGGACGAGGAGGCGAAGCTCGCCGCGTTGATGTCCGAGGACGCAAAGTCCTCTTGAGCCTACGCAGTGATACGTAAGGTCGCGGGCGGAGCGCGTTTCATGCTCTGTTGACCTTTGTCTGGAAGCTTGTCGTAAGATTCGATTCCAGAATTTGAGTGCTCAAGCGATGTTCACAAACAGCAATCTGACGATCCGCTTTCTGGTCGGCGCCGTCGTCGCTGCATTATTGTTCCTGCTGGGCATCGGCGGCGGCACCGGATTCGTCGCGGTGCTCTATCTCAACAACGAGATCACCAGCCTGTCGTCTGACTTTGCCGCGCTGAGCGGCCCTGCGCGCGACCACGCGATGCAGATCTACCAGCAGGCCCAGACCGCGTTCTCCTGGTTCCTGGTCGCCTGTGCTGTGATCGCGGTTGTTGCGATCGCGATCTGCCTCGTCACCTGGTTCGCCGTGCGCAACGGCATCCTCAGTCCATTGGCGGCGATCGTGCACGCCATGCGTGAGGTCGCCGACCAGAAATTCGAGACACCGGTTCCGGGCCTCGGCGGCACCAACGAGATCGGCCTGCTCGCCGGCGCGCTGGAGGTGTTCAAGACCAACGGGATCGAGCGGCGGCGCCTGACCGAGCAGCAGCTGCATGAAGCCCGGCACCAGGCCGAGCGGTCGAAATTCCTGGACGCACGGATCAAGCGCTTCAACGAACTCGTCGCCAGCGTCGTCGACAGCGTGGCATCGTCGGCAGTGCACCTGAAACGCAACGCAGCGGCACTGTCGCATACCGCCAACGACACCAGCACCAAGGCCAACGCGGTCGCGAGCGCCGCGAGCCAGGCCAGCGCCAGCGTGCAGACGGTGGCGGGCTCGGCGGAGGAGATGACAAACTCGATCGGCACGATCAGCCGTCGCGTCACGGATGCGACCCAGCGCGCCGAAGGCGCCGCAACCCAGGCCGAGAAGAGCCGCGACACCATCCATACGCTATCGGATGCCGCCGACAAGATCGGCGAGGTCGTCCAGCTGGTGCAGGCGATCGCATCGCAGACCAACCTGCTCGCGCTCAATGCCACGATCGAGGCGGCGCGGGCAGGCGAGGCCGGCAAGGGCTTTGCCGTGGTGGCCTCTGAAGTGAAGAGCCTTGCGCACCAAACCAGCAAGGCGACCGAGGAGATCACCTCGCACGTCGCCAGCATCCAGGGCATCACCGCGGAGACGCGCGGGGCGATCGACGCCATCTCGAAGACGCTGTCGGAGATCTCGTCGATCATGTCCGGGATCGAGGTGGATACAGCCCAGCAGCGCAACGCCACGCAGGACATCAGCCGCAGCGTCCAGGACGCCGCGCGCGGTACGCTCGACGTCTCCAACCACATCGTCCAGATCACCTCGACGTCGGCGGAGACCGGCCGAATGGCGGCTGAGGCCCGGGATTCCGCCGTCGACCTGTCGCAGCAGGCAGAAACCCTGAAGCGCGAAGTCGATGAATTCATCGCCAGCGTCCGGGCCAGCTGAAGGCGCCTGGCGCCGGTTGCCGGAACCGCGTTAAGTTCCTGTAAGGTCACGATTTTCCGGCTGCGCTAAACTGCCGCACGCCGGCACCGTCTTTATTACAAAAGTTTAACCTGCCAGCCAGCGCGCGGTAAGGCGCAAGTCCCCATGTTCAGGTCCGTAAAGGTGCCGCTATCAGGCACCGCATGGATTTCAAGGCGCTGGAGACCTCTGCATGACCGACCGTTCCGATCTCACCAACCTTCCGTCCTACCGGCAGCCCCGCCGCTCGGTATTATCAGCCCGCAGGATCGCGCTGATGGCCTCGGTGGTCGCCGGTCTCGGCATCGCCGTCCACGGCTTCAGTCCGTCGACGTCG
Source organism: Bradyrhizobium sp. CCBAU 51745 (assembly GCF_028128715.1). NCBI lineage: Bacteria > Pseudomonadati > Pseudomonadota > Alphaproteobacteria > Hyphomicrobiales > Nitrobacteraceae > Bradyrhizobium > Bradyrhizobium sp. CCBAU 51745. The sequence goes on along the minus strand of NZ_LBJP01000076.1, from coordinate 36,980 downwards.
CCCGCGGACCTGTTCTCGAGCCCGGCCCACGCGCAGGTCAACAACGAGGTCAAGAAGGTTGAACGTCCGATCGGTTTCGCCGACATCGTCGAGCGCGTGAAGCCCTCGGTGATCTCGGTCAAGGTCAACATCAAGGAGAAAACTGCGAGCAACGACGACGGCGATGATAACGCCTCGCCGTTCCAGCCGGGTTCGCCTATGGAGCGCTTCTTCCGCCGCTTCGGCGGTCCGGATGGCGTCCCCGGTCTGAAGGGCGGTGGTCGTGGCCGCGTCGTGCAGGGCCAGGGATCCGGCTTCTTCATTTCGGCTGACGGTTATGCCGTGACCAACAACCACGTGGTCGACGGCGCCGACAAGGTCGAGGTCACCACCGACGACGGCAAGACCTACAGCGCCAAGGTGATCGGCACCGACCAGCGTACCGATCTGGCTCTGATCAAGGTCGAGGGCGGCTCGAACTTCCCGTTCGCCAAGCTCGCGGACAGCAAGCCGCGGATCGGCGACTGGGTGCTCGCGGTCGGCAACCCCTTCGGCCTCGGCGGCACCGTCACCGCGGGCATCGTCTCGGCCAGCGGCCGCGACATCGGCAACGGCCCCTATGACGATTTCATTCAGATCGACGCGCCCGTGAACAAGGGCAATTCCGGCGGTCCGGCGTTCGACACCAACGGCGAGGTGATGGGTGTCAACACCGCGATCTATTCGCCTTCCGGCGGCAGCGTCGGCATCGCGTTCTCGATCCCCGCCGCGACGGTGAAGAGCGTCGTCGCCCAGCTGAAGGACAAGGGCTCGGTCAGCCGCGGCTGGATCGGCGTACAGATCCAGCCCGTGACCTCTGATATCGCCGACAGCCTCGGCATGAAGAAGGCCGAAGGCGCGCTGGTGGCGGAGCCGCAGAAGGATGGTCCGGCCGCGAAGGCCGGCATCGAATCCGGTGACGTGATCACGTCGGTCAACGGCGAAGCCGTCAAGGATGCGCGCGAGCTCGCCCGCACCATCGGCGGCATGGCGCCCGGCGCGTCCGTGAAGCTCAACGTGCTGCACAAGGGCCAGGACAAGGTCGTGAACCTCACCCTCGGCCAGCTGCCGAACACGGTCGAGGCCAAGGCCGACATCGATAACGACAGCGGCAAGGGCGCCAGCAAGGGCACCGACGTGCCGAAGCTCGGCATGACCGTTGCGCCCGCCAACTCCGTGGCCGGCGCCGGCAAGGACGGCGTCGTGGTCACCGAAGTCGATCCGAAGAGCGCCGCGGCCGAACGCGGCTTCAAGGAAGGCGACGTGATCCTCGAAGTCGGCGGCAAGAGCGTGAGCACCGCCGGCGACGTCCGCGACGCCATCAACACGGCGCGGACCGACAACAAGAACAGCGTCCTGATGCGCGTGAAGAGCGGCGGCCAGTCGCGCTTCGTCGCGGTGCCCATCGCCAAGGGCTGACAAGGGCTGAGCCTCAGGAGGCTTACGACATGAAGGGTGTCGCCGGCATCAGTCGCCCCCGCCGCCGGCGCTCTTCGGGGAAGCAGCGTAATTTTCGCTTCCCAGCCTACCTTCCGGTGGAATACGCCCCCCTCCGTCGGAAGGCATAGGGCGGTGAGGTCCCCCCAGCTTCACCGCCCGCCCTTTTTGCCCACCCAAGTTCTCGACCAAGTCTCGCCCGCTCGGCTTGCATGCGATTGCCGCTAGCGCCATGTTTAGAGAAGGTTGACCTCCTTGACCGCCGCCGAACGCACGATGCGCCTCCTCATCATCGAAGACGACCGCGAATCCGCCGACTATCTCGTGAAGGCGTTTCGCGAGGTCGGACACATTGCCGACCACGCCGGTGACGGCGAGGAAGGCCTCGCCATGGCCGAGAGCGGCGATTACGACGTGCTGGTGGTCGACCGCATGCTGCCCAAGCGCGACGGGCTGTCGCTGATCGGCGCGCTGCGTGACAAGGGCGACACGACACCGGTGCTGATCTTGTCCGCGCTCGGTCAGGTCGACGACCGCATCAAGGGTCTGCGCGCCGGCGGCGACGACTATCTGCCGAAGCCCTATTCCTTCGCCGAGCTGCTCGCCCGTGTCGAGGTGCTGTCGCGCCGACGCGGCGGACCTGCAGAGGACACGCTCTACCGTGTCGGCGACCTCGAGCTCGACCGGCTCTCCCACCGCGTCGCCCGCGGCAAGGACGAGCTGACGCTGCAGCCGCGCGAATTCCGCCTGCTTGAATATCTGATGAAGCATGCCGGCCAGGTGGTGACGCGCACCATGCTGCTGGAGAACGTCTGGGACTATCATTTCGATCCGCAGACCAACGTGATCGACGTGCACATTTCGCGGCTGCGCTCCAAGATCGACAAGGGGTTCGAGCGGCCGCTGCTGCACACGATCCGCGGCGCCGGGTACATGATAAGAGACGGAATACGCTAAAGAAGGTGGCTTGAGGTCTGATGCCCCACCAACTGGACCTTCGGGAGCTAAGACGGACCGTCGAGCGTGAAATCGATGAGTACGTCTATGACGTGCCCAAAGGCGCGTTTGGCAATCCGTGGTCTCCCGAAAAAGTGGAACGGGAGCTTCGCACCTTCAGAGAGGCGCTTGTTGATCCTTATTGGATCGAGGTTGTCGACGACGTCAAGACAAGAAGGTCCTGTGCTGTCGTTGCGGACGACAAGAAAAGCTATCTGCTTGTCTTTGAGCCCGAAGATCAGAAATTCATGCTTGTCACGAAGAGTAGGCTGAGCAGCGAATTGACTAGTTTTGGCGTCGATGGCGATGCAGTCGGCTGCTTTCTGTCGCGATAGTCGGGGTATGATCCGTGACGGCATTCGGTAAACTCGTCCGCACCACGGCGTTCCGGCTGACACTGGTCTACCTGTTCTTGTTTGCGATTTTCGCGGCTTCGCTGCTCGGCTATTTCGCCTGGAACACGCGGCGGCTGATCACCGAAGAGATCACGCAGACGGTGAATGCCGAGACCTCGGAGATCAACGAGATCTACGGCCGTCGCGGCCTGTACGGCCTCGCGCGCACGATCGAGTCCCGCGCGTTGCGGCCGGGCGCCAATCTCTACCTCATAACCTCGCCCACCGGCCAGGCGATCGCCGGCAATGTCGGCTCGCTGGCGCCGGGCGTGATGGCGACCATCGGCTGGTCGGAGACCGCCTATCGGCGGATCGAGGATACGGATGACCGCGACCATCGGGCGCTCGTTCGCGTCATCGAACTGGAAAATGGTTTCCGCCTCCTGATCGGCCGCGACCTCGCCGAGCGGCGGCGCCTGTTCGGCATCGTCGCCAAGGCCGCGCAATGGTCGATCCTGATCGTCGTCGTGCTCGGCCTCGGCGGCGGCGTCTTCGTCGCGCGCAGGGTGTTGACGCGGATCGACGCGATGAGCGGCACCGCGCATCGCATCATGACCGGCGATCTCAGCGAGCGCCTGCCGGTCGGGCGCAGCGGCGACGAGCTCGATCGCCTCGCCGAAAACCTCAACGCCATGCTGGAGCGGATCGAGGCGCTGATGGCGGGGCTGAAAGAGGTCTCCGACAACATCGCCCACGATCTCAAGACGCCGCTGACGCGCCTGCGCAACCGCGCCGAGGAGGCGTTGGCGAAATCCGGTTGCGAGGCCGACTATCGCGCCGCGCTGGAGCGGACCATCGAGGAATCCGACGGGCTGATCCGCACCTTCAACGCGCTTCTGATGATCGCACGCGCGGAATCCGGTCAGGCGCGCGGCAACATGGATGATTTCGATGCCGCCGATGTCGCGGCCGGCATTCACGAGCTCTACGAGCCGCTCGCCGAAGACGACGGTATGACCTTGAAGGTCAAGACGGAAGCAGCGCCCATTCACGGCAATCGCGAATTGATCAGCCAGGCGCTCGCCAATCTGGTCGAGAATGCGATCAAATATGGCAAGCCGGCCGCGCAGTCGGCGGGGTCAGTGGTCAGCATGGACGCGCGTCAGATCACGATCGAGGCCAGGCGCGACGGTGATCAAGTGCTGCTCAGCGTCACCGATCGCGGCCCCGGAATTCCGGAAGGCGATCGCAAACACGCCATCGAGCGCTTCGTGCGGCTGGAAGCGAGCCGCACCATGCCGGGCTCCGGCCTCGGCCTCAGCCTCGCCTCGGCCGTTGCCACATTGCATGGCGGCGAATTGCGCCTGGGCGATGCCCATCCCGGCCTCGTCGCCACGCTGGTGCTGCCGGCGCGCGCCGGTGCCGGCGACAGGGTTGCCCCGCAGATGCCGGATGTGCCACAGAAGGTGGCATGAACCACTCCGCGCCGGGAAACGCGGACAAGACTGGCGAGAGCCTTGCCGCACGCTTCGCGGAGGCTCCCCATATTGCCGTTTCCACATCAGACGAACGACGTTTCGACAGCTGGCTCGCCGAGCTCGAGCCGGCCCAATCGGCTCGTCTGGAAGCGCTGCTAGCTCAACCCTTCGCGCGCGACATCCTGGCCGGCATCGCGCAATTCTCGCCTTATTTGTTCGATCTGGTGCGCGTCGATCCGCTGCGCCTGATTCGGTTGCTCGAATGCGAGCCGGATGCGTATCTCGCCGCGCTGATCGCGGAGGCGAGGGGCGCGGTACTTGCCGCGCCTGATGAAGCCGAGGTGATGCGGCTGCTTCGCCGTATGAAGGCTGAGGCGGCGCTGCTGATCGCGCTGTGCGACATCGGCGGGGTCTGGCCGGTGATGCGGGTGACGGCGGCGTTGACCGATCTCGCGGTCTCCTCGGTACAGGCGGCGCTGCAGTACCTGCTGCGTCAGGAAGCCGCACGCGGCAAGATCCTGCCTGAAGATCCCGAGGCGCCCGAGGTCGGTTGCGGCCTGATCGTGCTCGCCATGGGCAAGATGGGGGCCGGTGAGCTCAACTACTCCAGCGACATCGATCTCATCGTGTTCTTCGACCCCGATGCCGCGACGCTTGTGCCGGATATCGAGCCGCAGCCGTTCTTCGTGCGGGTCACGCAAGGCCTGGCGCGCATTCTCCAGCAGCGCACCTATGACGGTTACGTGTTCCGCGTCGATCTGCGGCTGCGGCCCGATCCATCCTCGACGCAAGTCGCGATTTCGCGCGATGCAGCGCTGAACTATTACGAGCGGGAAGGGCGCACCTGGGAGCGCGCCGCCATGATCAAGGCGCGGGCGTGCGCCGGCGACGCCAGAGCGGGCGAAGCGCTGCTGGCCGAAATCGCGCCCTTCGTCTGGCGCAAGCATCTCGATTTCGCCGCACTTGCCGACGTGCACGACATGAAGCGGCAGATGCAGACCTATCGCGGCCAGAGCGAGATTGCGGTCGAGGGGCACAACGTCAAGGTCGGCCGCGGCGGCATCCGCGAGATCGAGTTCTTCGCCCAGACCCAGCAGCTGATCGCCGGCGGCCGCCATCCGGAATTGCGGGTGCGGCCCACGCTGGCCGCGCTCAATGTCCTCGCCGCGCGCAACTGGATCACCTCCGCCGCCCGCGACGAGCTGACCAAGGCCTATGAATTCCTGCGCCGGGTCGAGCATCGTCTCCAGATGATCGCCGACGAGCAGACTCATGCGCTGCCTGATGACAAGGAGGCGGTCGAACGATTCGCCAGGTTCTTCGGCTATGACAGCCGCGAGGCCTTTGCGCGCGACCTGATGCACCAGCTCGAGATCGTCCAGGGGCACTACGAAAAGCTGTTCGAGGGCGATGATCCGACCGGCACGGCAAGCCTGCCGGCGATCGATTATCGGGTCGGCCCTGACGATCCGCGTCTGCTCCAGCATTTGACGACGCTTGGTTTCAAGAAGCCTGCGGCGGTGGCGCAGACCGTCTGCGACTGGCTCACCGCGGATTATCGCGTGTTCCGCAACAAGCAGACGCGCAACGCTTTCGTCGAGTTCGTGCCGGCCTTGATCGATGGCCTGGCGCATGCGGAGGAGCCGGACCGCGCAGTGACAGCATTCGATCAGTTCCTCCGGGCGCTCCAGCGCGGCGGCCGGCTGATCACGCTGCTCGGCCAGAACCGCGATCTCGTCGCGCTCGTGGCGCTGGTGCTTGGCGCCGCGCCCCGGCTTGGCGAGATGCTGGCGCGGCAACCGCAATTGATGGACGGCCTGATCGATCCGCGCTTCTTCGGCGCGATGCCGGATCGGCGGGAACTGTCGGCACGGCTTGCGGCCACGGTGCAGGATGCGGGCTCCTATGAGGAGTTTCTGGATCGGCTGCGCCTGTTCGGACAGGAGAGCCTGTTCCTGATCGGCACCCGCATCCTGTCCGGCACGGTTTCGGCGCAGCAGGCCAGCACGGCTTTTGCCGACGTCGCCGAGGGCATCGTTCACACCGTCCACGGTCTCGTCGCCGATCGCTTTGCCGCGCAACACGGCCGGATCAGGGGGCAGGAGACCGCGATCATCGCCATGGGACGGCTCGGCAGCCGCGAGATGACCGCGTCCTCGGATCTCGATCTGATCCTGCTCTACGATTTCGACAGCGACCATCCGGACTCGGACGGCGAGAAATCACTTCAGGGCGCGCATTATTTCGCCCGCCTCACCCAGCGCCTGATCAGCGCCTTCACGACCCGCACCAATTACGGCGTGCTCTACGAGATCGACATGCGGCTGCGGCCCTCGGGACGCGCGGGTCCCGTGGCGTCGAGCCTTGTCTCCTTTGCGGACTACCAGGCCAATGAGGCCTGGACCTGGGAGCACATGGCGTTGACGCGCGCGCGCGTGGTGTCGGCGTCGCCCGAATTCACCGCGCGCATCGAGCAGATTATCCGCGAGGTCCTGACCCGCCGCCGCGACCGGGCCACCATCGCCAACGACGTCGCCGACATGCGCCGCGCCATCGCGCAAGAGAAGGGCGAGACCGACCATTGGGACCTGAAATACGCCTCAGGCGGCATGGTCGACATCGATTTTATCGCCCAATACCTCCAACTTGTGCACGCCCACGACAAGCCCGAGATTCTCGATGTCAGCACGTTGCAGGTGCTGGATAATGCATGCAGGCTCGGTGTGATCGGGCAACCTGAAACCGAAATCCTGCGCGCCGCCGCGCGGCTCTATCATGATCTGACGCAGATCCTGCGGCTCTGCGTCAGCGACCGCTTCAAGCCGGAAACCGCGGGCACCGATCTGCAGCGGGTGATGGCGCGCGCCGGCGATGCGCCGGATTTCTCCTCGCTGGAGGCACGCGTGAAGGAGACGCAAAGCGAGGTGCGGCGCGTGTTCAGCGCGCTGCTGGAAGGGAAGTCGCCAGCTTGAGCGAGGTGATGGCTTCGAGCACGTTCGGCTCCAGCCCTGCGCCGCCCGCGTCGAGATGCGCGAAGATTGCGCGCTTCATCCGGGGATCCCAGAACTTCTTGATGTGGTCGGCGATCCCCGGCACGGCCCTGTCGTGGCCCTGACTGCGGAAGAAAGTGCCGATCTGGTTGGCCATGTAGACGAGGCGGTCAGGCGACGACATCGATGATCTCCTGTTCACAATGAGCCGTGACGCGGCCGTGGTGCGTGAACACTTCAAACCCGTCGTTGCGGGCAATCGCGATCAGGGTGATGCCGGCAGCCTCCGCGGTACGTACTGCAAGTGCGGTCGGCGCGGAGACCGCGACCATCACGGGCGCACCAATTGCAGCCGTCTTCTGCACCATCTCGACGGAGACGCGGCTGGTCAGCAGCACCATGCCGTTGCTTGCGCTCGTCCGGCTGCGCGCGAGCGAGCCCGCGAGCTTGTCGAGCGCGTTGTGGCGGCCGACGTCCTCGCGCAAGGCGACGATGCCGTGCGACGGCGACCAGAAGGCGGCGGCGTGCACCGCGCGGGTCTGCATGTTGATCGATTGCAGGGGAGCGATCGCCTGCATCGCCGTCATGATCTGTTGCGGCGTGAAGATCTGACCCTGCGGCACGATCGCCGCGGGCCTGATAGCCTCGGCGATGGACTCGATGCCGCAGATGCCGCAGCCGGTGGGACCTGCGATATGGCGGCGGCGCTCGCTGATGCGCGCGGCGTCCTCTGACTCCAACCACATGCGCAGCTCGATGCCGTCGTCGAGCCTGATAACATCGAGCGATTTGATGTCGTCGACGGACCTGATGATGCCTTCGTCCAGGCTGAAACCGACGGCGAAATCTTCCAGGTTCTGCGGCGTCCCCATCATGACGGCATAGGTGCCGCCATTATAGGTCAGCGCCAGCGGGGTCTCCTCGGGGATCAGCCGCGGTCCTGCCGACGCGCCAGCGTCGCGCCAGATCTCGCGGTCGATGGCCTGGACCGGTACGTGCATGCGGTTACTCCGCGGCCTCGGCCGGCGCGATGCGGCGGGAGTGCCGCGCCTGCGAGTCGTAGCTCTTCTGCCAGTCGGACGGCCCGTTCGAGGGCGAGATCTGCACCGCCGTGACCTTGTATTCCGGACAATTGGTTGCCCAGTCCGAATAGTCTGTGGTGATCACGTTGGCCTGCGTGTCCGGATGATGGAAGGTGGTGTAGACCACGCCCGGCGACACGCGGTCGGTGATTTCGGCGCGCAGCGTGGTCTCGCCGGCCCGGCTCGCCAGCCGCACCCAGTCACCGTCGCGCACACCGCGCTGTTCGGCGTCGTGGGGGTGGATCTCCAGCCGGTCCTCGGCATGCCAGACCACGTTCTCGGTGCGCCTTGTCTGCGCGCCGACATTGTACTGGCTGAGGATGCGGCCCGTGGTGAGCAGCAGCGGGAAGCGGGGGCCGGTGCGCTCGTCGGTCGCGACATATTCGGTGACGATGAACTTGCCCTTGCCGCGGACGAAGCCGTCGATGTGCATCACCGGCGTGCCCTCGGGCGCCTTCTCGTTGCAGGGCCACTGCACCGAGCCGAGCTCGTCGAGCTTGGCATAGGAGACGCCGGTGAAAGTCGGCGTCAGCGCCGCGATCTCGTCCATGATCTCCGAGGGGTGGCTGTAGTTCATCTCGAAGCCCATCGCCTTGGCAAGGCCGATGGTGACCTCCCAGTCGGCCATGCCGTTCTTCGGTGACATCACCTTGCGCACGCGCTGGATGCGGCGCTCGGCATTGGTAAAGGTGCCGTCCTTCTCGAGGAAGCTCGAGCCGGGCAGGAAGACATGGGCGTAGTTCGCGGTCTCGTTCAGGAAGAGGTCGTGAACGATGACGCATTCCATCGCCGACAGCGCCGCCACCACATGCTTGGTATTGGGATCGGACTGGAGAATGTCCTCGCCCTGCACGTACAGGCCCATGAACGTGCCTTCGATGGCGGCATCGAACATGTTGGGAATGCGCAGGCCCGGCTCCGGGTTGAGCTTGACGTTCCACAGCGCCTCGAACTGGTCGCGCACGGCATCACCCGAGATGTGGCGATAGCCGGGCAACTCGTGCGGGAACGAGCCCATGTCGCAGGAGCCTTGAACGTTGTTCTGGCCGCGCAGCGGATTCACACCGACGCCGGGACGGCCGATATTGCCTGTTGCCATCGCGAGATTGGCGATCGCGATCACGGTGGTCGAGCCCTGGCTGTGCTCGGTGACGCCGAGGCCGTAATAGATCGCGCCATTGCCGCCGGTGGCGTAGAGGCGGGCGGCTTCGCGCAGCACCTTCGGATCGACACCGGTGAGGATCGCGGTGGCTTCCGGGCTGTGCTTTGCTTGCGCGACGAAGGCGGCCCATTCCTCGAATTCGCTCCAGTCGCAGCGCTCGCGCACGAAGGCTTCGTTGACCAGGCCCTCGGTGACGATGACATGCGCCAGCGCCGTGACGACCGCGACGTTGGTGCCGGGCATCAAGGGCAGGTGCAGCGCCTTCACATGCGGCGATTCCACCATCTCGGTGCGGCGCGGATCGATCACGATCAGCTTCGCGCCCTGGCGCAGCCGCTTCTTCAGTCGCGAGGCGAACACCGGGTGAGCCGAGGCGGGGTTGGCACCGATGATGACGGCGACGTCGGTGTCCTCGACCGAGTCGAAATCCTGCGTGCCGGCCGAGGTGCCGAAAGTCTGCGACAGGCCATAGCCGGTTGGCGAATGGCAGACGCGGGCGCAGGTGTCGACATTGTTGTTGCCGAAGCCGGCGCGGATCAGCTTCTGCACCAGATAGGTCTCTTCATTGGTGCAGCGGGACGAGGTGATGCCGCCGATGGCATCGCGGCCGTATTTCTTCTGGATGCCGCGCATCCTGGCGGCGGCAAAGGAGAACGCCTCGTCCCAGGACACTTCCTTCCACGGGTCCTCGATCCGCTCGCGGATCATGGGTTTAAGAATGCGCTCCTTGTGGTTGGTGTAGCCCCAGGCGAAGCGGCCCTTGACGCAGGAATGGCCGCGATTGGCCTTGCCGTCCTTATAGGGCACCATGCGCACCACTTCCTCGCCGCGCATTTCCGCCTTGAAGGCGCAGCCGACGCCACAATAGGCACAGGTGGTAACGACGGAGTGCTCGGGCTGTCCGATCTCGATCACGGATTTTTCCGTCAACGTCGCGGTCGGGCAGGCCTGCACGCAGGCACCGCAGGAGACACATTCGGAGCCGAGGAAGCTCTCGCTCATGCCCGGCGAGACTCGGCTGTCGAAGCCGCGGCCGGAGATGGTCAGCGCGAAGGTGCCTTGCACCTCCTCGCAGGCGCGGACGCAGCGCGAGCAGACGATGCACTTGGAGGGATCGTAGGTGAAATAGGGGTTGGACTCGTCCTTCGGCATCCAGGCGGCGTTGACCTCGCCGTTGGATTTCGCGAAGACGTGGTTCTCGCCCTCATAGCCGTAGCGGACTTCGCGCAGGCCCACGGCGCCGGCCATGTCCTGCAATTCGCAATCGCCATTGGCGCCGCAGGTGAGACAGTCGAGCGGGTGGTCGGAGATGTAGAGCTCCATCACGCCCTTGCGCAGCTGCTTCAGCCGCTCGCTCTGGGTGTGGACCACGAGACCGTTCATCACGGGCGTGGTGCAGGAGGCCGGCGTGCCGGCGCGGCCCTCGATCTCGACGACGCAGAGGCGGCAGGAGCCGAAGGCATCGACCATGTCGGTCGCGCACAGTTTTGGGATCTGGTGGCCGGCGTCCATCGCGGCGCGCATGATCGAGGTGCCCTCGGGCACCGTGACCTCTTTGCCGTCGATGGTCAGCGTGACCATCGTTGATGATTTGGAGCGCGGCGTGCCGAAGTCGACTTCCTCGATCAGAGACATTGTCGTTCTCCTATTCCGCGGCCTGAAGCGTGGTCGGGGCCGGGACAAAATCTTCCCGGAAGTGCTTCAATGCGCTGAGCACGGGGTAGGGCGTGAAGCCGCCGAGTGCGCACAGCGAGCCGAATTTCATGGTGTTGCAGAGGTCTTCGACCAGCGCGAGATTTTCGGCAACGCGTTCGCCGCGGATGATCTTCTCGATGGTCTCGACGCCGCGGGTCGAGCCGATGCGGCAGGGCGTGCACTTGCCGCAGGATTCGATGGCGCAGAACTCCATGGCGAAGCGCGCCTGCTTGCGCATATCGACGCTGTCGTCGAACACGACGATGCCGCCATGGCCGATCAGGCCGTCACGTGCGGCGAAGGCCTCATAGTCGAACGGCGTGTCGAACAGGGCGCGGGGGAAGTAGGCGCCGAGCGGGCCGCCGACCTGCACCGCGCGCACCGGGCGTCCCGTGAACGTGCCGCCGCCGATGTCGTCGACGAGCTCGCCCAGCGTCACGCCGAACGCGGTTTCGAACAGGCCGCCATGGCGGATGTTGCCGGCGAGCTGGATCGGCATGGTGCCGCGCGAACGGCCCATGCCGAAATCGGCATAGGCCTTGGCGCCCTCTGCGAGGATGAAGGGGATGGCGGCAAACGACAGCACGTTGTTGATGACGGTCGGCTTGCCGAACAGGCCATGATGCGCCGGCAGCGGCGGTTTTGCGCGCACCAGGCCGCGGCGCCCTTCGAGGCTTTCCAGCAGCGAGGTCTCCTCGCCGCAGACATAGGCGCCGGCGCCGACGCGCACGTCCATGTCGAAGCTATGGGTCGATCCGCCGATCCTGTCGCCGAGATAGCCGCCGCGCCTGGCGGCCTTGATGGCCGCATTCATCGCCTCGACCGCGTGCGGATATTCGCTGCGGATGTAGATATAGCCTTTGGTCGCCCCCACAGTGATGCCGGCGGTGGTCATGCCCTCGATGACCAGGAAGGGATCGCCTTCCATGATCATGCGATCGGCAAAGGTGCCGCTGTCGCCTTCGTCGGCATTGCAGACGATGAACTTACGATCGGCCTTGGCCTGCGCCACGGTCTTCCACTTGATGCCGGTCGGAAAGCCGGCGCCGCCGCGGCCGCGCAGGCCCGACGTCGTCACTTCGTCGAGGATCGCGTCCGGGCCCAGCGACAGCGCGCGCTCAAAACCCTTGTAGCCGCCATGGGCGCGATAGTCGTCGAGCGAACGCGGATCGATCACGCCGCAGCGGGCGAAGGTGAGGCGGGTCTGGCGCTTCAGCCAGGAGATCTCGTCCGTGACGCCGAGCCGCAGCGCGTGCGGTCCGTCGCTCGCCATGGACTCGAGCACGGAGGCGACGTCCTCGGCGCTCACCGGCCCGTAGGCGACGCGGCCCGCAGGCGTCGCCACCTCGACCATCGGCTCCAGCCAGTGCAATCCGCGCGAACCGGTCCTGATGATCTCGATCGACAGGCCGCGCTGCCGCGCGATCTGGTCAAGCGCTGTGACGACGTCATCGGCGCCGACGGCGATTGCCGTCGCATCCCGAGGAACAAAAATCTTCATATTCATCGCTGCGCCTCCGCAACCAGCGCATCGAGGCGCTTCTCGTCGAGCCGTCCGACGAGGCGGCCGTCGAGCATCGCCGACGGCGCGGTCGAGCAGAGGCCGAGGCAGTAGATCGGCTCCAGCGTGACGCGGTCATCCGCAGTGGTGTTGCCAAGCGAAACGCCGAGCTTCGCCTCGGCGCGCGCCGCCAGCGCATCGCCGCCGGCGGCCTGGCAGGCCTCGGCGCGGCACAGCTTCAGCACATGGCGGCCGGCCGGCTTGTGGCGGAAATCATGGTAGAAGGTGAAGACGCCATGGACCTCGGCGCGCGACAGGTTCAGCGCCTGCGCCACCATGGGAATGGCGGCCTCCGGCACGTAGCCGAACGCCGCCTGGAGCGCGTGGAGGATGACGAGCGTTGCGCCTTCCTGGCTGGCATGTTCGGCGATGATCTCGGCGCCGCGAATCTCGTTCCAAGGTTCGCATGAAGGCTCGTATGAAGGCTCAAAAACCACTGTCATTCTTCGTTCTCAAATTGAGCGTCCCTTCCGCAAACTATTTGGAATCATTCGAAGATCAATAAAGCTGTCTCATGCTGCGATTGCGAATTCGGATCGATTGGAAAGCGCAATCGACCGATACGGTCAGGTAATGAAACTCGTATCGGCTGCCGGTTTTTGCGTGTTGGTGCAGCCCCCGGCGTGATAGCTTGCATGCCACGTTGGAATCCGAAGGGACGGACGATTGATCGACAAGCTTGAACTGCTGCTGGCGCTGGCCAAGGAGCGGCATTTTGGACGGGCGGCAGAAGCCTGCGGCGTGACCCAGCCGACCATGTCGACCGGGCTGAAGCAGCTCGAGGAGATCCTCGGCGTGATGCTGGTCCAGCGCGGCTCCCGTTTCCAGGGTTTCACCCCCGAAGGCGAGCGGGCGCTCGACTGGGCGCGTCGCATCGTCGGCGATGCTCGTGCGATGCGCGACGAGATCAACGGACTGAAGCATCAGCTCTCCGGCGAGATCCGTATTGCGGCGATCCCGACCGTGCTCGGCATGGTCGCGTCATTGACGACGCCGTTCCGTGCGCGGCATCCCGAGGTGCGCTTCAGCATCCGCTCGACGACGTCGTCGGAGGTGCTGGGGCTGCTCGAAAATCTCGAGGTCGATGCGGGACTGACCTATATCGAGAACGAGCCGATCGGCAAGGTGCGCACCATTCCGCTCTACAATGAGAGCTATCGCCTGCTCACCGCGCCCGATGGGATGTTCGGCGATCGCGAGACGGTGACCTGGAAGGAGGTCGGGCAGGTGCCGCTGTGCCTGCTGACGCCTGACATGCAGAACCGCCGCATCATCGACCGCGCGCTGCGCTCGGTCGGCGCGGAGGCGACGCCGACGCTGACATCGAATTCGCTGCTGGTGCTGTTCACCCACGTCAAGACCGGCCGGTGGGCGAGCGTGATGCCGGCCAAGCTCGCCGAGACGCTCGGCCTGTCCGACAAGGTCCGCACCATCCCGATCGTCGATCCCGAGGTCACCTACAGCATTGGTCTCGTCATCCCGCAGCGGGACCCGATGACGCCGCTGATCGCAGCGCTGGTCAATATCGCCCGCGAAGTCGCGCCATCGCTGCAATCGTAAAGCGGAATCTGTTTCGTTGATTCGATGCGAGCCGAGGGCTCGATCACCTCTCCCTACGGGAGAGGTGATCCGACGCCGATCCATCGTGCTCGAGGCTTCACGCCGCCGCCGAAATCCCAGCCGCCTTGACGGCGTCGCGCGGCAGCGTCACGCGGACGACGGTGCCGACTTCCAGCCTGGAGCGCAGCTTCATCGAGCCACCGTGGAGCTGTGCCAGCGAACGCGCGATCGCGAGGCCGAGGCCGGAGCCGTGATAGGTCTTGGTGAGCTGGCTCTCGACCTGCTCGAACGGACGTCCGAGCCGCGCCAGCGAGTGCGGCGCGATGCCGATGCCGGTATCGGCGATCATCAGCACGATCCTGTCCTCGAGCTGCCGGCTGCGCACCACGATGCGGCCGCCGTCGGGCGTGAACTTCACGGCGTTGGACAAGAGGTTGACGACGATCTGCTTGGTGGCGCGGCGGTCGGCGACGACAGAGATCGATTTCCCGATGTCGGCATCGAGCTCGAGGTGCTTGTCCTGGGCCCGGCCGACGACGACGCGCAAGGATTCAGCCAACGTCTGCGACAGGTCGAGCTCTTCCATGTCGAGCTTCATGCGGCCGGCCTCGATCTTGGACATGTCGAGGATGTCGTTGATGACCTCGAGCAGATAGTGACCGCTGGTCAGGATGTCGTGGCAGTATTCCTGGTACTTCTCGCTGCCGAGCTCGCCGAACATACCCGAGCCCATGATCTCGGAGAAGCCGATGATGGCGTTGAGCGGCGTGCGCAGCTCGTGGCTCATATTGGCGAGGAACTTCGACTTGGTCTGGTTGGCTTCCTCGGCCCGGGTCTTCTCGCGCTGGTACTTCTCGGCGAGATCGGCGAGCTCGATGGTCTGGCGCTCCAGCGCGGCCTGCGAGCGCTTGAGGTCGATGACGGTGGCGCGCAGGCGCAGATCGTTGTCGACGAGCTTCTGCTCGTGCTCCTTGATGCGGGTGATGTCGGTGCCGACGGAGACGTAGCCGCCGTCCTTGGTCCGACGCTCGCTGATATGCAGCCAGCTGCCGTCGTCGAGCTGGGCCTCGAAGGTGCGCGCGCCCGGCCCCTGGGCACCGGTCTCGTTGTGGCGGGTGCGGACCTCGGGCATGCGGCCGACTTCCAGCACGGTCTCGTAGGAGGTGCCGGGGATCACCGCGGTGTCGGGCAGCTTGTGCAGGCGCTGGAAGTGCGAGTTGCAGAGCACCAGGCGGTCGCTGGCGTCCCACAGCACGAAGGCTTCCGGAATGGTCTCGATCGCATCGCGCAGGCGCAGGTCGGCTTCCACGGTCCGCTCGGCGAGGCTCTTCTGCTCGGTGATGTCGACCGCGATGCCGATCAGGTGGATGCCGGCATCACTTGCGCCGCGGGTTCGCTCGCAGCGGACGCGCAGCCAGATCCAGTGGCCGTCGACGTGCTGCATGCGGAAGGTCTGGTCGATGTGGTCGATCTTCCCGGAGATCAGCTGGTCGGCGATCTCGAACAGGTCGATGTCGTCGGACTTCACCAGCGCATTGACCTCGCCGAAAGTGAGCAGCTCGTTGCGGCCGTCGAGGCCCAGCATCGAGAACATCGATTGCGACCAGAAGATCCGGCCGCGCGACAGGTCCCAGTCCCACAGGCCGCAGCGGCCGCGGTTGAGCGCGGTGTCGATGCGGCCGCGCACCGCGTCGTTGATGAGGTCGCCTTCACGGGCGCGGGTCGACTGCCAGTGGAAGGCAAAGCCGAGGATCAGGACGACGAAGCCCGTGGTCGCCGACAGCGTCACGGACAGTGCTGCGTCCGAGCCCCAGATCGGCTCGTTGCGCTCCTGGATCACCGTGACGAGACCCGGCAACGACTTGATCGGCCGCGCGGTCGCCAGCGCCGTGTTGCCGTCAGGCAGCGTCATGTCCGCGACGTCGTTGTCGCGCGGCGGCGCCGCGAGCAGCTGTGCGGTGGTGATCGCATCGAGCAGGCGGTCGTTGCCTGCTGGATCGCTGTCGATCGGAATGCGGGCGAGGATGTGACCGTTGACGCCGGCCGAGGTGACGACGACGTGGCGGCCCGAGACCCTGGCCTTGTTCGGGATCATGTCGGGCAGCAGCGTCGGCAGGTTCTCGATGGCCTTCAGTCGCTCGGCGCGCAACGAGGTCGCGCGGTCGATGCGCTCGGCGAGCAGCTCGGCGAGCATCGAGATGTCGTTCTGGATCACCAGGCGCTTCTGGCGTGTCTGGTCGACGACTTGGACGAACGCGCCGAGGCAGATCGTGATGAGGAAGGCAATGATGAGCGTCGGCACGGCGCGACGCAGCGCCGGCTCCGCGATCAGGAGCCGATGATAGGCAGGTTTCGCGATCGATTGCGCCAATCCCTTGATCGAATCGGATTGGACGCACGCGTTCGCGGCGTCTGCGCGCGCCATGCCTTCGGCCCCCTGAAAACCTGTCTGCAACACCATTCGAAAGCAGCCCCACAACGCTTTCGAATCACAGCGATTTGAATCCAGTTTGCGCAGGCTGTCGAGAGTCAACGAAAGGTTAACGCGAAATAATTCTTATCCAATGCAGAGTTTGCGCGGCTTCTGCTCCGCAAACTCACGTGCATCAGGAGTCCGAAACGAGAACGTGTGACTCCTCGCGCTTTCCGCCTCACGCGCGCGGTGGTTCGGCGTGGCTGATGACGCGCTTCACGCTCGGGAACGCGCGGCGCAAGCGGCGCTCGATCGCATCGACTTGCTCATGCACCTTGATCACGCTCATCGACGGCGCGGCGCGGCAATGGAAGTTGACGATCTCGCCGCCTTCGGTGTCGCGGACGCGCACATTATGGATGTCGTGAATCTCGCCGCCGGCGGCATATTCGGTGAGCGCGGCGGCGATGGTCTGTACCCTGTCGGGCGCGGCATCGGCGCCGAACGGCAGTTCCGGCTCCAGGGGCTCGATATGGACGTCGACCTCGACGTCAGCGCCGAACTCTTCCTGGATGCTGCGCTCCAGCCTGTTGGCGACGTCGTGGGCGGCCTCGAGCTGCATGTCGGCGTCGACCTCGAGGTCGATGCTGACGATCAGCTTCGCACCCAGATCGTGCACCGTGACGTGGTGGATGGCGAGGCCCGAATTGCGCGCGATCACCATGATGCGGTCGCGCACGGTCTCGTTGTCGCGGGCGACGGGGACGGCCGTGAAGGACAGGTCGGCATCGCCGAAGGCCTTGCCAAGGGCGGCTTCGGCGTTGCGCTTGATGCCTTCGACGCGGTCGATCGGGTAGGTCCTGGGCACCTTGACGATGCTGTCGATGAAGGTGGTCGCCCCGACCATGCGCACGCGCAGCCGCTCGACGTCGATCACGCCGGGCACGCTGCGGATCGCGGCGGTGGCCTTGTCCTGTGCCCCTTCCGGCGCGCGGTCGACCAGCGTCTGCACCGTCGAGCCCGCCATGCGCAGGCCGAGCAGGGCGATCATCACGGCGACCGCGGCGGCGGCCGCGGCGTCGCCCCACCAGAAGCCGAAGGCCGCAAGGATCAGGCCGATGATGACAGCGAATGAGCCCATGACATCGGAGGCAAAATGCAGCGCGTCGGCCGCGAGCGCCTGGCTCCGCGTTTCCCGCGCGGCCTTGTGGAGGGCGCGGGCGCGCCAGAGATTGACGGCGATGTCGAGCACCAGCACCACGAATGGCACGGCCGAGATCGTCGGCGGCGGGGTTCCCTCGCGCAGCCGGCTGTAGGATTCGACCAGGATGCCGCCGGCGAGCACATAGAGCAGGGCGGTCACACCGAGCGCGGAGACGCTCTCGAGCTTGCCGTGGCCGTAATGGTGCTCGTCGTCGGCCGGCTTGTCCGAGACCCGCACCACCGCCCAGGTGATGATGGTCGCGACCAGGTCGATCGAGGAGTGCAGCGCCTCGGAGATCAGCGCCAGCGATCCGATCGCGATCCCGACCACGAATTTGGCCGCCGCCATGCCGCCGCTGGCCAGGATCGAGATGGCCGCGACCGATGTCTTGTCGTGTTGTCCGCTCATGGCGGGGATTTAGCAGGGCGTTCGCGAACATCAAGCGACGATCCACAGAACTAGTCGCGAGTGAGTTGCAGGAGGGGAGCTGTTGCGAATGCTTCTGAATTGAAGGCGGGCCGAGTGTCCTTGCTCGGCTCTCGTAGGGTGGGCAAAGGCGCAAAGCGCCGTGCCCACCATCCCTGCGTGATCGCGCACAAAACGTGGGCACGCTTCGCTTTGCCCATCCTACGACACTGTCATTCCGGGGCGCCGCAGGCGAACCCGGAATCTCGAGATTCCGGGTTCGATGCGTCGCATCGCCCCGGAATGACGACCGTGGCCGGAGCTACGGCACCGTCACGACAATCTTCCCCAGGTGCTTGTTCGCCTCCATGTGCTCGAACGCCTTGTCGATGTCGGAGAACGCATAGACGCGGTCGATCGGCAGCTGAAGCTTTCGCGATTCCACCGCGCCCCAGATGTCCTTGCGGACCTCCTCAAAGATCGCGCGGACCTCCTCGATGCTGCGGGTGCGGAAGGTCACGCCGATATAGGAGATGCGGCGGGCGGCATGGAGGTCGAAGTTGAAGTCGGCATGGGTGCCGCCGAGCCGGCCGACATTGACGATGCGGCCCAGGATCTTGGTCGCCGCGAGGTTCTGGTTGGCGACCTTGCCCGAGACCTGGTCGACGATGAGATCGACGCCTTCGCCGCCAGTCGCCTTCAGCACCTCGTCGACCCATTTGGGATCGGAGGAATCGACCGCGAGGTCGGCGCCGTAGTCCCTCAGTCGTCCGCGGCGATAGGCATCGGTCGAGGATCCGATCACGAGCTTTGCGCCCTTGAGCTTTGCGATTTGCATGGCCATCAAGCCGACGCCCGAGCTCGCGCCCTGGATCAGCACGGCCTGCCCCGGCTGCACGCCACCGACAGTGACGACGGCGTTGTGCATCGTGGCGAGCGCGACGGGCAGGGTGGCGGCTTCCTCGAAATTCATGTTCGAGGGCGCGCGGAACAGCCGGCCATGGTCGGCAAGCGTATACTCCGCGAACGCGGCACCGCCCGAGCCCATGATGCGATCGCCGACTTTGACGCCCTTCGCATCGGGTCCGAGCTCGGCCACTTCGCCGGCCCATTCCATGCCGAGCACGGTGCCGACGCCGCCGGCCGCGCCATGGGCATGGCCCTTGCGCATACCGGTGTCGGCGCGATTGAGACCGCAGGCGCGGACGCGTACCAGCACTTGCGTGCCTTTAGGCTTTGGTTGAGCGACGTCGGAAATCCGAGCGCCTTCAGCGCCGTAGACGTAAGCCTTCATGAATTACTCTCGCTTCTTGCAGTGACTATTCCGCGGCTTGCGCGTTTGGTTGAACGATCATGCCTTCGAGCCGGCCGCGGATGATCGCCTCCGCCTCCCGCACGATGCGGGAGATCAGCTCGCCGCAACTCGGGATGTCCTGGATCAGGCCCTGCACCTGGCCGGCCGACCAGATGCCTTCGTCCGAATTGCCTGTGGCATAGACCATCTTGCCGCGGGCACCCGCAACCAGCTCGCGGATGTCCTCGAACCTGGCGCCTTCCTTCTCCATCGCGACGACCTTGGTCGAGACCTCGTTCTTGGCGACGCGCGAGGTGTTGCGCATGGTGCGGAAGATCAGCTCGGTCTCGCGCTCGTCATTGGCGACGATCTTCTCCTTGATGAGCTGGTGGATCGGGCTCTCCTTGGTCGCCATGAAGCGGGTGCCCATGTTGATGCCCTCGGCCCCGAGCGCCAGCGCCGCGACCAGGCCGCGGGCATCGGCAAAGCCGCCGGAGGCGATCATGGGGATCTTGACCTTGTTGGCGGCGGCGGGGATCAGGATCAGGCCGGGGGTATCGTCCTCGCCGGGATGGCCGGCGCATTCGAACCCGTCGATCGAGATGGCGTCGACGCCCATCCGCTCGGCCGAGAGCGCATGGCGGACGCTGGTGCATTTGTGCACGACCTTGACGCCGTGCCTTTTGAACTCGTCGACATGCTCCTGCGGCTTGTTGCCGGCGGTCTCGACCACCTTGATGCCGGCCTCGATGATGGCGGCGCGGTATTCGGCATAAGGCGGCGGCTTGATCGCCGGCAGGATGGTGAGGTTGACGCCAAAGGGCTTGTCGGTGAGGTCGCGGCAGCGCGCGATCTCGCGGGTCAGGTCCTCCGGCGTCGGCTGGGTCAGCGCGGTGATGAAGCCGAGCGCGCCGGCATTGGCGACCGCCGCGACCAGCTCGGCGCGCCCAACCCACTGCATGCCGCCCTGGACGATCGGGTGCTCGACACCGACGAGTTTTGTGAACCGTGTTTGCAGCATCCCTGTTTCCCCCGCGCCTCGCGCTGGCGCTCAGTTATCGGTTGATGAGGAGAAGGATGCCGCCGAGGTTAGGAAATGTCTATTGGGGGGGCGTGCGGTGAGGGCGGGGCCTCATGCGGACGGTGGGGGGTGATTCCGTGAGGCGGATAATCGAGATCTCGATCCGTCATCCCCGCGCAACCGCGAAGCGGTTGTCGCAGGAGGTACGAAGCATGGAACGCAACGCGTCCCATGGGAGCCTCGAAGGATGAACGGCCGTGCTGCGAGAGCCGGGCCGTCGCCCTTCGAGGCTCGCTCGCGCTGCTGCGCACCGCGGCTCGCACCTCAGGGTGACGGTTTTAGAGTTGGCCCGGCTGCGTCAACGGACTCGTCATTGCGAGCGCAGCGAAGCAATCCAGAGTCCCTCCGCGGAAAGATTCTGGATTGCTTCGCTGCGCTCGCAATGACGGCGTGGCCGCTACTCCGCCGACAGCCGCACCATCTGCCGGCCGCCGTTCATCTCTTTCAGGCTGTTGACAAAGTTTTCCGGGCGCTGCCAGCGATACGGCACCTTCAGGCCCATGTACTCGGCGATGTCGCCGATGAAGCCGGTGCAGTTGGTGGTCTCGGCGTTCCAGACCGGCGAGCTTGCCTTCAGCTTCTCGATATAGGCGAACACGCGCTTGGCGTCGGCTTCGTTCAGATAAACGCGATAGCTCGCGGTCAGATAGTCCGGATCGAGATCGCCGTAGCTGGCGCCGGTCTCCGATGGCACCCAGGTGAGATGGCCGAGCACATAGGTCCAGGTGTCGCCGGCAGGCGTCAGCCCCGCGACCTCGACGGCGCGCTCGCTGGTCTTGCCGTACCAGACGAAGGCATGGCCCCAGCTCGCCGCCGTCCGCGCGCGGAAGTCGACGTAGTAGGGGCCTTTCTCCGCCCGCGTCACCGAGCGCCGCGTCGCTTGCGGCGTGGCGCGCGATGCGGTGTCGGTCGAGACAAGCGCACTGGCATCGGCCATGCGCTTGTTCGTTTCGTGTTTCGTTTGTTGGGCCGAGGCCGACGGCATCACGCACGCGATCATGGTCGCGAGCGCGAGGCCCGCAAGGATGCAGGATCCCGATCGATCAAACTTGTTCGTCACGCTGTGCCCCTCGACTGTCGGCCTCTTTTCGTTCGCTGGCGCCTCAGTAGCGCGCGGCAACCGGGCCAGGCGCCTTGCCGATCGGGGCCTTGCCAACGGGCCCCTTGCCGATGGGCATCTTGCCGATCGGAGCCTGCTCGGCCGGATAGACCGGCACGGGCTGGCGGCGCGGCAAATCTGCAGCGTTCGCAGCCGTCACCAGAGCAAGCGTCGCACCCAGAACAAATACAATCTTCTTCACAGTGATACCCCTAGCAGTTTGGCCCAAGCACGGCTGAGCCGTGCCCCCAGACACGCCTCAGAGATGGACGTCGGAATGCGACCAAGTTGCGGCAGCGGCGAGACATGTTGGCGGCATCTCTTGGGCGCGCGCAGATGTGATGTGGGTCGAATGTTTCGCTTCACTCATCCCGCCGAGCAACTCACCCGATCCGGTTCAGGCTGTTGCGGATGGTCGAGAAGATGCCGCCGATGTCCTTGCGCAAGGCATCGAGCGCGTTGAAATTCTCGAAGATGCGGGCGAGGCGGTCTTCGACCTCGCGCTTGCTCTTGGCCAGCGCATCGACGCGCGAGGTGAGAGTGGTGCCGCCGCCCGCCTCGATCTCGCCGACGGTCTTGGCCAGGAGATCCCTGGTGGCGCTGACCTCGGTGATCATGGCCTCGATGCCGAACACCGGCGCCTTCAGCGGCACGAGATCGGCTTGCGATTTCGACAGCTCCGCCTTGAAGGCGTTCAGCGTCGCCAGCGTTTCCTGCAAGGCGGCCAGCCGCTGGCGCGATTGCAGGACGAAATCGTTCAGCGCGTTCTGGCGATCGACGAGGGTCCTGCCGTCAGCGTCGGTCTCGATCTCGTCGAGCGAGCGTTCCAGCTGGGCCCGGCGTTGGGCGAGCTCCTCGAAATCGAGTCGGATGCTTTTCAGGATGTTGGCGCTGTCGTCGATGCGGGCGAGGCGCTGCTCGATCTCATCCTTGTTTTTCGACAGCGTCTCGACGCGTGTGCTGAGCGGGGTCTCGCCGCCGGTTTCGAGCTCGTCGACGGTCTTGGCGAGCCGCTCATGGCTGAGGCTGAGCTCGCCGATCAGGGCGTTGATGCCGGCGTCGGACGAGCGCAGCGGCACCAGCTCGGCATGGGATTTCGCCAGATCTTCCTTGTACTGGTTCAGCGTTGCGAACGTGTCCTGCACCGCGTTGACCCGGCCGAGCAGCGTCGACACGTCACGGGCAATATCCTTCAGCCGGTCGGCGAGATTGTTCTTGCGATCGTCGGTCTCGAGGTCGAGCAGCGCGCGTTCGAGCTGGTTCTGGCGGTCGCGGATCTCGGTGAAGACGGGCTCGACCGTGCGGCGCTGGTCGGCGACCTTGCCGACGATCTCGCGCACCGTCTGCTGGCGGCGGCGGATCTCGGCGAGCTGGTCGTGCATGTCGGTCGACTGGTTGCGGCCCTGCTGGAGCAGCGCGCGCTGCTCGGTCTCGCCGAGCTTGTCATGCAATGCGGCGACAGCCTCCCGGGGATCGCTCGCGATCAGGTGCTGGACGGTGGCGTCGAGATGGTTTTGCAGGGCGTGCGCGACCACGACGTCCTCCCGGGTCTTCTTGAGGCGGTCGCGCAAGCTGTCGAGGCGGCGGTCCTGGCGTGAGAGCCGAAGGGCCGAGGCGCCGATCAGCGCCAGTCCGGCCAGCACGATCGCACCAGCCGCGATGCGCTGCGGCACCGGCAGGGCGATGAAGGCGGCAGGCAAATGGGTGATGTCGTAACCAAACGCCTGCGGGGCGAGAAACGCGATGGCGACGAGCAGGACAAACCAGGCAACCAGCAAAAACAGCCACATGGCGACGTCCTTACGTCCGCGCACATTTTCGCCATAATTGCTATTGGAGAGCGGAACCGAGATCAAGGGGCGGGCGGGCGGCCGGAGGTGTTGGACGGCGCGATCCACAGGCGGGTGCTTCGCAATCGTCGTTCCGGGGCGGCGCGGAAGCGCAGCGCCCGGAATCCATCAGGCAGCAGAGACGGTGGCGAAATGGATTCCGGGCTCGCGACTTCGTCGCGCCCCGGAATGACGGAGGAGAACGCGGCCGTGACGCCGAGAGGCTACAGCCTGAACTCGTTGGTCAGCTCGCCGATGCCGTCGATCGCGACCGTCACGATGTTCACCGGCTCCTTCATCACGCCGACGCCGACCGAGGTGCCGACCGCGATGAGGTCGCCGGGGAGCAGGGTCATGTCGTGCGAGATCTTGCTGACCAGGGCTTGCGCGGAAAAGATCATGTCGGAGATTGGATAGTTCTGCCGCTCCGCGCCATTGAGGATGGTGCGGACCGTGAGCCTGGCCGGATCGAGGCCGGTCGCGATCACAGGTCCGAACGGGCCGTAATCGTCGATGCCCTTGGCACGCGCCCATTGCGGAAAGGTGGGATCGCTGGTCAGGATGTCGTTGGCGGTGATGTCGTTGACGCAGGTGTAGCCGAAGATGAAGTGGTCGGCCTCGTCAGGCGAGACGCGCGCGCAGGTCTTGCCGATGACGATGCCGAGCTCGCCCTCATAGGTGGTCTTGCCGTCGTAATAGGAGGGACGGCGGATCACCGCGCCCGGCGTCGTGATGGTGGTGGTAGCCTTCAGGAGATAGAGCGGCTCAGGCGGTTCGGGCTGGTTCAGCTTGGCCGCGAGCGCATGGAAATTATTCCAGAGCGCGACGATCTTGCTGGGCGCGCAGGGCGCCAGCAGCTCGACCTCCGTCAGCGTCAGAATCTTGCCGGTCGCAGCATTCCGGCCGAACATCTCGCCCTCATGCACACTGATGCCTGGCGGCGTCAGTGTGCCGAAGCCGGTGGTGCCGCCGTGGCGGAAGCGCAGCCATTTCGTCGTCCCGGTGCTCATCACGCCACCGCCAGCGCGCGAGGATCAAGGGGCGCGGAGATGCCGTCATAGAGGCCGGCGATGCGGGCGCGCTGGGTCACCATCGCCAGCACGGAGTCGAGCGCGGGCGTCGGGATCCTGGTCAGGCGCCCCATCTCCTGCACCACGGTGACGAGCGGGTCGATCTCCATCGGACGGCCGCGCTCGAGATCCTGCAGCATCGAGGTCTTGTGCGCGCCGACCTTGCGGGCGCCCTCGATGCGGCGCTCGACATCGACGCGGAATTTGACGCCGAAGGTTTCGGCGATGGCTTGCGTCTCCACCATGATCGCGCGCGACAGCGCGCGCGTGGCGGGATCGCTGCAGATCACGTCGAGCGTCGCATGGGTCAGCGCGCTGATCGGGTTGAAGCAGACATTGCCCCACAGCTTGAGCCAGATCTCGTCGCGGATGCGGTCGAGCACCGGGGCCTTCAGCCCTGCGGCGACGAAGAGGTCGGCGAGGCGCTGCACGTCCGCGGTGATTTCGCCTGATGGTTCGCCGAGCGGGAAATTGTTGCCGTAGACGTGGCGGATCACGCCGGGCGCCTCGATTTCGGTGGCGGGATAGACGATGCAGCCGATCGCGCGGTCAGGCCCGAGCTCGCGCCACTGCCGCCCGCCGGGATCGATGCTCTCCAAGGTCGCGTTCTCATACGCGCCGCCGTGCTTGTAAAAATACCAATAGGGGATGCCGTTGACCGCGGTGACGATGCGGGTGTGCGGCCCGAGCAGCGGCTGCATCTTCTCGATCACGCCGGTGATCGAATGCGCTTTCAGCGTGACGACGACATAGTCCTGCACGCCGAGCTCGGCCGCATTGTCGGTGCAGCGGGGATGGACGGTGTGCGTCGCCTCGCCGGCGAGGAGTGTCAGGCCGCGCTCGCGCATTGCGGCGAGATGCGCGCCGCGTGCAACCAGGCTGACATCGGCGCCTGCGCGGGCCAGCTGCACGCCGAGATATCCGCCGATCGCGCCGGCGCCGTAGATGCAGATCTTCATGAAATCCTCGCGGGGTACCGGAAATTTGGGACGAGAGATCCGGTCCGGCTCGGATGCGTCCGAGCCGGGGCCGGTAGTCGCAGGGAAGTGAGACGTTTTAAGCTGCCGCTTGCGGCGCGCCGTTGAGGGCCTCGTCAACGGCAGCGGCGATGTCGCGCATGCTGATGACGGAGACGAGGCTGTAGTCGTCGATCACGGGCAGGTGCCGGATGTGATTCCGGTTCATCAGATGCCGGACGTGCTCGATCGAATCAGAGGAGGTGCAGGAGACGAGCTGCTGCACCGAGATGAGCTGCGAGACCTTGACGTTGATGGCACCCGCGCCGTGCTCGGCAACCGCGCGCACCACGTCGCGCTCGGTGAACATGCCGACCGCGGTGTTTCCTTCCGAGCGGACCACGTCCTTCACCACCAGCGCGCTGATGTTGTTGGCCCGCATCAGCTTGGCGGCAATACCCACGGTTTCGTTCATTCGCACCGTGACGACGCGCGGCGTCTTCTTGCGCAGAATGTCTCCGACCAGCATGGCAACCTCCCTGGGTGAACGATGCAGGGAGTGTGGTATACATAATGCCAATCGTCAAGCGCTGGATTTGGTTGATCCGAAAATTCTTGCGGCAGCTATGCTGACGTTCGTCCTCATCGACAAAGAAAAAGGGGCGCATCACTGCGCCCCTCGATCGACGTGAAGATGTGTCGCGGCTCACGCCGTCCCGGTCTTGGCACGCGTCTCGGCGGTGGCGGTCGCGGGGCTGGCGCTCTCGGCCTCCTTGCCCAGGATGAAGGAGCGGCGCAGCGGCTTGATCACGAACAGCGCCATCAGCGCGGCCGTCGCATTCAGCGCCACGGCCACCACGAACACGGCCTTCCAGCCATAGGCGGTCGAGATCACGCTGGCGAGCGGGACGAGCAGGGAGGCGGTGCCCTTCGCGGTGTAGAGCATGCCGTTGTTGGTGGTCGCGAACTTCGAGCCGAAGGTGTCGCCGCAGGTGGCGGGGAACAGCGAGTAGATTTCGCCGAACACGCCGAAATAGACCGCGGTCGCGAGCACGAACACGATCGGGACGTGACCGTAGGCCGACAGCGTCAGCAGCATCAAGGCGGCGGTGCCGAAGGCGATGAACATGGTGTTCTCGCGGCCGATCGTATCAGACACGAAACCGAAGAACGGGCGGCCGAAGCCGTCGAAGATGCGGTCGAGCGAGATCGCGAAGGTCAGCGCCGCCATCTGGAAGCCGGCGAGCGAGACTGGCGTGTCGGCGATCTTGAAGTCGTGCGCGATCGGCGCGATCTGGGCCGCGGTCATCAGGCCGCCGGAGGCGACCATGACGAAGACGAGATACATGATCCAGAAAATCGGGGCGCGCAGCACTTGGGGAGGCGTGAAATCGATCTTGGTCTGCGGCAGGTTGAGCTGCTTCTTCTTCGGCGGGATCGAGAGTCGGGGCGGCTGGATGAAGAAGGCGAGCACGAACACGATCAGGCCCTGGCCGATGCCGAAGGTGAGGAACGCGTGCTGGTAGCCTGACGATGCGATCATGGCCGCGATCGGCACCACGGTGAGCGCTGCGCCCGCGCCGAAGCCGGCAGCCGTCGCACCGGCGGCAAGGCCGCGGCGATCGGGAAACCATTTCAGCGCGTTGCCGACGCAGGTGCCGTAGACCGCGCCCGCGCCCATGCCGCCGACGACCGCCGCGGTATAGAGCAGGGGAAGCGAGTCGGCGTAGGAGTTGAGCACCCAGGACAGCGCGATCATCACACCGCCGAACATGATGACGATGCGCGGGCCGTATTTGTCGACGAACCAGGCCTCGATCGGCACCAGCCAGGTCTCGGTGACGACGAAGATGGTGAAGGCGAGCTGGATCGCGGCGCGACCCCAATGGTACTTGGCGTCGATCGGGTCGACGAACAGCGTCCAGCCATATTGCAGGTTGGCGATCATCGCCATGCAGACGATGCCCATCACCAGCTGGAGCCAACGGAAACCTGTGCGAAGCGGCGCGGCCGTGACGGCGCCATCCGTGTTGGAAATCATCAACAACCTCCCAAGCGCCTGTCTGGTCACGACAGCGCCGTCCATCTGACGGAGTGTCGCAAATCTTGTGGCTTATGGTCGCAAGCGCGGCGAGCAGCTTGGTATACCATATCCCAGAATGCAAGCTCTATCTTGGGAGCAAGCCCGGGAAAAGTGCAGGGTTCCTTCGGCTTTTGGGTATTCAAGGGTATTCGGGAAAATGAAAACGCCCGGCGGTGAAGCCGGGCGTTTTCCACGACAGTTATGCTGCGACTGCGAAGTCAGATGGTCGAGTGCGCCACCACGACCCTGCGCCAGGGCTTCAGCACCAATAGCGCGAGCAGCGAGGCCAGGATGTTGGCGCCGGCAGCCAGGATGAACACGTTGTCCCAATGCCCGGAGCTTTGCTGCATGTAGTTCGCCAGCGGCACCAGCAACGCGGCGGTGCCCTTGGCGGTGTAGAGCAGGCCGGCATTGGTGGTCGCGAACTTCGCGCCGAACGTGTCGGTGCAGGTCGAGGGAAACAGCGAGTAGATCTCGCCCCAGGCAAAGAACACGAAGCCCGACAGGATCACGAACCAGATCGGATCGTGGCCCCAGAGATAGAGCATCCAGATGCCGAAGCCTTCCATGCCGAAGGCGATGAACATGGTGTTCTCGCGGCCGATCATGTCGGAGATCCAGCCGAAGAACGGACGCGTCAATCCGTTGAGCACGCGGTCGATCGTCGCTGCGAACGTCACCGCGGTCATGGTCATCCCGATCAGCGTCACCGGCACGGCGTCGACCTTCCAGTCGACCGCGATCGGTTTCAGGTTCGCCGTCACCATCAGTCCGCCGGCGCCGACGATCACGAACATGAAGTACATCAGCCAAAAGATCGGCTGGCGCAGAACTTCGGTCGGCTGGTAGTTGCGGCGGCTCTGCTGCAAGGCGGCATTGGCCACGACGTTCGGCACCTGGCCGGGCTTCGGCGCCAGCAGGAAGAAGGCGAGGATGCAGATGATGATGCCTTGTCCGAGGCCGAAATAGAGGAAGGTGGTCTGGAAGCCAGAGTCCTTGATCATGGCCTGGATCGGCGCGACCGTCAGCGCGGAGCCCGCACCGAAACCGGCTGCGGTAATGCCCGCTGCAAGGCCGCGCTTGTCGGGAAACCATTTCAGCGCGTTGCCGACGCAGGTGCCGTAGACGCCGCCGGCGCCGATGCCCGCGATGATCATGCCGAGATAGTAGCCGTTGAGCGTGGTGGCCTGCGCGTTGATGGCCCAGCCGATCGCGCAGAGGACGCCGCCGACCAGCACGACGATGCGCGGACCGTATTTGTCGACAAACCATCCTTCGACCGGCACCAGCCAGGTCTCGAACAAAACAAACAGCGTAAAGGCCCATTGGATCGAAGCGCGATCCCAACCGAATGTCTTCTGGATGTCGGGGACGAAGAAGGTCCAGCCATATTGGTAGTTGGCGATCATCACCATCGCCGCCACGCCGATCGCCAATTGCGCCCAGCGATAGGTGTCGCTGACGCGTGCGGCGGTAGAGGCCGTTGTTGCCTGCACCATGTCCGTCATGAATCCTCCAGTTGCGCTTCTGTCTTTTGAGCGAGCGTTGGCGGCATTCTTGTATTCATTATGCCAAGCTTCAAGCGCGCCAGACCCATTGTGCGCTTATGACGCAACCCCGTTGACCGGGGGTGCACGCGTGAGCCCGATCCCAAATAGAAATGGCTCCGCAGTGCGGAGCCATTCTTCAAAAGTAGGAATTCGCTGGATTTGCAACCGGCGCGACAATTCGACGCGCGGGGACCTCGGATGGTCCTTACAGGCCGAACCGGGGCAGGTCGCCGTTCTGGTTCGAAATCTCGGCGCTCGCCATCAGCAAGCGGTCGATCGCGGCCATGAGGCGGGCGAACAGCGAGGCGGAGGGTGCGAGCGCGACGGAAGCGGTCTTGGACATGGAATTCCCTTTCCCGAGACAGTCAGAACTGCTGTCTCATTTCGAAGGTTGTTTTATGTATACCAGATGCCAATGTCCATGCATGCCAGTGCATAGCAGCATGGAGCTCTTCGCATTGCAGCAAAATGATGCACTGAAAGGCCGATTTGGGCTTAAGACAACCAAATGCTGCTGAATCCGGGCTATTCCGCCTGACGCGATGCACAATCAAAGGTCTTGGCAGCGCCGTGCGGAGCCGGTAGTGGTGCGCCCCCTTCCATCCAACCGTCAGAGTGGTTCATGTCGAGCGCCTCGCCCGCCGTCTCGATCGGCATCGATTTTGGAACCAGCAATACCGTCGT
The DNA here is from genome assembly GCF_028128715.1 of Bradyrhizobium sp. CCBAU 51745. NCBI lineage: Bacteria > Pseudomonadati > Pseudomonadota > Alphaproteobacteria > Hyphomicrobiales > Nitrobacteraceae > Bradyrhizobium > Bradyrhizobium sp. CCBAU 51745. Next base: position 6,998 of record NZ_LBJP01000076.1, on the reverse strand, counting down.
CGCCCTCGCGGCAGACGACCGCCGGGTCGAAGCCATCCGCTTCGAGCACGGCGGGCAACGCCACAGCACCTATGTCTCGGCGCTGTGCTTCTGGGAGGACCGGCCGGGCGCCGGCGCCCAGGCCGAAGGCGGGCCGTGGGCGATCGAGCAGTTTCTCGAGGGACGCCACGTCTACCGCTTCCTGCAATCGTTCAAGACCTTCGCGGCCAGCTCGAGCTTCAACACCACGCAAGTGTTCCGGCAGCGCTTCAAGTTCGAGGACATCCTCGCTGCGTTCCTGCGCACGCTGGCGCGCCATGGCGGCGACAAACTCGGCTTCGAGGCGGCGAACATCACCGTCGGCCGCCCCGTGCGCTTTGCCGGCGGCAATCCCGACGATGACCTGGCCATGCAGCGTTACCGCGCCGCCTTCGAACGTCTCGGTGCCGGCCATGCCCGCTATGTCTACGAGCCCGTCGGCGCGGCGTTCTCCTTTGCCCGAAGGCTGGAGCGCGATGCCACCGTGCTGGTTGCGGATTTCGGCGGCGGCACCAGCGATTTCTCGGTGATGCGTTTTTCGCGCGCCGGCGGCCATTTGCGCGCCGAGCCGCTCGGCCATGCCGGCATCGGCATTGCCGGCGACACGTTCGACTATCGCATCGTCGATCACATCGTCTCGCCGCGCCTCGGCAAGGGCTCGAGCTTCCGCTCGTTCGACAAGGTGCTGCCGATCCCGAACAGCCATTACACCAACCTGGCGCGCTGGCATCAGCTCGCGCTGATGAAGAGCAACGGCGACCTGCGCGAGCTCCGCGAACTCGCGCGCACGGCGCTGAAGCCGGATCAGCTTGAGGATTTCATCACCATCGTCGACCTCGATCTCGGCTTCTCGCTGTACCGCGCGGTGTCGGATGCCAAGGTCGCGCTGTCGGCCAAGGATGAGGTCGACTTCCGCTTCAAAGGTGGCGGCGTCGACATCGGCGCGGCCATCACGCGGAAGAGGTTCGAGTCCTGGATCGCCGACGACATCGCGCGCCTCGGCGCCACCGTCGACAAGGTGCTGGGCGAGGCCCGCATCACCGCGCGCGAGGTGGAGAAGGTGTTCTTGACCGGCGGCACGTCCTTCGTGCCGGCGGTGCGAAAACTGTTCGCCGACCGCTTCGGCAACGAGCGGCTGATGTCGGGCGACCAGTTCGAGTCGATCGCCTACGGCCTCGCACTGATCGGGCACAGTCCCGAGCCGGATCGCTGGACCGCGGATGGCGGGCTGAAGCCGCGCGCGTAGCTGCGTCAACTTCACGATCTTTACCTGGATGGCTCCGGGCGGTTACAAAGGCGGCGTCGGCATGGCTGGAGCATGATCCGGAAAAGTGTGAAGCGGTTTTCCGAAAAGATCATGCTCAAAAAGAGTCCGATTTGAAATCCGGGAAAGGCCACGAGATGCGTGTTCTGTGCTGGATGATCCTGGCGGGTACGACAACGGTCCTCGGCGCCGTCCCGGCCACGGCTCAACGCTACGATCCGCGCTTTCCGGTGTGCCTTCAGAGGTGGTACGCGCGGGGCTTCATCAGCTACGACTGCAGCTATACGTCGATGGATCAATGCCGGATGACGGCTTCGGGACTCTCGGCCATGTGCCAGGAGAATCCGTATTGGCAGGGACGGTCTGGCCGCAACTCCCGGCGACGCCAAGGCGGTCCCAGCTAAGGTGTGATCCTGACAGGTGGTGTAGGGTGGGCAAAGGCGCTCTGCGCCGTGCCCACCATCTGTTGGCGATGGAGACAAAGGGTGGGCACGCTTCGCTTTGCCCACCCTACGATAGTGGAGAGAGGTGTAAGCGAGCTACGGCTTGATCTCGGGCTCGACCAGGCGCGCAAGGTTGCGCAGCGATTCCTGCCAGCCGAGATAGCAGGCTTCCGGCGGGATCGCGTCGGGAATGCCTGATTGCGTGATGTCGAGCTCGGTACCGACAAGGACTTTCCTCAGCATCACCGTCACCTCGATCTCGCCGGGCAAGTTCGGATCGTCGAACCTGTCGGTGTAGCGCAGGCGTTCGCCAGGCACGAGCTCGAGATATTCGCCGCCGAAACTATGGCCGCTGCCGGTCGTGAAATTCCGGAACGACATTTTGAAAGTTCCTCCGACCTTCGGCTCATGCTGATGCACGGTGCAGGTGAAGCCGTTGGGCGGAAGCCATTTTGCTAGCGCATCCGCCTCCACGAAGGCGCGATAGAGTTTCTCGGGGCTGGTGGTGAGAACGCGGTGCAGGCGGACAGTGCTGGGCATGGTTGTTATCCTCATGAACTGATGGGCCGTCGAGGTCTAGGGGCCGATCATGGCCCGAGGACGAACGAGGCGTCCGGGACCCGACAATTCGTCCCGGAATTTCTTGCGAGCCTCGAGGTCTTGACCTATGTCAAGCGTTCGATGGCGCGAGCTCTCCAAAAAGGAGGGCTTCTTCATGAACGGAAAGCGCCGCGCAATGAAATTTACTGCTGACTTTCCGCACGTCATCGGCACCCGCCGCCTTGTTCGCTCGTCAGTGAAGCGCGCGTTGTGAGGGCCGAATACCTCGCACATCTCTCGCCACGTGGCCGCCTGAGCCTCGCGATCGTCCTCCTGGCATCGATCGCTGCAACGCTCTGGGCGGTGGTGCATGTCTGGCAGACGGCTCCGTCGCGCCACATCGTGCTGGCGTCCGGCCTGGAAGATGGCCTGCTGCACCAATACGCAAAACGCTACATCGAAATTCTGGCACGATCCGGGGTCACGGTCGAAGAGCGGATCACCAATGGTCCAGCAGACAACCTGGCTCTGTTGCAGGACCCGAAGTCCGGCGTGGACATCGGCTTCACCCAAGGCGGCCTGTCGCAGGCGTCCGACGCCAAGGACGTGGTCATGGTCGCGAGCCTCTATTATGTGCCGCTTTGGATTTTCTACCGCAAGGTAGAGCCGTTGAACTACGTCAATGAGCTGCGCAATCGCAAGGTCGCCATTGGTGTTCCCGGCAGCGGGGCACGTTCGTTCAGCGAGTCCGTTTTCGCGCTCAACGGTCTCACCCCCGACAATGTCACGATGGAGCCTTTGAGCAATCTTCCGGCGCTGATTGCGCTGCGCTCGGGCGAGGTGGACGCCGTCGTCTTTGTCGACGGAGCGGACAATCCCGCCGTCTGGAACGCACTGCGCGATCCGACCCTGAGCTTGCTGAACTTCACGCGAGCCGAGGCCTATCGACGACGGCTCAACTTCATCAGCACGCTCAAATTGCCATCCGGTGTGATCGACCTGGCGGACCATATTCCGGAAAAGGATATTGACCTGATCGGCACCAAGGTGATGCTGGCATCGCGCAGGGATCTCCATCCGGCCATCACGCTTTTGTTGGTCGACGCCGCAAGGGAGATCCACGGCCGGCAAGGTCTTTTCGAGGAGGCCGGCGAATTCCCAGGCACGGCCCAGGTGGATCTGCCTGTCTCGACCGATGCCGATCAGCACAGACGCTTCGGTCGGACGATCCTCTACCAATATCTGCCGTTCTGGATCGCGGCCTGGGGCGAGCGTGCAATCATCATCTTGTTGCCTCTGGCGGCAATCCTGTTGCCGCTGTTCCACTATTTGCCCCAATTGGTCCGCTGGCATGTCCGCTCGCGCATCTACCGATGGTACGGCGAGCTGGCGCTGCTCGAGCGCGACGTTGCCGCGCGCACAGGCGATTTGCCGAGGGACAAGTGGGAGGCTGACCTTGCCCGCATCGAAGAGGCCGTCGCCAGAATACGCACGCCGGCCGGCTTCGCGAGCGAGGCCTATACGCTCCGTGAGCACATCAGCCTGGTTCGTCGCGCCATCGTCGCTCGCGGCCATTCATCGCCCGCCGAGCCGCGGGAGGTGACCCGGGTATCATAGCGCGGGTGGGGCAGAGCCTGTCCATGGGCGCGCTGTCGATGGCTTTTTGCCGTGCCTCGAGATCCGCTCGATCAATCCGCCAGGAGCGCAAGATTCGTCGACGTCACAGGGTGGGCACGAGCACACCAGGTGCCGTAGGGTGGGCAAAGGCGCATTTGCGCCGTGCCCACGATCTTCCAACGTGGCGAAAGGTGGTGGGCACGCTTGCGCTTTGCCCACCCGACGAGGCTGGACTGGACCGTCGTCACGTTGAGACAGCGGATGCGCGGTGACGCGACTGCGTCGTTTCTTCTGATCGTCATGCCGGAGCCGGAACGGCCGGGCGTTTCACCAGCGTAAAGGCTGCCGCGGCGAGCAGGCAGAGGACCCCGGCGACGAGAAAAGCTGGCACGTAAGTCCCCAGCGCATCCCTGCTGACGCCGGCGGCAAATGCCATCAGGCCAACGCCAAGCTGATGGGCCGCAAAGATCCAGCCGAAGATGACCGGGCCCATCTCCCGCCCGAACGCGCCGACCGTCAATTTTACGGTCGGCGGAACGGTCGCGATGAAGTCCAGCCCGTAAAGCATCGCAAAAGCGCTCATCGCGCCCAGCGTTGCGTTCGACTCCACCAGCCAGATCAGCGCAAGCCCGCGAAAGCCGTAATAGATCGCCAGCAGCCATCGGTTGTCGAAGCGGTCGGACAACCATCCAGAACCGATCGTGCCGACCAGGTCGAACACGCCGATCATGGCGAGCAGGCCTGCCGACGTCACGGCCGGCAAGCCGAGATCGCCGCAGAACGGGACGAAGTGGGTCGAAGTCAGCCCGTAGCTCGATACGCCGCAGATCAGGAAGGTCAGCGACAGCACCCAGAACACCAGCCGGGTTGAAGCAAGGCGCAGGCCGCGGAAGCTGATCGTCGCAAAGCTCTGTGTGGGAATTACGGGGATCGGCGGCATCACCGTCTCCCCGAGCGGCGCCAGGCCCAATTCCTGCGGGCGGTCCTTGCCGAGCAACAGAAACAGGATGATCGACAGCAGAAGACCGAGTCCGGACGGCAGCAGCGCGACACGCCAGCCCCAATGTTCGGCGATCCACGCGCCGAGCGGCATGAAGATCAAGGTGCCGGTTGCGATCGATCCGTTCAGGAGACCGACCACCAATCCGCGATGGGTCGTGAACCAGCGTACCGAAATGACGGCGGCGAGTTGCAGCGCCGTCAGCCCCGGCGCCAGGCCGAGAATCAGCCCGAGGCCGAGCCACATCTCGAACCGGTTGGTCATGACGATCGTCAGCAGCAATCCGGCCAGCGCCAGCGTGCCGGCGATTGCCAGCATCATCCTCGGTCCGTAGCGGAGCATCAGGCCGCCGGCGAACGGTGCCACGAGGCCGAACAGCGCAAAGCGAAGTCCTTGCGAGGCCGACAACTCGCCCATGCTGACGCCGACGTCAGAGGCGATCTCCCGCATCAGGACGCTGGGCACGCCGAGGGCCGAGCTTGCAAACAGGGAGTAGAGAAATCCCACCGCAGCCATCACCCAGCCGTAGTGGATGTTTCGAGCGGCGGCATGTCGTGCAGCAAATTCCGCAAGCATGGCCAAATTCCTTAAAAGAAATGAATTCTCTGAAACAAGACAAGCCTATGCCGGTGCGGGTGTCCTCTCAAGGTGAAATTGAGGGCACAGTAGAGGAGCGCCGCGCCGAGTTTGCCGGCGTCTTTCGGATCACCTGAAGCAAGCAGACCTCGCATCGCTGAGAGCTAGGGCTCGCCGCGGGCCATGGCCAAACCTCAGGCTACGAAAGCGTATCTGAGGCGCGCCTCACGGCCGTGACGCAAAGCCTCACACGCGTTCAGCCTTACTGGGGACCGCCTCGATGACCTGGTAGAGCGAGCCCGCGCGAACCGTGCCGCGCGTCTCGAATCCGGCCGTACGACACAGCGCGGAATACTCGTCGTACGTTCTTTCCAGCGCACCGAGCATGACGAGCATATTGAGATCACTGAGCTTCGAGATCAGTCCCTCGTTCGGCGGCTCCACGACCCGTTCAACGAGCAGCAGTCTGGCGTCATCAGTCATGGCGCGGCGGCAGGTCTTCAGGATGGAAATCGCTTCCTTGTCGTCCCAATCGTGGATGATCGCCCGCATCACATAGGCGTCAGCGCCCTCCGGGACGCTTTCAAAGAAACTGCCGGCAACGATGTCGCACCTGTCGTCGACACCATGGCTGTTCAGAACTTCGGCCGCCTTGCCGACCACGTGCGGCTGATCGAACAGCGTTCCGCGCAGGCCCTTGTTTGCGGAGAGAATTCCCGCCAGCAGTTGGCCTTCACCGCCCCCGATGTCAGCAACGTGACGAAAGCGGCTGAAGTCGCAGGCGGCGATGATAGCCTCGATGGCGCCGCGAGAATTGGCCGTCATGGCTCGGTTGAAAATCGCGTTCTCATCCGGATGGGCGCTGCGATACTCCCATGCGCTCTGACCGTTGAGATGCCGAAAGGCGTTCTCGCCGGTGCGGACGCTGTGTTCAAGATGGGCCCAGGCCTGCCAGGCATAAGGTCGGCCGACATAGGCGGCCCAGCCGTCGAGTGGCGTGGGCGAGTCGGAACGAAGGCACTCGCCCATCGCTGTGAGCGAGAACGTTCTGTTCTCGGCCTCATGGAAAACACCGGCTGAAGCCAGTGCCCGCAACAGCCGATAAAGCGTCCTCGGATGCGATCCGCTGAGCCGGGCAAGTTCATTGCTGCTTAGCGGCCCCTGACTGAGGTGGTCGGCGATGCCAAGGCGGGCCGCGACGTGAATGGCTTGCGAAATCTGATAGCCGTTAATCAGCCGCGTAAGATCCGAGAAAGCATTGGTCGTCATGGCCTCATCTCCTCCCTGGCTGTGCGCATAGTAAAGATGCATCGGGCGGGCATTCGTGCAAACGGATGATATCGGCATAAATTGCGGTCGCACGCTGTAGCACAACGAACGCCCTTCAACGATCTGTGACATGGCGATGGCGACAATTCGACTTCGGAGCAGTGATCAGACACCAATGTCTGTTCTGGGTGTGCGCCGTGCAAAGGCGGCGCTTTCCAGTGGGTGCAAGCCCCACCCGGCAAACGCTCCAGCCGGAAGCAATCGGAGCAGT
>NZ_LBJP01000075.1:0-96896 GCF_028128715.1 Bradyrhizobium sp. CCBAU 51745 | reverse complement strand
ATCGATCGCGTCCTCGAGCTCGAAACCAAAGTGCAAATGGCTGCCTGAACATTCACGAAAGAGATGTGAGCCGGAGATCCAAGATGAAGACCTGTTTGGTGGTTGACGATTCCAGCATCGTACGCAAGGTCGCGCGCCGCATCGTCGAAGCGCTGGGCTTCCAAGTCATTGAGGCGGAAGACGGCGTCGAGGCGCTGGTCCATTGCAAGAAGGCCATGCCGGAAGCCGTCCTGCTGGACTGGAATATGCCCGTCATGGACGGCTTCCAGTTCCTGGGCACGCTACGCCGTATGCCCGGCGGCGACGAGCCCAAGGTCGTGTTCTGCACCACCGAGAACGGCATCGACCACATCACCAAGGCGATGGGCGGCGGCGCCAACGAATACATCATGAAGCCGTTCGACAAGGAAATCGTGTTGGCGAAGTTCCAGGAGGTCGGACTGGTCGCGCGCGAAGAAGAAACGGCAGCCTGAAAATCCACTGGTTAGTAGCGTCAAGAGGTATCCTGTGAACTCGCCCGACTACGAGTATCTGCGTAAGCTGCTGAAAGAGCGCTCCGGCCTCGACCTGTCCGCGGACAAGCAATATCTGCTCGAAAGCCGCCTGTTGCCGCTGGCGCGCAAGGCGGGCCTGTCCGGCATCCCCGAACTCGTGCAGAAGCTGCAAGGCGGCTCGAGCGCGCTGATCACAAGCGTGGTCGAAGCCATGACCACGAACGAGACCTTCTTCTTTCGCGACAAGGTCCCGTTCGACCATTTCCGCGACACCATCATGCCCGAGGTCCTCAAAGCCCGCGCGGCTCGCCGCAGCGTGCGGATCTGGTGCGCCGCAGGCTCGACCGGGCAGGAGCCCTATTCGCTCGCCATGACCCTGAAGGAAATGGGCGCGGCGCTGACCGGCTGGCGTGTCGAGATCATCGCGACCGACCTCTCGCAGGAGGTGCTGGAGAAGGCCAAAGCCGGCGTCTACAGCCAGTTCGAGGTGCAGCGCGGCCTGCCGATCCAGATGCTGATGAAACATTTCAAGCAGACCGGCGAGACCTGGCAGATCAATCCCGAGCTGCGGGCGATGATCCAGCACCGCCAGCTCAATCTGCTGCAGGATTTCTCTCACCTCGGCACGTTCGACGTCATCTTCTGCCGCAACGTCCTGATCTATTTCGATCAGGAAACCAAGATCAACATCTTCAACCGCCTTGCCCGACAGATCGAGCCCGACGGCTTCCTGGTGCTCGGCGCGGCGGAGACCGTGGTCGGGTTGACTGATACGTTCAGGCCGCTCGCCGATCGCCGCGGCCTCTACCGACCGAACGATCCGCGCACTGCCGCGGCAAAGCCGGCGGTCGACGGTGTCGCAGCGCCGCGCGTGGCGGCAATGGCAGGACGATAGGCATGGCCGAGGATGGCAAGGGCGTAGAGCGCGTCACATTCAGTCGTGGTTATGATGTCTGCATCATGGCCATCGACGGCACGTGGCGGCGCGACTGTACGCTCAATGCAATTTCCGACACCGATGCCATCCTCACGGTTGAAGGCTCGATCCAGGGATTGAATCTGAAGGAGTTCTTCCTGCTGCTGTCGTCGACCGGCCTTGCCTACCGTCGCTGCGAGCTGGTGCGCGTCAACGGCGCCGAGATGGACATCCAGTTTCTGCGCGGCAAGAACCGCAAGAAGCGCGGCGCGGCCAACGGCCATGACGCAGTGGCGTGATCGCCACGCGCTCCCTGCTGCCCTTTCCTGACGTGTTGCTTCACATTTTCTGAAAACATCCGACCGAATTCGCCGTCCCGGCTTTACGTCGTTTAAGCGCGGACCCTGTATCCATGACAGGTCGCAATTTCAGGGTCCGGCCATGCCAAGAAGCTCCCTCTCCCCCATCCCGTCAAACCTGCCCGACGTCGCCGAGCGGCGCGCGCTTCAGCTCCTGGTGGTCGATGACGACGCCACGCAGCGCAGTCTGATCACGGTCGCCGCCAAGCAGGCCGGCCATGAAGTGGCCGTTGCGCCGTCGGTTGCGGAAGCCATCGAAAAGCTGCGTACCGCGCGCTTCGACTGCGTGACGCTCGACCTCGTGCTGGAGGATGGTGACGGCGTCGACGTGCTGCGCGAGATGGCGGCAGCCAAATTCACCGGCTCGGTGATCATGATCAGCGGCATGGACGGCAAGCGCCGCAGCGCCGCTCGCAGCCTCGCCCGTTCCGTCGGGATCGAGCTTCAGAGCCTGCCGAAGCCGCTGGATCTTGCCGCGCTGCGCATCAGCCTCGCCAATCTCGGCAAGACCGCGATGGGGCTGCCGACGATCCATACCTGGGGCGGCGTTGCGAGCGACGCAATCGTGGAACGACACCGCGCCTAGAGGCGCGGAGCTGCCATGGTCGGCTGCGGCAAATCGGCCGCTCTGACTGCCATCTAGGCAGGATTGCCGGATTCCGACAGCAATTCCAAGGCGTGACCGAGCTCCGCCCGGCACGCATTGAGGGCGGCGCTCGCCGTGGCAAAACGGGGCGTCACATCGTCGAGCACGACGATCTCGCTGGAACCCAAATCGGCGCTATCGTCCTCCGGCTCCATATCTTCCGAGGACATGGCGGCGTCGATCAGGCGCATGCCGATCTCGATGCGCGCGATCAGGGAGCGAATTTCAGCCGCGATCAACTGACGGCTGTCCGTTTCAGCCATTGCGGCGAGCGGGGGTGTGCCGGCGTATTTTAGCATGGATATTCTCCGTCACCCGCAATAAGGCACCTCAGCGCTACTTGTGCGTTAAGTTCATGTCCCGTACAAATGCGGGTGGGCTGAATCTGCGCCGAAAGCCGTAAACATCAGGCGCGGACGCGGGTCCTTGAATGCCGGCGTGGCTTGGCGAATGGACATGGCACATGGTCGAACAAACCTCCCGTGGTGAGATCTTCGTGGTCGATGACGACCCTGCTGTTCGCGACACCTTGTCGATGGTGTTGAAGGCGGCGGGCTATGAGGTGATCTGTTTTGCGGACGGTGCGGCCCTGCTGTCCGTCGCGCGAAACCGGACACCGGCTGCGATCCTGCTCGACGTGCACATTCCCGGAAAGTCGGGCCTCGATATTCTGAAGGAGCTGCACGGCGAGGACTATCCGGCGCCGATCTTCATGATCTCCGGGCAGGGCGACATCGCGATGGCGGTGGGCGCGATCAAGACCGGCGCACTGGACTTCATCGAGAAGCCGTTCCGAGGCAGCGAGATCGTCGGCCGGCTGGATGAGGCGATCGGCGCTTATGCACGCAGGCAGGCAGAGAACGCCTCGCCGAAATTCGGCTCACTGCATTTCCCCGGCCGCGAGCCGCTGACCCGCAGGGAGCGCGAGGTGCTCGAGCAATTCGCCGCCGGTGCGTCCAACAAGGAAGCCGGCCGCACGCTCGGCATCAGCCCGCGCACCATCGAGGATCACCGCGCCAACATCATGAAGAAGCTCGGCGCCCGCAATGCCGCCGACCTGATCCGCATCGTGATGACCGCAGCCCAGCGCGCGTCGTAGCGTTATATGTGAGATGCCGTAGGGCGGGCAAAGCGAAGCGTGCCCACGACTTTTACGTGATGTAGCAAGAGATCGTGGGCACGGCGCAAGTGCGCCTTTGCCCACCCTGCGAGAGCTCGCGACCCCGCTAAGTTCAGGCTCGTGCAGGCCGCAACACTGTCCCGGATTTCGCTGCGCTCCATCCGGGCTACGGACAGTCGCCTCAGCCGCTCAGCGCCCTGCGGATGATCCGCGCCAGGTCGGATTTGCGATAGGGTTTGGCTAGCAGCAGCACCCCCGAATCCAGCCGGCCGTGATGGATGATCGCGTTCTCGGTATAGCCTGACGTGTAAACCACCTTGAGATCGGGCCGCGTCTTCAGCACCTCGTCGGCAAGCTGCCGTCCGTTCATGTTGCCGGGCATGATCACGTCGGTGAACAGCAGATCGAACGGTGTGCCGCTGGCAACGATCGCGAGTGCCTCGGCGGCATCGGCGGCCTGCAGGGTGACGTAGCCCAGCGAATGCAATTGGGCCAGCACATAGTCGCGCACCAGCCGGTCGTCCTCGACTACGAGGATGGTCTCGTGCCCGCCCTCGATCGTAACCGGAGTCACGCCTTCGGCAACCACCGCAGGTGTCTTGCCCGGCGGCAGGTACATCTTGATCGTCGTGCCGTGGCCTTCCTCGCTGTAGATCTTGATGTGGCCCGCGGACTGCTTGATGAAGCCGTAGACCATGGAGAGGCCGAGGCCGGTGCCCCTGCCCGGCCCCTTCGAGGTGAAGAAGGGGTCAAATACGCGCGCCAGCATGTGGGACGGAATGCCGGTCCCGGTATCGCTCACCGCGATCAGCACGTAGTGACCGGGCGAGGCATCATTGGCGCTGGCATAGGCCTCGTCGAGATAGGCGGCGCCCGTTTCCACGATCAGCTTGCCGCCACCGGGCATCGCGTCACGCGCGTTGAGCGCGAGATTGAGGATGGCCGTGGTGAGCTGGTTCGGATCGACGATTGCGACGCAGCTCTCGTCCTCGAACACGGATTCGATCTGGATCTGCTCGCCCAGCGTCGGCCGCAGCAGCTTTGCGGTGTCGATGATCAGCGAATTGATGTCGATCTCGCGGGGCTGCAGCGGCTGCTTGCGGGCAAAGGCGAGCAGGTGCTGGGTCAGCTCTGCGCCGCGTCCGGCAGCCTCGTCGATCATCTTCGTGATCGCGGCAAGCCTGGGATCCTTGGCCACCGCGTCGGCCAGGATTTCGATGGTGCCGGTGATGACGGTGAGGATGTTGTTGAAATCGTGCGCCACGCCGCCGGTGAGCTGGCCGACCGCCTCCATCTTCTCGGCATGACGGATCCGCTCCTCGGAGGCGATCTTGTCGGTGAGGTCGCGGTAGAACCCGTTGAACAGCATGCCCTCGCGGCGCCTGAGCGCCGTGACGCTGAGCTCGGCCGTGAACTCCTTGCCATCGCGGCGTCGGACCATCAGCTCGCGGCGGCGGTTGATCGTCTGTCCATCGGCGGGTTGCAGGAAGCCTGCAATGCCGGCCCTTACCCTCTCGCGCTCGCTCTCGGCGATGATCAGGTCGAGCGCGTTCTTGCCGAGCGCCTCGTCCCGCCGCCAACCGAACAGCTCCTCGGCCCGCGAGCTCCAGTTCAGGATGGTGCCGTGTTCGTCGTTCTGGACGAAGGCGTCGAGCGCGGTCTCCACGATGTTGCGCGCAAGCTGCTCGCTGTCACGCAGGGATTCTGCGGCCAGCCTTGCCTCGGACATGTCGCGTCCGACAAAGAAGAAGCGCTTGGCCGGATCCGACCAGTTGCCGAGCCAGGACAGCCAGACCTCGCGGCCGTCCTTGTGGAAGCAGCGCGTGTCGGCGATCTTCGGATGCCCGCCGCGCCGAAGCTCGCGCATTTCCTCGCGGGACCGCTCGAGATGGGCGGGATGGATGAAATCCTCACCGCTGCGTCCGATCATCTCCTCGGGGCGATAGCCGAGGATGGTCTCGCTGCTCGGGCTGATCTGCGCGATATGGCCGCGCGAGTTTATGATCATGATCAGATCCTGCGAGGTGTCGAACAGCTGCCGCCGCTCCTCCAGCTGCTGCTGCAGTGCCCGCTCCGCCCGCCGCGCCTCGGTCAGACTGCGCGCGGATCCGGAGGCGCCGATGATCTCGCCCGACGGCCCCCTGATCGGCGACAGGCCGAGCGATATCTCGACCGGGGTGCCGTCCTTGCGCAGCCGGACCGTCTCGAAGCGTTCGACAGTCTCGCCCCTCGATATCCGCGCCAGATAGTCCTTGCCCTGCTCGCGGCGGTCGGGCGGGACAATGATCGAGGTGGACTTCCCGATCGCTTCACTGGCGGAATATCCATAGAGCCGTTCGGCGGCGGGATTCCAGCCGGTGATGATGGCGTCGAGCGATTGCATCACGATCGCATCGTCGGACGATTCCACGGCGGCGCTGAACAAGAGCTCGCGCGTCGCATGATGGCTTCGTGCGGCCTCGGTGCGGCGATGCTCCTGGACCTCGCGTTCGAGAGCGGCTGCTTTCGCGCGCGTTTCCTCGACCATCCGGGCAAAAGCCCGCGCCAGCGCGCCGGTCTCGCCGCTCGCGTCGACCGGAATGTCCGCTGGCTGTCCGTTGCCGATAGCCTCCACGGCCCTGGTCAGGCGGGTGATCGGGCGCGTCAATGAGCGTGCGAGCAGCACTGCGAGTAAAGCTGCGGCGAAGACCGCAAGCATGCCGACCAGCAAGGACGTTTTTTGAATCGCGGCCGGCACGCGGCCGAAGACGGCCGGAGGAATCGTCTCGATGATCCCAACCCAATCCGCATTCGCGAGCAGCGCCGGCGCTATTGCCGCGCCACTCGGCCGGCCGGCCGCATCGGTGCTGAGCTGCGTGGACACATCCCGCGTGCCGGCCAAGGCTGCAAAATAGGGAAAGTCATCGCGCCAGTTGGTAGAGTGGCCACGCAATGAACCGAATTCTCGTGCGCGATCGGGATGAACGAGATAGTCGCCGCGCGCGTCCACGACGTAAATCTCCCCGCCTGAGCTCGTTGTCGAGCGGATGCGGTCGAGCGGCGGACGCATGTCGATATTGGCGATGATGATGCCGAACGGCTTGCCGTCGGGTGTGAACAGCGGCGTCCCGACCCGGAGAGTTGGCGTGTGCAAGTCTGTGGTGCCGCCGCGGTGGGTCGCCAGCTCGATTGGCGAAACATAAATCTCGCCCGGCGCGAGCCGGATCGTTTCCTGAAAGTAGGCTCGCTCGCTCTTGCGCTCCAACTCGCTGTTGGGGATGATCCGCGCCGTTCCGTTCGGGCCGGAGCGATCGACGCGAACCAGCTCACGCTGATCGTCGTCAAGACCGATGATTCGAAACTGCGCGTAGCTGGGTTTGGCCTCGATTTCGGCTGCGAGCCGTGTCGCGATGCGATCGCGCCAGGTTTGCTCGGACACGCCGTCATCAGGGTCAATTCCCCCACCGGCGTGAGCACGGATCAGACCGTTGATAGCCGCGGCGGAGCGGTAGCCGACCAAATCGCCGCGGGCTCCGGCAACATAGGATTCAAGATTATTGGCGAGCAGGCGCGACTGCGCTTCGACCCGCTCCAGGACGCGGGGAATGACGGCCTGGGTGATGTTGCGGTAGCCCAGCCAACCGACCGCCGCCACCGTAACCGCCACCAGCAGAATCATCGCCACGGCCAGCCGTGTTGCGAGCGTCATGGGAATTCCTACGGAACTCCCTGGACGGTCGCGCCTGTTCTGGCTCTTGGCGGCGGAGATGCTCCTATCACCGGCGGCTGGCATTGACATCGGGCCCCTCCGACTCGCCCGCCTTCAGGCAATTGTCGACCGCTGCCAGCAGCGCGTCGGCCCGGAACGGCTTCTGCAGACTCGCGACGGCGCCAAGCTTGGTCGCCATCTTCAGGAAATCCGGCTCGGCATAGGAGTCAGGTGTGATCGAGCGGCCGGAAATGACGATGATCGGAATGGCAGGTCTCAGGGCCCGGACGTGGCGCATCGTCTCCAGCCCGTCCATGCCCGGCATGTAGATGTCGAGGAACAACAGGTCGAACGCGTTGATCTCGAACAAAGCGAGCCCTTTGCGGCCGTCGCCGGCGACGGTCACATGGTGGCCGGCCCGCTCCAACAGCAGCCGGATGGTCAGCTGAGCCGCCGGATCGTCATCCACGATCAGGATGTTGGCCACTCTGAAACCCTCCGGGGGTCGGATCGGATGCCCCCTACGACCCCGACCAAGCTCCAATTGCGAAATTGTTGCGCGGATTCCCATCTGCCTGCAAGCACTTCGGGGCTTCGTCGAGATCAGCCGCCCGATATTGCGGCGCACCTTGGATCTAAGCACGTTTGCGTGCATATCAGGTAAAAACCGGTTGTCCCGTGCCTTGCGGGTCGTGAACCTCCCATGAGAAGAGCGGGGCGGATTCCCTGACGGAGAAGGCAAGTGAGTAACAAGAAGAAAACACCCGACCAGCTCCGCAGCGCGCGCTGGTTTGCGCCTGACGACCTTCGCTCGTTCGGTCACCGTTCCCGCGCCATGCAGATGGGCTACGCCCCGGAGGAGTGGAAGGATCGGCCGTGCATCGCGATCATCAACACCTGGTCGGAGGCGCAGCCCTGCCACATGCACTTCAAGTCGCGCGTCGACGACGTCAAGCGCGGCATCCTGATGGCCGGCGGCCTGCCGGTGGAATTGCCGGCGCTGTCGCTGTCGGAATCGCTGCTGAAGCCGACCACCATGCTCTATCGCAATCTGCTGGCGATGGAAGCGGAGGAGCTGCTGCGCAGCCATCCGGTCGATGGCGTGGTGCTGATGGGCGGCTGTGACAAGACCACGCCGGCACTGCTGCTTGGCGCGACCTCGATGAACATCCCGGCGATCTACTTGCCGGCCGGCCCGATGCTGCGCGGCAACTGGAAAGGCAAGACGCTCGGCTCCGGCTCCGACGGCTGGAAATATTGGGACGAACGGCGTGCCGGAAAGATCTCCGACAAGGACTGGCTCGACATCGAAGCCGGCATCGCCCGCAGCTACGGCACCTGCATGACCATGGGCACAGCCTCGACCATGACGGCGATTGCCGAAGCGATCGGCATGACGCTGCCGGGCGCCTCCTCGATTCCGGCGGCCGATGCCAACCATATCCGGATGGCCTCTGAATGCGGCCGCCGCATCGTCGAGATGGTGTGGGAGGACCTGACGCCGAAGGCGATCCAGACCCGCAAGGCGTTCGAGAACGCCATTGCGGTGGCGATGGCAATGGGCTGCTCGACCAACGCGATCATCCATCTGATCGCCCAGGCCCGCCGCGCCGGCCAGGATATCGGCCTCGACGATTTCGAGATCGCGAGTCGCAAGGTGCCAGTCATCGCCAACGTCCGCCCGAGCGGCGATACCTATCTGATGGAAGACTTCTTCTATGCCGGCGGCCTGCCGGCGTTGATGGGCCAGATCAAGCAGCATCTGCATCTCGATTGCATCACCGTCACCGGCAAGACCCTGGGCGAGAACATCGACGGTGCCGAGGTGCACAATGCCGACGTGATCCGCTCGGTCGCCAATCCCATCTACCAGGAGGGCGCGCTTGCGGTGCTCAAGGGCAATCTCGCGCCCGACGGCTGCGTCATCAAGCCGAGCGCCTGCGCGCCGCGCTTCCTCAAGCATACGGGCCCGGCGCTGGTGTTCGACGATTATCCGGCGATGAAGAAGGCGGTCGACGATCCCAATCTCGACGTGACCGAAGATCACATCCTGATCCTGCGCAATGCGGGGCCGCAAGGCGGGCCGGGCATGCCGGAATGGGGCATGCTGCCGATCCCGACCAAGCTGGTGAAGCAGGGCGTGCGCGACATGGTGCGCATCTCGGATGCGCGCATGAGCGGCACCAGCTATGGCGCCTGCATCCTGCACGTCTCGCCGGAATCCTATATCGGCGGCCCGCTGGCGCTGGTGCAGAACGGCGACCGCATCACGCTTGACGTCGCCGCGCGCACCATCAATCTCGATGTATCAGAAGCCGAGCTGGCAAAACGCCGCGCTGCCTGGAAGCAGCCGGAGCGCCGCTTCGAGCGCGGCTATGGCTGGATGTTCACCAAGCACATCAAGCAGGCCAATGAGGGCTGCGACTTCGACTTCCTCGAGACCGATTTCGGCGCGCCGGTCGGCGAGCCGTCGATTTATTAGGTTCACCGTCGTTCCGGGGCGCGAAGCGAACCCGGAACCTGGAGATTCCGGGTTCGGCTTCGCCGCCCCGGAATGACGATCAGAGAGAGCACACCAATGTCCAAACTGTCCGAAGCCACCCGCAACAAGCTCAAATCCGTCTCCACTGCCACCGTCGCCACCGCGCTGTTCAAGCGCGGCCTGCGCATCCAGATGATCCAGGACGTGCATCCCGTCGGCCCCGACAAGCCGACCATGGTCGGTGAGGCCTTCACGCTGCGCTACATGCCGGCGCGCGAGGACCTCAATACCATCGAGGTGTTCAAGGATCGCTCCCATCCGCAGCGCAAGGCGGTCGAGGATTGCCCGCCGGGCGCCGTGCTGGTGATGGACAGCCGCAAGGATGCGCGGGCGGCGTCGGCCGGCGCGATCCTGGTGACGCGATTGATGAAGCGCGGCGTCGCTGGCGTCGTCACTGATGGCGGCTTTCGCGATTCCGCCGAAATTGCAAAACTCGGCATCCCCGCCTATCACCATCGCCCGTCAGCGCCGACCAATCTGACGCTGCATCAGGCGATCGAGATCAACGTTCCCATCGGCTGCGGCGATGCGCCGGTGTTTCCCGGCGACGTCATCCTCGGCGATGCCGACGGCGTCATCGTGATCCCCGCGCATCTCGCCGACGAGATCGCCAACGAAACCTTCGAGATGACCGCGTTCGAGGATTTCGTCACCGAGGAGGTTGGCAAGGGCCGCGGCATTTTCGGCCTCTATCCCGCGACCGATCCGCAGACGCTGACCGACTTCGCGGCATGGCGGAAGAAGAACGGTCGCTGATTTCTTCGCCTCTCCCCCGCGCGCGGGAAGAGGCGAAGCCCCGCAATCTGAGCTGCCGTAGGGCGGGCAAAGCGAAGCGTGCCCACCCCTCCCTCAAATATTTAGAGAGGGTGGGCACGGCGCTACGCGCCTTTGCCCACCCTACAAGGCTGCGGCCATCGCTACACCCTCGCCGCCGCCATTCCCGTCGCCCACAGCGCGAACGCATAGACGATCGCGACTTCATCGAGCCGGTCAAACCGGCCTGATGCGCCGCCATGGCCGGCGCCCATGTTGGTGCGCAGGAGCACCGGGCCGCCGCCGGTCATGGTGGCGCGCAAGCGCGCGATCCATTTGGCGGGCTCCCAATAGGTGACGCGCGGATCGGTCAATCCGCCCATCGCCAACACCGCCGGATACTCCCTCGCCGCGACGTTGTCGTAAGGCGAATAGGACAGGATGGTGCGGAAATCCTTTTCGCTCTCGATCGGGTTGCCCCATTCGGGCCATTCCGGCGGCGTCAGCGGCAGCGTGTCGTCGAGCATGGTGTTGAGCACGTCGACGAAGGGCACTTCCGCGACGATGCCCGCGAACAATTCGCCGGCGCGGTTGGCGACCGCGCCCATCAGCATGCCGCCCGCCGAACCGCCATGGCCGACAATGCGCTTGGCGCTGGTGTATTTCGCATCGATCAGCGCGCGGGCGCTGGCGACGAAATCGTCGAACGAATTGGTCTTCTTCTCGCGCTTGCCGTCGAGATACCAGCCCCAGCCCTTGTCGGCGCCGCCGCGGATATGCGCGATGGCATAGACAAAGCCGCGATCGACCAGTGACAGGCGGTTGGCGTTGAACGAGGCCGGCATCGCCATGCCGTAGGAGCCGTAGCCGTAGAGCAGCAGCGGCGCCGTACCGTCGAGCTTGAGGCCGCGGCGATGGAGGATCGAGACCGGTACTTCGGCGCCGTCATGCGCCTTCGCCATGATGCGCGTGGTGACGTAATCGGCCGCGTTATGGCCCGACGGAATCTCCTGACGCTTGCGAAGCACGCGCGTCCGCCTGGCCATGTCGTAGTCGTAGACCTCCGACGGCGTCGTCATCGATGAATAGGCAAAGCGCAAATTCGTGGTGTCGAATTCGTAGGAGCCCATCGTGTCGAGCGAATAGGCGGCCTCGTCGAAGGCGATCGCGTGCTCTTGCCTGGTGGCGAGATCGCGGATCACGATCGACGGCAGTGCGTTGGCGCGCTCCAGCCGCACCAGATGGCCGGCATAGAGATCGATGTCGATGATGTAGATGCCGGGGCGATAGGGGATCAGGTCGCGCCAGTTCTTGCGATCGGGCGAGCCAAGCGGCGCCGTCACGATCTTGAAATCGATGGCATCGTCCGCATTGGTCAGGATGAAGAGTTCGTCGCCGCGATCGGCGAGCGAATATTGCACGCCCTCTTCGCGCGCCGCCACCAGGCGTGGCGGCGCTTCGGGGTCGGCGAGATCGATCAGCCGCTGCTCCGACGTCTCGTGATCGCCGCCCGCGATCACGCAGAAGCGGCCGCTGGTGCTCTCGTGCAGATGGGTGAACCAGCCGGCATCCTGCTCCTCATAGACCAGCGTGTCGTCGGCCTGTTTGGTGCCGAGCTTGTGGCGCCACACCTGCATCGGCCGGTGATTGTCGTCGAGCTTCACATAGAAGAAGCTCTTGGCGTCCTTGCTCCAGACTACGCCGCCGTCGGTCTCCTCGACGATGTCGTCGAGATCTTCACCGCTCGCCCAGTCGCGGACGCGGATCGTGAAATATTCCGAGCCCTTGGTATCCGCGCTCCAGGCCTGCAGCTTGTGGTCGTTGGAGTGGCGGCTGCCGCCGAACTTGAAATATTTGTGGCCTTTTGCCAGTTCGTCGCCGTCGAGCACGATGTGCTCAACGCCGCCATCGCGCGGCATGCGGCCGAACAACTCGTGCTGCCCGCCTTCGCGAAACCTGCGGAAATAGGCGAACGGCCCGTCCGGCGACGGAACGCTGGAATCGTCCTCCTTGATCCGCCCGCGCATCTCGCGCACCAGCGTCTTCTGCAAAGATGCGGTATGGCCGAGCAGGCTCTCGGTGTAGCCGTTCTCCTCATCGAGATATTTGCGGATGTCAGGATCGAGCACTTTGGGGTCGCGCAGCACCTCCTGCCATTTCGCGTCCTTCAGCCAGGCGTAGTCGTCGCTCACGGTGATGCCGTGCCGGGTGAAGGAATGCGGCCGGCGCGGGGCGACGGGGGGCTGGGAAGGTGTCTTGGCCTGGGTCACTCGATCCTCATTGAGAAGTGTGTTCCACCTTATATCGTTCCGATTCCACCAATTGCCAGCGCCGCTGCTTCACCTCGCCGGGTTGTTGATCGGTCCCTTCTATGCTTTAGGCTCGATATCCCGCCGCCGGTTCAGCCTGATGCTCTTCAATTCCTATCCGTTCATCCTGCTGTTCCTGCCCGTCGCGCTGGCCGGTTATTTCCGGCTGGGGCGGCGCAGCAATCTTGCGCCGGTGATCTGGCTGGCGCTGGCCTCGCTCGCCTTCTATGCCATCGGCAACTGGCAGTTCGTGGCCCTGTTGCTGCTCTCGATCGCCTTCAACTACGGCATTGGCCATCTCCTCATCGTGGCGAAGCTCGGCCCCTCGCAACGAAAGGCCGCGCTCGCTCTCGGCGTTGCCGGCGATCTCCTCGTGCTCGGCATCTTCAAATATGCCGGCTTCGCGACCGAGAACGTCAACGCACTGCTCGGCACGCATTTTGCGGTCCACATCCTGCTGCCCGTCGGCATCTCCTTCTACACGTTCACGCAGATTGCGTTCCTCGTGGACGCCTATCGTGGCCAGGTCGCGGCCTGCGCGCTGCCGCATTACGCGTTGTTCGTAACCTACTTTCCGCATCTGATCGCGGGGCCGATCCTCCACCACAAGGACATGATCCCGCAATTCGAGCGGAAGGAGACCAAGCATCCCGACGCGCATCTGATCCTGTGCGGCATCATCGTCTTCGCGATCGGCCTGTTCAAGAAGACCTGCCTTGCCGACGGCATCCAGCCGCTGGTCGCACTCGCCTTCGAGGCGCGCTCGCCGAGCTTTGACCAGGCCTGGCTTGGCGCGCTCGCTTACACCTTCCAGCTCTATTTCGACTTCTCCGGCTATTCCGACATGGCGATCGGCATCTCGCTGATGTTCGGCATCTTCCTGCCGGTGAATTTCAACTCGCCTTACAAGGCCACCAGCATCGTCGAGTTCTGGCGTCGCTGGCACATGACGCTGTCGCAATTCCTGCGCGACTACCTCTACATCCCGCTCGGGGGCAACCGGCGCGGCCCTCTGCTGCGCTACGTCAACCTGATGATCACGATGTTGCTCGGCGGCCTCTGGCACGGTGCGGCCTGGACCTTCGTGGCGTGGGGCGCGCTGCACGGCGCTTATCTCTGCGTCAATCACGCCTTCAATGCGCTGGTGCCAGGCATCCCGTCGGCCCTTGC
Organism: Bradyrhizobium sp. CCBAU 51745; assembly: GCF_028128715.1. Classification (NCBI taxonomy): domain Bacteria; kingdom Pseudomonadati; phylum Pseudomonadota; class Alphaproteobacteria; order Hyphomicrobiales; family Nitrobacteraceae; genus Bradyrhizobium; species Bradyrhizobium sp. CCBAU 51745. The sequence continues at coordinate 82,899 of NZ_LBJP01000075.1, read as the reverse complement.
GCGCCCGGCCCGCATGGCCGGCGCCGTGCTGACGTTCCTGGCCGTCGTCATCGCCTGGGTGTTCTTCCGCGCCGTGAGCATCGACTGGGCGCTGCGCGTGCTCCGCGCCATGGCCGATCCTTCGAATATCGTCTTCGGCCGCGAAGAGGTCGCCGCAATGGTGCTGATTGCCATCTATGCCGCTCTGGTCTGGCTGGCGCCGAACACGCAAGCCATCATGGGCTATGATCACGGCAATCGTCGGGTGGGCGAGGCGTTGCGGGCAGGGCGCGTGCGGCCGCTGCTGCTCTACGGTGCATCGCTGGTGCTCGCCTTCGGCATTCTGGGCATCCAGAGCCACAGCGAATTCATCTATTTCCGGTTCTGATGCGCTGGGCCTTCACACATTTACGGCGTCTTCTGCTCGCGAGCGTCGCCTGCGTGCTGGGCGCGGCATTGCTCACCTTTCTCGTCGATCCCCTGCAACTGTTCCGCCCCTCGCAGCTGGCCTTCTACTCCGACGACACGCGCGTGCAGAACGCCGGGCTGATCCGCAGCCAGGCGTTCGACACCGCCTTCATCGGCACCTCGCTCGCCATCCATTTCCGCCAGAGCGATATCGATCGCGCGCTTGGCGTGCATTCGCTGAAGCTGGCGATGACCGGATCCAATTCGCGCCAGCAAAGCTTCGTGCTGGACCAGGCGATCGCCCGCGGTGCCAAGCGCGTGATCTGGGAGATGGATGATTTCATCTTCGTCGATGCCGCCGACATCGAGGCCGATCCTTATCTCCCCGTCGATCTCTACCGCAGCACGACGAAAGGCATCGCGTCCTATCTGTTCAGCGCTGCGATGGCGAAGGAATCCCTGTTCACGCTGTTGCGATCGATGCCGCCGTTGAAGCAGCCGCTGACACAGGCGGCGCCTTATCTGCCGGTCAAGTTCGCGCTGCCTGATGTCGACGACATCTATGCCCTGCCGCGGGATGTCGACGTCGCACGTGACTACAACGCGAACAGGGCGCTTGCCGCCTTCGCTTACATCACGAGTCCCGTGCGCAGCCGTTTCCTCGGCGAGGGCTATGGCTATGAGGCCATGATCAGGCATTTCGAGCAGGATGCCGTGGGCCTGATCACGCGTCATCCCGACGTGACGTTTGACGTCTATTTCCCGCCATACTCCATCCTGCAATTCGTCGCGATGCGCGACGCCTCGCCCGGGACGTTGAAGATCGTCATGGATCTCACCGCGGTGATCGCGCAGCGCCTGACGCAGCTGCCCAATGCGCGCCTGCACGATTTCCGCGCGATCAAGGCGGTGACGCACGATTTGAGCAATTACGGCGACGTCATCCATCATTCGCCTGACGTGGATGCGAAGGTGTTGCAGTGGCTGGCGAGCGGGGAATATCGGGTGGACCCGAACAAGCCGCTTGCGTCGCTGCATGAGCTGAAGGCGCAGGTGGATGCGTATCGGCTGCCACAGCCGTAGCTCCGCCGGGACGACAGTGAATTACGCCCCCACCTGCTCGCCAAGATACGACACCGCAGCCTCGAGCCCGCCCTTGCCGTGCGGGATCTTCAGCGCATTCAACCCGACCTCGATGACCCCGAGCGTGCCGAGCAGCATCGGCGCGTTGACATGGCCCATATGGGCGATGCGGAAGGCCTGGCCGGAGAGGTCACCGATGCCGGTGCCGAGCACGACGCCGCACTTCTCCTTGCAATAGCGTTGCAGCACCGCGGGGTCGTGGCCGGTGGTCATGGTCACCGTCGTCACGGTGTTGGAACGCTCATGCGGTTCGGCAACATTGAAACCGAGCACCTGGCCTTCCGTCCATGCGCTGACCGCGCGGCGCGCGGCTTCGCCGAGCAAGGCGTGGCGACGGAAGGCGTTCTCCAGGCCTTCCTCGTGCAGCATGTCGATCGCCTTGCGCAGCGCGAACAGCAAATGCACCGGGGCGGTGCCGGCATATTTGCGGTAGTTCTCGGTGCCCTCGCGCTCGCTCCAGCTCCAATAGGGCGTGGACATGTTGGCCTTCTTGTGGACCTCCTGCGCACGGGCGTTGGCCGCGACGAAGCCGAGGCCGGGCGGCGTCATCAGGCCCTTCTGCGAGCCGGACATCGCGACATCGACGCCCCATTTGTCCATCTCGAACGGCATGCAGCCGAGCGAGGCCACGGTGTCGACCATGTACAGCGCCGGATGGCCGGCTGCCTTGATCGCCTTGCCGATCGCCTCGATGTCGTTCTGCACGCCGGAGGCGGTGTCGATCTGGACAACGACGACAGCCTTGATCTTGTGCTCGGTGTCGCGGCGCAGCCGCTCCTCGACCTCGTGCGGGCGCACCGCGCGGCGCCAGTCGCCCTTGAGCACCTCGACCTCGGCGCCCATCAGCGCTGCCGCGTTGCCCCAGCCGATGGCAAAGCGTCCGCTCTCCAGCACCAGCACCTTGTCGCCGCGCGACAGCACGTTGCTCAGCGCGGCTTCCCACGCGCCGTGACCGTTGGCGATGTAGATGTAGGACTTGCCCTTGGTTGCGAACAGACCAGAGATGTCGCGGAGCAGGCTTTCGGTCAGCTCGAGCATCTCCCTGGAGTAGATGTCGATCGCCGGACGATGCATCGCCTGCAGCACCGCGTCGGGCATCGTGGTGGGTCCGGGGATGGCCAGAAATTCCCGGCCCGCGCGAACGGTCATTGCTATCTTCCTTGTGTCGTGAAGACTGTCTGGTGGGTCGCTGATTTGTTCTTCTACGCGGCTGGGCGCCTTGAGAAAAGTACGCAAAACGCAGGTCTGGGGCGGTTTTTTGTTGTGAGCATGGTCTTGCCGGAAAACCGCATCACACTTTTCCGGACCATGCTCTATCGTTTAGTCTCCCGGCAGCCGGCGGCCTCCGCCTCCTCGACCGAGCAGAACCAGCGGGTGCCCTTGCTGATCTTCATCTTGATCTGGGCGTACCAGCGGCTGGTGGGCTGATGGTAAATGCACTCGCCCGACGAATTGACGTTGCCCTTGATGGTGCAGTCAGGCGAGGGCGCGACCGGCCCGGAGGCCGAGGCGAGCAGCACCGCATGGGCGCCCTCGGGCGGCTTGGTGGCGCCCAGGATCGCAGTCTTCTTGTTGCGCACGCGCCAGTCCCAGGGCGCGATGAAGGCGCCCTGCCACATCCCGGCCTTGGCTTCACGCGCGGCCGCTTCGTCCGCCTCGTAGTCCTTGGAGACGCGGACATAGGCCAGCGCCCAGCCGTTGCGCACCAGCCATTTCTGGATGTCCTCGCCGCCGACCTCGCAGCGCGCCACGGTGCGGCCGCGCCGGTCGATCGAGCGGGCATGGCAGACCCAGGTCTTGCCCTCGGCGTATTTGGCGAGCTCGTCGCGCGCGGCGACGCCGCAAGTCCAGCGCTCGCTCTTGGTGTTGAGGCAGAGCTGGTCCGCTGAGGGCGCGTCGATGCCGCCGAGCCGGATCCGCGTGGTGCCGATCACGACGGAATCGCCATCGCGAACCTTGGCGGTGCCGGTGATGTCGGCGGCCAGCGCCAGTGAAGGCAAGCCGAGCAAAGACAGCGCAATCAGGAATTTTCGCAACGGGCCGGTCCGCATTGTCTCAAGAACACCTTGATAAGCCGCGCAATTGTGGTCGGCTTTGGGCTACACGGCCAGCCTATGCCGAACAGCGAGGCTTTCAATTTCACGTCATTGCGAGGGAGGTCTCGTAGGGTGGGCAAAGCGAAGCGTGCCCGCCATAAGCAGATGGTGGGCGCGGCGCGAAGTGCGCGCCTTTGCCCACCCTACGAGACCGGTGCCCGCGGCACGCGTGCGACCAATCTCACCCCCGCGCCATCGCTCGCTTCGCCACGGCCAACCCCATCAGCACAAACGCCGACGTCACCTCCGGCCCCCCGACCAGAATCCGCGTCGGGGTCTTCATCTTGTTCCATTCATAGGCGCGGAACGGGCCGCGGCGGCCGCCCTCGCCGACGGCGTTGACGATCACGTTCAGCGCCGGCGCGAAGGCGCGCGGATCGGCACCGAGATGGCCGAGCGCGATCAGCGCCAGCGCGGCGTCGAACACGTTCATCTCCGCGGCCATCAGCTCGCCCTTGACGTAGGAGAGCACGCGATGGCGGATGAAGTCGAAATCGCCGGCGGGATCGATTGCGGCCTGCGCTGCCAACGGCAACGCCAGGAAGGCCGCATAGCAGCGGCCGAAATAGGCGCTGTAGAGTTCCGGCAGATAATAGATGTGCGAGCGCGGATTGGAAAAGGCGCCGCTCGCAGCCAGGCGCTTCTGGAAACCGATGATGCGATGCACGGTCGCGAGCCGCGCCGGCGTCTCCAGAATCTTCCAGCGTTTGAGGTTGCGGAAGCTCACCTCGAGAATGTCGAGATTGAGCGTCGGATCGAGATCGTTGCCGTAGGGACGCTCGCCTTTGAGATTGTCGATCCAGGTGGCAACGCCGCCTTCGTAGTCGATGTTATCGTTGAGCGGCACCGTCACGCGCGGCTCGTTGACGCCCGTATGCACCTGGTAGGTGGCGTAAAAATCCAGGAGCGGCTGGTCGATGATCGCATCAAGGCAGCCGGCCTGCGTCGCTGCCGAGATCGAGCACGCCGTGGTGTCGCAGTCGGGCACATAGACGCCGAAGCCGAGGTCCTGCTTGATCTGGGCGAAATAGCGCGAGAAGCGCGGATGCGGCGCCGGTGCCAGCGCGGTGATGACGTTGAAGCGCGCGCCGCCTGCCCCCTCGACTTCCTCGCGGCTGATATTGACGCAGAAATCGACCATGTCGGCGATGGCGCGCTCGGCCGCGATCTTCTCCGCCGGTGCGGCGAGCCCGCTCTCGACATAGCTGAGCAGCGCCTCGATGAAGAACGCATCGTAATAGGCCGAGCGGTGGCGGATCTGCACCGGCTCCCACATCGGCTCGGCGACCCCTCGCCAGGGCGGATTGACCACGGCGCGCGCGGGCGAGCGCGCGATGAAGACGCGGGCGAGGTTGAACAGCAGCGAGGAGTTCTTGTAGCCGCGCGCATTCAATCCTGACAGCGCCATGATCAGCTCGCGCCCGCGAAAGTCGGGATCGCCGATCAGGTTGAAGGCGGCATAGGTCGGCAGGAAACCGTTGTTGCGGTAAGAGCCGAGCAGATGCTGGGCGCAATCGCGGATGATGCCGTCGATCTGTGCCGGGGCAGGCATCGCGCCGACGAACGCGGCCGGCGGCGGTTGGGGATGGTCGAGCGCGATGGTGTCGACGAGCTCGGCGATGGGCGCGCCGACCGCCGTCCAGTCGGGCTCGGTATCGTCGCGGGCGCGGACCAGAGCCTCGCGCAACCGGGCGAGCTTCGCCTCGCCGCGCAGCTCGGGGAGGCCGGCACGGCGCAGCAGCAGGCGCAGCGCGGGATTGCCGAGCGCAGTCTTGTAGAATTTTGCCAGATGCGGATCGCCCCTGGCAGGACCCGACAATACGGGATCGCAGACGTCGTAAAGCGAGGGGCCGTCCTTGCGGGCTGTCAGCGCCCGGCACGCGGCACCTGCGAAATAATGAAAGCTCATGAAATACCTGGTCGCGGGGGACTTATCCGGAGGCAGGCCTGCGACCCGCCCCCGCAAGTCGTTGAAAAAGCTACCCGGATTCGCAGGAAATACAAATGTGATCAGCGTCACGAAAAAGGCGGCACGGGAGCTGCATGATCAGTCCCCGGAAGGGTACGGGGGAACCAAAAGGCGGGAATCTCGTTAGAGAAATCAGCCAATATTTTCAGCGGCTTAGGTCAAATTTGGGATGATCTATTGCCGGGCTGGCGATCTCGGGTTAAGGGTTTGTTTGGTGCGGCGCCGCAAATTGCGCGCAATTCGGGGGCACTCCCCCGGCCAATCCCTCAAACCTAAAGACGCCATCGCGCTACTCAAACAGTGTGCGCGCGCTTGGCAGGTCTTTGGCACTGACAGGAATGAAGCGAGATGAACCTTAGGCAGCTCGACATTTCCAGACGCTCGATTGCGTTCGCCGCGGCGCTGATCGGCACCGTGTCGCTGGCGATCGGCGCCCATGCTGCCCTCAACATGCGTGCGCTCGACGCAGCCAAGGCCGTTTCGACCGAGGTCACCGGCTCGGTCGGCCAGACCTCGCGTCTCGCGCTCGTCATCGGCAATGGTCATTACCCAGACGCCAGCGCGCCGCTGACGCAGTCGATCAACGACGCGCGCGCGCTCTCCTCCAGTCTGCGCAAGAACGGTTTCGACGTCGACATGGTGGAAGACGCCAGCAAGGACGACATGGTCCGCGCCGTCAATCGCCTGAAGTCCCGGATCAAGCGCGACACCACCGTCATGCTGTTCTTCGGCGGCTATGGCGTGCAGGCCGGCCGCGAAAGCTACATGCTGCCTGTCGATGCCGTGATCTGGAAGGAAAGCGACGTCCGCCGCCAGGGCATCTCGATCGAGGGCGTGCTCGAGATGATGAAGGAGCAGGGTGCCAAGGCCAAGCTCGTCGTCGTCGATGCCTCGCGCCGTAACCCTTACGAGCGTCGCTTCCGGTCCTACTCGCACGGTCTCGCGCCGATCGGCACGCCCGACAATGCGCTGATCCTGACTTCGGCCTCGCCTGGCAAGGTCGCCGACGACGGCAAGGGCGAGCACTCGACGCTGGTCAGCGAGCTGCTCAACAACCTCAATGCGGGCACCGCCGAAAGCGTCTTCAACAAGACCCGCGTCGCCATCTCCCGCGCTTCCGAAGGCGACCAGGTCCCGACCGTGTCATCCTCGCTGCTCGAGGACGTGCATTTCGACCAGGCCGGCGGTTAGTTTTTCTCCGCTCTCGTAGGGTGGGCAAAGGCGCAACACGCCGTGCCCACCATCTCTCCGATATTTCGCGAGAAAGACGTGGGCACGCTCCGCTTTGCCCACCCTACGACATGCGTGTGTGACGCACGTCTGCCTCTCCACCGTCATTGCGAGGAGCTCTTGCGACGAAGCAATCCAGGATCTTTCCGCGGAGAGATTCCGGATTGCTTCGCTACGCTCGCAATGACGGATGACGCGCGCCCCTACTTCGCCGCCTCGCGCGCCATCACCGGCCGCACCGGATCGCCTTCGCGCAGAAGCGCGCCGGCGCGGGCGACGACGATGTCGCCTTCGACGAGGCCGTCGCGGACCTCGATATTGCCGCCCGACATCAATCCGATCTCGACGCGCTTGGTCTCGACGCGGTTGCGGCGGATCACCTGCACCACGGTGCCGGCGGATGAATATTGCACCGCTGTGAGCGGTACCGCGACATTGCAGCTCTGACCGGTCTTGATCAGCGCGCGGCCGCTCGCATTCAGCAGCAGCCGCTTCTGCGGGGAAGAGATGCCGATATAGACCATGCCCTGCTGGATGTTCGGCTCGACGGTCGGACCGATGCGGCGCACCTTGCCGTCGATATCGCCGGCGCCGGCAATGCGCACGGTGACAGGCTGACTGACCGCGAGCTTGCGCATGTCGGTGGTCGCGACCAGGCCGACGAGATCGTATTCGCTGCGCGCCACGATCGTGAACAGCGCCTCGCCCTTGGCCGAGGCGAGGTTGCCGATCTGTGCGGTCGAGGTGGCGATCACGCCGGCCACGGGCGCGGTGACCTGGAGCGTGCCGCCTTCGGGCAGCGCCAGCCGCGCCATCACCTGGCCGGCCGTCGTGGTGTCGCCGGCCTCGGCCAGCACCTCCGTCACCTTCAGCCCCGGACGCTCGGGCCGCACCGAGGTCTCCTCGCGCGCGATGATCGTGCCGGTGGCCTCGACGATGTCGGAGAAACAGGATTTGGCCGCCTTCAACACCGTGACCGCCGGCCCCTTGGGCGCGTCGTCATCGGCCGCGCGCACGGGCTGGACAGAAATCAGCGCCAGGCCGGCAAGGGCAATGAAGGTCTGGGACAGGGAACGCGCAGGCAATGAACGCATCGGTCATTCCGGTTGGCCGCAAGGAGGCTTGCATCGATAGCAGAAGCGGCAGCACTGGGCCATGGGCTGACCGGGTGAGAATTGCCGCAGCGCAGGCGGCGCAATGCCGCCCGTTGAATTGGTCGCTGCAAGAGCGAAGAGGTTCGCTGTCTGCGCCCCCTCTCCCGCTTGCTGGAGAGGGCTGGGGAGAGGGTGTCACCACGAAGGGACAATCCCCAAGAGGAAAGAACCCTCACCCGCCACGCTCTGCGAGCGTGCATAGCCGAGGCTACGCCTCGGCGTCCTTTAAGGACGGCCGCCGAAGGCGGCCTATGCTCTCCCGCAGGCGGGAGAGGCGGAGCAAGCCCGCGGACCTCACGCTTCACTGCAACGTCAAAAACTCCACCCAGTTCGGCTTCTTGCCGGTGGCATAGGACTTCAGCTTGCCGAGCGCGCCGCTGCTCTGATCGATGGCGTAGACCGTCATGGCGTCGGAGAGTTCGCCAACCGCGGCGAGGTAGCGGCCGGTCGGATCGATGTTGAAGCCGCGCGGCTGCTTCTCGGTCGGCACGCTGCCGACGGTGGTCAGCTTGCCCGATGTCGCATCGACCTTGTAGGCGGTCAGCGTGTTGGTGGTGCGCTCGGAGGCATAGAGGAAGCGACCGTCCGGGGTGATGTGGATGTCGGCGGCCCAAGGTTTCTGACCAGAGTCTTTTCCGTTGAAGCCTTCCGGCAGCGCGGTGGTGCGCTGGATCTCGCTCCAGGCCCCGCTCCCTGCCTCATAGCTGTACGCCGCGACGTCGCCGTTCAGCTCGTGGATGAGATAGACGAACTTGCCATCGGGGTGGAACACGAAGTGCCGCGGCCCGGATTTCTCCGGCGTCTTGACAGCAGGCTCGCTCGGCGTCAGCGAGCCGGCGCTGGCATCGAACGCAAAGCGCAGCACCTGGTCCGAACCGAGATTGGTTGCGAACACAAAACGGTTGTCGGGCGAGGGCAGGAAGGCGTGTGCGTTCAGCCCGGTCGGGATCACTTGCTTCGGCTCGGCGACGACGCCGTTCGCAGGAAGCGGATTCAACGCGACCTTGTTGCCGCCATAGGAGGCGCTGAACAGCACCTTGCCGCCGCGGTCGGTCGCGATGTTGGCCATGCTGTCGGCGAGCGGCCCGTTGCCGATATGGTTGAGGAGGCCGGTCTTCGGGTCGATCGCAAAGCTCACCGCCTGGAACGGCTGCGAACGGACGCCGGCGATCAGCACGCGGTGGTCAGGCGTGATCGCGAGCGGCGTCGAGGCGCCGGGCTTTTCGATGCCGGTGAAGGCGGCGGTCTCTACCAGCGTCATCTCGCCGTTGTCGGCGAGCTTGAACACGCTGATGTCGTTGCTGTCGGCATTGCCGACATAGGCGAAGGTTTCGGCCATGCCGGCACGGGCTCCCAAGACGAGGGCAAGAGCGGTGAAAAGGGTGGTCGCGATCGCAGCGCGCGGCAGTTTCGATGTGACTTGGCGTCCCGGTCCGATCAAGGGCGTCCTCCTGCCGATGTGGCGTTATCGTTTTGCGGCAGAGGATAGCGGCTGGCATTCCCTTGCACCAAAATCCAGATGGGATCGATCGATGCCGAAATTGCATCGTTTCCTTGGCTCGCCGCTAGCGCACCGCCGCCGTCAGGTCGTGCGAGTGCAGATGCGGGGCGGCCGCATGGTCGGGCGGTCCGAGCACGGTCCACACGGCGACCGCCACTATGGTGGAGGTGAGGATGGTCCAGGCGACGAGTTGCTTCCGCATCAGGCCAAATCCGTCGGTCGAGACATCGGTGCGCTCTGGCCATTCTGCACCGCAAAAAGCGATGCGGCTGTGAACTCGTTCACAGCGCAAATAGTGCGCGAACCATTGCCGGCGCTGTGCATTGACCCGGCATGCCCCGCGAAAACGACCTCGAAGGCAAGCCCGACATGGGCGGCAAGCACGGCGGCCAGGCCGGCCAGCCGAAGCCGCCGCCGCGCCCGCGCGAAGGCGCTCGCGATGAAGATGTCGTGGCAAAGCGCCACACCGGTCAAGCCGACCAAACCGGTCGTAAGGTCTCGCCGACCAACACATCAAAGCGCTAAGCTTTGCCTGCTATTGCTCAAGTCGCAGGCCCCGGCCACGCGATCGTCAGGGAACGGCAGCCCCTTCGCGCCGTTACCCCGGTCCTGCAGGCCGAGGACACAACGGAGGCTGGTAAAACGGAGGCTGGAAGTGTTTTGGATCTATTGGGACACCGCCTGGTCGCTGATCATCAGCGGTATCATGTTCACCACGATCGTGACCCACCCGGACGCCGAGTTCGCCGAGATCCGGGCCGGACGACAGTGACATTCCAGGCGAAAGCCTGAATAACGTCTGAAACATCCGTCCGCGCGGGTGCCATTCAACGCGTCTCGCGCGTGGGTAGGCTGGTGAACCAAATCTTAGGGGCCGCGCGGTATTTTTCTGCATCATTTTCTGATTCAGAGGCCCGGCGCTCCCTATGGCATTGTTCGGCAATCCTTCGATTCGTTCTGTTCTCGGCGCCATCATCGGTGTCCTCGGCCTATTCCTGGTCGGGCAGCTCGCAAGCGGGCTGTTCGGTGCGGTCGAGCGCAACAGCGCCGCGCAAAAGGTCGAGCGCTATGCCGGCACTGACCAGCAGCTCTTCACGGCTCTGCTCGGCTTCCGGATCGAGCGCGGCACCTTCCTGTCGGCGCTGGTTGCCGAAGAGCCGGCCAATTCCGCTGCCGATGACCGAATCGCGGCCAACCGGCAGACGTCGGAAGCGGCCTACAAGAGCGTGCTCGAACGCCTCGACGGCGTGTCCGATTCCCGCCTTGCCGGCCTCCTGGGCAAGCTCGTTGCGCTCCATGATGCCTTGATGCCGCTGCGGACCAAGGCCGAAGGCCTGATCCATCAGCCGAAGGCGGCGCGCGACACCAAGCTGGCCGACGAGTTCCGGAAAACGGCGGCGGACTATCTCGATGCCATCATCGCGCTGACCGTCGATCTCGAGAACGCGCTCAAGCTCACCGACCCCGTCGTCGATCATTTGCTGGGCGTCAAGCAGTCGGCCTGGGCCGCACGCAATTTCGGCGGCCTCATCGCGATCCGTCTCGAGGCCGCGGGGGCCGCCGCAAAGCCCTGGACCGCCCAAGACATCGTCGGGGCGGCCGAGGACGGCGGCCGTGCCAAGCAGGCCTGGAGCCAGGTGCAGGATGCGGCCGGCCGCGCTGACGCCCCGGCGAGCCTCACCGATGTCATTGCGCGTTCGAAGGCTGGCGATGCCGTTGCCATGGTCGAGCGCCAGCAGGGTCTCATCAAGGCGCTGAGCAACAACCAGACCATCGACATCAAGGGCGTCGAGCTTGCCAAGCTCAATACCGCCATCCTCAATTTCTATGTCGAGGCCGGCCAGGCGGCGCTTGCCGAAATGGTCGCCCGCGCCGGGCAGCAGAAGACGGCCGCGATATGGAGCCTCGCCTTCAACGGCGCCATGATGCTGGTGGCGCTCGCCATCACGGTGTTCGGCTTCATCCTGGTTCGGAGCCGCGTCTCGACGCCGATCCGCAAGCTGACGCAGGCGATGCAAAAGCTCGCCGAGCGCGACTATGAGATCGAGCTCGCAGGCATCGAGCGCGGCGACGAGATCGGCGAAATGTCGCGTGCCGTGTCGGTGTTCAGGGAGAACATGATCACGGGCGACCGCCTCGGCGAGGAAAAGGCGGCCGAGCAGGCCAAGAAGGAGCGGCGCCAGCTCGCCATCGACCGGCTGATCGAGCAGTTCGAAAAGACTGTCACGGAATCGCTGCACACGCTGGCCTCGGCCTCGGGCGAGCTGAATGCCACGGCGCAGTCGATGTCCTCGACCGCCGAGCAGGGCTCGTCCCAGGCCGCCTCCGTCGCGAGCCTGTCGGGCGATGCCTCCTCCAACGTGCAGACGGTGGCGGCGGCGACGGAAGAGCTGTCGGCTTCGATCAGCGAGATCAGCCGCCAGGTCGCCGAATCCTCCAGCATCGCGGGCGCCGCCGCCAGCGAAGCCGAGCGCACCAACACCGAGGTGCAGGCGCTGGCCGACGCCGCCCAGCGCATCGGCGATGTCGTCGCGCTGATCACGGGCATTGCCGAGCAGACCAATTTGCTCGCGCTCAACGCCACCATCGAGGCCGCGCGCGCCGGCGAGGCCGGCCGCGGCTTCGCGGTGGTCGCGTCCGAAGTGAAGAACCTGGCCACGCAGACCGCCAAGGCGACGGAAGAGATCACCGGCCAGGTCGCCGCGATCCAGGGCGCCACCAAATTGTCGGTGACCGCGATCCAGTCGATCGGCACCACCATCCAGCGCGTCAACGAGATCGCAGCCGCGATCGCGGCGGCAGTCGAGGAGCAGGGCGCCGCGACGCGCGAGATCGCGCGCAACGTGCAGCAGGCCTCGCAAGGCACCAACGAAGTCTCGCGGCATATCTCGGGCGTGTCGCAGGCGGCCGGGCAGACCGGTGCCGCCGCCGGCGAGGTGCTCGATTCCGCCAAGATGCTGGCGCGCCTGTCTGACGATCTCAAGCGCGACGTCGACCGCTTTGTCGGCGATCTCCGGGCGGCGTAGGTTCGTCGTTATCAGCCGTTAACGGTTCCAGTCCGAGGCGAAATCGCTTTGAAGTTTGTTAAATTTTGCTGGGTACCTCTCCCCTGGTAGCGTGATCCGGGGAGAGTCATGGGTAAACGGGCCAAGCGTGGAAAAGCGGAGACGATCGCACTCCCCATGGCCGCGCGAGTCGCAATCGGCGCCGTAGCTCTCGCTGCATTGGGCTATGGCTTGCTGTCCGGCCCGGAGAACGTTCAGCCGATACGGAAGCCGGCCGCGCACCAGGCTCTCGCGTCGTCGACGCCCGTCTATGTGGCAGCGCCAGCTCATGCACCCGCGCCGGCGCCGGCGCCGGCCCCGGCGCCCGCTCCCGTTCCGGTTCCGACCCCGGCGGCTCTGGTCGAACCGCCGAAAGCCGCTGACGGTCCCGGTGCACTCGTGCGGCAGGTGGTCGACTACGCCAGCCACCAGACGCCGGGCACTGTGATCGTCGATACCAAGAACACGTTCCTCTATTTCGTCCTGAACGACACCCAGGCCCTGCGCTACGGCATCGGTGTTGGCCGCGAAGGTTTCACCTGGTCCGGCGAGCAGACGGTGGCCCGGAAGACGGAATGGCCGGACTGGCGTCCGCCTGCAGAGATGCTGGTGCGTCAGCCTTATCTGCCGCGGTTCATGGCAGGCGGTCCCGGCAACCCGCTCGGCGCGCGGGCGATGTATCTCGGCGAGACCGAATTCAGAATCCACGGCACCAACAAGCCCGATACGATCGGCAAGCGGGTCTCGTCCGGCTGTATCCGGTTGACCAATGACGACGTCGTGGACCTCTATGAGCGGGTGAAAGTCGGAGCCAAAGTGATCGTGCTGCCGGCAGTCGCGCCGTCACCTGGACCGAAGGTCGCCGAGGTCCAGTAATTCGCGCCACTGTCCCCGCTGCGTATCACTGCATCATCGCCGCCGCGATCTTCTCCGCCGACATCAGCACCGGAAAATTGGTGTTGGCGCACGGCACCACCGGGAAGATCGAGGCGTCGACGACGCGCAGGCCCTGGATGCCCTTGACGCGGCCTTGCGTGTCCACCACCGCCATTGGATCGTCGGCCCGGCCCATGCGGCACGAGCAGGAGGCGTGCCACACGCCGATGGCGGCCTTGCGCACGAAAGCTTCCAGCGCCTCGTCATTGTTGATCACGTCATCGAAGGTGAAGCCCTCGACCACGAAATTGTCGATCAGATAGTGACGCAGCGCCGCCGGCCCATCCATCAGGGCCGCGGCGATCCTGGTCAGGATCTTGTTCTTGGTGTTGACCACGCCGATCTTGCGGACCCTGTCGGTGTAAGCGGCCGGAAACGGCTTGTCCGTCACCTGCCTGACGATATCGCTCATCTGAATGGCCGCCATCTTGCGGAAGCCGCTCATCAGGCGGTCGAGGTCGCGCCGGTCCGACAGGAGATTGAACTCGACGATCGGCTCGACCGTGGGATCGCGCGAGGCGAGCTTGACCTGCCCCGTCTCCGAATAGGTCTTGTTGACGAAGGTGAGCAGCGAGCCGATCTGCTCGCCGACCGCGTGCCAGGCCGATTTGGAGAGCACGATGACGAACATGTCGCCCTTCGGCACGCCCGGAAGCCCCGACGAATAGCGCAGGCCGAGCTGCACCTGCCGCCTGGTGTGCTCGTTCATGCGCGCGCCGCGGCGAACGAAGGACGACAGCGAGATCGAGGGATGGTCCATCAGGCGCTGGCCGACGCCGGCGAGCCCCATCCGCACCGGAATGCCCATGTCCTTGAGGTGGCCGACCGGGCCGATGCCCGCGCGCAACAGATGCGCGGGCGAATGGATCGCGCCCGCGGACAGAATGATCTCGCGGCCACGGAATTCCTGCTCGCGGCCATCGATCATGGCTTTCACGCCGACGCAGGCCGTGCCCTCGAACAGCAGCTCTCTGACCTCGGTGTTGGTGGAGATCGTGAGATTGGCGCGCTTGCGAGTGTCGCGGTCGAGATAGCCCATCGCCGCCGAGACGCGCTGCTCGGCCTCGTTGGAATGCGTCACCGGGAAATAGCCGTCGACGAACTCGCCGTTCTGGTCTGCCACATAGGGATGGCCGGCTTGATCGAAAGCATTGGCGACCGCTTGCGAATGCTTGGTCCAGTGCTCCCGGGGAATGCGGCGCACGGGAATCCGGCCGTTCTTGCCGTGATACGGCCCGTCGAAATCGAGGTCGCGCTCCACCTTCTTGAAGAAGGGCAGCACGTCGGCCCATGCCCAGCCCTCCGCGCCACGCCTCTGCCATTCGTCGTAGTCGGTCGGTGCGCCGCGATTGGCCATCTGGCCGTTGATCGACGAGCCGCCCCCGAGCACGCGCGCCTGCTCGTATTTGCGCATGGGCGGACGCGCTTCGTTGGGATTGTTGTGGCTGACGACCTGGGTCGTGACCTTGAGCTCGGTCCAGTGAAAGCGCGGGTCGAAATAGGCGGTGCCCGGATAGCTGTCCCTGATCTCGGCCGGCTCGTTGCCGGGTGGCGTGTCCTGTCCGGCTTCGCACAGCAGGACCTTGTTGGCACTCCCAGCGGAGAGCCGGTGGGCCAGCACGGACCCCGCCGAGCCGCCGCCCACGATAATATAGTCGTACACGATTGGCGTTTCCTCTTGCTCTTGAGACAAGAGGGTAGCGTGGAAATATCGCGAGGTCACGCCCCGGCCGATGCAGGCGGGGGCTGCGTCAAGACGCTATTGCAAAACCTCTATTGCAAGACCTTGGGCATCACGACGACGACATCGACCTGCTTGTTCAGCACGCGCGAGGCCACGGCGGCGATGAGCGGCGAGTAGCTGTCCTCGATGTCGGAGGCGACGTCCTCGTTCCTGGCGAAAGCGTAGAGCATCGTGCCCTCGATTTCGTCGAAGCGGATGCCCGCGAAGACGTGGTCGAACGCCTCGGCGCCGACAATGCCGGCCATCAGCGCCTGAATGGCGTGGTCCTGAACGCGTGTGAGCTTCATCATGCCGATGAGATATGGAAGCGCCGCGCGAATACAAGATGCGGTGAATCAGTCGCGGGCAGCCTGTAGGGCGGGCAAAGCATCCCGGCGCTCGCAGAGCGGCGCGCTTTGCCCAACCGAAAGCTGTCATTCCGGGGCGATGCGCAGCGTCGAACCCGGAATCCATCGAGCCGCAGCGCCCGTGGATGAATGGATTCCGGGCTCGCGCCTCGCGGCGCGCCCCGGAATGACGACGGAGGATATGGCTGCGGCGGAGCTCTAACCCACCCTATGAGCTGAAAACCTCACGTCATGCTGCCGGGCATGAAGCAACGGATCAAGGTGCGGCCGCCGACGTAATAAGGCCAGACGATGGTGCGCCCGACGCGGTTCGGCTCGGTGATCACGGTGTCATCGGGCACTTCGATCCAGTCACCGAGAATCCTCACGCGATAGTGTCCACCGCGCGTCTCCCAATCGACGTCGTCGAGCGCCGTGCCGTCGGCATCGGCGCAGCAGGGACCGCCGCCCTTGCTGTGCAGGCTCTCGAACCAGCCCTTGAGGGGGGAGTTCGCAAAGCGACCGTCGTCGCGCGCCTGCGCGGCGAGGCCGACCATGGCTGCGGCTGCTATGAGAGGAATCATCCTGAAAGTCACGATCGCCATATCGCCTCGCTCGATGTGCACGCGCGCCCGTTCGCAGACGACAAGCCGCCTGCGATGCGCGTGATGCAATGTTGACTAATTCCCGATCGGCCGGAGTTCCCGGTCGCCTCAGCAGCGCGATAACGGCAATGTGCGAGGTTTGATCCTATTTTCGGAACGGGGGCGGCGATGGTCCGAAAACCGCAGGCGGGGCAACAGGCTCAAGCCGCGGCCGCCTGCTTCGACAGCAATTGCTTCAGCTTCGCCGCCGGGATCGCCGGGCTGAACAGCCAGCCCTGCATCTGGCTGCAGCCGAGCTGCTGCAGCACCTCGCGCTGGGCTTCGGTCTCGACGCCCTCGGCCGTCGTCGCCATGTGACGGGCGGCGGCCATGTGCACCACGGCCTGCACGATCGGGGAGGAATCTTCTGGTTCGCCGATATCGCTGATGAAGCTGCGGTCGATCTTGATCTTGTCGAAGGGGAAGCGGTGCAGATAGCTCAGCGACGAATAGCCGGTGCCGAAATCGTCGAGCGCGATGCGCACGCCGAGCTCGCGCAGCTGCTGCAGGACGGTCAGCGCCTCCTCGTCGTCGCGGATCAGCACAGTCTCGGTGATTTCCAGCTCGAGCCGTTCCGGCGCCAGACCCGACTCGGCGAGCGCAGCCGCAACCTTCAGCGCCAGTGTCTTGGAGCGGAACTGGACCGGGGAGACGTTGACCGCAATGTGGATGTCGCCGGGCCATGAAGCGGCCTCAAGGCAGGCCTGCTTCAAGACCCATTCGCCGATCTCGCCGATCAGGCCGGTGTCCTCAGCGACTGGAATGAAATCGGCGGGCGAGACCATGCCGCGCTCCGGATGACGCCAGCGCAGCAGTGCTTCGCAGCCGGTGACGACATTGGCGGAGAGATCGACCAGCGGCTGGTAATGCACCTCGAACTCGCCGCGGGCCAGCGCCTGGCGCAAATCGAGCTCGAGCTGGCGGCGCTGGCGCGCCTTGGCATCGTATTCGGGAACGAAGATGCGGAAGGTGCCGCGCCCTTCCGACTTCGCCGCATACATTGCGAGATCGGCGCGTTTGAGCAGCTCGTCGATGATGTCGCCATGGTCGGGCGCGATCGCGATGCCGATGCTGGCATCGGTCGTGATCTCCTGGCCCTTGCAATCGACCGGCATGCGCAGCGATGTCAGGATCTGTTCGGCCAGCGTGCTCAGCCCGGCCTGGTCGGAGGTGCCGGCCTTGACGATCGCGAACTCGTCGCCCCCTAACCGCGCCACCAGATCGTTGCCGCTGACGCAGGCGCGCAGGCGGCTTGCGACCTGGCGCAGCAATTCGTCGCCGACCTCGTGTCCCAGCGAATCGTTGACGCCCTTGAACTCGTCGACGTCGATATAGAGGATCGCAAACGGCTTGCCTTGGGCCAGCTCCGCGACGCGGCGCTCCAGATGGCCGCGCATCAGCACGCGGTTGGGCAGGTCGGTCAGCGCATCGTAATGCGCCATATGGGCGATGCGCTCGTCGGCCCGGACGCGCTCGGTGACGTCGTCATGAGTGGCGAGCCAGCCGCCGGCCGCGCCGGGATGGTTCTTGACTTCGATCAGGCGGCCATCGGAGGTCTCGACGATGCTGCTCTGCGTCAGCCCGACCTGGCTCAGGATCCTGTCACAATATTCGTCAACGTCGCCCTCGAACGAGCCGGTGTCGGCGCGATGCTGGATCACGTCGCGGAAATGGACCCCGGGCTTCACCGCATTGGTCGAGAGGCGGTACATGTCGATGTAGCGGCGGTTGCAGACGATGAGCCGTTCGTCCTGGTCGAACATCAGGAGCCCCTGCGTCATCGTGTTCATGGCGGTGTCGAGCCGCTGCTTCTCCAGCGAGAGGCGGTTGGTCACCTGGCGGAAGATCAGGAACAGGGTGAGCACGAGCAGGCCGATCGACAGCACGGCCACGGTGACGAAGAACTTGGTTTGGGTGCGCCAGGTGGCGAGCGTTGCGTCCAGCGACCTGGTTGCGATGATCACGAGCGGCTCGCCGCTCAGGAGGCGCGAGGCGACAATGCGGTCCTTGCCGTCGATCGGGCTGGTGAGCCTGGTCGTGATGGAGGTGTGCTGGAACACGGCCTTCTGCTCCGCCGAGCCGATGCGATAGTTCTGCCCGATCATCGCGTCGACATGCGGAATGCGCGCGAGCAGCTGGCCGCTCTGGTGGTACATCGCGACAGAGGAATCCTCGCCGAGCCCGGTCGAGGCGAAGAAGGATTCGATCTGCTCCGGCGCGATCGCGCGCGTGACGATGCCGAGGAAATCACCATGCGGACCCGACACGCGCCGCGCCATCACGATCGCCGGACCAGTGCCGAACCGGCCGGGTACGACCTCGACCTCTTCCTGCGCTGCAGGATCATTCCTGAGCCTGATGAAATAGTCGCGATCCGACACCGAGATGTCGGCGACGGGCCAGCGCTTCGTCGAGTTGATCAATACGCCGCGCGCATCGAACACATTGGCGCCGGCAATGTCGGACCAGCCGCTGGCCTTGGTGCGCAGCACCTCGTGCACGGCGAGCGTGCCCATCTCGCTGCGGAAGACATCGGCGGATTCGATGCCGTGGCTCTCGAGTTCCGCGATGATGCTCTTCTGAAGCACCGCGAAATCCTCGAACTCGCGGTCGAAATGGCGCGCCAGCAGGCGGACGGAGCTTTCCAGGCTGTCGCGACCGCTCTCGATGGCGTTCTGGCGGAAGCGGTCGACGGTGAGCGCGGTGCCGATGGCGGTCGCGGCCATCAGCACGAAGCCGCCGACGATCAGCCACGTCAGCGGCGCGCCGCGCCATTGGCGAAGCAGCACGCGCAGTCGCGCGGTCCATCGGATTGATGCGCCCATCCCAGCTCTCCCTTGGGATGCAGGATGCAGCAAAACCGACAAGACCCGGTTACCATTGAGGGTTAGGGAACTATGAATCGGAACAAGATCAGAGGCTTGAGCGCGGCGCCGTTAGACGCGGTCCTGTAGGGTGGGCAAAGCGTCAGCGTGCCCACGCCATATTCGCGATCGAGACAGATGGTAGGCACGGCGCTGATGCGCCTTTGCCCACCCTACAAAGCTAGGAAGCTGCCGTCACTCTCGCTTCACTTCCCATTTCAGCGCTTCCGCATTCTCCTTGGCGAAGATCTCAGGCAGGTCGAATGTCCCGGTCTTCAGATCGTAGCGGCATTGCCAGCCGCCCAGCCCCTTCATGATGGTGTTTTTCGGATGCTTGTCGTATTGGCCGGCGAGGCTGATCACGAGATAGCTGTTGTTGGGCCAATCCACGCCGAGCCAGCGATAGGCCTCTTCCGTGCCCTTCAGCAGGTTGGCCGAGATGTGGAAGTCGAGCTTGGCGAAGTGCTTTGTCTCGGGACGGCCGTAAAAATAGGCCCAGGCGAGATCGCTCAGCGATTTCCTGGTCGCGCTGACAAAGGTGCCGTTCTCGGCATGATAGAGAAACAGATCCTGCTCGCCCGAACCGGTCTTCTGCATCCGTACCAGCCATTGCGAGTCCGCGGTGAAGCGGAAGCCGGCCCCATAACCCTGCTCTGGCTTCAGCTCGGTCATCTGATCGCCGCGACGGGCCCAGACCTGCCATTTGACCTCCCAATCGCCGGCGTCCTTCACGTATTGTTCGAGCTTGGTGGCGCCGTCGGGCGAGGTGAAGGCGAGGTCGGCATCGTCGCTGAGGACAAATCCCGGCGGCGGGCCGGAGGCGGCAAGCGCCGGGGTGGCGGCGAGTGTCAGGGCAAGCGCCAGCCATGGCGCGGCGCGGCAAAATGCGGTCATGACGAAATTCCTAAAAAATGGCCGCCAGAATAGGTTGACGGCCTCGCTGGTTTGACGCCGAGAGGGCCGGCTCGGTTCATCCCTTCGAACGTCTTGCTGCCGCAGCCAAAACGGCGCAATTTGCCGAGGCTGATTTGCGACCCAGGGATTTTTGATCAAGGCTTGAGGACTGATGATCACCGCAACCAAGGCCTTCATCGCATTCTGTCTGCTTGCTGTGGTCGGCACCGTGCTAGTGATCGGCCCGACCGAGCTGCGCCACATGCTGCCGGGCGGCACGAACACGGAAATGGCAGGGGTCGCGAAGCCCGAAGCGAAGGCTGAGGGCAAAATCCAGCCCAAGGTCGAGGCCAAGGCCGAAACCAAGGCCGAAACCAAGGTTGAGGCCAAGATAGAACCGAAGACAGAACCGAAGACGGACGAACCGACGCTGGCCGCGGTTGCACCCGCGCAGTCCGCCTCGCCTGTACCGGCCGATGCGCCGAAGGCGGGCGCGCTGGCCGAGACCCAGAAGCAGGTCGCCGCGCTCGCTGACCTCGCACCGGCCAAGCCGCAGCCTTCAGCTGCGGACAGCGCTCCCCGTTTCGACGTCGCCCGCGTCGATGCTCAGGGCGAGGCCGCCGTGATCGCGGGCCAGGCGGCGCCGGGCGCCAGGGTAGAGCTGCTGCGTGACGGCCAGCCGCTCGACAGTGTGGTGGCCGATGCGTCGGGCCAGTTCGTGATGACCCCGCCAAAACTTCCCGCCGGCAGCTACGAGCTGACGCTGCGTGCCAAGGCACCCGACGGCACCGTCATGCAATCCAGCCGCACCATGCCGGTCACGATTGCCGAAGCCGCGCCGCCGCCGGCGCGTGTCGCTGTGGCCGCGAAGCCCGAGGCAAAGCCGCAAGACGCAAAATCTCAAGAAGCAAAACCCGTCGACAAGTCGGACGTCGTCGCCTCGCTCCCGGCGCCGCATCTGGCTTCGACCCCGGACCGGTCCTCGGCGCGGCCGCGGATGATGGGCACGGCCAAACCGAAGTCCATGGCGCGCGTGCCGGCGGCAGGTGCGACGGTTGCAGCGGCCTCGCCCGCGGAGGTGCTTAACACCACACCGGCAGAGACCAGCGGCACAAGGGTGATTTCCAAGGGCGACAGCCTCTGGGCCCTGAGCCGTCTCGCTTATGGCGACGGCGCCCGCTACGCGGTGATCTTCAATGCCAACCGCGAAAAGATCCACAATCCGAATCTGATCTATCCCGGCCAGACCGTCACGGTGCCGCAAAAGACGCAGTGACCGGCCGTCATTCCGGGGCGTCGCGGAGCGACGAGCCCGGAATCTATCGTGCCACTGTTGTCGCCGCCCAATGGATTCCGGGCTCGCGCCAAGGGGCGCGCCCCGGAATGACGGGGTCCTGGTCGGCGGCGCTTCGATCGTTACAATCACGCACCATCATCGCCGGTCTCGCCGCGGAACATTTGGTTCCCCAGCGCGTCTTCTCCTACGACGCGATGCGTGTGTGGGAGGACAACGCGGTGGTCAGCTCAGCGCTGATGTCGAGATCACGCTTGCGACTGGCGCTGGCCGGCGCGGTCCTTGCGATTGTGACAGTGCTGCTGCCCGATAGCGCCGAAGCACAGTTCGGATTGCGCGGCGGTCCGCTCGGCATTGCCCGCTTCGCCGTCGGCCATGTCATCGGCCTGTCGCGATTGCGCCACGCCCGCATGGCGGCGCGCGGCAGCCGCTATCGCTCCGCGGCCATGAGCCCGCAGAATCCAAACGGAGCCGAGCGCGGCCAGCCCACCAATCCTTACGTCTTGCGCGCCGCGCTCACGGCGCAGGCCGCGCTGTCGGGCTGGCACGGCGGCCGCCGGCCGCAGGGCTGGTGGCGTCATCCTGATGGCAGCTATGGCTGGATCGGCCCGGTGTTCTGGCCGTTCGCGCATGACGATCTCACCACGGCCATCATCTTCGGCGATACGACCAGCCTGTCGCTCTATGGCTATGGCGATATCTATGCCGCGATCTTCGCCCCCTATGCGGCGCCGGAGCTCGCCGCCTACACCGCCTCGCAAGGTCGCCGCGGGCGACGAGTCCCATCGGCGGAGATGGTCTGCGACAGCAGCGACACCGGCGGCTTGCCCGTCGACCGCATCGCTGCTGTCGTGCAGCCGAACGAGATGCAGCGCACCGCGCTCGATGAGCTCGCAGCCGCCTGGACCGCAGCGCGCGACACCATCCGCGCTGCGTGCCCGGCGCAGGCGCCGATGACCGCGGCGGAACGCCTCGGCGTCATGCAGGCGCGGCTGGATGCGATGATCAAGGCCACGGACGCGCTGGCAGCGCCGCTGAATAAGTTCGTTGGCCTCCTCGATGGCGGCCAGAAAGCAAAGCTCGAATCCCTTGCGAACGAACGCCGCGCCGCGCTGGCCTCGGCTCAGCACAAGGATGCGCAGGCGGCCCAAGCAGCGCAGGAGGCCAAGGCCTGCGATCCCAACTATGATCCCCGCTATGATGTGCAGGCCCAGCGCCAGTATCAGCAGCTCGTGCGACAGCAATGGCCCGCCTCCGACATGGTGTCCACCTTGAGGCTCGACGACACCGGCAGCGCCCGTCTCGACGTGCTCCAGGACACCACGCTGCGCACCATGCAGACGCTGAGCTCTTGCCCGATGAACGCCGAAGCGACGCCGCAAGCCCGCCTCGCCGCCGTGAAGACGCGGCTGCAGACGATGCAGCAGGCCGTGGGCGGCGTCACTGACGCGCTCGACGATTTCGAAGCGGATCTGAGCGACGAGCAGAAGGCAGCGTTTGAGGCGATGGGCCCGAAGCGGGCGATGTGATTGGTTACTTGTCCCGACCGTAACCTCTTGAAGCGCAAGGGTAACTCTCGTATGATATACAGAGGCTTTTGTATATCATGGAGGTTCCATGCTGGTTTCCAAATGGGGGAATAGCTTGGCGGTCCGGCTGCCCAAGGCTCTCGTTGAAGCACTTAAGCTATCTCCAGGCGACGAACTCAATGTGGTGGAGGCCTCGAAGGGCCAAATCGCAGTTGAGAAGATCGACAAGCGAGCGGAGTTTCTCAGGCAGGTGGAGCAGTTTCGTTTTCCTCTGCCCGAAGGCTACAAGTTCGACCGCGACGAGGCGAATGAGCGGTGAGCGCGTTCTTTGACAGCAACATCTTGATATACGCCTATTCGAGCGATGCGAGGCGTCAGCGGGCGCTCACCACGATCGCTGGCGGCGGCGCGATCAGCGCGCAAGTGCTGAACGAATTCACCAATGTGTTGCGCAAGAAGCAGAAGCAAGAGTGGCCGGTCATCGAAGCCGCGGTGCAGTCCCTCCGCTTCCGCTTCCCTGACGTCGTGCCGCTGACGTCAGACACGCACGCTGCCGCGATTGAACTCGCTCGCGATCACACACTTGCCTTCTACGATGCCCTGATCATCGCCGCGGCGATCGAGGCTGGCTGTAACACGCTTTACAGTGAAGACCTGCAACATGGCCGCAGCATCGGTGGGCTCATCATCGTCAATCCGTTTCTCGGTGGTGGAACAGGGCGGTCGTAAACTCACCCGCACGCCCAGTCGAACTTCATGTCCCTGAAGTCGAGCTGCGCGTTGCCGCCGCCGAAATTGTAGCCGCCGAAATATTCCTCGAACTCGATGTAGAACGGGCTCATCTCCGGCACCGCCTGGCACGGCCGCATGGTGCCGCCGAGATGGTTCGGCGCGTGATCCTTGCTCCAATCGTGCAGGCGGAAATTATCGCGGCTCACGACACCATCGACATAGTAATAATAGGGCTGATACCCGGTCGGAGACCCTCGCTTCACATGCGTATCCTGCGGGCCCTTGCCGGCATTGGGATCCTCCGCGCGGGGCGTCAGCACGATGGCACGGTTCTCGGCGAGCTCGGTGCGCGGCGTCGTCGGCAGCAGCTTCCTGGCGTAAGGGGCTGCGGATTCGTGGAAGGCGCTGGCGCCGCCGACATCGAGCCAGCGCGGCCGCTCCGCGGTCGCAAGTGCAAGCGGCGCCGGCGGCGTTGCGAAGGCGCCGTCATATTCGCACCTGGTCAGAAGGATCGCGGCATATTCGTAATCGAGAATGTCGGTCAAGCGCGACAGGCGCGGATGCGCGGGGCGCGCCGCCACCGCCTCGCGGATTTCAGGATCATCGGGCGCACCGCCGTCATTGTGATCAGGCGCGGTCGCAAAGAACGACACCGCAACGATGTCAGCGCCGTGCACGCGGTAATCCTCCGGCAGCAGGAGCGTAAAGCCGTGCATCAGCGGATAGCCGGTGACGGGATCGAGCGGCCATTGCTCGCTCGCAATGCCCGGCGGCAGGCCGAACACCCAGCCATGGTCGCGCGCACGCTCACTGGGACGGTCCTGCATCTGCAGATCATAGGCACGCGAAGGCATGGCAAGCACCACAGGCCGTCTCCCGTCCGAACGCTGGCCTCGTCGTTGAGGCCTGGGGTTAGTCGCGGTGAGCAGCGATGTGGTTCGGGGGCGGGTTATGGGGAAGTCAGCGCCACAACCTCCTTCGCCGGGACGACCGCAACTGGCGGTCACGCAGATGTCAGTGCTTGGTGAGATCAGGCACAAACGCCCGATGATGCCACCATACCACTGTTTTGCCCGACGCCTCAAGGCAAATTTCGTAAAATCCGCAACTGCATCGAAAATGCGCTGTATCCCCTTAGCCTTGGCTACTGTGCATGGGGTTGTTTTCTACGTCCGTGGCGATGATCATCCTCTTCGTCGCGCAGCCGTCGCATCGACCACGTTGTCCACCTCATCTCGCCACGACAAGATCTCCATCGCCAGCACGGGATGATTGAAGCCCTTGAGCTGGAGATCGTCGAGCGCGCGGGCCTCGACCCATGGCTCGACCATGCCGTAGACGCGGCGGCTGACCACGATCTGGTTGGGCTTGGCCTCGGCGCAGAGGCGCGAGGCGAGGTTGGTGACGCTGCCGATCGCGGCATATTCCAGCCGCTGCTCGAAGCCGACCTGGCCGAGCGTGGCATAGCCGAGCGCGATGCCGATGCCGAAGCCGAGGCTGTGCCCGCGGTTGCGCCAGCGCTCGGTCAAGGGACCGATCGTGTCGCGCATCTCCACCGCCATCTTCACGGCGCGCTTTGTGTGGTCCTCGAACTGGATCGGCGCGTTGAACAGGATCATCACGCCGTCGCCGGCATATTTGTCCAGCGTGCCCTCATATTTGAAGATCAGCTGGCCGAGCGCGGCGTGATATTCGCGCAGCACGTTCATCGCCTCTTCCGGCTCGGTCGCTTCCGTGAACGCGGTGAAGCCGCGCAGATCGCAGAACACCACGGTGACCTCGCGGCGCTGGCTGGTGAGCAGGCCCTCCGGGCTGTCGGAGGAGGCGATCAGCTGCGCCACCTGCGGCGCCAGGAAGCGCTCGAGCTTGCGGATGCGCTCGATCTCGCCGAGCTGGGTCGCGACGCGCTCTTCCAGCGACTTGTTCCAGTTCTTCAGCTGCTCGGTCTGCTCGCGCAGCTTGTCGGCCTGGGCGCGCACCGTCTCGTTCGCGGTCTCCAGCGCGTGGCTCTTGTGGGCGACCTCGGTGAACAGGCGCGCATTGCGCATCGCCAGCACGGCCTGGTTGGCGAAGGTGCGCATCAACCCGGTGAGGCTGCCTTCGAACGCGCCGCCGGCACGGCGCAGCACCACCAGCGCGCCGAGCGTGCCCTGCTGGTCGACCAGCGGCACCACCAGCACGGAGTGGAAGCCGGCGGCGACCGCGACGTCGCGCAGCGGCTGCTCGGCAGCATGGTCGAGATCGGCAATCGCGATCGGCTCGCCGCTTCTGGCGGCATCGCTCAGAACATTCTCGCCTTCGTCGATGGTGACATGGCCGCCGGTGGCCGATTTGTCGATGCCGTTGGCCTCGACCAGGTTGAAGCGGCGAGGCTCGGCCTCATAGCCATAGATCAGCACCGCATCGGCATGGCTGATCTCCAGCGCGCGGGCGGCGATCGTCGGCAGCACGGCATTGAGGTCGAGCGAGGACGACAGCGCGCGGCCGACCTCTTCCAGCACTTTCAGCTCGTTGATCGACTGCGCGAGGTCGCGGGTCCGCGCCTCGACCTTGGTTTCGAGGTCCGTATAGGTCTCCTGGAGCTGGCCGGCCATGCGGTTGAACTGGCCGGCGAGATCTTCCAGCTCGTCAGAGGTGTGCACGTCGATGCGGTGGCTGAAATCGCCCTCGCCGAGCTTGTGCGCGCCGTCGCGCAGCGCCGTGATCGGAATGATCATGCGGCGCGCCAGCAGCGTGCCGGCGAGGATCGCGACCAGGAGCCCCATCCCGATCAGAAGCGCGATGCGCACGAGCTGGTCGCGGATCGGCATCAAGGCCTGCGTGGTCGGCTGCTCGAACAGGACCGTCCAGCCGAGCTTGGGCACCGCGCTCGCGGCCGCCAGCACCGAATGGCCGTTGAAGTCCGTGCCTGACATATCGCCCTCGCCGCCGGGCGCAATCGCAGCTGCGACTTGCGGCAGCTTCGACAGATCCGTGCCGACATCGGGCCCCTTCGACGATGTCGCCAGCACGCGGCCGCGCGGATCGACGACATAGGCGAAGGCGGCCTTGCCGACCTGGTTGTCCGACAGGTAGTCGGAGAGGAAGCTGAGATCGACCTCGGCCACGGTGACGCCGGCATTGAAACCGGAATGCGCCACCGAGATCGACATCATCGGCCTGCCATCGACGAAACTGGCCGGCGAGAAGCTCACCCCGCGCGCCACCGTGTCGGTGAAGCGCATGTCGCGGGAGAGGTCGGTATTGCCGCCTGATGTGGTCGACTGGCGCGAGACGCGGAGCACCTCGCGGCCCTCGCCATTGAGCTGGTACAGCTGGGTGACGACCGCAACCTGATGCAGCAGCTGGGCATAGCCGGTGCGGCGCTTCTCGAGCGTGTCCTGGCTTGCCGCCGTGACCCAGCTGATCTGCCGCTCGAGCTCGGAGATCGACTGCTCTATACGACGGGCGGCGGCCTGCGCCTTGTCCTCGAGCCCGCCGGTCAGCTGGGTCCTGGTGGCGCGATAGGAGATCCAGGTCTCCATCGCGCCGTTGACCGCGAGCACGAACACGACGAGACCGACGAGGGAGACGACATATTTGGCGAACAGGCCCTCGCGCAGAACCCAGGTCTTGTCTTTCGCTCCCGCCATCCGGATCCTCTCGCGCCGCGACCGACGCCGGCGCTAAGGGGCGTACGGGCCCCATGGCCCTTCTAGCACAATTTGGGTGCTTGGACCGGCAAGGGGCCGGTCAGGGGCGGGTGTGGTTACCAGCGGGGGAACATCGCGACGGACGGTCGGGTGGTAAATTGTCGCAGCTGGCTACGGGCGAAGTTCGACGCCCATCACCGATTGAACAGCTGCCGCATCACGTCGTTCATCGGCTGGCTGTCCTGTTGGGCCTGGGGCGGATCCTGGATCGGCGGGGCGGGTGAAGCCTGCGGCGCCGGGGTGGTTGGGTTGCCTGGCAGGCCGCGGCTTCGGCCGCTGCCGCTAGCGGCGCCACTCGAGAGCCCCTGCTGGATCAGATTGCCGATCGCCTCGCCCAGCTGGCCGCCGAGCAGATTGTTCTGCCCCTGTCCTTGCCCAGGCTGCTGGACTTGCGGATTGGCATTGCCGGCCGCGTTCCCGCCGCCCGGCACGGTGCCGCCGAGACCAAAGCTGTTCAGGATGTTGCCAAGCCCGGCGCCGTCAGGGCCGAACAGGCCCTTGCCCATCTCGCGCAGCTTGGCATAGGCGGCCTCAGGATTGTCGAGCACGCCGGCCATGTCGGGATAGATCCGCGGCTGCGACCATGGGCCCGTGATCATCACGGGAATGCCAAAGCCGACAGGCTCGGAGGTGCGGCCCTGGCCTTCCGTCGTCATCACCAGCTTCGGTTCGACGCGAAAGCCTATCATCTTGGTGTCGAGCGCGATGGTGCCGGCGCCGGTGACGCGTACCAGCGGCCCGATCAGATTGAGATCGGTCGTCACCGCCTGGCCCTTGTCGATGCGGAACGAGGCGGAGAGTTGCGACAGATCCGTGCTCTGCTCCTGGCTGGAGCTTTGGTTGGGGTTCAGGTTGTCTTGCCAGCCGGTCAGCGTGCCCGAGGTCAGCGAGCGGATCATCTGCGCGATATTGATGCCGCGGATGGCGCCGTCCTGGAAATTGACGAAGGCGGTGCCTTGCATGTTCGCCATCAGCGCGCGCTGGCTGGTGCCGGCGCTGCGCAGGGCGAGCTTGGCCTGCAGCTTGCCGTCGATCCGGTCGAATTCGGCAAGGCCCTGGAGCAGCGGCAGCGCGCGCACGCCGACCAGGTCGGAATGCATCGCGAAGCTCGGCGCGCCGCTGGTTGCATCAAGGATCACCTCGCCCGAGACCTGGCCGCCATAGGCGCCGAGATTGGCGGTGCCGGCCTTCAGGATGCCGCCGGCGAGCTTCGCATCGAGTGCCAGCGGCGCAAGACGGGCCTCACCGATGACGGCTTCGTTGGCCGAGATCCTGAGCTGCGCGTCGACATAGTTGAGACCGGATACGTCGATCGGTGCATCGCTCCAGGCCTGTCCGGCCGCGCCGTCGGGCGATTTGGCCAGCGGGATTGCGAGACGCTGGAAGTCGAGATCGAGCTTCACCAAAGGCTTGCTCGCGATGTCGACCGAGGCCCAACCGTTGAAGGCGCCGTCGCCGAGGGTGCCGTTGACCCCGTTGATCATCACGACCGTGCCGTTCAGCCGCAGCTCGGCATGGCCGGCGAGCTGCGATTTCAGCACGTCGGGCATGTCGACGGCGAAATCCACCGGGACGGTCTGCCGCTCGATCGGCGGCGCCGGGCTGGTCGCCTTGATGTCGAACTTGGTCGGGTGTTCGCCGATGCGCGCGGTGCCGACAATGTTCACCTTGCGATCCCGGCCGGTGACGACGTTCGCATTGATCGCGCTGATGCGGCCTTCGACGCGATCGCGTGCGCGCGAGAATGCGACTTCGCCATTGGTGATCTTGACGCGATCGATGGTTGCGCCGTCCATGTTGAGCGCGAGCGGTTTTGGCGACGCGTCCGCGTTGGGCAGGCGCTCACGCAGCAGCGGCTGGTACAGCACGGGATGGCTGACGACGATCTCGCTGATCTCGGGATGACCCGACCACACGCTTGCGAGCGACATGTCGGCCTGCACGGTGTCGATGGTCACGCGTGTCATGCCGCTGCGGTCTTTGGGATCGGCAAGCGTGAGGTCGTTCAGCGTGACGTTCAGCGTCGGCCACAGGCTGATCCTCGTGGTTCCGTCGATCGACAGGCGATATCCGGTCGCCTGCTCGACGCGCGAGGCGATCGTCGCAGCCAAAAAGCCCGAGGGAACCCCGATCACCAGCAGCAGAACGATCACGATGATGATCGCGGCCACCGCCGCGCCGGCGAATTTCACTGCTCTCATATCGACTTTCCAACGACGGACGGGCGGCGTCGCATCAGGCGGACGACCCGTCCTTTGCACCTTAAGTTTATCCCGGGACGGGATGCCGCACCAAGCGACTAAAAATATTCGAGAGGTGCTGCAAAGTTATGTGACTTATGACACACTTCTCCGGCGCGGTATTACGCGATTCTGACGCTCATGCTTCCAAGCGATTTGCCCCGGAAATTGACGAGTGAATTCACAAGGACGTTGAAATGAGCAAGCAGGCCGAATTTGCGGTCATTCTGAAAATGAATGCCATGTTCGCCGATCTTGGCGCGGACGAACTCCAGCGTTTGTCCAATCTCTGCCACACCCAGCATCTGGCGAGTGGTGAGGTGCTGTTCCAGAAGGGTGACCCGGGCAACGCGCTGTTCGGCGTGCGCCGCGGCCAGGTCCGCATCGAGACCGGCGCCTCCGACGGCAGCCGGCTGACGCTGAATTTCATGGGTCCGGGCGATCTGTTCGGCGAAGTCGCGGTGCTGGACGGCCAGAGTCGCACTGCGGATGCGACTGCGGGTGAGGCCAGCGAATTGTTCGTGCTGCGGCGCGAGGATTTCCTCGCCTTCCTCGAGCGCGAGCCGAAGGTCGCGATCAAGATCATCGCGCTGCTGTGCCAGCGGATCCGCTGGCAGAGCGAGCGCATGGAAGAGTCGATGTTGCAGCCGCTTCCGGTGCGGCTGGCGCGGCGGCTCTGCGCGCTGGCCGCCGATTTCGGCTCCGAGGTGCACATCTCGCAGGAGCAGCTCGGCGTCTTCGTCGGCGCCGCCCGCGAGAGCGTCAATCGCCAGCTTCAGGCCTGGCGCAAGGAAGCGATCCTGGACCTGCAGCGTGGCCGCATCCTGCTCAGGAACATGACCAAGCTGACCGCGATCGCCCGGAACGAGTAGGGGCGGAGCGCCGCCGCTACTCCGCGGCCGGATGCACAACGCTCTTCGGCATTGGCGGCGCCTCCGCCGGCGTGGTGCCGTGATGATCCCCCGACTCTGCATCCGCACTGTGCACGATCAGCCGCTTGCCGAAACGCCAGATCAGCGCGCCGATGTCGTCCATCACCATGAACATCGCGGGCACGAATACCAGCGACAGGATGGTCGAAAAGATCAAGCCGCCGATCACCGCGAGCGCCATCGGCGAGCGGAACTCGCCGCCGGCGCCGACCGCGAGCGCGCTCGGCATCATGCCGGCGGCCATCGCGATCGTGGTCATCACGATCGGACGGGCCCGCTTCATGCCGGCGTCGATCATCGCCTCTTCGCGCGGCTTGCCGCTGTGGATGGATTCGATGGCGAATTCCACCAGCATGATCGCGTTCTTGGTGACGATTCCCATCAGCATCAGGATGCCGATCCAGACCGGCGTCGTGAGCTGCTTGCCGGTGACGAGCAGCGCTGCGATCGCGCCGCCGATCGAGAGCGGCAGCGAGAACAGGATGGTGATCGGCTGCAGGAAAGTGCCGAACAACAGCACCAGCACCGCATAGACCATCATCAGGCCTGCGGTGATGGCGGTGGCAAAGCCGTCGGAGAGCTCGTTGAGGCTTTCGGCGTCGCCGGAGGGGGAGACCTTCACGCCCTTCGGCAAACTCTTCATGACCGGCAGTTCGTAGATCTTCTTGGTGGCATCGCCGAGCGCTGCGGAGCCGACGAGGTCGGCCGCGACGGTGGCCTGCCGCTCGCGGTCGTAGCGGTTGATGCTGGTCGGGCCCTGGTCGAGCTTGACGTCGGCGATGACTGCGAGCGG
Source organism: Bradyrhizobium sp. CCBAU 51745 (assembly GCF_028128715.1). Taxonomy (NCBI): domain Bacteria; kingdom Pseudomonadati; phylum Pseudomonadota; class Alphaproteobacteria; order Hyphomicrobiales; family Nitrobacteraceae; genus Bradyrhizobium; species Bradyrhizobium sp. CCBAU 51745. The sequence goes on along the minus strand of NZ_LBJP01000075.1, from coordinate 51,755 downwards.
CACGCCGCCCTTCTCGCCGTGCTCACCGAGCGGAACACGCAGTTGCTCGAGCGTCTTGAGATTGCCGCGGGCGGCATCCTCGAGCTGCACGCGGATCGGCACCAGGCGGTCGCCGACGTCGAACTTTGCGAGCGCCGGACCGACGTCGCCGATGGTCGCGACACGGATGGTCTGCGACAGGCTTTCGGTCGAGACGCCGAGCCGCGCGGCAAGATCGGCACGCGGCTCGATGCGCAGCTCGGGACGTTCCAGCGAGGTTTCCGAGATCACGTCGGAGATGGTCGGAATCCGCTTCATCTGCGTCGCAAGCTCGCTGGCGACGTTGTTGACGATATTGGGGTCGACACCGGTCACCACCAGCGAGATCGCGCGCAGGCCGTTCTCGTCAAGGAACCAGAAGCGGATATCAGGGACGTTCTCCAGCTCCTGGCTGATCGAAAATTCGAGCTCGCGCTGGGTGATCTTGCGGTCGTTCTTCGGTGTGTAATTGATGATCAGAGAGGCGCGCCGGACTTCCTGCGTGCCCGGTGGAACGCGTCCGCCGTCAACAAAGATGCTCTTCACCTCAGGCCGCTGGCGCAGGCGCGCGACGATGTCCTCGGTGACTTTCTCGGTATAGGCGAGCTGCGTGCCCGGAGGCAGTTCGAGGGCCAGCAGCGAGCGGGCGCTGTCCTGCGCCGGCAGGAAGCCCTGCGGCAGCAGCGTGATGCTCCAGATCGAGGCCGCGAAGATGCCGAAGCCGATCAGCACGGTGATGAAATAGTGCTTCACGGACCACGAGACGATGCTGTGATAGGTGCGCAGGATGCGGCCGGGCGGCGGCTCTTCGTGATGGCCGTGCTTGAGGAAATAGGCCGCCAGCATCGGCGTGACGAAGCGCGCCGCGAGCAGCGAGAAGAACACCTGCACCGAGACGGTGATGCCGAACTGCTTGAAGAACTGCCCGGCGATACCAGACATGAAGCTCGCGGGCGCGAAGATCGCGATGATGGTCAGCGAGATCGCGATCACGGCGAGGCCGATCTCGTCCGCGGCTTCCAGCGCGGCACGATAGGGCGATTTGCCCATGTTCATGTGCCGCACGATATTCTCGATCTCGACGATGGCGTCGTCGACCAAAATACCTGTCGACAGCGTGATGGCGAGGAAGCTGACGAGGTTGAGCGAGAAACCGAGGATGTCCATCGCCCAGAACGCCGGGAAGATCGACAGCGGCAGCGAGACCGCCGCGATGATGGTGGCGCGCAAATCGCGCAAGAATAGCAGCACGATGACGACGGCGAGGATGGCGCCCTCGAACAAGGTCGAGATCGCCGCTTCGTAATTGCCGTTGGTGTAGTCGACGGAGGTGTCGATCAGCTTGAGGTCGACATCGGGATAGGCGGCCTTGAGCGCGTCGATGCGCTTCTGCACGGCTTCGGCGACCTTCACGTCGCTGGCACCCTTGGAGCGCTTGATGCCGAGCGCGACCACCGGCTCGCCGTTGAAGCGGGCGAAGGTGCGGCGATCCGCGATGGTGTCGGTCACGGTGCCGAGATCGTCCAAGCGGACTTCACCGCCGCCGAACAGCGGGACCATGGTGCCGGCGAGGTCGCTGAGCGTCTTGGCGCCGGCTAGCGTCCGGATCGCCTGGTCGTTCTTGCCGATCTCGGCGCGGCCGCCGGCAACATCGACATTGGTGCCGCGCAGGCTCTGGCTGACATTGACGGCCGTCAGCCCCATCGCCTGCAGGCGATCGGGATCGAGCGAGACCAGGATTTCGCGCTCGACACCGCCGATGCGCTCGACCTGCGCGACCCCGCGCACGCCTTGCAGCGCGCGCTTGACCACGTCATCGACGAAATAAGAGAGCTGCTCCGGCGTCTTGCCCGGCGAGATGGCGGCATAGGTGACGATGGGCAGGCCGATCACGTCGACGCGCTGGATCAGCGGCTCGGTGACGTTCTGCGGCAGGTTCGAGCGCACGCGCGTCACCGCGTCCTTGACGTCGTTGAGCGCGCGATCGGTGTTGGTCTCCAGCGCGAACTGGATGGTGGTCACCGACACGCCGTCGGTGATCGAGGAGGTGATGTGCCTGACGCCCTCGACGCCGGAGACGGCGTCTTCAACCGTCTTGGTAACCTGGGATTCGAGTTCCGCCGGTGCGGCCCCGAACTGCGAGACGGCGACCGAGATGACGGGAATGTCGGCGGAAGGCAGCCGGGTGATGGCGAGCTTGGTGAAGGAGGTCCAGCCGAGGATCAGAAGGATGATCGAGAAGACCACCGACGGCAACGGATTGCGGATCGACCATGCCGAGATGTTGAGAGCCATTAGCGTACCCGCGTGCGATCGAGTTCATCGGCGAACATGGTCTTGATCTGGTCGCCGTCATGCAGCGAAGAGCCGGCGTCGGCGACGACGATCTCGCCGACCTCGACCCCGTCGAGGATTTCCGTTTGGCTGTCGGATGTCAGCCCGACGCGCACCCTTCGCGTCTCGACGACATTGCCTTTGACCACCTGCACGGTGAGATGGTCGATCGCGGTCTTGGGAACCGCGACGCCGCAGCTTCGCTTGGCGTCGATGGAGGCGCGGGCAAACACGCCGACCTTCAGCGAGGGATTATTGGCGACGCTGATGCGGACGCGGCCGAGCTGCGTGGCGCGGTCGATCTCGGGCGCGACCAGGCGGACCCGGCCGATCAGATCGGCAGCGTCGTCCCGGCTGATCCGCACCGTCGCGCCGGTGCTGAGCTTGGGCATGTGCACGGCTGGGACCTGCGCGTCCAGCTCGATCTCATTGTTGACGGCGATGCGGAACATCGGTCCCGCCTGCGGCGAGGCCGGCGCACCCACGATGGTGCGCACTTCCGTGATGAGACCCGGCGCCGGCGCCTTCAGCGAGATCGGACCCTGCGGCCCCGGCCGTTGCGGCTGGCCGGGGATCTGCGGCGGCGCCGTCAGCCGCGCCAGCTCCTGATTTTCAGTGACGATGGTGCCTTCGGTGACGAACAGGTCGGTGACCTTAGATCCCTCCTGGTCGGCCATGACCACGGCCTCGCGCCGCGGCACGAAGAAGCCGGTCACGCGCACGAGGTCGGAGAAGCAGGCATTGGTCGACTTCGTGACGATGACGAGCGCCTCGCCCGGCGTCTCCTTCGCCTCGGGGCGATGCCGATGCTCGAACCAGTAATAGCCGACGCCGAGCGCAAGGATGAACGCCACGGTTCCTGCAGGCTTGAGATATTCGGAGATGTTCATCGCCGGATCATCCTGGCCTGGTTCGGGGTTGTCGGGAACGAATCCCTGAAACGAAGCGGCGTCCCGCAGGGCTGCGGGACGCGCGCTGGGACCAATAGTTTACACCACATCAGGACTTGTCGCCTTCAACCGATTGCGTCACTTCGATGCGGTGGTCTTGTTTTCCATATTGACGACCTGCACGCGCCGGTTCACCTCGGCCAGCGGCTGGCTCGGATCCTTCAGCTTGCTCTTGCCATAGCCGACGGTGACGAGGTCGGTGGCGGCGATGCTGTACTTCTCGACCAGATAGCGCTTGATCGAATCCGCGCGGCGTTCCGACAGATCCTGATTGTAGGCTTCGCCGCCGGCGGCGTCGGTGTGGCCTGCGACCACGAAGGTCGAGCCCTTGAGCTCGGGGCTGGTCAGCGCACGGCCAAGCGCCTGCACCGAAGGCAGCGACTTGGCGCTGATATCGGCCGAGTTGTAGTCGAAGGTGATTTCGAGATCGATATTCGGCTTGTCCTTGGCGGCGGTCGCGATCTCCTCGCGCTCGGTCGAGGAGAGCGAGCGCGTGGCGCGGCCGCGGACGGACTGGATCAACTTGGTCTCCGCCGCGCTCGGGACGGGATCCGCCTGCGGGCCGATCGAAAGGCCGCGGGTCAGGGGCTTTTTCGGCGGCGGCGCCAGGGCGCGGACAATCTCGTCCTCGGTGACGTTCTTGCTGTTGCCGTCGTCGCCGGCGAAGGCGGGCGGGAGCGATAGCACGGCACCGAGGGTGACGATGGACAGGATTGCGGTCAGTCCTTTTGCGGCCAAATTCATTATCTGTCCCTCCTGCGCGAGCCCCGCGCGGTTCCAAAATTCCTGCAAATGGCCCACGGCCAGGTCGCCTGCGGCATCCATTCGGTTAGTCTTGGCCGGGGCACCAGGGTTCGAGGCGCCGTCCGTCCGAAATCAAAAAAATATCAACGCACTCCGTAACTTGCGAATTCCTGCACGATGTTCGGATCCATCGCCTTGGCATTGGCGATGTCGAGCGAGCCTTCCTGGGTCGAGCCGTTGCGCTGCTTGGCCACGCCGCGGCCGTAAAGCGAGGAGGTCAGGCGCGGGTTGATCTTCAAGGCGGCGTCGAAATCGGCGATGGCGTTCTTCACCGCGCCCGATTTGAGGTTCACCAGCCCGCGGCTATCCAGTGCATCGACGAAATTCGGCCGCAGCCGCAGCGCCTCGTTGCAGTCCTTCAGCGCGCCCTGGAGATCGCCGACCACGGTGCGGGTCCAGCAGCGATTGTTCAGGGCCTCGACGTCCTTCGAATTGATCCGCAGCGTGTCGTCGAAATCCTTGATGGCGAGGGTGTAGGCTCCCTTGCTGGCATAGACCTGGCCGCGCCGGTATAGCGCATTCACGTCGTCAGGATTGGCGGCGATCTTGGCCGTCAGGCTTTTGATGGTGGGGTCTTCCTGCAGTGCGGCCGCGCTCGGGCCGCCGTCCGCATTTGCCGGCGGAGCGGGCTCGGCCGGTTTGACCGGCGGTGGCGGCGGAGGCAGCGCGGCGTCCACTTGCGGTTTCGGCGAGGGCGGCGGCGGTGATGGAGGTGCCGGCGGCGCCGGCGGATTATTCGCAGCCACAGGGGCAGGCGGAGCGGGCGGAGTCGGAGGCGGGTTGCTGGCAACAGGGGCCGGCGGCGGTGCGGGAGGCGCCGGCGGCGTTTCCGCCGGGCGCGATCCGCTCGCCCCCGGAATGAACGAGAAATCCTCGGCAAGCGAGGACGAGATCCAGGGCACCTGCTCGCCGCGTGAGGCGCGGGTGACGCCCATCTTGGTGCGGTTCAGCGTTTCCTCGGCCATCAGGTCGGGGACGCGGATTTCCTTGAGCAGCTCCTGGACGAACAGGCTGTGGTCGCCGCCGGCATCCGACACCACGGACGCCAGTGCGGCCGAATACATCACGAGCGTGCCGTTCGGCGCGATCACCGGCGTCAGGCCGGCCGAGAAGCTGCGGAAGCGGCGCTCGAACGGGTTGCGCCTGGAGGCGTCGATCAGCGCGATCTTGACGCCGGCGCCGCGGGTGTTGAGCTCGCCCAGGATGGCCTCGATGCTGAACCCGTCGCGGCGGACATCGGACTCGGTCCAGATCTGCGCGTCAACCGGGATCAGGTAGCTCTGGCGCGCCGACTGGATGCCGAACCCGCTGTAGAATACCAGCGCCACCGCGCCCGGCTTGATCTTGCCATAGAGCTTGTCGAAGGCGCGGCGCATGGCGTCACCGGTGAGGTTCTCGCCGACCTCGACCGTAAAACCGTCACGCTTGAGCTCGTCGGCGACGTCACGGGCGTCGTTGATCGGCTCCTTCAGCGGGCTGTCGGCATCGGGATATTTGGCATTGCCGATCACCAGCGCGAAGCGGTCGCCGGCCGCATGCGACGCAGCGGTCGGGACCAACAAGACAAGCAATGGCAGAAGAAAAAGGAAGCGAGTTTTCATAATCAGCGCGGTCCAGCCAAAAAGGCGCCGTTCCCAGCTTGCGCCGCGGCGACCTTAACTTACGCAAAGGGCATTATCAAACCGGGGAGCGGGGGCGTCAACCGCTTGGAGAGTCTGCACTATCGCGACAATTGAGCGCGAGGCGCAGGCCGGCGGCGAGGGGAATTTTTCGACGATCAGGGCTCTCCTCGACGCAAGCTCGTTCAGGGTTCCGAATGCCATGTTAGGCCGGCACTCGCGACGAAAATGTGATTGGTCTCACATTGCTGCCGGGTTCGCTGCAACCGCGCGGTTTGACCTTTGCGGCCGGCGATGGCTTGGTGCGCCGAGGTCCACTCAGAAAAGCAAAAGCCGGGATCACAGCCATGAGCAAGCCAGAGGGAAACGCCTACGAAATCTACGCCTTGCGCTATGCGACGATGTCGCCGCGCACCCCCAGCATGAATTTTCTGGCGCCGGATCCGCATGACAGCGCGGCACAGGACCTCGACTACTTCGTTTGGCTGATCCGAAGGGACGGCCGCGATATCCTGGTCGATACCGGCTTCAATGCCGAGGAAGCGTCCTTGCGCGCGCGAAAACTGACGCTCGATCCGGTCGATGCGCTGGAGCGCTTCGGCGTCGCGGCGGCCGCCATCCGCGACATCATCGTGACGCATCTGCATTACGACCACGCCGGCAATCTCGATCGCTTTCCCAACGCGCGCTTCCACCTCCAGGAGCGCGAGATGGCTTACGCGACCGGCCGCTGCATGTGTAACGGACTCCTGCGTCATCCGTTCTCGGTCGAGCACGTCACCCAGATGGTGCGCCATGTCTATGGGGAGCGCGTCACCTTCCATTCCGGCGACGGCGAGGTCGCGCCCGGCGTGACCGTGCACCGCGTCGGCGGCCATTCCGACGGCTTGCAGGTGGTCAAGGTCGAGACCGCGCGCGGCCCGGTGGTGCTGGCGTCGGATGCAGCGCATTATTACGCCAATCTGCAGCGCAGGAGCCCGTTCCCGATCGTCTACAATGTCGGCGACATGGCGGCCGGCTGGGAGACGATCGAACGCCTCGCCGGGCATCCCGATCGCTACATTCCCGGTCACGATCCTGTTGTGACCGAGATCTATCCGCGCGCGAGCGACAAGGTCGACGCCTGGTCGCTGCATCTGCCGCCGACGCGGTCGTTTGCGAAGTGACGGTGCAGACGTCATTCCGGGGCGCCGCAACGCGGCGAACCCGGAATCCATCGCGCCACCGGTTACGTAGATAAATGGATTCCGGGTTCGCGCTGCGCGCGCCCCGGAATGACAGCGTTGCCTAATACGCCTGCTTGGCGTCAGCCTCTTCGCTGGTCTGGATCAAATCGAGGCTCTCCTCGATCTTGCCGAGCAGCGCCGAGAGCTGCTTGCGCTCCTGCGCGGAGAGGCAGGCCAAAATCTCGTCCTCGCGTCGCAGCAGCTGCGGGAACAGCTCCTCGTAGAGCGTGCGGCCCCTCTTGGTCAGTCGCAGGCGAAATTCGCGGCGGTCGGCTTCGTTCTCGACCCGCTCGATCAAGCCGCCTTGCAAGAGCGTGGTCACCGCGCGGCTGATGGTCGATTTATGCGTGCGGGTACATTGCGAGATGAATTGCGCGCTGCAGGCATCGTTGCGGAAGCCAAGCGTGGCGATCACGCGCCAGGCCGGGATGTCGAGGCCGTGACGTTCCTGATATTCCACCGCGAGCGCGGAGCTGACCTCCGCGGCAAGCCGGTTGAGGCGGAACGGCACGAACTTGAACAGATCGAGCCGCGATCTCGGCGGTGGGGAAGCCTCGCCGGCTTCTCTCGTCTTCAGCGCGATGTCGCTTGATGTCCTCGCCAAGGAGAGCGCTCCGAATTCCAGTTGACGGCCGGCCGGCTCCGGTCCAAAATAGTTGCACGTGAGACTATCTAGCAGATCAGTGCTCTCCTGACCAGAGCCGAGGTTAGTGTATGGCGCCAGCCAATACGCATCAGGCCAAAATCCAATTCGGCTATCGCCGCCACCCCGACCAGGACCGTCCCGGCCAAAGCGCGGCCGAGCATCCGGTCGTGGTCGTCGGGGCTGGCCCGGTCGGCCTGTCGCTCGCCATCGATCTTGCCCAGCGCGGCCAGCGTGTCGTCCTGCTGGATGACGCCGATCGCATCGGCGAAGGCTCGCGCGCGATCTGCTTCTCGAAGCGTTCGCTGGAATATTGGGACCGGCTTGGCGTCGCCGACCGCATGGTCGACAAGGGCGTGGTGTGGAGCGTCGGCCGCATCTTTCACGGCGAGTCCCAGCTCTATCAGTTCAACCTGTTGCCGGAAGACGGCCACAAGCGGCCGGCCTTCATCAACCTCCAGCAATATTACGCCGAAGCCTATCTGGTCGATCGCATCAGCGAGCTGCCTGCGATCGACCTGCGCTGGCGCAACAAGGTGACCGCACTCGAGCAGCGCAATGATTCCGCCTTGCTGACGATTGAGACGCCTGAAGGCGCCTATCGCTTGCAGGCGCAATATGTCGTCGCCTGCGACGGCGCGCGTTCATCGCTGCGGCAGATGGTCGGCGCGGAGTTTGGCGGACAGGTGTTCGAGGACCAGTTCCTGATCGCCGACGTCAAGATGACCGCGGCATTCCCGACCGAGCGCTGGTTCTGGTTCGATCCGCCGTTCCATGCCGGCCGCTCGGCGCTGCTGCACCGGCAGCCCGACGATGTCTGGCGCATCGATCTCCAGCTCAATCGCTACGCCGATCCTGTCGTCGAGAAGAAGCCCGAGAACGTGCGGCCGCGAATCGCGCGCATGCTCGGCCACGACAAGTTCGAGTTCGAATGGATCTCGCTCTACAAATTCCAGTGCCGGCGGATGGACCGCTTCATTCATGGCCGCGTGATCTTTGCCGGCGATTCCGCACATCAGGTCTCGCCCTTTGGCGCGCGCGGCGCGAACTCCGGGCTTGAAGACGCCGAAAATCTTTCCTGGAAGCTCGATCGTGTGCTGCGTGGTATTTCGCCGGCGAGCCTGCTCGAGAGCTATCATATCGAGCGCAGCCTGGCGGCCGACGAGAACATCCGCGAATCCACCCGCTCGACCGATTTCATGGCGCCGAACTCGCATCAGGAAGCGCGGCTGCGCAAGGCGGTGCTGGCGCTGGCCAAGGAGACCGAGTTCGGCAAGCGCATGGTCAATGGCGGCCGGCTCTCGGTGCCGTGCAGCTACGACTCGCCGCTGTCATCGCTGGATGCGGAGGCGTGGGCCGGTGGGCCTCGTCCCGGCTGTTCCATGCTCGATGCTCCCCTGGGCGAGGGGGTCTACCTGACGGACGCGTTCCGGAAAGGTGGAACGGACTTCGCCTTGCTGTCGTTCAGCAATGGCGCGGCGTTCGATGCGCCCGAGGGCGTCAAGGACATCCGCATCGGCGGGGTGGCCGGATTAGCCGATCCCGCGGGCCTCGTCGCCAGCCGCTATGACGCCGCGCCTGAAACGGCCTATCTGCTCAGGCCCGATGGCTACGTCGCGGCACGCTTCCGCCATCCGACGCGCGCTAGCGTCGCGGCGGCATTGTCGCGGGCTCAAGGCTTGAATTGAGGTTTGGCATGCCGCTATCAACCAGCTCCAACTTCGCGCGGCCTGACGACGCCTTTCGCGCCATCGTCGAAGCGCATCGCGGCCTTACTGAAGAGCAGAGCGCTGATTTCGACGCGGCGCTGGTGCTGATCCTCGCCAACCATATCGGCGATATCGATGTGCTGCGGGAAGCGCTGGTGCTGGCGAAACGCCGCATGATCGATGGCCAGCAGCAACAGCAACAGCAACAACAATAACTTCGTAAGGATGAATTGATGGCGAAGAACTTCGCATCCACCGGCGATCTCGCCGAAAAGAAGATCACCTTCTCCGAGATCGGCGCCGATCTCTATGCCTTCACCGCCGAGGGCGATCCGAACACCGCTGTGATCGTCGGCGACGATGGCTGCCTCGTGTTCGACGCGCAGGCAACGCCCGCGATGGCGAACAAGGTGATCGAACGCGTGCGCAAGGTGACGGACAAGCCGATCAAATATGTCGTGCTGTCGCATTATCACGCCGTGCGCGTGCTCGGGGCCTCCGCCTATCACGCGCAGGGCATCGTCGCCTCGCAGGAGACCTATCGGCTGATAGAGGAGCGCGGCCAGCAGGATTGGGATTCCGAATACGGCCGCTTCCCACGCCTGTTCCAGGACGCGGCCAGCATTCCCGGCCTGACCTGGCCGACGCTGACCTTCGAAGGCGAGATGTCGATCTATCTCGGCAAGCGCGAGGTGCGGCTGATGCAGCTCGGGGCCGGCCACACCTCCGGCGACATCGTCGCCTGGGTGCCGGATGCCGAGGTGATGTTCTCCGGCGACCTCATCGAATATCACTCGGCCTGCTATTGCGGCGATGCGCATTTGCGCGAATGGCCGCTGACGCTGAACGAGATCCGCAACTTCAATCCCAAGGCGATTGCGCCGGGCCGCGGCGATGCGCTGAAGGGCACCGCCACCGTGCGCGAGGCCATCGCGATGACGCGCGATTTCGTCACCTCGCTCTATGGCGCCGCCGAAATCTCGGTCGCGAAGGGACGCACGCTGAAGGAATCGATGGCGGCGACGCGCGAGGTCATGGATCCGAAATTTTCCAGCTTCGCCATCTACGAGCACTGCCTGCCGTTCAACGTCTCGCGCGCCTATGACGAAGCGTCGGGCATCGACGATCCCGTGATCTGGACCGACAAGCGCGACCAGGAAATGTGGGCCGCCCTGCAAGGAGGAGGATAGTCATGAACATCAATACCTCGCCTGATCAGATCGTCCGCAGCTCGGGGCAGGTGACGCCGGGCTACATGTCCGGCTTCGGCAACAGCTTTGAGACCGAGGCGCTGCCGGGCGCGTTGCCGATCGGGCGCAACTCGCCGCAGCGCTGCGCCTATGGCCTCTACGCCGAGCAGCTCTCGGGCTCACCCTTCACCGCGCCGCGCGGCAGCAATGAGCGCTCCTGGCTCTATCGCATCCGCCCCTCGGTGAAGCATTCCGGACGCTTCGAGAAGGTCGACGCCGGCCTGTGGCGCTCGGCGCCGTGCCATGAAAACGATCTGCCGATTGCGCAATTGCGCTGGGACCCGACGCCGCTGCCGAAGGAGGAGGTCACCTTCCTCCAGGGCGTGCAGACCATGACCACAGCCGGCGACGTCGATACGCAGGCCGGCATGGCCGCGCATGTCTATCTCATCACCAAGTCGATGGTGGACCAGCATTTCTACAATGCCGACGGCGAGCTGATGTTCGTGCTCCAGCAGGGAAACTTGCGCCTCGTCACCGAATTCGGCCGCATCGATGCCGAGCCCGGCGAGATCGTGGTGATCCCCCGCGGCGTGAAATTCCGCGTCGAGATTCCGAACGGTCCGGCACGCGGCTATCTCTGCGAAAACTACGGCGGCGCGTTCACGCTGCCGGAGCGCGGGCCGATCGGCGCGAATTGCCTCGCCAATGCGCGCGACTTCCTCACGCCGGTCGCGAATTACGAGGACAAGGACACGCCGACCGAGCTTTACGTGAAATGGGGCGGCTCGCTGTTCAAGACACAGCTAGCCCATTCGCCGATCGACGTCGTGGCCTGGCACGGCAATTACGCGCCCTACAAATACGATCTGCGCGCCTTCTCGCCGGTCGGCGCGATCAGCTTCGATCATCCCGATCCCTCGATCTTCACGGTGCTGACCTCGCCGTCGGAGACCCCTGGCACCGCGAACATCGATTTCGTCATCTTCCCGGAGCGCTGGATGGTCGCCGACAACACCTTCCGCCCGCCCTGGTATCACATGAACATCATGAGCGAGTTCATGGGCCTGATCTACGGCGTCTACGACGCCAAGCCGCAGGGCTTCGTCCCCGGCGGCATGAGCCTGCACAATTGCATGCTGCCGCACGGCCCCGATCGCGACGCCTTCGAGCACGCCAGCAATGGCGAATTGAAGCCGGTGAAGCTCACAGGCACCATGGCGTTCATGTTCGAGACCCGCTACCCGCAGCGCGTCACGGCCCATGCCGCGAAGTCGTCGACCCTCCAGGACGATTATGCCGATTGCTGGAAGGGGCTGGAAAAGCGGTTCGATCCGAACAGGCCGTAGTTACTTCGTCATTCCGGGATGCGCCGAAGGCGCGGGCCCGGAATCCATTGCACCACCGGTTACATGGATGAATGGATTCCGGGCTCGCGCTACGCGCGCCCCGGAACGACGGCGGAGAAACCGTCGAGTTATCCGGCAGGAAACCCAATGCCCCACCCCAATGACCCCACCCTCCGCTCATTCATCGACGTCGATCCTTCTTCCGACTTCCCAATCCAGAACCTGCCCTACGGCGTGTTCTCGACCCCTGGCAATCCAACGCCGCGCGTTGGCGTCGCCATCGGCGATTACGTGCTCGACCTCTGGGAGCTCGAGCAGGATTCGCGGCTCGATGTCGGAGCGCTTGGCGTCTTCTCCGGACCCTCGCTCAATGCATTTATGGCGCTGGGACCAAAGGTCTGGACCAAGACTCGCGCGCGCATCAGCGAGCTGCTCCGTCGCGATCATCCGGAGTTGCGCGACAATGAGGAGCTGCGCAGCCGAGCGCTGGTGCCGATGCGCGAGGCAAAGCTGCATCTGCCTTTCGCGGTCTCCGGCTACACCGATTTCTATTCCTCGAAGGAGCACGCCACCAATGTCGGCGTGATGTTCCGCGGCAAGGACAATGCACTGCAGCCGAACTGGCTGTACATGCCGATCGCTTATAATGGCCGCGCCTCCACAGTCGTGGTGTCAGGCACCAAGGTGAAGCGGCCGCGCGGGCAGTTGAAGCCGCCGAACGTGGAGGTGCCGAGCTTCGGGCCGTGCAAGCGGCTCGATTTCGAGCTGGAAATGGGTGTCGTGGTCGGCCAGCCGTCGCCGATGGGCGGCATGCTGACCGAGAGCCAGGCCGAGGAGATGATCTTCGGCTTCGTGCTGCTCAACGACTGGAGCGCGCGCGATATCCAGCAATGGGAATATGTGCCGCTCGGGCCGTTCCTGGCGAAAGCGTTTGCGACCTCGATCAGCCCTTGGGTGGTGACGCGCGAGGCGCTGGAGCCGTTCCGGCTGAAGGGGCCGGAGCAGCAGCCGGTGCCGCTGGATTATCTGAAGCAGGTGAGGCCGCAGAACTACGATATCGCGCTCGACGTCTCCTTGCGCGCCGCCGGCGCCAATGCGCCGGCGAGCATCAGCCGCACCAGTTTCAAATACATGTACTGGTCCTCGGTGCAGCAGCTCATGCACCATGCTTCAAGCGGTTGTGCGATGAATGTCGGCGATCTCCTCGGCAGCGGCACCATCTCGGGCCCGGAGAAGAACCAGCGCGGCAGCTTGCTCGAGATCAGCTGGAACGGCACCGAGCCGGTGGAATTGCCCGGCGGCGCCAGGCGCGCGTTCCTGGAAGACGGCGACAGCCTCGTCATGCGCGGCTGGTGCCAGGGCAACGGCTATCGAATCGGCTTCGGTGAGGTCGAGGGGACGATTGTGCCGGCGGAATAGCCGCTGTCATTCCGGGGCACGCGAAGCGTGAACCCGGAATCTCGAGGTTCCGGGTTCGATGCTGCGCATCGCTCCGGAACGACGACCTCGGATTCACCGTTTCTCCGGCGGCACGTCGCGCACCCGCGCGCAATGCGCGGCGACGTCGTCCAGGCTGTACTTCAAATGCACCCGCTTGTCCGACGGCGCCTGCTTGCTGGTGCAGACGCCCGGCCGCCATTCCTGCGTCGGGCGGATCGGGCGCGGCGCAAAGCCGCCGCCGCAGTTCGGACAGACGTTGAACAGCTTTGTCTCGACGCAATCGGCGCAAAAGGTGCATTCGTAGGAGCAGATCCGCGCGTCGGTGGCTGATGGCGGCAGGTCGCGGTCGCAATATTCGCAGTTCGGTCGCAGCTGAAGGGCCATGGCTAAAGTCTCCCGGATCGGTCTCGATCATCGCAGACCGCGCGGGCAGCGCGAATGGCGTAGTTCCCTCGATTTCAGCCAGCCTTCAAATCCTTCAGCGGCAGCTTTGAGCTCTCTTTCAGCCGGTCGAGCACGATCGAGGAGCGCACATGCGCCACGCTCTGGTGCGGCATCAGGACGTCATTGACGAGATTGGAGAGGCCCTTGAGGTCACGCAGCACGGCTTTCAGCACGTAGTCGGCATCGCCCGTGAGCGAATAGGCCTCCTGAATCTCGTCGATCCGGTTCACCAGCGCGCGGAAGCGCTTTGAATTGTCCGGCGAGTGGGTCGCAAGCCCGACCTGGATGAAGGCGATCACGCCGAAGCCGAGCGCCTCGCTGGAGAGGTCGGCGTGATAGCCCGCGATCACCTTCTCCTGCTCCAGCCGCATCCGCCGCCGCGAGCATTGCGAGGCCGAGAGCCCGGCCAGCTCGGCGAGCTCCTGGTTGGTGAGGCGGCCGTCATCCTGGAGCGCACCCAGGATCTTGAGGTCGAAGGCATCCACCGGAATCATGCGTCATTTGTCCATTTCGTGCACGGATCGTGCATAGGATAGCGAAAACGCGTCCCGTTTGCACGCTCATTGCGTGCTCCATGAAGGATAGTTCTACCCAGCAGCAATTGGGAGAACCGCAATGGGTCCGTTTCCGCACGATGCACCGCCGGCCACGATCACATCAGACAATCCGATGGGCACCGACGGGTTCGAGTTCGTCGAATATGCGCATCCCGATCCCGAGCAGCTGCACGATCTGTTCAAGCTGATGGGCTATGCGGCGGTCGCGCGCCACAAGACCAGGAACATCACCGTCTATCGCCAGGGCGACATCAACTATCTCGTCAACGAGGAGCCCGGCACCCACGGTTACGAGTTCGTCGCCGCGCACGGTCCCTGCGCGCCGTCGATGGCGTTCCGCGTGGTCGATGCCAAGGCCGCCTATGACCGCGCGATTGCGCTCGGCGCCGAGCCGGCCGGCGTGACACCGGCGCAGAAGACGCTGGATGTGCCCGCGATCAAGGGCATTGGCGGCAGCCTGCTTTATTTCGTCGATCGCTATGGCGCCAAGGGCTCGGCCTATGATGCCGAGTTCGAATGGCTCGGTGCGCGCGATCCGCGGCCCCATGGTGCCGGCCTGTTCTATCTCGATCACCTCACCCACAACGTCCATCGCGGCCGCATGGATGTCTGGGCCGGCTTCTACGAAAAACTGTTCAACTTCCGCCAGATCCGTTTCTTCGACATCGAGGGCCGCGCCTCCGGCCTGTTCTCGCGTGCGCTGACCAGCCCTGACGGCAAGATCCGGATTCCGATCAACGAGGACGCCGGCGATTCCGGCCAGATCGAGGAATATCTGAAGACCTATCGTGGCGAAGGCATCCAGCACATCGCCTGCGGTTGCCGCGACATCTACAAAACCATCGAAGGCCTGCGCGAAGCCGGCCTGCCCTTCATGCCGTCGCCGCCCGCGACCTATTTCGAGAAGATCGATGCCCGCCTGCCTAAGCACGGTGAGGACGTCGCACGTCTGCAGAAGAACGGCATCCTGATCGACGGCGAAGGCGTGGTCGACGGCGGCCAGACCAAGGTGCTGCTGCAGATCTTCTCGGCCAACGCGATCGGCCCGATCTTCTTCGAGTTCATCCAGCGCAAGGGCGACGACGGCTTTGGCGAAGGCAATTTCAAGGCGCTGTTCGAGTCGATCGAGGAAGATCAGATCCGCCGCGGCGTGTTGAAGGTGGGGAACGCGGCGTAAGGACGCTGCCGCCACCCTACGCGACTGACCGTCATTCCGGGGCGCGCGTCAGCGCGAACCCGGAATCTCGATGTGACAATCTCCGGATTCCGGGTTCGCTCGCGACGCGAGCGCCCCGGAATGACGTCAGCCCTTCCACGCCCTCGTCACCGCCCCGATCTCCGCCACCTCCGGCTCGCGCACCGCCGACGGCGTACGCGAGAAGCGCGGCGCCGGTGCCGGCTGTTTCACGCCATGGCGCTCGATGAAGACGTTGCGGGCGACCATGTGCGGATGCGCGGTCGCTTCCGACATGGTCAACACAGGCGCAAAGCAGATGTCGGTGCCTTCCATGATCTTGCACCAGTCCTCGCGCGTCTTGCTCTTGAACACCGCTTTCAGCTTCTCCTTCAGCGCGGGCCAGGCCTTGGGGTCCATCTGTGCATCGAAGTCTGCATCGTTGAGGCCCGCATGCTGGCGCAGCAGCGCGTAGAATTGCGGCTCGATCGAGCCGATCGAGACGAAATGGCCGCAGGCGCATTCATAGACGCCGTAGAAGTGCGCGCCGCCATCGAGGAAATTGCGGTTGCGGCCTTCGGTCCAGCGTCCCAGTGTCTTCATGTCGAAGAAGAACGACATCAGCGAGGCTGCGCCATCGCACATCGCGGCGTCGACCACCTGGCCCTTGCCGGACTTTGATGCTTCCAGCAGCGCGGCGAGCACGCCGACGACGAGATAGAGCGCGCCGCCGCCGAAATCACCGACCAGGTTGAGCGGCGGCACCGGCGCCTCGTCAGTGCCGATCGCGGCGAGCGCGCCGGTGATCGAGATGTAGTTGATGTCGTGGCCGGCCGCGTTCGCCAGCGGGCCTTCCTGCCCCCAGCCGGTCATGCGGCCGTAGACCAGCCTTGGATTGCGCGCGAGCACGATGTCAGGACCGAGCCCGAGCCGCTCCATCACGCCAGGACGAAATCCTTCGACCAGCGCGTCGGCGCTGGCAAGCAGGTCGAGCACCTCAGCAATCGCCGCCTTGTCCTTGAGGTCGAGCTCGATCAGCTTGCGGCCGCGCCCCGCCACCGACTTCATGCTCTTCTTGGCGCCGACACGGTCGAGCGTGACGATTTCGGCGCCCATGTCGGCCAGCATCATGCAGGCGAACGGGCCGGGTCCGATGCCGGCGAATTCGACGATGCGGAAGCCCGCGAGCGGGCCGGTGGCGCGGACGGATGAGGTGGGCGCTGCTTTATCGAGCACGTTGTTGTTTCCTCGGGTCGCGGGCGAATGCCGGTGATCCGGCAAACGCCTCTGACGTTGCTCTTGGTGGCGAGTTAATCGGCTGATTAACTTTTCTCGCCTTCCCGCCAGCGAGGCAAGCGGTTTTCATTCCGCATGGGCAAAATAAAACGGCGCGCACCGAAGTGCGCGCCGCGGAAAATTTGTGTCGAGACGCTGGCGCGGGATTATCAGCCCGCGGCAGTCACCGCGCGCTGCGCCATCACCTTGACGAGGTTGGCGCGGTACTCCGCTGTGCCGTGGATGTCGGCCAGCAGCCCGCTCGCGGGAATGCTGACGCTGTCGATCGCCGACGGCGACCAATTCGCCTTCAGCGCGGACTCGATCGCGCCAACCCGCATCACGCCGCTTTGCGAGGCGCCGGTCGCGGCGACGCGGATCTCGCCCGCCTTCGTCTGTGCGACGAAGACGGCGGTCAGCGCGAAGCGCGAGGCGGGATGCCGCATCTTGGCATAGCCTGCTTTGGCCGGAACCGGGAACGACACGGCGGTGATGATCTCGCCGTCTTCAAGCGCGGTCGTGAACAGGCCCTTGAAGAAGTCCTCCGCCGCGATCGACCGCTTGTTGGTCTTCACGGTGGCGCCGAGCGCGAGCAGGGCGGCCGGGTAATCCGCGGCCGGATCGTTGTTGGCGATCGAGCCGCCGATCGTGCCGCGATAGCGCACCGCGGGGTCGCCGATCTGCGAGGCCAGATAGGCGAGCGCGGGGATCGCCTTCTTGGCGGCCTCGCTGGTCGCCACGTCGTAATGCGGCGTGGCGGCCTTGATGGTCAGGGTGTCGCCCGAGGCCTCGACGCCGATCAATTCCTTGATCCTGGCGACGTCGATGACATCGGAAGGCCCCGCGAGGCGCTGCTTCATGACAGGCAGCAGCGTCTGGCCGCCGGCAAGGAATTTCGCCTCGCTGCTCTTGCCGAACAGGCTGGCGGCCTCATCCACCGAGGAAGCGCGATGATAGGTTGTCTGATACATCTTGGTTGCTCCTGAAATCTTTTCTCTGTCATTCCGGGATGCGCCGAAGGCGCAGACCCGGAATCTCGAGGTTGAATTCGTGGCTCCAGATTCCGGGTTCGATGCTTCGCATCGCCCCGGAATGACGATGATGAGGTGTCAAGCCGCGTGGATCGTGCGCCACACCCTGTCCGGGGTTGCGGGCATTTCCAGGTTGTTCTTGCCGATCGCATCCGTGATCGCGTTGATCACGGCCGCGGAGGCGCCGATTGCGCCGGCCTCACCGCAACCCTTGATGCCCAGCGGATTGCCCGGGCACAGCGTCGTGGTGTGGGAGAGGTTGAAGGAGGGCACATCGTCGGCGCGCGGCATGGCGTAGTCCATGAACGAGGCCGTGACCGGCTGGCCGTTGGCATCGTACATGGCGTGCTCGAGCAAGGCCTGCCCGATGCCTTGAACCAGGCCGCCATGGACCTGGCCCTCGACGATCATCGGGTTGATCAGCCGCCCGAAATCGTCCGCCGCGACGAAGTTGACGAAGCTCGTCTTGCCCGTACCGGAATCGACCTCGAGCTCGCAGATATAGGTGCCGGCCGGGAAGGTGAAGTTGGAGGGGTCGTAGAAGGCGCTTTCCTTCAGGCCCGGCTCCATCCCGTCAGGCAGATTGTGCGCGGTGTAGGCCGCGAGCGCGACCATCGGCAGCGCGATCGCCTTGTCGGTGCCCGTCACCTTGAACTCGCCGTTCTCGATGACGATGTCGGCCTCCGAAGCCTCCAGCGCATGCGCGGCGATCTTCTTGGCCTTGGCTTCCATCTTCTCCATGGCCTTGAGGATCGCGGTGAGACCGACGGCCGCGGAACGCGAGCCATAGGTGCCCATGCCGAACTGCACCTTGTCGGTATCGCCGTGGACGATCGAGACCTGGCTGATGGGAATGCCGAGGCGGTCGGCGACGAGCTGACAGAATGTCGTCTCGTGGCCCTGGCCATGGCTGTGCGAGCCCGTCAGGATCTCGATGGTGCCGACCGGATTGACGCGCACTTCGGCCGATTCCCACAGGCCGACGCCGGCGCCAAGGCTGCCGACCGCCTTGGACGGCGCGATGCCGCAGGCCTCGATGTAGCAGGACAGGCCGATGCCGCGCAGCTTGCCGTCGGCTTTCGCCTTGGCCTTGCGCGCGGGGAAGCCGGCATAGTCGATCGCCTTCATCGCGGCGTCGAGCGAGGCGTTGAAGTCGCCGGTGTCATAGGCCATGATCACGGGCGTCTGGTGCGGGAACTGGGTGATGAAATTGTTCCTGCGCAACGCCGCCGGATCGACGTTCAGCTGCCGCGCCGCCGTCTCCATCATGCGTTCGACCAGATAGCTGGCCTCGGGACGGCCCGCGCCGCGATAAGCGTCGACCGGCGTGGTGTTGGTGTAGACGCCGATCACCTCGGCATGGATCTGCGGGATGTTGTACTGGCCCGACAGCAGCGTCGCGTAGAGATAGGTCGGCACGGCCGACGAGAACAGCGACATGTAGGCGCCGAAATTGGCGTAGGTCTTCACCTTCAAGCCGGTGATCTTGTTGTTGGCGTCGAACGCCATCTCGGCATGGGTGACGTGGTCGCGGCCATGCGCGTCGGTGAGGAAGGCCTCGGTGCGGTCGCTGGTCCACTTCACGGGGCGGCCGGTCTTCTTGGAGGCCCAGAGCGCCACCATCTCTTCCGGATAGATGTAGATCTTGGAGCCGAAGCCGCCGCCGACGTCGGGCGCGATGACGCGCAGCTTGTGCTCGGGCGCGATGTTGTAGAACGCGGACAGCACGAGCCGGGCGACATGCGGGTTCTGCGATGTCGTATAGAGCGTGAAATGCTCCTCCGCGGCGTCGTAGCTGGCGACCGCCGAGCGCGGCTCCATCGGGTTCGGCGCCAGGCGATTGTTGGTGAGGTCCATCTTCACCACATTCGCAGCCTTGGCGAAGGCCGCATCCGTCGCGGCCTCGTCACCGATCACCCAGTCATAGACCTGGTTGCCGGGGGCCTCGGGGTGGAGCTGCGGCGCGCCGGCCTTGATGGCGGCGTGGACGTCGGCGACGACAGGGAGTTCCTCGTAATCGACGACGACGGCTTCCGCCGCGTCGCGCGCGAGGTTCTTGCTGTCGGCGATCACGACCGCGACGGCCTGACCGACGAAGCGCACGGTCTCCGGCGCCATCGCCGGCCATGCGCCCATCTTCATCGGGCTGCCGTCCTTGGAAGTGATGGCCCAGCCGCAGATGAGGTTGCCGACCTTGTCGTCAACGAGCTCTTGTCCGGTGAGAACGGCAACCACGCCCGGCAGCTTCAGCGCGGCGGACGCGTCGATCTTCTTCACCTTGGCGTGCGCGTGCGGGCTGCGGATGAAATGGGCATAGGTCATGCCCAGCAATTTGATGTCGTCGACGTACCGGCCCTTGCCGGTGATGAAACGCTTGTCTTCCTTGCGCACGACGCGCGCGCCGATGCCTTCAACACCCATGTCTGGTCCTCCCGACCGGAATTGCTGTGCCTGCGCTTTCCACCGAAAGCTGCAGTGGTGATTGTTCGTTCGAGGCGGGCCCTTACTCGGCCGCCTGCGAGACCTTCATGCGTCCGGCCGCGTCCAGCACGGCTTTGACGATGTTGTGGTAGCCGGTGCAGCGGCAGATATTGCCTTCGAGCTCCTGACGGACCGTGCTCTCGTCGAGCTCGCCACCATGGCGTTGCACGATGTCGATCGCCGACATGATCATGCCCGGCGTGCAATAGCCGCATTGCAGGCCGTGATTGTCGCGGAAGGCGGCCTGCATCGGGTGCAGCTCGTCGCCCTTGGCGATGCCTTCGATGGTGGTGACGTTGGCGCCGTCGGCCTGGCCGGCGAGCATGGTGCAGGACTTCACCGCACGGCCGTCCATGTGGACGACGCAGGCGCCGCATTGGCTGGTGTCGCAGCCGACATGGGTGCCGGTGAGGTTGAGATGGTCACGCAAGAGATGGACCAGCAGCGTGCGGTCCTCGACCTCGACGGCAACGGCCTTGCCGTTCACCGTCAGTTTGACTGTAGACACGTGATACCTCCCGAATGTTTGTCATTATTCCAATTAGAGACAGCGCGAACGGAACTTTGCAACTGGGATTTTGCTCACCACGCGTCATGGAAAGGTCATTGTGACGGCTGCCGCAGCGCGCGATTCGGTCGCGATGTTCCGTGCCGCCGCCATCCGTTGGCGCGGCCGTGCAGGAAGCTGTCGAACGATGTTCGCTTCGTCGGCGGCCTGTGCGCGGGCCGCACCTGCTTCGAAACGCCGGCCTTTGACGTCGACCCCTCGCGCCTCGTTTCTCCCTTTGCTGCCTTGTTCGTTGCGCGAATAGGAGCACGCGCCCATGCCGTTGTAACCGCGATCTTGGTAGTACGTGGCGGCGATCTAAGTCATTGATTCTGTTCGCTGCGATGCAGCGAACGGCTGCCAGCTGGAGGACGTGGAACGGCCGTCGGCGTCACAACACTCGAACGTCATTGCGGGGCCCGAGCGGAGCGAGGGAGCCCGGAATCCATCGCGCGGCAGAGCCCGCGGGCAAATGGATTCCGGGCTCGCGACTTCGTCGCGCCCCGGAATGACGTTGAGTGAATGAGACATCAGAACACGCAGCCCTAGTACTTCCTGGCGATTGATCGCGCACGCGCGCGCCCCTAGTCGAGCTGTACAGCAACAGCAAAGGGGTGGAAGCGATGCAGATGAACGACAGTCAGCGTATCCCGGCGTCGAAGGCCGATGTGTGGGCTGCGCTCAACGATCCCGACATTCTCAGGCGCTGCATTCCAGGTTGCCAATCGCTCGAGATGGCGTCGCCGACGGAGATGGTCGCGACCGTAGTGCTGAAGGTCGGCCCGGTGAAGGCGACGTTCAGCGGCAAGGTGACGCTGACCGATATCGATGCGCCCAACGGCTACCGCATTATCGGCGAAGGCGCCGGCGGCGTCGCCGGCTTTGCCAAGGGCGGCGCGAAGGTCAGGCTGGAAGAGGAATCTCCCGGCGTCACCATCCTGCACTACGAGGCCGAGGCGCAGATCGGCGGCAAGCTCGCGCAGCTCGGTTCGCGACTGATCGATTCGACGTCGCGCAAGCTCGCCGCGAATTTCTTCGAAAGTTTTGCATCTGTGGTAGCGCCATCATCGTGATGCTGCGCGCGGTGCTGCCCCAATTCGAGGGTGCCGTAGGGTGGGCAAAGCGAAGCGTGCCCACGATCTCTTCATGATCGAGAGAGGTGGTGGGCACGGCGCGCGAGAAGCGCGCCGTTGCCCACCCTGCCGCTCAATCGTCCCGTGATTTGCAAAAATTCCAACGTCCATTTCGAGCTGCAAAACAAGGGCAAGACGCCAGCGTCGACAAAGAGATGAGCGACGAACGCGCCGATGATTTCGCACTACTACCTTCCGCCCATACTCAGCGCGGTCAGGCGATGTTGTAATTCCGGTCGATGGCGCCGCAGACAAACTGCGCATCACGAGCGCCCAACGCGGCGCACACAACAACATCGGAGGGAATACATGACCTTTGCAACAAAGGGCTTCTTGGCCGGCATTTCGATGATTGCGATGCTGGCCGCCGCGACGCCAGGCGCTCGCGCCAACGACTCCCTGATCAAGGCGCAGTCCGATTCCAACCAGTGGGCCGTTGCCGGTCACGATTACGGAAACACGCGCTTCAGCCCACTCAAGCAGATCAACACCGAGAACGCAGGCAAGCTGACGCTCGCCTATTCGTTCTCGCTGGCCTCGCTACGCTCGAACGAATCCTCACCGATCGTGATCGGCAACACGCTCTACGTCTCGAGCTCGTGGGGTCCGAAATACGTCTACGCGCTCGATGCGGCGACCGGGCAGCGCAAATGGACCTACGAGCCCGACATTCCCGATGATGTGCTGCAATATGCCTGCTGCGACGTGAACAGCCGCGGCGTCTCCTATGCCGACGGCAAGATCTTCGTCGGCCGCCTCGACGGCAAGCTGACGGCGCTCGATGCGGCGACCGGCAAAACGCTCTGGACCTCGAAAGTGGTCGACTACAAGCAGGGCTCGGTCATTACGTCGCCGCCGCTCGTCGTGCGCGACAAGGTGATCACGGGGTTCGGCGGCGGCGAATATGGCGTTCGCGGGTCGCTCCAGGCCTTCGACATCAACACCGGCAAGCAGGTCTGGCAGACCTACACCGTGCCGAACCCGGATGAGCCCGGCGGCGACAGCTGGAAGGGCGATTCCGCCCAGCATGGCGGCGGCGCCGCCTGGCTGGTCGGCTCCTACGACGCCAAGACCGACACGGTCTATTGGGGCACCAGCAATCCCGGTCCATGGAACACCGGGGTGCGCTCGACCGGCGACGGCAATTTCGGCAAGCTGACCAACCTCTACACCGCCTCGACGCTGGCGCTCGATCCCAACACCGGCAAGATCAAGTGGCACATCCAGACCACCCCGGCGGATGCCTGGGACTATGACGGCGTCAACGAAGCCGTGCTCGCGGATCTGAAGATCGGCGGCAGCACCATTCCGGCGCTGATGAAGGCGGATCGCAACGGCTTCTTCTTCGTCGCCAACCGCGAGACCGGCAAGGTGCTATCGGCGGAGAAATACGTCTTCACCAGCTGGGCGCAGAAGTGGGATACCGCCACGCTGCGCGCGGTCGAGGATCCCGACAAGCGTCCGGGCCCGGGCCATCCCGCCAAGGACATCTGTCCGAATCTCGTCGGCGGCAAGAACTGGCAGCCGATGTCGTTCAACCCCGAGACCGGCCTCGTCTACATCCCGTCCAACAATGTCTGCATGGACTGGTCGGTCGGCGATGTCGCCTACAAGCGCGGCGTGTTCTATCTCGGCGCCGAATTCCCGACCAAGGAAGGCCCCGGCGGCTTCCTCGGCGAGCTCATGGCCTGGGATCCGGTGGCGCAGAAGAAGGTCTGGTCGATCAAGGAAGACCTGCCGTTCAATGGCGGCACCCTGACCACCGGCGGCGGCCTCGTGTTCGCCGGCAACATCCATGGCGACTTCCGTGCCATCGACGCGAAATCCGGCAAGGTGCTGTGGAGCAAGAATCTCGGCTCCGGCATCGGCGCCGGCCCGGTGACCTACCAGGTCGATGGCAAGCAATACGTCGCCATCGTCGTCGGCCGCACGGCTGCGCTGCCTGCGTTCCTGGGCGAGGTGGGCAAGAAGATGACGGCCGCAGCTCCCGAGGGCGGTTCGCTCTTCGTGTTCTCCGTCCAGTGACCACTCGCGCGCGTATCTTTCAGAGGTGACGGGATACGCGCGCGCTTTTTCCAGGCGATCGTTGCGGCATCGGCTGATGGCGTGCCGCAGCGCCTGTTCAACAGAACCCAACTGCGGGAGATGAGGATGCGTCCGAATCATCTTGGAAGTGGCAAGAAGCCAAACCGTAGCATTGCAAACCGTAGCATTGCAGGGCTCGTCGCGTGGGCGGCCGCGTCCGCAATGATCGCCCCCATCGCAACGGCTCATGCCGATGAAGCACAGCCGTTCCGTCTCTGCGCTGATCCGACCAATCTTCCCTTCTCCAGCGATAGTCCGTCGCAGCCGGGCTTTTATGTCGAGATCGGGCAGGCCCTGGCGCAGGCGCTCGGCCGGCCGATCGCCTATGACTGGTACAAATCCTATTTCGGCAAGCGCACCGTGCGCGTCACGCTGCTCGGCAGGCAATGCGACGCCATGATCGGGCTGCCGCGGTCCGAGGACTTCATGGGACCGGCCGTGATCTTCTCCGCTCCGTTCGCGAAGGAAGGCTATGCCCTCGTGGTCGCCAGGGAATCGACCAAGGGGAGGGCCATCGGCGGCATCGCCGGCCTCAGGGGCAAGCGGGTCGCCGTGCAGTTCGCCACCACACCGCAAAACCTGCTCGCGAGCCGTGATGACGTTGAGATGGTGACCGTGCTGTCCCCGGAGGAGGGCATGCAGGCACTTGACCAGGGCAAAGCCGACATCGCTTTCATCTGGGGGCCGGTTGCGGGCTGGCTGAACAAGACCAGCTACAATGATCGCTACCAGATCGAGCTCACCGCGGGCGAAGGCCTGTCATGGGATGCGGCCATCGGCTTCGCCAAGACGTCCACCGAGCTTCGTGATCGCGTCGATGCCGTCCTGCCACAGCTGCAACGGACGATCGGCGAGCTCGCGGTGAAATATGGCTTGCCGGGCGGCGAGCCGGTTCGCTTCGGCGCGGGCCAGGCGGAGCCTGCGGGAACAACGACGGGCATGGCAGGCGGAGCCCGGACCTCAGTTCAAGTGACCGAGATCGCCAAGGTCGCCGCGACCGAGGTCAAGGGCGATGCGGCTGCGCCCGCCGCCGAGGCGGTCGGTGCGGGCAAGGAAATCTTCAATGGAACTTGCGCGCATTGTCACGGTCCCGATGCGATCCAGAGCGAGCGGAAGATCGACCTGCGGCTGCTCCGTCACCGCTACGGCGACGACATGCGCGAAACATACTGGACGACCGTGCATGAAGGACGCCCGAGCAAGGGCATGCCGGCCTGGAAGGAGGTCTTCACTGATGACCAGTTCGACAACATTTATTCCTTCCTGCTGACGGTCCAGTCCGAATCCGACGACTGAACGATCTTGACCAGACGCGATCGGGAGGATGTGCTAGCTTCCGTCCGGCATCATCCTGGCGCCGGACGGGTGCCGCATCAATGTGTCGCTTCCACTCTCGCGGTGGATGCCTGTGCGGCGCGATCCTGGGAAGGCGCCATGACCAGCTTCCTGATCATCGACGATCATCCGCTGTTTCGCGAAGCGCTCGGCAATGCGGTGCGGCTGGCGTTGCCGGAGGCGCGGATCTTCGAGGCGATGTCGATCGAGGATGCGCTGCATATCCTGCTCGCCGAGCGGGGCATCGACCTCGCTCTGCTCGATCTGTCGCTGCCTGATGCGACGGGCTTTTCCGGCTTTCTGCGTTTGCGCGAGGCCTATCCGCGCCTGCCCGTCGCCATCGTGTCGAGCGAGGAGGATCAGCACATCGTTCGCGAGGCGTTGGCGCTGGGAGCGGCCGGCTATCTGCCGAAATCGACGTCGAAGCGAGAGCTCGCGCAATCGATCGAGGGCGTGCTCAGCGGGTCGGTGTCGGTGCCGAAGGATTTCGTGGCGGCGCCGCGGCTGCGTCGGGCCGATGCCAGCAAGGCGCTCGAGGTCAAGCTGCGCGAGCTCACGCCGCAGCAGCTTCGCGTGCTTGATCTGTTGCGTCACGGCCTCCCGAACCGGCAGATCGCGCAGGAGCTTGCGCTCGCCGAATCGACGGTGAAGGCGCATATCACCGAGATCCTGCGCAAGCTCGGCCTGTTCAGCCGCAACAAGGCGGTCATCGAGATCGGCAAGATGGAGCTGCCCGATCCCAAGGGACGTCCTCATGCGCGCCTCGATCGCGGGAAGCCGCAATGACCCGCGGTGTCATTCTTGACCTGGATCAATTCGGCCCGCCCCGTCTGAGTCATTCTCGACTCATTGAATTCAACGTCGGCCCCGGCGACGTCCCGGGCCGGATCTTCAGCAAGATTTTCAGAGTGGCTCACGCGCGATGCGATTTCTGATTGTCGAAGACCATCCGTTGTTTTGCGAAGCGCTCGAAGGTGCGCTTCAGATGGTCGTGCCTGCGGCCGAGATCTTTCAGGCGACATCGATCGACGGTGCACTCGAGCTGTTGGCCTCGACGCCGGAGCTCGACCTCATCCTGCTTGATCTGTCGATACCGGGCACAACAGGCCTTTCGGGCATCATCCGCATCCGCAAGGCGTTTCCAAAAATTCCCGTCGTGATCGTGTCCGGGCACCAGGATCCGCAGATCATGTCCGGCGCCTTGTCGCTTGGCGTGTCCGGCTACATCCTCAAATCATCGTCCAAGCAGGATCTGTCGCAGTCGATCGGCGAGGTGCTGCGCGGCTCGGTCTGTGTGCCCGCCGCCTACCGCGCGCTGGTCCGCCCGCAGCGCGCCTCCGGCCCAGCGCAGGATCTGATCAAGCGCCTGCACGAGCTGACGCCGCAGCAATTGCGCGTGCTCGAAATGCTCAAGCGCGGCCTGCAGAACAAGCAGATCGCCTTTGAGCTGAAGATCTCGGAGACCACGGTGAAGGTCCATGTCTCCGACATCCTGCGCAAGCTCAACGTGCTCAGTCGCACCAAGGCCATCGTCGAAATGTCGAGGATCGATTTCGCGACCCTGGCAGCCGAGGGGACCGCGACGACGCGCGAGCGGGTCCGGCCGGATCAGCCGTGACGGGATTGTCTGCCGCCCTGTCGCGCCGGGCCGGTCTCCTAAAGCGTGATGAAATTGGGTTTGGTCGGCGGTCGGTGGTTCACTTCTCCCTGCGGGAGAGGTGATTCGAGTTCCTGGCGCGCATCGATTCGTCCCGATCCCATCACACTTTAATGCAAGGCAACCGCGCGCGACGAGAGGAGCAACCGGTCACCGCACACTCGCGTGGCGGTGCATGCGCTCGAGAGCTTCGCTTGATCCTTGCAGCAATCCAGGAACCAGTGTCGTCCCGCCAGAGATCTGCGGTGATCCGAGACGCCGCATCGGCCAGCCGGCCCGGTTGAGACCGTGTTCCGTTCTGAGATCGGTCATCATCACGATCGATTGTGCACTCAGGTTCCACATCGTCTCAATCATTGCCGCGAACAGGACGTATGCTACGCGACTGAGTCCATTGCGGTCGAAGTCTGAAGCACATTTGCTAGCTATGCAAAAGCGCGAGCTCTCCAGGATGGTGGGGCCGCTCGGGATCTGATTGGGCCCAAGACGTGTCGCGAGCGTATCGCGCAGCATGGTCGGGCCGGTGGTTGGCAACAGTCGTACGCAGCCGACGAGGTCTTCTTCCGACATGGCGAGCAAGTAGGTCGGCTTGAGCATATCGTAGATGTCGAATTCGACATCGCCGCTGACTTGTGTGTCGTAATGGCGATTGGCGAGAACCCGACGCCGCAACTCGAACATCTTGGTCAGCAGATCAAGATGGTGCCCAGCCAGCGTGTGATCGATAGCGACAGCGTACATAGACAATGATTCTCAACTATCCGCTCGGAAGAACAGAAAACGGAAGCGAGGCCTCCTGATGGCTCATGAGAGCGGGTCGCGGCGCTGAGCAACGTCGCTTTCGAGAGCAATCGCTGTCGAAGCGAGAGTTCAGAGGGCCTCCTCGTTCGAGGACAACAGGTCGTCTGGAAAGATCTTCAGCCTGCCTCACCAGGTCGACTGCTTGGAGAAGCGGACTTCAGCAGCGCTTGCGCCGTCTCCAGGGCCTCTGCCTCCGAAGCGGCGAGCAGCATCGGGTATCCCCAGAACTTCTCTGACACGATCTGGAAGGCTCTCATGCCGAGCCGCTTCGTCTTTGAGGGCTCAACATAGATCAGGGCTTTCACAAATTCGCGCAATCGCGGTTTGTGCTTCTTTGACCAGAGCGCAAGCCTTCTCTGCTCACCCGGATCGTGCTCGTGTTCGTCGATGTCGGCGTTTGCCCCTTGCCCTATGATGACAAAGGGCTGGCCGCGATCGAGCAGTGCTTCGAAGGTGGCGAAGGCCTCGTCAGCCGTTCCGGCCGGGCCCTGATCGTAAGAGAGCCTTACAATCGGAAAAGTCGCGGTATTCAACAGCATCTTCACCCCTATCGGTCAGGTTTGCGCAGCGTGGTTCAATTCGCGTGCGCATGACCAGATAGTTTGGATGATGCCTCAACTCATTCATCCAAGGCGCCAAAGCGTTACCCAAAACAGACAATCACTGCCCCCGGCAACCAGGTCCTGCATTGCCAGGTCCTGCGTTAAGGTCTTGGCGGCATTTTGGACGAATTCATTTTGGACGAATTCTTGGCCGTTGGCCGAATTGAGCAATGGTCTGGCCGGATTGCACGATGCAGCGCCGCACCGGGCTGCGGTAGCCATTCCGTTGAACCACGGCCTGCGCGAAGCGAAGCACGATGCCAATCCACCCACAGTCCAGGGCTGTTCCCGAGCGCCTGTCCAACAGGCCTCCAAATCCCTACGCCTCAGCAGCCTTGCCCCAACCACTCCTGCAAATTCGCGCGCAGCGTTTGACCAAGGCGCAGCTGCGTGACTTGCTCGTCAGCAATCCCCACGATGCGACGCAGTGGATCAAGGCAGCAGCCGAGGCCGATATCATTCCCGCGCAGATCGTGTGGGGCCAGTTGCTGCTCGATGGGACGCGGGTAGCGCGTGATCCGGCGGCTGCCTTCGTCTGGTTCGAACGCGCCGCCCAATCCGGGGACCTCGACGGACAAAACATGGTTGGCCGGTGCTACGAACAAGGCTGGGGCGTCGAGCCAGATCCGAAGCTCGCGACGAAATTTTTCGAGCTGGCCGCAGCAGCCGGCCACATCTGGGGGCAAGTCAATCTGGCGCAGATGTTGATGCGCGGCGGAAATCCGGCGGATCGGCCGCGGAGTTTCGAGCTCTTTCGGGCAGCAGCGGAAGGTGGCACCTCCAAGGCAAACCTGAAGGCAATGAATTCTCTCGCTCGATTCCTTGAAGAAGGCTGGGCCGTGCCGGTTAATCCGAGAGGCGCCCTGTATTGGTATAGCCGCGCAGCGGCGCTTGGCGATCACTGGGCTCAGTACAATCTGGCCACGATCCTGCATGCTGGCGGAGACCTCGCCGCTGCCGATGTTTGGCTGGAACGGGCGGTCTCCGGTAGCGATGACGGCTTTCGCCGGCGCATTGCGCCGCTGTTGCTGGCGCGCGGCGAACCTGCGTTACGCCGGCATGGCCTGGAGGCACTTAGGCGCATAGCAGCTTCCGGCAGTCCCGCTGACGTGCAGGCGTATGCCTGTGCGGCCAGCGAAGCTGCAGCCGCACCTTCTGACCTTGAAGACGCCAGGAGGCTGTCTGAGCTGCCGGCAACCGATGGACGTCCGGATTGGCGGATTTGTCCCCAGGCGTCGATCGGCCGACGCCTTGCTGGCTATCTCGGCGACCGTATCGCAGCGATGTCACGCCGCATCGCAAGATTATCCAATTCAACATCATCCTGCTCGAAGGGGGCTCTGTGACCATCATCGAAACCTTGCGACCGGCACTTTCCGGAATTGGGGCAGCCGCGAGCCTTGCAAACGGCTTTCTATTCGTGACCGCCGCCAACGCGGAAGGCCAGAACAATCAGCCGACGTCGGCGCCTGCGGACAAGGCTACTGCGCTCCCGCCGGTCGAGGTGGACGCTCCTGTCACCAAGCGGCGACGAGCGTCGAGCGCCGGCGCCAAGCCGGCCTCGAGACCTGTCTCGGCCAGCCATCCGAGCAGGCCGGCCGAACCGCGTCCGCAGGCTGCGTCCTCGGCTCTTTCGCCTGGGAATTCGCTGCAGCGGACCACTGGTCTCAGCCGTCTTTCCGATTCTCTCCAAAGCACGCCGCAAACCGTCACCGTCATACCGCGCCTGGTGATCGAGCAGCAGCAGGCAGCCACCATCAATCAAGTGCTCCAATATGTGCCGGGAATCACCGTCGCCACCGGAGAAGGCGGCGGTGGCATCAACGGAGATCAGTTCCGCATCCGGGGCTTTGACGCCTCGGGCGACGTGTATGTCGACGGCTTACGCGATTTTGGTTCCTATGTGCGCGATAGTTTTGCAACCGAAAACGTACTGGTGCTGAAGGGGCCCTCGTCACAGAGCTTCGGCAATGGCACGACGGGCGGCGTCATCGAGATCGAGAGCAAGAAGGCCCATCTCGGCGACCAATCAACGTTCGAGGCCTCGGCCGGGATGGGCCCTTACGGACGTGGCATTCTGGACATCAACAAGCAGATCAACGACACGACGGCGCTCAGATTCATCGCCATGGGCAACGGCCAGGATATTGTCGATCGCGACCATGTCTATTCCAACCGTGGCGGTTTCCTCGGCTCGCTGGGACTTGGCCTCGGCACCGACCAATCCCTGATCTTCAACTATCTGCACCAGGACAGCGTTCAACGCCCCGATTTCGGCGTTCCGGTCGTCAGCGCGCCGGGCGTCGTCGGCAAGCCCGTGACGGAGTACGGAGTTCCCCGCTCAAACTATTTCGGCCGGGAAAGTGATCGCGACCACGCGACCGCCGACGTGGCAACCGCTCTCTACAAGGGCGAATTCGGCGATTGGCTCACGTTAACGAACGACACGCGTGTCGGTTACTACACACGTGATCTGAAGTTTACGCCCGCGCTCTGCGCCTCTCCCGGCTTCCCTTTTCCAAGCAGCTGCGCAACGGACGTTCTCGCCGGAAATTTGGCGACACCTTACACAATCTGGTCCGTCGGCGGGACGAAGCAGGTCAGTCACGGCGGGGAAAACGTAACGACTGCCACGATGCGTTTCGACACCGGACCGTTTCGGCACAAGCTCGTCGCCGGCTTTGATGTCTATTCCCAACACGCGACGACGGGTTTTTACCTTCCTTCAGGCCCCGAGCCGGCAGGGACTCTTCTCGATCCCGTGTTTGCGAACTCGCCCGGCTTTGCACTGACGGTGTCGCCGGGCAATCAATTGTCGGCCACGAGCTGGGATATCGGCCCCTTTGTAAGCGACCGCATATGGTTGACGCCCATGCTTTCGATCCTTGCGGGTGTTCGATGGGATCACTATCGGGTCGAGGGCCAGGCAGGCGCGTCTCCGCTTGCGACGACGACCGAGTTCGCCAGCCCAAAAGCATCCCTGATCTTCGAGCCCACCACGCATCAAAGTTACTACTTCAGCTATGCACGTTCATTCACGCCGCCGGGCAACAACATCACTTCGCTGAGTTCATCGCTCGGTCTGTCCCAGGCGCCAAACGCCGCAAACCTTCAGCCGGAAGCGGATACGACCTTCGAGGTCGGTGCGAAGTGGGGCCTGTTCGAGGATCGGCTCGGCGTGACGGCAGCATTGTTCCGCGTCGAGAAGAACAACGCTTCCTATACCGACCAGGCATCGGGGATACAGACGACCACCGACGACAAGGTGCAAGTCCAGGGAGTTGAGCTCGGATTGACGGGCAAGCTCACGGAGAACTGGGACATTGAGGCCTCCTATTCCTACATGGACAGCAAGATCATCGCCTCGTCGATCAGCCCGTTCACGCCCGTCTCGGCCGCAGGCAACCGGGTCCCGTTCGTGTCTCAGCATGGCCTGGCGATCTGGACCACCTACGACATCGCTCCCCTGCTGCCAAACGTGCCGGGTCACATGCTCGTCGGGGGCGGGCTCAATTATCGTTCGGATTATTACCTCAACAACCTCAATTCGATGGTGATCCCGGCAGCGACCACGATCGATGGGATGCTCTCCTACGATCCCAACGAGCGACACCATGTTGCGCTCAAGGTTACGAATCTCACGAACAAGCTGACCTACAGCTCGGCTTTCGGAAGCGGTTACGCGACTCCCGTTGCAGGCCGCAGCGTCACCCTCACCGCAGCCATCAGGTTCTGAAGAAAATGCTCATCGAAATCCCCCAACTGCTATCCGCCGAAGAGGTAACCTCCGTACGCGACATCATCGAGGGGGCGGATTGGATCGACGGACGGGCAACGGCAGGTGAGCTGGCATCGCGCGCAAAGCGCAATGCTCAGGTCCCCGAGGACTCGCCTCAGGCTCGCCAAGCGGGCGACATCATCCTGAGAGCTCTCGGACGGAATGCGCTGTTCAACAGTGCCGCTCTGCCCCTGCGCGTCCTGCCGCCCCTTTTCAATCGATACGACACCGGGATGTTCTTCGATGCCCATGTCGATGGCGCAGTGCGATCCGCGCCTGGACTCGGCACTCGCATGCGCGCCGACCTGTCTTCAACCCTCTTCCTCACGGCACCCGATGACTACGACGGTGGCGAGCTGATCATCGAAGACAGTTACGGCGTTCACGCCGTCAAGTTGGCGGCCGGGAGCATGGTCCTGTATCCGGCGGGGAGCCTGCATCGCGTGCGCGAGATCACCCGAGGCGCGCGCTTGTCATCATTCTTCTGGACCCAATCGATGATCAAGGACGAGGGGCTTCGCACGACGCTCTATGATCTCGACCGTGGCATTGTTGACTTGCGCAAATCCGTGTCCAGCGATGCACAAGGCATCCTCATGCTTACCGGTGTCTATCACAATCTTCTGAGACGATGGGCGGAGCTGTGATGTCGGCCGACCCTCTGCACGAACCCGGGATGCAAATCAAAATGTCGACTTCGAGGATTACGGCGATGACTGATCTGACGAATGAACTCGCCGCTCGATTTGCCCGTCAAAAGGTGGCGTTGCTGTGGTCGGTCTGTGGCCTCGGAAACACGATCTACGCGGTCATCCAAATCCTTACATGGGTCGACCATCAGATCGACAGCTCCGGCACGGCGCCGGCGGCATTCGATGCGACGGCTCTTTGGTACTTTGGCGTCGCATGTTCGATATGGATCATTCCTGCTCTACTTCCTCTCGTCACACCGCGACGCGCCGCGATTCTTGGTTCGTTGCTGCTAGGTAGCCTTCTGATGGTCGCCAGCGTCGTAGGCGGCGTCTTCGATGGCATGCGTGACGGGCTTCATATAGCAGCGACAGCAATCATCGCTGTGGCTCTGCCCGGAGTTTATGCAGCTCATGCCTCCTGGCGGCTGCTGCGAGTTACGGAGGTGCCTGCAACTCTTGTCAAGGAATCCGATATCTGAGCCAGCGCTTAGGGTGCCCCGCCAAAGCCGGTTTAGATTAGCTCAAAAAAGCCGCGTTTAGGATGGCCGCTCTCCTGTCGATTTGCGATGGTCGGCTTCGAACATCTCGGCAGGCAAGTCGCCGACACAAGATTTTGAAGGGCGGCGAGATGCTTCATCGCTTTGTTGACACCGACATCGACCGCGTAGCCCGCGCCGTTGCACTCCGAAGCGGAATCCTGTCGAATGATTGGACCTATGATCGGCACCAGCATCGCAAATCTCAATTACTGTATTCCCAGCGCGGCATTCTTTGCTGCGAGACGGCCAATACCGTTTGGCTAGTACCGCCCGGATGCGCGTTATGGATCCCCGGTCAACTGGCGCACTCGGCCCGTGGCGCTGGTCTCGTCGAATGCCACTGCCTGTATATTGAACCGAGCGCCGCCAAGAGCCTGCCCAAGACGTGCTGCACGATCTCGATATCTCCCCTGATCCGGGAGCTGATCCTCAGAGTGGCTGAACTTCCGGAGTGCTATCCGCTCGGAGGTCGCGAGGATCGACTGGTGATGACCTTGTTGGACGAGCTGTCCGATGCGCCGACCAGCAGCCTGAACCTGCCGATGCCAAGAGAGGCGCGCCTTCGGCGCCTCGCGGAGATGCTGATAGCCGATCCGAGCGCGAAGACCTCGTTCGCGAATTGGGCAAGTGCGCTTGGCATGAGCGAGCGCACCTTAAGCCGCCTGCTTCTCCAGGAAATCGGGATGAGTTTCGGACGCTGGCGACACCAGCTTCACGTCATTCTCGCAGTACAAAGAATCGCAAGCGGTGAAAGTGTAAAGACCGTCGCCCTGGAGCTCGGATACGAAAACGCCAGCAGTTTCGTCAATATGTTCAGGAAGACCCTGGGCAAACCTCCGGTTCGCTACCTGACCGAACATCGCGCAATTCTTGTCAGCGGCTGAACTGTGTGGGTCCCAAAAGCCCCGGGCCCGTTCGGGGCAGTCATTCCGGCATTTTGTGCATCATGGCGCTGCTGGCGTGTAAAATATTACCGCTACTGTGCATGGGGTTGTTTTCGACATTTGCTTGGCCGGTGCGGCCCTAGCTCAGCAGGAATGACAGCAGCGCCCGCATCTCGGCGGGCTTGATCGGCTTCTTCAGCACTTCGAGGCCGTGGAGGCTCGCCTCCTTCGCGGCCTTTTCTGAGTAGTCGGCCGTGATGATCATCGCCGGCGTGTCGAGCTTGAGATGCTCGCGGACGTCGGCGATGGCCGACAGGCCGCTCTCGCCGTGGTCGAGGTGGAGATCGGCGATCACAGCGTCCGGCGCACCGCCGAGTTCGCTGAGGCGCAGCAATGCGTCCGCGCCCGATCGTGTGGTGGCGACGTCACAGCCCCAGCCTTCGAGCAAGGCAGCCATCGCCTCCGAGCCCGACGGATCGTTTTCGATCAGAAGAATCTTGGCGCCTTCGAGCCCGCCATATTGCCGGTCCACAAGCTTGGTTGCATGGGCCTCGTCGCCGACGTCAGTGCGTTCGGCCGGCTCCATCTCGACCGTGAAGGTCGACCCCTGGCCGATCTGCGATGACAGGCGCACCTCGTGCCCGAGCACGGTCGCGAAACGGCGCACGATGGACAGGCCGAGTCCGAACCCGGCCTGATCGGTTGCGCTGGCATCGCCGCGCTGGAATTCGCGGAAGATCGCCTCCTGCTGGGCCTGCGGAATTCCAGGCCCGGTATCCGAGACCTCGACATAGACCCGATTTGCGCGATGCCCGCACTCCATGGTGACGCGGCCCACCCGCGTATAGCGGATCGCATTCGCGATCAGGTTCTGCAGGATCCGCCGCAGCATCATCGCATCCGAGGACACCGTGAGGTCCGTCGTGCCGATCTGCAAAGCTAGGCGCTGCCGCGCGGCGATCGGCTCGAATTCGTTGCGCAGCTGCTCGAACAGCGGTGCCAGCGCCAACGGACGCACGTCGGGCTTGAGTGCGCCGGCATCGAGCTTGGCGATTTCGAGCAAGGAGCGGAGCAGGTCTTCCAGCGTCAGCAATGAGCGGTCGACTTGATCAATCAGCAGGCCGGCATCCTGCGATTCCACCATCTCCGTCAGCGCCGACAAGGTCAGCCGCGCCGCGTTCAACGGCTGCAGCAGATCGTGTGTGACCGAAATCAACACCGAGGATTTCAGCGAGCTCGCCGCCTCCGCCTGCTGCTTGGCGCGGAAGAGACCCTCATTGGCGCGCTCGACCGAATGCAGCGCCTCCCGCAACTGGTGCGTCCGGTCGCGAACCTTGTGATCGAGCGCAATCGCGGTTTCGAACAGTGAAAACGCGTTGAGCTGCTGGTCCATCGAGCGCTCGACGCGCGACATCAGCGCGGCATTGATCTTCTTCAGCTTCGCGGTCTCGCGCCGCAGCTGCTCGACCGTCGCAGGGTCCTGCCACGCCTCGGTCACGCCTGCCGCCTGCCGATGGCGACACCCGTGAATGTCTGGTTCACGTGCATCGAACCGAACTGTTCACCATAGGTGTGAAAACCGACCACCCGGTTCTGTCGATAGAGCTCGGACATGTCGCGGGCGAGCTGGTGCTGCTCGGCATCGAGCCGGCGCAACAGGCACTCGAAGCCGATATAGAGAGACACCTCGCCGATCTGATTCTGCATTTGCGCGAAGACGTCCTGCGTCGAGCCGACGAGGCTGCGCGAGGTGGCGGCGGTGAGCACCATGCCCTCGTCGATGGCGCAAAAGAAATGCAGTGAGCCGTCGGGCTCGACGCGCTGGATCGACCGCGCATAGTAGGAGCCGCCGACACGGACCAGCACGGGGTGGGACGCAAACGAGAATGGGTCGAGCTTGGCCTCATCCACGATCCCGACCATCCGGGAATATTCCTCGGCCGCGGGCTCCGCGTTCAGCTCCTTCACGGTCCGGTTCTCGATGTCGGCCTCGGTGACCACCATCTTCTGTGGCATCGGCTCGAAATTGTCGCACTTGAAGACCCTGAAAGGCAGCGACGTATTCAAAAGGATCAGGAGGGCGGCATTCGTATAGGCGTTGCCTTCGAAGAACACCCAGGTCTTTTCAAAGCGCAACCCGTCGCCCGCCGACCCTCCGACGATCGGGATGTCGTCGAGCGAGGCGTAGATGGCGGACATCACCGCCTCTTCCCGGCGGCAGAGGCCGTCGATCAGGACCAGGCCGAACGAATTGCCCCGGTCCACCTGTGGGGTCACGCGCAGGAGTTCGTGGCATAGTTCGCCGCCGATGCGTCGCCCGTCCTCGACCCGGAAGCCGTCGAGATTGAGGATCGGCCGGACCACTGCGGTGAAATCAGCACGGCTGAATGCCAGCGCCACCACGCTGTTCTCGTCCCAGCCGTCGGGCGCGAGTTCGCCGGCGGTGGTGCAGCCGCAGACCGGAGTGGTGTCGAACTGCCGGCTGATCTCGGCGATGAAATGGTGGGGATCGTAGTGAGGCGAGAGGAAGACCAGGATCAGGGCCAGGTCGTCCGGCGGCAGCTGCGCCGCAAGCTCGGCTACAGCTCCATCGACGGTCGCAGCCTTCGATTTCGCAACGGCAACGCCGGATGCGTCGCTAAACCGAAAGTCGGTTTGCCCCACTCCGTTTCTCCCTCCAGGCTCACCCCGGTCTCGCGCCGAGTGCAAGTGTCCAGACAGTAAGGTCTTTTCAGGGCTGCCGCAACTCGGCGACCGGGCTCAGCGGGCATCAATCTGGCCCGCAGCGATTCGCCCAGCCCGCCCTGACGAATTTACCGCCCTTTATCGTTTCTGCCTTAGTTTTGCGCATCCGGGTCTGGGGGCGGGGCGCCTCCGGATCGCCGTTGAATAGGGGGTTGGAATGTCCGGGCGTACCGCGTCGCCGTCCAAGCGCAGCATATTTCCCACCGTCCGGTTCCGCGCCAAGATCATCCTCGGCTTTGCCGTGGTGCTGGTGATCTCGGCCGGCAGCATGGCGTTCGCTTATTTCGGCTTCGAGCGGGTTTCGTCCGGCGTCGGCTCCTATCGCCGCAGCGTCTCGGAGGCCGATCTCGCCCGCAACATCGACCGCGAACTGCTCGCCTACCGCTCGGCCGTCAAATACTTCGTCGTCACCGGCAAGGAAGACGACGCCAAGGCGGCGCTGGAGGCCGAAGTCAATCTGAAGAACGCCATCGACCAGGGGGTCAAGAGCGCCA
The DNA here is from genome assembly GCF_028128715.1 of Bradyrhizobium sp. CCBAU 51745. Taxonomy (NCBI): domain Bacteria; kingdom Pseudomonadati; phylum Pseudomonadota; class Alphaproteobacteria; order Hyphomicrobiales; family Nitrobacteraceae; genus Bradyrhizobium; species Bradyrhizobium sp. CCBAU 51745. The sequence continues at coordinate 14,219 of NZ_LBJP01000075.1, read as the reverse complement.
AGACGCCGGCGCGTCAGGACAGCCTCGACAAGCTCGCCAAGGAATTCGCGAATTTCTCCGCGACCTTCGCCAAGGTCCTGCAGGCCAAGCGCGATAGCGCGCTGTTGGTGCAGAACCAGCTCTCGCGCCAGGCCAACCTGCTGAAATACAAGCTCGATGATATCGGCAACAATGCCTCCGATTCCGAGGCGCAGGCCATCGAATTCGGCACCAAGCAGGTCAACGCCCAGTTCCAGACTGCGAGCGCCGCAGCGACCAATTTCGTGCTGACCTCCGACCAGTCGATCGGGACCAGCGCGCTGGCGCGGCTGAAATTCGTCGAGAACTCGCTCAGCGCGGTCTATTCCATGGACGACAAGATCGTCGCCGGCCTGAAGGATGCCAAGACCATTCTTGTCGCCTATCGCGAGGCGCTGGAGAAGCTCATCGCGAACGCCAAGCTGGTCGATGATCTCGTGACCGAGATGAGCGGCTCGGCTGGTGCGATTCTGCGTGGCGCCTCAGCCATGAAGGCGGATCTGGTCGCCGAACAGCAGCGGCTGGATTCGGAATCGGAAGCGACCATCGGAAAGACCGAGCAATTGGTGCTGATGCTGGCCGTCGGCGGCACGCTGTTAGGTGCGGTCCTTGCCTTCCTGCTCGGTACCGGCATCTCGCGGCCGATGATCGCGATGTGCAAGGCGATGCGTGAGCTTGCCTCGGGCAATTTCGACGTGGTGCTGCCCGGCCTCGGGCGCAAGGACGAGATCGGCGAGATGGCCGGCGCGGTCGAGGAGTTCAAGCTCCAGGCCGTTGCCAAGGCCGAGCGCGATGCCACCGCCAGCGAAGCCCAGAACAGGGAGCAGGCCGCAAGCCGCCGCGCGGAGCTGATCCGCTTTGCCGACGATTTTGAAAGCGCTGTTGGTGCGATCGTGTCCAACGTTTCGGCGTCCGCCGTGCAGCTTGAATCGTCCGCATCCACGCTGACCCGTACCGCCGAGACGACACAGACCTTGTCGAGCCAGGTCGCCGGCGTCTCCGAGCAGGCCTCGAGCAACATGCAGTCGGTCGCGACCGCGACCGAAGAGCTGTCGGCTTCGGTCGAGGAGATCGGCCGCCAGGTCCGCGATTCCAGCCGCATTGCCGAGGCCGCCGTGGTGCAGGCCAAGGAAACCGATGGCCGCATCGGAAAACTCTCGCATGCGGCGCAGCAGATCGGCGAGGTGGTCAAGCTGATCACCGCGATTGCCGAGCAGACCAATCTTCTGGCGCTGAACGCGACCATCGAGGCGGCGCGCGCCGGGGAAGCCGGCCGCGGCTTTGCGGTGGTCGCGAGCGAAGTGAAATCGCTGGCGAGCCAGACCGCGAAGGCCACCGACGAGATCTCCTCGCACATCGCGGGCATGCAGGGTGCGACGGCCGAGTCGGTCGCCGCGATCAAGGAGATCGGTGCCACCATCGGCAAGATATCGTCGATCTCGACCTCGATTGCCAGTGCAGTGGAAGAGCAGGGCGCCGCAACCCAGGAGATCGCCCGCAGCGTCCAGAACGTCGCCCAGGGCACCCAGACCGCCGCGACCGACATCGGCCAGGTCAACCGCGGCGCGGCCGAAACCGGTTCAGCCTCGGAGGAGGTGCTGAACTCGGCGAAGACGCTGTCGAGCGAAAGCACCCGCCTGCGCGCCGAGCTCGATCGGTTCATGGCGAATATCCGGGCAGCGTAGGGCCCGCCTGTAGCTTCATGCTCCGCCGCCGTCCGGACAAGCGCGCCCTTGTCCGGGACGACGGCATCCTCCGCGACAGCTCACCGCAAGTTGCGGTGTGGCAAATTTACCGCGGCTTATCCTTTGCCATTTACCGTGCATGCGAGTCGGGGAGCGGGCTGCTGCCGGACAGCGCCTGGTTTTCCGCGAATGGAATGGGGTGGGGGAATGTCGGTCAAGTCGAAGCCGAGCTCTTTGAGGCTCTTCACCTTGCGCTTTCGCGCAAAGATCATCCTCGGCTTCGTGGCGGTGCTGGCCATCCTCGCGGCCAGCATGGTGTTCGGCTATTTCGGCTTCGAGCGAATCGCTGGCGCCGTCGCCTCCTACCGGACCAGCGTGGCCGAAGCAGACCTGGCACGGACCATCGACCGCGAATTGGTCAGCTATCAGGGCCTGACCCGGGCGTACACGCTGACCGGTGCGGCGGATGACGAAACCGCGGCCAAGGCGGCCGAAGAGAATCTGAAGGCGGCGATCGCCAAGTCGATGTCCGCCACATCTGGCGCGGCGCGCCGCGAGGAGATCGGCAAGCTCGAGGCCGAGTTCCAGCGCTTCACAAAGGTCTTCGGCGAGATCATCACGCTGACCCGCGCCAACAACAAGATCGCGGCCGATGAGCTGAACGCCGTCGGCAACAAGATCCGCTTCAAGTTCGACGATCTTGCCGATACCGCGGCGCTTGCCGGGCTCGCGTCGGTGCAGACCACCGCCAAGGACATCACTTCGCAATATCTCGCGGTGTCCACGTCGGTCAGCGCCTTCGTCGCCAAGCCGGATCCGAAGACCGCCGACGGGGTCGTCGCCCGCATCAAGTTCCTGGAGACGCTGCTGGTCTCGATCTACGCCAACGACCAGAAGATCACCGACCGTGTCACCGAGATCGGCAATTTGCTGAAGCAATACCGCGCATCCTTCGCTAAGCTGTCGGAGAACGTGAAGGTCATCGCCAAGTCGAATGCCGAGATGACCAAGACGGCAGCGTCCATCCTCAAGCTCTCGGGCGAATTGCGCTCGGACCTGTCGGCCGATCAGCAGCGCATCGAGGCGGGTGCGAATACGACGATCGGGGAAACCGAGCAGCTGATGCTGATGCTGGCGCTGGGCGGACTTGCCATCGGTGCGGCGCTGGCGCTGATGCTCGGCAACGGCATCTCGCGGCCGATGATCGCGATGTGCAAGGCGATGCGTGAGCTTGCCTCGGGCAATTTCGACGTGGTGCTGCCCGGCCTCGGGCGCAAGGACGAGATCGGCGAGATGGCCGGCGCGGTCGAGGAGTTCAAGCTCCAGGCCGTTGCCAAGGCCGAGCGCGATGCCGCCGCCAGCGAAGCCCAGAACAGGGAGCAGGCCGCAAGCCGCCGCGCGGAGCTGATCCGCTTTGCCGACGATTTTGAAAGCGCTGTTGGGGCGATCGTGTCCAACGTTTCGGCGTCCGCCGTGCAGCTTGAATCGTCCGCATCCACGCTGACCCGCACCGCCGAGACGACACAGACCTTGTCGAGCCAGGTCGCCGGCGTCTCCGAGCAGGCCTCGAGCAACATGCAGTCGGTCGCGACCGCGACCGAAGAGCTGTCGGCTTCGGTCGAGGAGATCGGCCGCCAGGTCCGCGATTCCAGCCGCATTGCCGAGGCCGCCGTGGTGCAGGCCAAGGAAACCGATGGCCGCATCGGAAAACTCTCGCATGCGGCGCAGCAGATCGGCGAGGTGGTCAAGCTGATCACCGCGATTGCCGAGCAGACCAATCTTCTGGCGCTGAACGCGACCATCGAGGCGGCGCGCGCCGGGGAAGCCGGCCGCGGCTTTGCGGTGGTCGCGAGCGAAGTGAAATCGCTGGCGAGCCAGACCGCGAAGGCCACCGACGAGATCTCCTCGCACATCGCGGGCATGCAGGGCGCGACGGCCGAGTCGGTCGCGGCGATCAAGGAGATCGGTGCCACCATCGGCAAGATATCGTCGATCTCGACCTCGATTGCCAGTGCAGTGGAAGAGCAGGGCGCCGCAACCCAGGAGATCGCCCGCAGCGTCCAGAACGTCGCCCAGGGCACCCAGACCGCCGCGACCGACATCGGCCAGGTCAACCGCGGCGCGGCCGAAACCGGTTCAGCCTCGGAGGAGGTTCTGAACTCGGCGAAGACGCTGTCGAGCGAAAGCACCCGCCTGCGCGCCGAGCTCGATCGGTTCATGGCGAATATCCGGGCAGCGTAGGACCCGCCTGTCGCTTCATGCTCCGCCGTCGTCCCGGACGAGCGCGCCTCAAGCGCGCGCTGTCCGGACGACAGCGGGGTAAGGGGCGGCGCGCCTCATTCCCTCCCGAACGCCCGCTTCAGCTCCACCTTCGCCTTCTCCAGCCGCTCACGCTGAATCTTCGGCAAGGTCTTGCCGGCGCGGTTGATGTAGAACGTCAGCATCGACAGCGCGGAGCGATAAGCGCCGGTCTTGCGGCGCGCGCTGTGCTCGGCCGAGCGTTTCAGCGAGGCTGCGATCTTACGGGGGCTGGTGAGTTTGAACACGCCGCGTTTGAGATCGAGCGCGTCGCTCTCCTTCGTCACACGCTGCGACCAGCGCTTTGGCGCGGCGCGTTTTGTGCCTTTGCGGGCGGCGCTACGCCGCGTGCTGGTGTTCTTGCTTGCCGTCGTTTTGCGCGAATGTGTCGTCTTTCTGACCTGAGCCATGCGTCAACTCCTTGCGGCTGCAGCGGAAACGGTCGGCATTCGCCGGCGTTCCCAGGGGAACCGGCGGATGGCGCCGACGTTGTCGCAGGTGGCAAGCGAAATGCCGCACCCCCAGACCCAGCAACCCCATGGAATTGCAGCAGAGCGCAGCGCTGAATGATGGACCTGCAGTCTCGGCGGCGGTCGCAACCGATCGCATCGTCGAGACCAGCATTCCCGCGCGGCTCGATGCGTTGCCCTGGAGCGGCTTCCACACCCGTGTCGTGCTGGCGCTCGGCATCACCTGGATTCTCGACGGGCTCGAAGTGACGCTCGCGGGAGCGCTTTCGGGTGCGCTGAAGCAGAGCCCGACGCTGCGCTTCTCCAATCTCGATCTCGGAATCGCCAATTCCGCCTACCTCGCCGGCGCCGTGCTCGGTGCGCTCGGCTTCGGCTGGCTGACCGACCGCATCGGCCGCAAGAAACTGTTCTTCATCACGCTCGCGCTCTATCTTTCTGCGACCGCGGCGACTGCGCTGTCTTGGGATATTGCCAGCTACGCGCTGTTCCGCTTCCTGACCGGTGCCGGCATCGGCGGCGAATACACCGCGATCAACTCGACCATTCAAGAGCTGGTGCCCGCGCGCTATCGCGGCTGGACTGACCTGGTCATCAACGGCAGCTTCTGGATCGGGGCGGCGATGGGGGCCGTCGCGGCCATCGTGCTGCTCGATCCCGCCGCGATCGGCCCCGATATCGGTTGGCGTCTAGCCTATCTCATCGGCGCGACCATCGGCCTCGTCGTGCTGTTGATGCGGATGTGGATCCCGGAAAGCCCGCGCTGGCTGATGATCCATGGCCGCCCCGACCAGGCGCACGAGATCGTCGACGACATCGAGCGCTCGGTGCTCGGGCATGATCAGGAGGCGGACCGCGAGAGTTTTCCCAAGATGCGGCTCAAGATGCGCGATCACACCCCGATCCGCGAAGTCGCGCAGACGCTGTTCGGCACCTACCGCCAGCGCGCGCTGGTTGGCCTGGTGCTGATGGTCGCGCAGGCCTTCTTCTACAACGCGATCTTCTTCACTTTCGCGCTGGTGCTGACTGATTTCTACGGCATCAGCGCCGATCACGTCGGCTGGTACCTGCTGCCATTCGCGGCCGGCAATTTCCTCGGCCCGCTTCTGCTCGGCCGTCTGTTCGACACGCTCGGCCGTCGCGCCATGATCATGTTCACCTATGGCGTCTCGGGCCTCTTGCTCGCGCTATCGGGCTATCTGTTCTCGATCGGCGCGTTGAGCGCGCAGGGGCAGACCATCGCCTGGATGGTGATCTTCTTCTTTGCTTCACCCGCGGCGAGCGCGGCCTATCTCACCGTCAGCGAAACCTTCCCGCTGGAGGTCCGCGCATTGGCAATTGCGGTGTTCTATGCGGTGGGCACCGGCATCGGCGGTGTGATTGGTCCTGCGCTGTTCGGCGCGCTGATCGATACGGGATCACGCAACAGCGTGTTCGCCGGCTATCTGCTGGGGTCCGTCCTGATGATCGCGGCCGCAATTGTGGCATGGCGCTATGCCATCTCGGCAGAGCGCAAATCGCTCGAACAAATCGCGCGGCCGCTCGCTTCCATGGAGTAGACTGATGAAATCCGAACTCGCTGAACCGGACCAGAAGCCCGCCATGCCTGACGAAGAAGCGCCCGATGCCGTGCCTGTGCCGCATGCGCTCGTTCCGCATCTCGACGAGACCGCGATTCTGCTCGACATCGACGGAACGCTGCTCGATCTGATGCCGACGCCGCGCGAGGTATGGGTGCCGCCGGGCCTTTCGGAGACGCTGACTCGCCTGACGGAGCGCACGTCCGGCGCCCTGGCCATGGTCAGCGGCCGCTCGCTCAACGACATCGACCTCATCTTCGCGCCCGATGTGTTTCGCGCGGTCGCCGGTCACGGCGCGGAGATGCGGCTGTCGGTGGACAACGAGGCCGACGACGTGCACGCGCCGCCGATGGACAAGGAGCTGAAGCGGCGCCTGGCTGCGATCGCAAAGCTCAGCCCCGGCATTCTGCTTGAGGACAAGGGCTATTCGCTGGCGCTGCATTATCGCCTCGCGCCGCATGCGGAGAAGGCGATTTACGAAGCCGTCTCGCTGATCCGCGCCGATCTGCCCAATGCGCCGATCGAGGTGCTGCCCGGCAAGTTCGTCTGCGAGATCAAGCATTCCGGGTTCACCAAGGCGACCGGCGTGCGCGAGCTGATGAAGCATGAGCCGTTCAGGGGACGTCGTCCGATCTTCATCGGCGACGACGTCACCGATGAAACCGTCTTCGCCATCATGCCCGACATGAACGGGCTCTCCTTCTCGGTGGGCCGTCGTGCCAAGGGCGTCAACGGCCATTTCGATGCGCCGAACGACGTACGTGCGTTCCTTGCGCGGCTGCTTGACGACACAAGGTCGGAATAAGGCGCGGTCATCTCATAGCCATATTTTCACGCGTGCAGTGCACCTGCGCGCGTCTCTTCCGGCCGTGCGAAACCAATCTTTCTCGAATGAAATCGTCGGGTTCCCTCGAAGGAAACAGGTTCCAACGCGCACGCCTGACTTTGGTTTCATTTCGTAGAAATGATGACAGGAACCATATTGATGAACGGCAGTTAAACGGGGTGGAATGAACAGGAGGGGACGACCTGTGAACTTAGTTGTCGTTTCAAATCGAGTTGCGCGCGGCAAACCCAACGAACCCATGACGGGCGGCCTCGCAGCGGCGCTGCTTCCCGTTGTCGAGCATTCGGGTGCTATCTGGGTTGGCTCCTCCGGCCGCGTGCGTGATGGCCATCAGAAGGAGCCGTTCGCCGAGATCGAGGCGCTGGGCACGGGCGCGATCGCAACGCTGGATCTGCCGGCGGCGCATTATGGCGGCTACTACGAAGGCTTCGCCAATTCGGCCTTGTGGCCGGCGCTGCACTCGCGCAGCGATCTGATCCGCGTCTCGCGCGACGACTATGTCAGCTATCGCGAGGTCAACGCCTTCATGGCGCGCGCGCTGATGCGCTTCCGCAAAAACAAGACGGCGTTCTGGGTGCAGGATTATCATTTCCTCGCGCTCGGCGCGGAGCTGCGGGATCTCGGCGTCGATGATCCCATCGGCTTCTTCCTGCACACGCCTTGGCCGGTCGTCGCGGTGATGCAGGGCGTGCCCAATCATCGTGAGCTGATCACGACGATGCTGGCCTATGATCTGCTCGGTTTCCAGACCGAGAGTGATTGCCAGAATTTTCTTAGCTATGCCGGCAGCGAGCTCGGCCTCATCATCGAGGACGGCGTCGTGCTCTCGCAATACGGCCGCACGCGCTGCCAGGTGTTTCCGATCGGCATTGACGCGGAGAAGTTCGCTGCCTATGCCGCGAAATCAGCCTCGCATCCGGATGTCTCGCGCCTGCGCCGCAGCCTCAATGGCGAGCGGCTCGCGATCGGCGTCGACCGGCTCGACTATTCCAAGGGGCTCGTCAACCGTATCTGCGCGTTCGACCGGCTCTGGACCGAGCAGCCGCAATTCGCGCGCAGCATCTCGCTGCTCCAGATCGCCAATCCGTCGCGCGGCGGCATCGAAGCCTATGGCAATCTCCAGAACGAAGTCGCCCGCCTCGTCACTGACGTCAACGGTCGCCATGGTGAGGTCGACTGGACGCCGATCCGCTATCTGAACAAGGGTTTTAGCCAGGCCGTGCTCGCCGGCCTCTACCGCACTGCGCAGGTCGGCGTGGTGACGCCGCTGCATGACGGCATGAACCTCGTCGCCAAGGAATATGTCGCCGCGCAGAACCCGGCCGATCCCGGGGTGCTGGTGCTGTCGAAATTCGCCGGCGCGGCCAACGAGCTCGACACCGCGCTGCTGGTCAATCCGCACGACATCGACGGCATGGCGCGCGCGATCGCGGTCGCCGCAGCGATGCCGCTCACCGAGCGCAAGATGCGCTGGGACGCGATGATGAAGAAATTGCGGGGTCACACCATCCAGCAATGGTCGTCGGATTTCGTTGCCGAGCTGGAGAAGTGCCGCACCGAGAAAGTCGCGGCAGCTCCACTCGCGGCACAACCGCCGCAGGCGCTGCGCTGGCTGAAATCGGCGATCTCAGGTGTGCGGCTGATCTAACCTCTCTCTGCCTCTCCCTCGCCGGGAGAGGTGCGCCCTCAATAGCAATACGACACGCCGTCCAGGATCGCGCATTGCCGCTTGTTCGGCGCGTTCGGATCGTCCATCGGCACCACGCCCTTGCCCTGGCCGACAAACACGCCGGGCCCGACATGCACGGAGCTCTTGTTGCCGATGATGATGCTCTGGTGCGGCGTGGAGCTGGAGCGGGTCCCATCCGGCCATAGGATGGTATCGCCAGCGAGCACCCCGCGCCGCCCGTCGTCGCAGGTCACATCGACGCCCAGCCTGCTGCAGGCCTGCGCCTTCGCAGGCCCGGTAAAGGCAGCACCAAGGGCCGAAATCAGGCAAAGGGCGGCGAGGGTGTTGCGGATGGTCATGGCGTCCCCGGTCATGTCTGGCGTCTTCAGGTGAATCGTCGCGCCAAACCCGTGATGGGTTCAGCCCAAAGGGGCTCCCGAAGTCACGGCGATGTGAGTTTTTATGCTGTAAATACAATATGTTGCGGAAAATTCATCGGATTTACCCGCGATCCCTTGCAAAATCGCCGGCGCCCCTTCAAGAGAGGGCGCTCCGGAGAGATGGCCGAGTGGCTTAAGGCGCACGCTTGGAAAGCGTGTGTGCGGGAAACCGTACCGTGGGTTCGAATCCCACTCTCTCCGCCAGTCCCAAGCCATTGAATCGTTGACGAAATTTTAGGATCGCCACCTCTAGCGTACACGGTGGCGTACACATGGCGTCGTATCTATGGCTTCGCGGCGGCACTTGGTTTTTCCAACTCAGGCCTCCTAAGGAACTGCAATGGGTCTTAGGCGCGACCCCCTTTCGCGTCCGTCTCCCTGCCCAGAACCGCCGACAGGCCTCCGGATATGCTCGCCATCTCACGGGGTTAGCGGAGCAGTGGATGAGCGTTTTGCGTCGATATAGGGCAGGCGCGCGGACGATGGTCCTGAGTGCGCGAAACGCACACGGCGTTGAGAAGGACGAAGACCTCCTCGCGATCCACAAGGCAACGCGCCAGCGTTTCCAAGAAGGCTTTTCGGTCGAAATGGAGCGGCTCAAACGATTAACTGAGGAGTTCTCAACCCTCGACAGCCTCCGCGCCCAAGCAAGTGCCATCGATCGGCCAGCAATTTTGGAATCCCAAAGGCGACTTTTCGAACAATCGACCTCGGGGTGGTCAACGTTCGCGAAGCTTCTCGTTGAAGACTTCGATTTGCTGCTCTCTGATCTGCAGAACAGAATTGAGCGCGCCTATCAGAGCGATCGGTTCATCATGGAGCTAAACGACGCCGGGGTCGTATATACCAACGAGTTGCAACAGAAGCTCGATAGAATCACAGTCGAAGCGGCAAACTCGGAAAAAGAGGTTCGTTCAGCTCACGAAGCAAACTCTCGCGCGCTCTCAGAAGTCAGCGCCGTTATGAAGAACACCGCCGAAATCACTAACCGATTGCTGTACCAGGGACCGTTCTTGAGCGAAGCCATGGGCGAATTCCTGGATGCGAAGCGGACGCAGTTGGCTTCCGATTCGAGCGAGCCAGCTTATTTTGAACATCGATTGCAGGCCTTTCTGGAGATCGTCGGTGACAAGCGGATATCGGCCTACAACGAAGCGGATTTGACGCTGTTTGCTGGCAGGCTGCAGTTTCTTCCCGAGCGGCACACGGTCGATCCGGATTGGCGCGGCAAAACGCTGGTCCAAGCAATCGAGGAGAACAGGGGACGGTCCAAGTCGCGCCGAGCACGATCTCTCTCTTTCACGACGATCAAGGTAGGCTACGTCGGCAAGATTAAGACCTGCATCCGCTGGCTTTGTGCAAACCACCAGGTACGGTATCCGTTCGAATATGGTCACACGCTCATCCCGAAGGATGCCCGTACGCCCACCGTTCGGCTCGGTCTCGATTCATCCCAACTCAACACCCTCTTTAAAGCTTGCGTTGAGCACGCCGATACCAAGCGTCCTGAAGACGTCTGGCTCCCACTTCTAGCATTCTTGACGGGAGCGAGGCTGAGCGAGCTGGTTAATTTGCAGCCTCATAACATTAAACGCCGTCACGACGTAGACGTCGTAGACCTCACCACCCAAATTTCGGACGCCAAAGGGACGCGGAACCGGCCCATCAAGACCAGCGAGAGCCTCAGACTCTTTGCTCTCCATCATTCTCTGCGCGACCTCGGATTTATCCGATGGGTGGACAGCTTGCGGGAGGCAGGACACGCCTATTTGTTTCCCGATTTGCACGCTGCCAAGCGTCCAACGCATGCGGCCTCGAAGCGCTTCCAGCGTCTGTTCGCCCGCCTCGACATGGGAGGAGCGCTGGTCTTCCACTCTCTGCGTCATAGTTACAAGGACTGGATGAGATCGAGACAGGTACCTGAGCGCACCATCACTCTGCAGGCGGGGCACTCGCTGGATGGCATTGCCCTGCGGTACGGTTCGAAGTTGTTGCGGTCCGATGAGCTTCATGCCCTAGCATCTGTTGAATTGCCTCCAGGCTTGAATCTGGAGGTGTTTCGCGGAGCCATGCCCAGACCGACTGTGGCAGCTTCCGCTTTTCGCCGAAACATCGAGGGTGGCTCTTTATCTGGAGGCGAGGCAGAACCCAGTGGGTTGGTCGACAGCGCGCTGAGGGTGCCTACATCTGCTCGCAAGACTTCAAAACTCGAGCCCGAAATTGACGTCCGCGCGCTCAGAAGAAGCCTACGGCTGTCACAGCGAGAGTTCGCCAAAATGTTTGAGATTCCGTGCGGATCGGTTCGCGACTGGGAACAGGGACGGTCAAAGCCGGGAAGAACGGCGAGAGCGCTACTTTTGGCTATTCAAATGGGGCGCGTACCAGCGGTTTCGCAGGGGGCAGCGGTCTCAGAGCATTCCAAGATGATCGCGGTAAACGGCGAAGATCGTCAGTCATCGGATATCGGCAAAACGGGTTAGAGGTCATGGCGAAAGTCTTAGAACTGATTTTCAGCGACGATGATGACGTGCCGACCTCTTGCCGCGCCGCAGCGCTTCTCTCTTCAACCGGCACCCTGCAGATCGCGTTGATGGAGGTGCCTGGAAATCGCGGGACTAGCGTCACAAATTCTTGGCCGGGCTTGGCCAAGCGAGTTTTGGCGGCCTCATTCCCAACCTTGAGTCTATCAGATGTGGCTTGGTTCGAGGTGTACCCTTACAGACTGGACGAAGAGAAGGAGAACGTGAGCCGAGTTATACTGTCGGAGGATGGCAGCAGCCATCGATTTGAGTATGAGCAAGATACCTCAGTGCGAAAGCAAATCTGGCAAGCTCTCGAAATTGAGTCTTAAAAAATTGGTCTAGGGCGTTCCTGCGGTCACACTTTTTCAGACGTGGGCACGGCCCACGCGTCGCGGGCGTGCCGCCCCAAGCCGTCAAGGCCTCCCTTCGGGCGGAAACGCGCGAGCCGTGTAGTCGCTGACGCTCCGGCCCGCTCCAGCCTCGCGGTTTCCGTCCGTGACGGCTTTCCCTCGCTCATTGCCGCTTGGCTAGTCGGTTTGCATGCGCAACCCGAAAGCAAAGAGAGGCGATATGCCCTTAGATTTTGAATTCCTGCACAATTTCACCGGTACGGCCAATTGGTACCGCCATTCTGTCAGCCCGACTATCCTATATACCGACGGCGCAAAGTATGTGGCAGACAGCGCCGGAGCGTATTGGCTGTTGGATTATATAGCTCTCGCTCAATGCAGTGCCGCTGCGGTGCGCGAGGAGGCATTTCAGGTTTGGAGGCTCGATGTTAAGGGCGGCGGCGCTGCGCTCTCTTGCGAGGACGGCAACGGCCGCACCATCCTCACCGTAACTGTGCCGGTCACCGACTTCCCAGAACCGGGCATCGAACTGTGGTGCACCAACAAGACCATTTTGCTTCCAACAGAGTATTGATCCGAACGACGTCGAACGCCCGTCTCGTCTGAAAACGGGACGGGTGCCAAGAGGCTGCTGGCTATCTTTGATGCATGGACTGAACGCCAAGGTGGTTACCGGCGCGTTAACCGTGGGATGCCATCGCCGTTGACCGGTTCGACCCGCCGTGAAATCCCTCGAAGGTCGAACCATGCCCCGTGCTGGTTTTCCGGAGCCGTGGAAGCGTCCGGATTAGTCGAATGGAGATCCCGGTGATCTGCCCAAGCAGGTACCGGGACGAGGCGGCCTTCTTCGCATCGTCTGATGCGGCCTGCTCGTCGGAAGGTCCGGGAGCCCGGACACGCCCCATCCGACGAGGACTCATATGCTCCCGAATCGCGAATACCTGAGAACGCCCACCGACGCGGCCGCCACCGCGCGGCGCTTTGGTCATGACTTCAAGCTGGCTGCTCGTCTGCATGCCCACGGTCTGAATCCGTACAAAGGGCAGATGCCCGTGTTCTTGGTCGATCTGGCGACGGAGGGCAGCTTGACGGAACCGCGGGGCGTCCCCCTGCGTCACAGCAAGCTGTTCAACACGCAAGCCGCTGTTTCAGCTTTTGGGCTTCAGCGGGACATTGAGGCTTTCGATGAGGCCTATCAACCGGACAATGTGGTTCACATCGTGCTGCGTCCGCCTCTCGCGTTGGGAGAAGCGAAAAAGAATGGCGACAAGAGGCTGCTAGACGAGAATGGCCGCTGCCCGATCGCCAATCTCCGGTTGGCTCAAAAAGCATTCAACAACTGCGTGCAGCGGGCCGTGGCGGAGCTGGACCGACGCCAGGTCATCGTGCCGCTTCTCGTCGCGCGGCATCTGGTCCCGTTTGAAGGTGGCGCGACCTTCGATCTCCACGCGCACTGGGTTGGGCAACTCAAACCGGAAGACATCTCGTTGGCGCAGGAATATCTCTCGTCGATCTTCGGCGCGGATCGCCTTTGGATCAGCAGCGTCATGGAGCCCGGCGAGCGGCGCAGCTTCTCGGCGACGTCGGGCTACCCCGTGTGGCGGCTGGCCAATCAGGACTGGAATGCAGTCGATGATGATCATCTCAAAGACTTCTTCAACCAGGCGACGGGATTGCGGTCGCTTGATGCTCTCGGCCCCTTTCGTCATTTCCGCGCACAGGCCGCCGCGAGTTCGGTGAGCGACATTCGCCATGGCGATGGTGACCACGACCCCGAAATTTTCGAGAACGGAGAATGTCCGGCGGAACCCGGCGACCAGTTCGCTACGCCCGACGGGGCCGTTGAGACTCCGGTCGATGACATCCCCGCCTCCCGCCAGGATCATCCTGGCGATGCCGGAGCAGACGTCTCGAGCCTCCTGCCGAGCGAGCCCGCACGCCAGCCCATCCTCTTTGGCTGCCATTTCGCATGGCTGGGCCTGACCCGTCGGTACGTAGCTCAGGTAGGCAACTACACCAGCTTTGCTGAGCTGCGGCAATACTACGATCTCGATGACGCAATCGCATTCGCCAAGCGCCACGTGGAGGAAACCCACTCCTACCTCTTAAAGCCGGCGATTCACGAAAACTCTTTTGGAGCCATCAGCGGAACGGCCGGCACCGCGGTCGGCGTCGGCGAGAGCCGCCCGGCGGCGGAGCCCCAGCAGTCCGGCGAGCCGAAGGCTGTGGCCGAGGACACTGCGGCCGGCACCGCGGCCGGCGCCGGTGAGAGCCGCCTGGCGGCGAAGCCCCAGCATGTCGACGGGCCGAAGGCCGTGGCCGAGGACGGGACGGCCGGCACCG
>NZ_LBJP01000074.1:0-95767 GCF_028128715.1 Bradyrhizobium sp. CCBAU 51745 | reverse complement strand
CCGCCCGCTGCGGCCGCCACGCCGGCCCCGGTGCAGACCGCCGATCCCTTTGGCCAGGAGACCACGCTCGAGCCGAAGAAGGTCGTGATGATCAAGGGCACGGCCAATTGGGATTCGGCGTTCGACACCCTGGTCGACGCCTTCAAGGCGCTGAACGCGCTGCTCGACAAGCAGGGCATCAAGCACGCCGGCAACGCGATGATCGTCTACACCTCGACCGACGACACCGGCTTCACCTTCTTCGCCGAAATCCCTGTCGACCAGGATCCGAAGAACCTGCCCAAGGACATGAGCATCGGCAAATCGCCTGAAGGCAAGGCGCTGAAATTCGTCCATCGCGGCTCCTACGACAACATGGACAACACCTATGAGGCGATCACCAATCACCTCGACGACAAGAAGCTGGAAGCCAAGGACACGTTCATCGAGGAATACCTCACCGATCCGCTGAAGACGGCCGAGGACAAGCTCGTGATCAATGTGTTCGTGCCGCTGAAGTGAGACCGATGAAAAAGCCTGCCGTCCTCGCTGCAATCTTCGCAGCCACGATGCTGACAATGCCCGCACGCGCCGACGATTTCCCGTCCGCCATCTCCGTCAGCGGCGAGGCGATTGTCTCGGCGGCGCCTGACCTTGCGCAGATCGACGCCGGCGTTGCCAACGACGCCAAATCGGCCAAGGAAGCGTCCGATGCCAACAACGCGGCGATGGGCAAGGTGCTGCTGGCACTGAAGGGCGCCGGAATCCCGGAGAAGGATTACCAGACCTCGCGGCTGTCGCTGCAGCCGCAATATGCGCCGAACCGCTCAACCGGCGCTTCGCCCGTGGTCGGCTTCCGCGCCTCCAACCGCGTCACCGTGAAGATTCGCGACGTGACCAAGGTCGCTGGTGTCATCGACATCCTGGTCGGCGCCGGCGCGAACGACATCGGCAACATCTCGTTCGAGGTAACGCAAGCCTCCAAATTGCTCGACGATGCGCGCGAGCAGGCGGTCGCCGATGCCCGCCGCAAGGCCGAGATCTACGCCAAGGCCACCGGCGTCACGCTGGGCGCGCCGCTCAGCGTCTCCGAAGGCGGCGCGCCGATGCCGCTGTTCAAGGGGCGGATGACCGCCGCTCCAATGGCTGCTCCTGCTGCGGTTGCGCCGGGCGAGGAAACGCTGTCGGTGACGGTGAATGTGAGCTGGGCGATCAAGCCGAAAGAGCAGTGAGTCTCGTGTCCCGGCGCTGCGCTGCGTCCGGGGCACGAGCGGTATGTGAGGAGAGAGCTAAATCTCCACCACCTGCCCGGGCTTCATCGCCACGAACCGCTCCTGCGGAATCTTGGCGGCATCGAGCGCTTCCATCAGCGCCTTCGCCGGCGCGTCGATCGCTTCATCCGTCAGCTGGAATGTGCCGTGATGATGCCCGAGCGCTTGCTCGGCGCCGCAATCACCGAGCGCCTTCACCGCATCTTCCGGGTTCATGTGCTGGTCGCGCATGAACCAGCGCGGCTCGTAGGCGCCGATGGGGAGGATTGCCAGACGCAACTTCCCGTGCTTCTCGGCGACGCGGCGGAAATGGCTGCCATCGCCATAGCCGGAATCGCAGACCACGTAGATTTTGCCGGCCGGCGTCTCCAGCACAAAGCTCGCCCACAGCGCCTTGTTGCGGTCGAACATGCCGCGCGCGGTCCAGTGCCGGGTCGGCACCAGCGTCGCGGCGATGCCGCCGCCGAGCTCGACGCGATCGTGCCAGTCGAAGGCCTCCACCTTGATCGTCGAATCGTAGCTCCGCATCGTCACGTCGTTGCCGAGCGGGGTCACCACGCGCGGCGCAAAGTTCTTGGCGAGCCGCGACAGCGTCGCGATGTCGAGATGATCGTAATGGCCGTGCGAGACCAGCACGATGTCCACCTTCGGCAGCTTTTCGAAAGCGATGCCGGGATCGTTGTGCCGCTTCGGCCCGGCAAAGCTGACCGGCGAGACCCGCGAGGACCAGACCGGATCGACGAGGATGTTGAGGCCGCCGGCCTGGATCAGCCAGCTGGCATGGCCAACGAAGGAGAGCCGCACCCTGCCGCCATCGACGCGCTCGGGCGGCGTATCGGCATGAGGGCTCGGGGCCCACACAGGCCATTTGGCCCGCTCCCGCCCGCCGCTGAATTGCCAGCGCAGCACCTCGCGGAGCGATTTTGGCGGCGAGCCGTCCGGGTCGAAGAAATGCAGACCGTTGAAATGGTCGGAAACGGGGCCGTCATAGGTTTTCATGCTGGATATCCAGAGGGGCGGGACACCGATCAGCGCGCCGGCTCCTGCAAGCAGTCCGAACAGACGGCGGCGGGTGATTGGCACGGCGGGGCTCAGGGTTGGTCGCGGCGGTAAGACATCACCGGCTATATGGGCGGGGCCGCTGAAAAAGGAACCCGTCACCGGAAAGCGCCTGCTTTCAAGGCCTTATCCTGGAAACGGCATCCCGGCGCCCTAACTTTCCTTGACTTTTGGGCGCGAGCGGCGTTTAACCCGGCCACTTTCTCGGAAAGGCTTTCTTTTCGACCCGCCGACCGGCCCTGGAGGCCGGAGGTCAACGCCCGACAGCGCGATGCGCCCTCGGGCGTGAAGGTGTTTGGAAGATCACGTTCGAGAGTGCGGTCATCCCCCGCGAAGGCGGGGGGTCCAGTATCCCAGAGGCGGCTCGGCTTGAACCGAGGTGCCGCAGCGTACTGGATGCCCCGCCTTCGCGGGGCATGACAGCGGTGAGAGTAGCGGAGCGTTCTTCCCGTCGGAAGACAGCAACAGGACAACTTCATTGTTCGACAATCTGTCGGAACGGCTTGGTGGCATTCTCGATCGTCTGACGGGGCGCGGTGCGCTGACCGAAAAGGACGTCGACGCCGCGATGCGCGAGGTGCGCCGCGCGCTGCTCGAGGCCGACGTTGCGCTCGAAGTGGTGCGCAGCTTCACCGAACGCGTGCGCGAGCAGGCTATCGGCGCCACCGTCGTCAAGTCGGTCACGCCAGGCCAGATGGTGGTCAAGATCGTCCATGACGAGCTGATCAACACGCTCGGCGCCGAAGGCCAGACCATCGACGTCAATTCGGTGCCGCCGGTGCCGATCATGATGGTCGGCCTGCAAGGCTCGGGTAAGACCACCACCACCGCCAAGCTCGCCCGCCGCCTGGTCCAGCGCGACAAGCGCAAGGTGCTGATGGCCTCGCTCGACGTCTATCGCCCCGCGGCGATGGAGCAGCTCGCCGTGCTCGGCCGCGATCTCGACATTCCGACCCTGCCGATCGTGGCGGGCCAGCAGCCGCCGCAGATCGCAAAGCGCGCGCTCGAGGCCGGCAAACTCGGCGGCTACGACATCGTGCTGCTCGACACCGCCGGCCGCACCACGCTCGACGAAGAGATGATGGCGGAAGCAGCTGCGATCAAAGCGGCTGCGAACCCGCACGAAGTGCTGCTGGTTGCGGATAGCCTCACCGGCCAGGACGCGGTGAATCTCGCGCGCTCGTTCGACCAGCGCGTCGGCCTCACCGGCATCGTGCTCACACGTGTTGACGGCGACGGCCGCGGCGGCGCCGCGCTGTCGATGCGCGCGGTCACCGGCAAGCCGATCAAGCTGATCGGCACCGGCGAAAAGACCGACGCGCTGGAAGATTTCCACCCCGACCGTATCGCCGGCCGCATCCTCGGCATGGGCGACGTGGTCTCGCTGGTCGAACGTGCCGCCGCCAATATCGACGCCGAGAAAGCCGCGCGCACCGCCGAGCGCATGCGCAAGGGTCAGTTCGACCTCAACGACATGCGCGAGCAGCTGCTGCAGATGGCCAATATGGGCGGCATCAGCGGCCTGATGGGCATGATGCCCGGCATCTCCAAGATGAAGAACCAGATCGCGGCCGCCGGCATCGACGACAAGATTTTGAAGCGTCAGGTCGCGATCATCGATTCCATGACCCGCGACGAGCGCCGTCATCCGGATCTGCTGAAAGCGAGCCGCAAGAAGCGCATTGCTGCCGGCAGCGGCCAGAGCGTCGAGCACGTCAACAAGCTGCTGAAGATGCACCGGAACATGGCCGACGTGATGAAGGCGATGGGCTCGGGCAAGCGCGGCCCGCTCGCCGGCATCGCACAGGCGATGGGCTTTGGCGGCGGCATGAAGATGCCTTCGCCGGAAGAGATGAAGGCGCTGCAGGAGAAGATGGGCGGCGGCGGACAGTCTCTGCCCAGCCTGCCGAAGGATCTGCCGCCCGGACTTCGCAGCGGCCTGCCGAACCTGCCCGGACTGACCGGGCTGAGCGGCAAGCCGACGCTGCCGGGTCTCGGCGGCTTCCCCGGCAAGAAGAAATGAGGAATTCGTCGCTCGGGATCGGACCGGTCTCGTTCAACGCGGAATACCTATCAACCGAACAAAACGTACTTTGAAGGAGAACTGAATGTCCGTCGTTATCCGCCTCGCCCGCGCAGGCACCAAGAAGCGTCCCGTCTATCACGTCGTCGTCGCTGACTCGCGTTTCCCCCGCGATGGCCGCTTCATCGAGCGTCTCGGCTATTTCAACCCGCTGCTGCCGAAGGACAACGAGACCCGCCTCAAGCTCGACATGGACAAGGTGAAGGCCTGGCTCGCCAAGGGCGCACAGCCGTCGGACCGCGTGTCTCGCTTCCTCGATGCCGCCGGTGTCAAGAAGCGCGAAGCGCGCAACAATCCCGAGAAGGCCGTGCCGCGCAAGGAGCGCAAGGCGCAGGCCGAAGCCGCCGCGAAGGCTTAAGGGCTAGGCCATGTCGGCGCTGATCTGCGTCGCGCGGATCGGCGCCGCGCATGGCGTGCGCGGCGCGGTCAAATTGTGGACCTTCACCGAAGATCCCTTTGCCGTGAAGCGCTACGGTCCGCTTCTCTCCAAGGACGGCAAGCGCCAGTTCGAGCTGGCGCAAATCCGCGAAGCCCGGGATCATCTGGTCGCAACCTTCAAGGGCGTCGCGACCCGCGATGAGGCCGAGCGCCTCAACGGCATCGAGCTCTACGTCGCGCGCGAAAAGCTGCCCGCGACCGACGAGGACGAATATTACCACGCCGATCTGATCGGGCTCGCCGCCGTCACCACCGACGGCGACGCACTCGGCCGCGTGCTCGCGATCCATAATTTCGGCGCCGGCGACATCATCGAGATCGCCCGGCTCAAAGGCGCGACGATGCTGCTGCCGTTCTCCAACGCCGTGGTGCCTGAGGTCGATCTCAAAGGCGGCCGTGTCGTGATCGCGCTGCCGCAGGAGATCGAGGGGGAGGATCGCGATGCTCCCACCACGAGTCGTCCCGGCGAAGGCCGGGACCCATAACCACCAATCTCAATTTTTCGCTAAGCTAGTCGCTGCAGCCGCCGCAACACGACCGGCTGTGGCTATGGGTCCCGGCCTTCGCCGGGACGACGATGGAAACGATGACCAACTCCTTCCCCTGGCGCGCGACGGTGCTGACGCTGTTTCCGGAGATGTTTCCGGGGCCGCTCGGCGTGAGCCTGGCCGGTCGCGCGCTGGCCTCCGACCTCTGGCAGATCGAGGCGCGGGATATCAGGGCTTCCGCCACGGACCGTCATCGCAGCGTTGACGACACTCCCGCCGGCGGCGGCCCGGGCATGGTCCTGCGGGCCGACGTTCTGGCGGCGGCCATCGATGCCGCCGAGATCGGTCCCGAGCGCCCTCGCCTGCTGATGAGCCCGCGCGGTCGGCCATTGACCCAGGCTCACGTGGTGGAACTCGCCCAGGGCCCCGGCCCCCTCATCGTCTGCGGGCGATTCGAAGGGATCGACCAGCGGGTGATCGATGCGCGTGGCCTGGAGGAGGTCTCGATTGGCGATTACGTGCTCTCAGGGGGCGAACTCGCCGCGATGGCGCTGATTGACGCCTGCGTCCGGCTGCTGCCGGGCGTGATGGGCAAGGAAGCTTCGGGAGCCGAGGAGAGTTTTTCCGACGGCCTGCTTGAATACCCTCAATACACGCGGCCGCAGCTGTTCGAGGGGGTTCCGATCCCGGAAATCCTGACCTCCGGCGATCATGCCAAGGTCGCCGCCTGGCGGCGAGCGCAATCCGAGGCCCTGACGGCGGCCCGGCGGCCTGATTTATGGGCCCAAATCCCGCCCAAAGCCCCGAATCGGCCCGGACGCCAAAAAACGCCAAAAAACAAGACAGACGGGTGACAAACGCTCCGGCTTGCCTTATAGGAGCGGCCACATCCGCAATGGCTGGATAGACGAATTTCGCGCAGCCCCCGTTTCTAAAGGCTGGGCGCGCCGATGGAGATTTACCCATGAACCTGATCAAGCAGCTCGAGCAAGAGCAATTCGACAAGCTGTCCGCCGGCAAGGACATTCCGGAATTCGGTCCCGGCGACACCGTGATCGTCAACGTCAAGGTCGTCGAAGGCGATCGCACCCGCGTGCAGGCCTATGAAGGCGTCTGCATCGGCCGTTCCGGCGGTGGCCTGAACGAGAGCTTCACCGTCCGCAAGATCTCCTACGGCGAAGGCGTCGAGCGCGTGTTCCCGGTGATGTCGCCGATGATCGACTCGATCAAGGTGGTGCGCCGCGGCAAGGTCCGTCGCGCCAAGCTCTATTACCTCCGCAACCTGCGCGGCAAGTCGGCCCGCATCGTCGAGAAGCAGGACCGCCAGGCCGCCGTCGGCGAGTAAGCTTCGCAACCAGACGAATATTTCGAAAAGCGCGGGGCTCGGCTCCGCGCTTTTTTGTTGCGCCAGCCGCGCGCGTCAAAGCACTCGCGATTCCAATTCGGCCTGCTATATATTCCTGGAATGTTTCCAGATCTGACCAGCTTCGTGAGCCCCCAGCGCATCGTCATTGACGATCGCTCGCGGCTGCCTGGCCGGTTCTTCGGACGCTTCGCGACCTCGGCAACGTCAGAACTTACGCGCGCAGCCTAAAAGCTGCGCTGACGATTTTGTTGCCCTGCGCGGCCCGCCGCGCTCATCGCTTACACACATTCCTTCGGAGCTGAAGCTCATGTCCAAGCCGACCACCCTGTACGACAAGATCTGGAACGACCATCTGGTGCACGAAGCCGAGGACGGCACCTGCCTGCTCTATATCGACCGCCATCTGGTGCACGAGGTGACCTCGCCGCAGGCGTTCGAAGGCCTGCGCGCGACAGGGCGCAAGGTGCATGCGCCCGAGAAGACGCTCGCCGTCGTCGACCACAACGTGCCGACCACCGACCGCACCAAGCCGAACCCGGATCCTGAGAGCATCGAGCAGATCAAGGCGCTGGCCGAGAACGCCAAGGAATTCGGCATCGAATATTACAACGAGTTCGACAAGCGCCAGGGCATCGTCCATGTCATCGGCCCCGAGCAGGGATTCACGCTGCCCGGCACCACCATCGTTTGCGGTGACAGCCACACCTCGACGCATGGCGCGTTCGGCGCGCTCGCGCACGGCATCGGCACCTCCGAGGTCGAGCACGTTCTGGCGACGCAGACGCTGATCCAGAAGAAGGCAAAGAACATGCGCGTCACCGTCGACGGCAAATTGCCCGACGGCGTGACCGGCAAGGATATCATTCTCGCCATCATCGGCGAGATCGGTACCGCAGGCGGCACCGGCTATGTGCTGGAATATGCCGGCGATGCGATCCGCGCGCTCTCCATGGAAGGCCGCATGACGGTCTGCAACATGTCGATCGAAGGCGGTGCGCGCGCCGGTCTGGTTGCACCCGACCAGAAGGCCTACGACTTCCTGCGCGACCGGCCGAAGTCGCCAAAGGGCGCGGCCTGGGATGCGGCGATGCGGCACTGGGAAAAGCTGCGCTCCGACGACGGCGCGCATTTCGACCACGAGCTGCGCCTCGATGCAGCAAAGCTGCCGCCGATCGTGACCTGGGGCACTTCACCTGAGGACGTCATCTCCGTCACCGGCATCGTGCCAGATCCTGACAAGATCGCTGATGAAGCCAAGCGCATCTCCAAGCATCGCGCGCTGAAATATATGGGCCTGACGGCGGGGACGAAGATCACCGACATCAAGCTCGACCGCGTCTTCATCGGCTCCTGCACCAACGGCCGCATTGAAGATTTGCGCGCGGCAGCGAAGATTGCCGAAGGCAAGACCGTTTCCGCCAACGTCAACGCCATGGTGGTGCCGGGCTCCGGCATCGTGAAGGAGCAGGCCGAAGCCGAGGGGCTCGACAAGATCTTCATCAAGGCCGGCTTCGAATGGCGCGAGCCGGGCTGCTCGATGTGCCTCGCCATGAACCCGGACAAGCTGAAGCCGGAAGAGCGCTGCGCCTCGACCTCGAACCGCAATTTCGAGGGCCGCCAGGGCTTCAAGGGCCGCACGCATCTGGTGTCGCCGGCGATGGCCGCGGCCGCCGCGATCGCGGGCCACTTCGTCGACGTCAGGGACTGGCGCTAAGCTGCTCCCTCCAATTTGAACGAACGCGGCAAGCCGTCGTTAAGCCGCAGCGCCGACAGTGTCCTCGCGACGATCTCGCGAGGACACGTCTCATGGCCAACAAGCCTGAATATGTGGATCTGATCGGCGAGGCGACCCGCCAGCACCGGCGGCGCGCGCCGCAGCTGCACATCGTCGCCAAGCCCGAGGTCGAGGAGACCTCGAGGCTCAGCCGCTGGCCACCGGCGATGTTCAAGCAGTGGAAGATCGAGACGCTGATGCGGTGGAAGCCGTCGTCGTGGAATGTGAAGGGCTGGCTCTAGCCAGATTCTCCGTCATGCCCGGGCTTGTCCCGGGCATCCACGAACTTTCTTACCCAGACCAAGAACGTGGATGGCCGGGACAAGCCCGGCCATGACGAGTGCTGAGCTAGCAACTCACATCACCAATAGCGATACGGATAGTGCCAGCGATGCCAGCGGCAGATGCGGCGGGGGCCGTAATAGGTCCAGATGATCCGGCAGCGGCGCGGATAGTTATAATAGGGATAATAGCCGCCGTAATAATAGCGCCGGTGGAAGTGGCGATAGCCGTAATACGGACGATAGGTGCCGCCCCAGTGGCGATGGTAGCCGCCATGTCCGCCAAAGTGGTGGAAGCCGCCATAGCGATAGCCGCCACCGTGGAAGCCACCGAAGTGCCCTCCCCCGCCATGGAAGCCGCCGAAATGTCCGCCGCCGCCGTGGAAATGTCCACCGCCCCCGCCGCCATGGCGGACCTGGATCATCATGTCGTCGCTTGCAGCCTTCGCCGCGGGCAGCGCGGTCGGATTGATCGGCGTCATCGCTTCAGCGCGGCGCGCAAGTCCTGACGACAACAGCAGAGCAGCAACAGCGGCGAGCCCGAGCAGGCGCAGCGAGCTTGTCCCGGGACGCATGATCCTCGGCATCGAATGTCTCCCTGAAACTGGACAGCGTTATCGCGGCGTCGTCGTCCCGCCGTCGCTGTTCATTTGCAGTCGCTCACGAGGTTAAACTAGAGTCGACGACGTGAATGCGCCATGAATGAACGACGCGCCGCGCAAGGCACGCCGCGTCACCAGAACGGCCCGTAGCCGAGCACGAAGGGCGCGGGCACAGCGTAAGGATAGGGACGGTAATAGACGGGCCGCGCGTAGTAGTGCGGATCAGGCCGCGGAGCGTGGCGGGCAGCATCGTATCGCACGTGCCGTCGCCCATCGAACACCGCGCGGCCCGCAGAGGCGTCCGGCAGCTTCGTCACCTTCTGCGCGACGGATGCGTGAGGCAGGCTTGCGGCGAGCCCGGCAGCAACGGTCAATGCGATCCATCTCGTCATGGCGACCTCCGCCGGCAACATGAGAGGATCACGCGGCGGCCTGCAAGTCAAAAGCGGCCAATCTGGAACGCTGCACCTGAATCTGCCATGGATGAACAACCAGCCGTCAGCGACGTACGTATCTTCTGGTCGAGCTGATGCAGAAGATGGTCATGACACAGTTTCGAGCATTGCTGATATCGCGCCTGGCCATCGCAGCGAGCATTGCGCTTGGCGTCGTCCTTGGCGCGAGCTCGGCACTGGCCTCGCAAGGGCCGGGCGTCGAGAGCGGCACGGCAAGCCCGTTGACGCAGCTGGTGATGGCGATCCTGGTCTATGGCGTGTCCGCGCTGGTTGTCGGCGCCGGCCTGATCGGCGCGCTGCGCGGGCACTGAACCGGTATCAGCCGCGACGCCAGTAGCAGCTCATATGCGGCGTGATCACGGTGCCGCTGGGCCTGTGTTCCTGCACATAGGCAACGTTGCACTCGCGCACCGCATCGGGACCCGGATTGTAGCGCGGATAGACGGCGTCAGGGCTGTCATAGGGCGTGACGCGCAGGCGGGTCTGGGGCCGCTTCCGCGGCGGCGGGATGTCGTCGGGCGACACCGCCTGGGCCATGCGGACGACAGTGCCGGCCGTCTCTGCTTGGGCACTCATGCCGACTTGCGAAAACAACCCCATGCACAGTAGAGCCGCCGCTGTTTTTGCTCGCATTTTATCGCCCACCTGAACCACCCTCGACCGAGGCCCACTTGGCCCCCACGCTCCCCGTTTTGGCCGCGCCCGTCAACCTCACGCGCTTATAAAGCCGGATGCATCGCTGCGAAACCCGCGCTAAGAGGTGCGCATGTGGATGGACCTGAAAGCGCCCTCGCTGGCCG
Source organism: Bradyrhizobium sp. CCBAU 51745 (assembly GCF_028128715.1). Classification (NCBI taxonomy): domain Bacteria; kingdom Pseudomonadati; phylum Pseudomonadota; class Alphaproteobacteria; order Hyphomicrobiales; family Nitrobacteraceae; genus Bradyrhizobium; species Bradyrhizobium sp. CCBAU 51745. The sequence goes on along the minus strand of NZ_LBJP01000074.1, from coordinate 85,171 downwards.
AGATGGAAGCTGCGGCGCACGACATTTTCGAGCGCCTGCCGGCGGAGTTTCGCGGGCTCTGCGAGGGCCTGATCATCCGCGTCGACGACTTCCCGACCGAGGAGGTGCTCGACGAGATGGACTGCGAGAGCGAGTTCGACCTGCTCGGCCTGTTCCAGGGCGTCGGCCTGCCCCAGCAGAGTCTTGGCGATGTGGCGCGGCTGCCGAACATGGTCTGGCTCTACCGCCGCCCGATCCTGGATTACTGGGCCGAGCACGACGAAAGCCTCGGCCATATCGTCCGTCACGTCCTGATCCACGAGATCGGCCACCATTTCGGTCTCTCGGACGACGACATGGCAGCGATCGAGGCGCAGGCCGAATAGGAAATCATCGATCGCGCGGCGATGGCGCAGGCAGAAGCATCGTCAGCCGATAGTCGGGCCAGCCCGCGAGCGATAGCGACACCTGCTGATAACGCCGCAGTCCCATGGTCGGATGATTGAACGCGCGTTCGCCGCCTTCGCGGGTCAGGACGCCCTGTGTGTCCCAGCAACGTTCGAAGTCCGCGCTTGCCAGTCTCAGCTCCTCCACGAGCCGGCGAATGTCCGGATCGTCGGAGTAGGCTGTCACCGCGGCACGGAACTCGGCGACGACGCGCTGCGCACGGGAGGCCCAGTCAAGGATCAGGCTTCGCGCCTCCGGCCTGAGGAAGATGTAGCGCAGCAGGTTCTTTTCACCGTCATCATCGAGCCATCCTGCAAACAAGCGCGACGCTTGTGCATTCCAGCGGCGCGCGCTCCATGTGCGATCGAGGATGTAGGCGGGACCATCGATTGCATCGACGCAGGCCAGGATCTCCCCGGGTGGATGGTCTCTGTGGCCCGGCCGCTCGGGATCGCGCTTGCCCGCGACTTCAAACAGATAAGCGCGCTCGGCAGGTGACAGGCGCAATCCGCGGGCGATGCGCGCAAGTGCCGAAGCAGAGACGGACACATCGCGCCCCTGCTCGATCCAGGTGTACCAGGTGACGCTCAAGCCGCAGAGCTGGGCGACCTCCTCGCGCCGGAGGCCGGGCGTGCGCCGCCGTGGTCCCGCGGCGATGCCGAATTCCACCGGAGACTGACGCTCCCGGAGCGCCCGCAAGAATGCGCTGAGCGAGAGCGCCGGAGCGATCGGATCTGCTCGTTTCATGGTGGTTTTTATACCAGCATATCTTATGTTCTTAAACCGGTACCCCAGATGTGTTAGCTTCTTTGCCTCGGAGGCGCTGTCACCGAGCAGAGGACCCACGGACATGGGCAAGCAATTCACCGGGATCGAACCCGAGCACAGGGCGTTCATCGAGCGGCAGAAGATCTTCTTCGTCGCGAGCGCCCCGCCGAAGGGGCGCATCAACGTCTCCCCCAAGGGCCTGTCGTCGTTCCGGATCCTCGAAGCGAACGACGTCGCCTATCTCGATTGCACCGGCAGCGGCAGCGAGACCCGCGCCCACCTGATCGCATCGGATGACAAGCGCCTGACCATCATGTTCTGCGCCTTCGAAGGCCCGCCGGTGATCCTGCGGCTCTATGGCCAGGGCCGCTCGATCATGCGCGGCACGCCTGAATATGCCGAGCTCGCCCCTCGCTTCGAGGACATGGTGGGCGCCCGCCAGATCGTGCGTCTCTCGGTCGATCTCGTGCAGACGTCGTGCGGTATGGGCGTGCCACTATTCGACTACAAGCAAGAGCGTGGCAGCCTCATCCGTTACTGGACGGCCCAGGGCGTCAACAACTTACGAAAATACTGGGGCCTGAAGAACATGAAGAGCATCGACGGCCTGCCGACCGGCTTTGCCCCTGACAGCATGGCTCCGCCAAGCTGACTGGCAGATCAAGACTGCCGAATCCGGCCTAGGATTTATGCGCCAACCGGGCTAAACAGCCCTCCCCTGACTTCGAACCGGGAATCCCGAGATGGACAAGTTCACCACGCTGGAAGGCGTCGCGGCGCCGCTGAAGATCATCAATGTCGACACCGACATGATCATTCCGAAGCAGTACCTCAAGACCATCAAGCGCACCGGCCTTGGCAAGGGGCTCTTCTCCGAGCAGCGCTACAAGGACGACGGCAGCGAGAACCCGGATTTCGTCCTCAACCAATCAGCCTATCGCAACGCGAAGGTGCTGGTCGCCGGCGACAATTTCGGCTGCGGCTCGAGCCGCGAGCACGCGCCCTGGGCGCTGCTCGACTTCGGCATCCGCTGCGTGATCTCGACCTCGTTCGGCGACATCTTCTACAACAATTGCTTCAAGAACGGCATTCTGCCGATCCGCGTTTCGCAGGAAGACCTCGACAAGCTGTTCGACGATGCCGAGCGCGGCGCCAACGCGACGCTGACGATCGACCTGCCCAACCAGGAGATCCGCGGCCCCGATGGCGGCAAGGTCAAGTTCGAGATCGACCCGTTCCGCAAGCACTGCCTGATCAACGGCCTCGACGACATCGGGCTGACGATGGAGAAGAAGTCCTCGATCGACAGCTATGAAGAGAAGCTCAAGCGCGAACGCGCCTGGGCCTGAGATCAAGCCTCGTTCAAGGCCCCGGTGCGTGAGCCGCGCCGGGGCTTTTGCTTTGCCGCCGATATCCCGTATAGCTCGCCTCATGCTTCCCGAGATCGTCACCTTCTGGCATGGCCCGATGGACGCGCTGCGCCAGACCTGCCTGCGCTCGCAGCTGGCGGCCGGCCACAAGGTCACGGTCTATAGTTTCGACACCATCCCGGGTCTTCCGGCGGGCGTCGAGAACGCGGACGCCGAAGCGATCCTGCCGCACGCCTTCTCCGAACGGTTGCGGCCGCCGCAGCCCGACGGCAGCTGGCGCGACTGGACCACGCTTCAGTTCAGCGACTTCTTCCGCATCAAGCTGATGGCGAAGGATCTCGGCCTCTGGCTCGACGCCGACGTGCTGCTGCTCAAACCCGTCGAGATCGATCCGGCAAAGCCATACTTTGCCTGGGAGCGATCCCGCCGGCTCGGCAACTCGGTGCTCTATCTGCCGCCGCAGCATCCGATCGTTGCCGCCTTCGAGAATCTGATGCAGCAGGAGGAGCTGACGCCGGAATGGCTGTCGCCGAGCCATCGCCTGAGCTTTGCGATACGGAAGCTGAGCGGCGGCTCGCAGCGTCTGTCCGACCTTCGCATCGCCATCTTCGGGCCGCCGGCACTCACCATCCTCGCCAAGCGTTCGGGCGATCTGCAAAAGGCGTTGCCGAAGCGATCGTTCTACGCGGTACATTCTGAGCCAAAGCTGTTCTTCGAGCCGTCGAGCTATCTCGGCATCGTCACCGATCCCAACGTGATCGGCCTGCACATCTCAGGCAAAGGCCGCTCGCTGCAGCCGCCGATCCCGGGCAGCCTGTTCGCCTGGGCGGTGGAGCGGTTCGGGTAGCGGCCACGCAGGCAGTGCGCTCCCTCTCCCGCTTGCGCCCGCCAGGAGAGGGGGCACACCGCATTCGCGGATGCACCGCGCCCGTCACTGCAGCGGCGGATCGCCGCTGGTGCGCTTCTTGGCGAGGTCCATCTCGGTCACCGCGATCAGGATCTCGGCCCGGGTCTTCAGGTCAGGCGCTTCCAGCATGGCCTGCTTCTCGGCCGGGCCATAGGGCGACATCATCGCCAGCGCATTGACCAGCGCCTCGTTGGGCGCGCTCTCGACGCCCTCCCAGTCGACCTTGAGATTGTTGGCCTTCAGAAACTCCGCCAGCGCCACCAGCAGCGCCTCGCGGTTGACCGCCTCCTCACCCAGCCGCGCCTTGAAATCGTCGGTGAAGGCGAAGAAATCGACCTTGCACTGCCGGTAGGGGGTCAGCACGTCGAGCTCCTCGATCACCTTGAAGCGGGCAACGCCGGTCAGCTCGAGGATGTAGCGGCCGTCGCCGGATTCGGCGAGCTGGGTGATGCGGCCGACGCAGCCGACGCGGAACAGCGCCGGCCTGTCGGAATTTTTCGGCGAATGCGCCACGTCGGGCTGGATCATGCCGATCAGGCGATGACCATCGCGGAAGCTGTCGTCGACCATCGCCAGATAGCGCGGCTCGAAGATGTTGAGCGGCATCTGGCCGCGCGGCAGCAGCAGCGCGCCCGGCAGGGGAAACACCGGAATGATTTCCGGCAGGTCGGCGGGGCCGCGATATTCGATGTTGATCGGCATCTCAGTCCCCGCCTGAATTGCGACCTGAGCTTATGAGAACAGGATGGTCGACAGCCGCTTGCGGCCCTCGACGGTGGCCTCGTCCGCACCGCCCCAGGCTTCGAAGAACTGCACCAGCTGCTTGCGGGCGCCGTCATCGTTCCATTTGCGGTCGCGCTTGACGATCGCGAGCAGCTGCTCGGTCGCGGCTGCCCGGTCGCCCTTCGCGTTCAGCGCGGTGGCAAGGTCGAAGCGCGCCTGATGATCGAGCGGGTTTGCGGCGACTTTCTGTTCCAGCTCGGCAATTGGACCGAGCTGCTTGGCCTGCTCGGCGAGATCGATCGCGGTCTGCACCGCCTTCACGGCCGGGTCGTTGCGCTTGGATTCCGGCACCATGGCCAGCGTCTGCTTGGCCTGCTCCATCGCGCCCGAAATGGCGTAGCATTTGGCGAGACCGGCAAGCGCGGGGATGTTGGTTGAATCATACTGCAGCACTTCGGCGTAGATCTGCGCGGCGGCAGCAGTGTCGCCCTCGGCGAGCACGGCCTCGGCCTCCTGCAGGATCTCGGCGATGTTGGGCTCGCCCGGCGCCGTGACGCCCTTGGTCAGCTTCTCGATGAAGGCGTTGACCTGGCTCTCCGGTACCGCGCCCATGAAGCCGTCGGCGGGCTGGCCGTTGACGAAGGCGATCACGGCCGGGATCGACTGGATGCCCATCTGGCCCGGGATCGCCGGATGCTGGTCGATGTTCATCTTGACCAGCTTGACCTTGCCCTTGGCCGCCTTGACGGCCTTTTCGAGCACCGGCGTGAGCTGCTTGCAGGGGCCGCACCATTCCGCCCAGAAGTCGATGAGCACCGGCTGGCGCTTCGATTCCTCGATGACGTCCTTCACGAAGGTTTGGGTGGTGGTGTCCTTGATCAGATCGGCCGCAGCCGGGGCCGCTCCGTTACCCTGGTCGATGATCGTCACGGGATCCCCTCGTCTGATGTCTGGAATGGCGGCTCTTTAGCACGTCGCCATCGCCTATGCTTCGTTTCAGGCCCTAAAATTGGGCCGGGCCGGCCGAATTTCAATCCGTCGCTGCCGATTCGGCAGTTCCGGGCCGTTTTGGGTCGATTCGGCCGCTCCAGGGCTCATATTGGGGCTCGGAATGCGCATCTATGCTGCCGGTAGCTGTTGCATTCGCCTCCCGCTTTTGGCATACGACAGCCGTTGCCGGCGCGTCACGCGACCGACACAGGATGCGGGTGTAGCTCAGTGGTAGAGCACGACCTTGCCAAGGTCGGGGTCGAGGGTTCGAGCCCCTTCGCCCGCTCCAATTTTTCCCAGCGCATCCAGCCAAGTCAGGTCAGGCCGTGGTTTTCCACGCTGCTGGCGGCTGACGTGGGTGTCATACGACGATTTTGGTCATAGGCCCTTCTCCCGACGCTGCGACGTCGCGGCGCATCGGCGCGCGGGATTGATCTGAAGGCATCGCCTTTCGCCGAGGTGTATGACGTCGGTTCGGCACTGCACGATCGCGCCCCAGTCGTGTGCGACCAGGAGAGGCTAATAACTAAAAGTTGCCAAGTCGGCCCGCGATTAGTTGTAGTAGATTTCGCTTGCTCGCAGACGTAACAGAATTCGATAATATCCTCTTTTAGCAGGTGTTCACGCGGACCCAATGGAATTGTCGTTCCCGATAGAATTCATAGTTCACGGAACTGCCGTCTCACTTCAAGCAAAGCGAGCCGAGTCCAGGAATGAGTGGAAAGCGCGCGTCAAGACTGCAAGCACGGCGGTCATTCCTCAGCCGCATTTCGCCAGCCAAGAACCGATCGGAATCACCTTGTATTATTTGCCGGATGAGCCAATGAGTGGTGATATCGACAATATCGTAAAGCCAATTCTCGACGCCCTCTCAGCTCACATTTACGTCGATGATCAGCAAGTCGAAAGACTTGTTGTTCAGAAATTCGAACCGGGCATTCCGTTCGAGGTCGAAAATCCGACTGAGATGGTGGCGGCGGCCGTCAGCGGACCTCGTCCCGCGTTGTATGTGCGTCTCTCGAACAGGCCCCGCGGGGAGTTGCGATGACAGCTAGAATTTCAGAAGCCGAGTTCTTGCAAGGCCTCATTCCTCAACTCCGTTCGGAAGGCTATGAGGTATATCTGCATCCAACCGCTCCCGTTGTGCCGCCATTCCTTGCTGACTTACATCCCGACGCAATTGCGATCGGAAAAGACAAAAAGCTAGCTATCGAACTTGTTACATCGGAAAGTGCCCAACAGAAAAAGACGCGGGCTCTCGCGAACCTGATCAAAGATCATCCCGATTGGGAACTACGAGTTATTGTCGTGACGCCGGCGAGCCGCGATGGCGAACTTCAGGTGCAGTCTCGCGAGCAGATTCAAAACTTTCTCGACGAGATCAAACTGCTGCAGGACTCAGACCATGTTTCTGCGGCCTTCATACTTGGCTGGGCCACGTTTGAAGCGATCGCTCGACGGCTAATGACTGCAACATTTGAGAAGCCGCAGACGCCCGGTCGCATTGTGCAGCAGCTAGCGCAAGAGGGATATGTCACGCCATCCGAAGGTGACTTCCTCCGGATTCTTGCGGCGAAACGTAACGCATTAATTCACGGGAATCTTCACGATTTGCCTCAAAAGGGAGAGGTCGAGTTCTTCCGTGCAATATCGGAGAGACTTGCGGACGAACCCGCAGCCGCCTAGCGGGATGGCCAGAATCCATGCGCGGATACTTGCATTCCGGCGGATTGAGACCAGACCGCTTCGTCTGGTAGGTAAGTTAAACACGTAATGACAATCTTGGTCACCGGCAGCGCTGGCCACCTCGGCGAAGCCATTCTTCGCACGCTCCGGCGTCGCGGTTCCCCGGCGCGTGGGATCGACCTCAAGCCGTCGCCGTTCACCGATGCCGTCGGCTCGATCATCGATCGCACCTTCGTCCGGGAGCAGATGGACGGCGTCACGGCCGTGATCCACACCGCGACGCTGCACAAGCCGCATGTAGCGACCCACGGCAAGCAGGCCTTTGTCGACACCAACGTCACCGCGACGCTCAATCTGCTCGAGGCGGCGCTGGCGGCCGGTGTGAAGAGCTTTGTCCTCACCAGCACCACCAGCGCGTTCGGCGCGCAGCTGCGGCCCGAGGCGGGACAGGCGGTGTGGGTCACCGAGGAGCTGGCGTCGGTGCCGAAGAACATCTACGGCACCACGAAACTGATGGCGGAAAATCTGTGCGAGCTGTTCTTTCGCGAGAGCAGCCTGCCGGTGGTCATCCTGCGGACCTCGCGGTTCTTTCCTGAAGCTGACGACGATCCTGCGATGCGGTCGGCCTACGCCCTGGACAACGCGCAGGCCAACGAGCTGCTCTATCGACGGCTGGATATAGCGGACGCGGTCAGCGCCCATCTGATCGCGGTCGCGCGTGCGCCCGCGATCGGCTTCGGCCGTTACATCGTCTCGGCGACCAGTCCGTTCTCGCAACATCAGCTCGCCGCGCTCGCCCGCAATGCTGCCGATGTCGTGCGCGAGCTCTACCCGGATTGCGCCGAGCTCTATGCCGCGCGCGGCTGGCGACTGTTCCCCGGGATCGACCGCGTCTATGTCAACGCGCGCGCGCGGCGCGAGCTCGGATGGCATCCCGAATTCGATTTCGCCCATGTGCTGCGCAGCTTGCGCGCCGGCTCGGATTTCCGCAGCGCCCTGGCGCGCGAGGTGGGATCGAAGGGCTATCACGACACGCCGTTTGACGACGGGCCGTACCCGGTCGTGAAATAGTCGCCGGTTTTGCCAAATCGCACGATGTTTCAGACCCTGTGGCTGGCGTCACCGTGCGCGAACCGGCACCTCGCCGTTCTACTGCGCCTGGGGTTTGTTTTCGCAGCCTTGTATCGGTCGGCTTGCTTCGCTGCTCGCAAAAGAGGCGGCGCCATCCCGATTCCGCGTTGCAGCGAGAACGTTGTCGTCGCCGCCTGCGAGGATGTGAGGAACATCCGTCTCAATTTGATTGAGCGCAACTGCCGCGCACGCGACGCGCTTCTCACGGCCCGCAGATGTGCTAACCTTTTTGCGTCTGCCTCGCGGGCAGACTTCGAACTTCGCCTACTCACACAGCAAAACAAGAATGTGCAGCCCCGATGGCTGCCTTAGGGGAGTGACGCGATGAAATCGATCATCCATCGATCCGTGTTGGCGCTTGCAGCGGTTGCCCTTCTTGCCGGAACCAGCGTTGCCAGCGCACAACAACAGCAGGACAAGAACCGGGCGCTGAAGAAGTACGAATCCGGCACCAAGGAATTCTGGACCCATCCGCCGGACGACTGGTTCCTCGGCGACGAAACCGAAGCGCAGAAGGGCCTTGCGCCGCCCTCGGGTCCGCCGACCGGCGCCTCCGACGCCGAGCTCGCCAACATCGTCAAGAAGGTGAAACTGCCGCCGGGCTTCAAGATGGAGGTCTACGCCTCCGGCGTGCTGGCGGCGCGGCAGATGGCCTGGGGTGACAAGGGTACGCTGTTCGTCGGCTCGTTCGGCCTCGGCAACGTCTACGCCATCAAGGACAATGGCGGGAAGAAAGAGGTCAAGACCATCCTCAAGGGCCTGAACATGCCCACGGGTCTCGCCGTCAAGGACGGCGCGCTCTACGTCATCGCGGTCGACAAGCTGATCCGCTACGACGACATCGAGAACAAGCTCGACAATCCCGGCGAGGGCAAGGTTGTCTACGACGACATGCCGTCCTATGCCGCGCATGGCTGGAAGTACATCGTCGTCGACAAGGATGGCTGGTTCTACATTCCGTTCGGACCGCCCTTCAACGTCGGCATTCCGCCGACCAGCGTCTCGCAGATCCGGCGCGTCGATCCCAAGACCGGCAATGCCGAAATCTGGGCGCTCGGCGTTCGCAACTCGGTCGGCGGCGACGTCGATCCGCGCACCGGCAAGTACTGGTTCACCGAGAATGCCCGCGACTGGGTCAGCGATGACCTGCCCTCGGACAAGCTGAACATGATCAACAAGATCGGCGAGCATTTCGGCTATCCCTACTGCCACCAGGGCGACCTTCCCGATCCGAAGTTCGCGATGGGGCACAAGTGCTCCGAGTTCACGCCGCCCGTGCTGAACCTCGGCGCCCACGTCGCTCCGCTCGGCATGAAGTTCTATACCGGCGACCAGTTCCCCGCCGAGTACAAGAACAACATCCTGATCGCCGAGCACGGCTCCTGGAACAGGCATAAGTACCAGGGCGCCCGCATCATGCGCGTGATCGTCGGGCCCGATGGCAAGAATGCCAAGCAGGAAGTGTTCGCCTCCGGCTGGCTCGAGGGTGACCAGGGTTATCTCGGCCGCCCCGATGACATCGTTCTGGCCAAGGACGGTTCGATCCTCGTCGCCGACGACTGGGCCGGCGCGATCTACCGCATCAGCTACAGCAAGAAGTAGCGCGACCTGACCAAGAGGCTGCGGTGGCCTCGAAAGGCGCCGCAGCCTCTTTCGTTTCAGAGTCTCACCCCGTCGTTCCGGATTGCGCGTCAGCGCAAGTCCGGAACCCATAACCCCGACTCGTGGTTATGGATTCTCTGATACGCAATTGCGCATCATAGCTCGTGCTCCGCACGCCCGGAATGACGCGCTCGATAGATCGGAATTGTCCTCATGCGCCGTCAGTATTCTTTGTACGCAATCGGCGCGCTCTCGCTCGCAGCGATCGCATTCGTCCCCGCCAGCGCCGCCGACAACGCCGCCGTCCAGGAGAAGGCGGCCGTCTGCTCCGGCTGTCACGGCGAGAACGGCATCTCGCAGACCGAGAACATTCCCTCGCTGGCCGGCCAGCCCGATCAGTTCCTGCAATGGCAGCTCGTGTTCTTCCGCGCCGGCTCGCGCAAGAACGAGCAGATGCAGCCAATCGCAGAGGAGATCACCAACGAGGACGTCCGCAGCCTCGGCGCCTATTTCGCGGCGATGACGCCGCCGAAGGCCGCCGAGGACAAGGATCCGGATATGTCGAAGAAAGGCGCGCAAGTTGCCGTCGGCCGCCGCTGCGCCTCATGTCACACGGACAGCTTTGCCGGCACCAAAGCCGTCGCGCGGCTTGCAGGTCAGCGCGAGGAATATCTGGTCAAGGCGCTGCACGACTACAAAGCGGGCCAGCGCGTCGGCGGCGGCGTCGCCGCGATGGCCGACGTCGCCTATCACATGAGCGACGAGGAAATCACGGCAGTGGCGCATTATCTGGCGTATTTCAACTAGCGCCGGGCTGTTGCGGCAAACTCACTCGTCCCGGCGAAGGCCGGGACCCAAAGCCACAGAAAGTAACTCGGCGAAGGCTCGGCGTTCACCAGCGCATGCCGCGGTAATCTTCGATAGATCACGCGGTCCCGGCCTTCGCCGGGACGACACCGAATGTGTGGCTGCTACCTACCCCGCACGCTGCTTCTCATACGCCTTCAGATGCGTATACGCGATGCGCAGCTTCGGCACCGGCACCTTGGCCGCGTCGGCGCGCGTGATGAGGTCGCCGATCACGTGATCGGCTTCGACCGGCAAGCCCGCCTTGATGTCGCGGAACATCGAGGCCGTCATCGGCGAGCCCTCGGTGGTGAGATTGCCCTTGACCCGCTCGAAGAACGGACCGCCCGGCGGATAGCCTGATGCCGTCGCGATCGCGCTGGTCTCGTCCAGCATGCCGAGCAGAAAATCCCGGCCGCCGGGCGCGGCGAGGATGTTGCCGACCGAGGTGCGCATCAGGCTGGTGCTCGCCGCGAGCGAAGACAGGAATACCCACTTCTCCCACATGTCCTGCAAAATGTTCGGGCTGGCCGTGGCACCCTTGATGCCGCTCTTGAAGGTCTCGTCGATCGCCTTGACACGATCCGACATCGTGCCGTCGCGCTCGCCGTAATTGATCGACTGCATCGGTTGCAGCTGCACCACTTCGCGCTTCTCGTTCAAGGTTGCGGCGATGGCGCAGAGACCGCCGAGCACGCGCTCCTTGCCGAATTTTGCATCGAGGATGTCGAGATGCTTCATGCCGTTGAGCATCGGGATGATCGCAGTGTTCGAGCCCACCGCCGGCGCAAACGACGTAATGGCATCATCGAGGTCGAACGCCTTGCAGCTGAGCAGCACGACGTCGAACTTGTCCTTGATCGCGTCGGCCTGCACGGTCGGTGGATTCTTCAAGGTGACATCACCATTGGGGCTCTTGATGACGAGGCCCGCACTTGCGAGCTCGCTGGCGCGCCTGGTGCGGACCAGGAAGGTGACGTCGCGGCCGGCCTGCAACAGCCTGCCACCAAAATAGCCGCCGATGGCGCCGGCGCCGACCACGAGGATGTGCATTGTAGAGCTCCGCTTTTGCTATTGGCGCGAATGGCGAGTAGGGAGTAGCGAATAGTAAGCGCGATTTCCACTCGCCTATTCGCTACTCGCCATTCGCGCGCTTCACTTTCCCGACACCATCTCCTCGACCTCGCGCAGCTGCTCCTTGCCGAAGAACATCTCGTTACCGACGAAAAAGGTCGGCGAGCCGAAGGCGCCGCGGGCGACCGCCTCCTCGGTATTCTTGATCAGCTTGCCCTTCACCTCGGGCTCCTGGGCGCGGGCGAACAGCTTTTGAGCATCAAGGCCCGAAGACGCCAGCGCCTTCGCCGCGATTTCGGGATCATCCATCTTCTTCGGCTCGCGCCACATATGATGGAAGGCGGCGTCGACATATTTCTCGAACACGCCCTCGAGCTGCGCTGCGATCGCGGTGCGCATCAGGTTCAACGTGTTGACGGGAAAGTGGGGGTTGAAGACGTAAGGCTCGACCTTGAAGCGCTTGATGAAGCGCTCGGTCTCGACGGCCTGAAATTCGCGCTTGTTCTTGATGCCGGCCAGCGTCTCCGCCGGCGATCTGTTGTTTGTCGACTTGAAGATGCCGCCGAGAAGGATCGGCACATATTCGAACTTGACGCCGATCCGCTGCTCGATCGCGGGGATCGCGAGATGGCTGAGATAGGCGTTCGGGCTGCCGAAGTCGAACAGGAATTGCGGGGCTGTGCGGGTCAATCTCGTTCTCCCTGACTTTGGCTCTTTGACCTGGCTCTTCGATCTGGCTTTGCTCCATTGTGGCGCAGGGCGCGCCACAGGTCCACCGTTTAATGACGGTCATAATATCTTGCTGATCAGCCCAGACGTTGGATTGCCCGCTTGCGCCACACCAGGAGGTAATAGCCCATCTGCAAGAGGAACATGGCGCAGAACACGATCGGATAGGCGGCCCATACGCCCTGGAGGCCGATCGCGCGGCTGAGGATCACCGCCGACGGCAGCTCGATCGCGACAATGGCGAAGATCGACAGCAGCATCGGCGTCAGCGCCACGCCCGCCGCGCGCATCGCGCCAGAGAACGTGGTCGCAAGTCCGAACGGCACCGAACTCCACAAGGCGACGAAGAGGAGGCCCTTCGCCACGTCGAGCACGGCGCCGTCGGTGATGAAAATGCCGAGCACGGCGCGCGGCACCATATAGATCAGCGCCACCAGCCCGCCGGTCAGCACGAGATTGAACGCAAGACCGGTGCGGACGATGCCGTCGAGCCGCGCCCGGTCGCCGCCGCCGACGGCCTGCGCGCCGAGGATCGAGACCGCGATCGAAATCGACATGGCCGTGAACTGCGTGTAGCCCATCACCTGGTTCACGGCGCCATACGCAGCGGTCGCATCGGATCCAAAGCCGTTGACGAGCCCGAGCAAGACCAGTTCGGCGATGGCCATGACCACCATGCCGGTGGCGCTCGGCAGGCCGATGCCGAGGATCTGTCCGATCACGGCGCGATTGAGCCTGATATGGCGCAGCAGTGCCGCGTCCGGCGCAAGCGCGTGCTTCTTTCGCGGCAGATAGGCGCCCAGCACGATCAGCGTCACTGCGTTGGAGATCGCGGCGGCCCAAGCCGGGCTGGTGATGCCGATGTCGAGGTGGATCAGCATCGGTGTCAGGATCAAGCCGATCGTGGTCGACAACGCCAGCGCCAGCAGCGGTGTCACGGCATCACCGACGCCGCGGATCATCGCCGTCATCAGCAGGAAGGTGAAGCCGAGGGGCATCGTCAGCAGCATGACCCGCGCATAAGCGCTGGCAGGAGCGAGAATGTCCGCAGGCGTTGCGAGCGCCATCATCAATTGCCGGCTGAGCAGACCACCCACCAGTCCCACTGATATCGAGAGCAGCAGGCCGACCGCGAGGGTCGTGCCGGCGACCATCTTGATCCTGTCGTGCTTGCCCGCGCCGAAGGCCTGGCCGATCAGCACGGTGGCGCCGGTGCTGAGGCCCATGACGAAGGCGAACAGGAAGAAGAACACCGGGAAGAACGTCGAGACCGCGGCGAGCGCGTCAACGCCCATCATCTGGCCGAGATAGACGTTGCTGACGGTTCCGAACAGCGATTGCAGCGCGTTGCTCAGCATCAGCGGCGCGAGGAAGCGCAGGAAAGTTTGCCAGAGCGGTTTTGGAGTAGACATGGATGGGCCTTTCGTCAGGGCGAGCAAAACCGTTGCCGCGCAACGCGCGGCTCGGCCGTCGATGGGGTGGTTGGAGAGCGGCGCGCGGCTTACGCGCGGTCGCTGTAAGCGAGCTTGACGATGTGGTCGCGGATGTCGGCCGGCCAGTCGGCAATCAGTCCGGTGAAGCGGCGCCGGTCATCGGCGAACAGCGCGCGCGAAGCTTCCTCGAACTGCGCGAGGTTGCCGGCCATGGTCGACATGAAGTGATAGGCCGCTTCGCGCGCCTGCCGCTCGCGGTCCTTGTCACCGCTCGCGCGCCTCGCCTCTTCGACCAGCTTTCGCAGCGCGACCGATGCGCCGCCGGGCTGCGCATTGAGCCATTCCCAATGCCGCGGCAGCAGCGTCACCTCGCGCGCGACCACGCCAAGCTTCGGCCGGCCGCGCCCGCGCGGCTCGGCCGGCGGCTCGGTCTCCTCGACCGGCGGCGGAATCTGCTTCGCCAGCCGCGCCAGCACCTCGCGATCCCCGCCGCGCAGATCGAAGTCGATCGATCGGCCCGTGGCGTCCGAGAAGATGATGATGGCCTCGTCCGGCCGCGGCGCGATCCGCTTGACGACCAGCGCGACTTCTCCAGCCGGCCCGGACACCAAGCGACGCTGCCCCTGGAAGGCGGTGAAAGTCCTCAGCATTGAAATCATTGCCATATTGACTGCGATGGCCGCTTTAATACCCGGGTAAATAGCCGCCGTCAATATACCCGGGTGAAAATATCCGGCCGGCCGGCTCGACATTGTGTTCCCGGGCTGGCAGGTACACGGCCGAGACCACCCGGTCCCAAGGATTTCGCGATGCTGACCGTCCACCATCTCAACAATTCGCGTTCGCAGCGGGTGCTGTGGCTGCTCGAGGAGTTGGGCGTGCCCTACGAGATCGTGCGCTATCAACGCCAGCCCGACATGCGCGCGCCCAAGGAGCTGCGCGCGATCCATCCGCTCGGCAAGTCGCCAGTCATCACCGACAACGGCAACACCATCGCCGAGTCGGGTGCGATCATCGATTATCTCGTTGCGACCTACGGCAACGGCCGGCTGATCCCGCCGCCGAACACACCGGAGCGGCTGCGCTTCACCTATTGGCTGCATTATGCGGAAGGGTCCGCGATGTCGCCGCTGCTGCTGAAGCTGCTGTTCACACTGATGCCGAAGCGTGCACCGGCGCTGCTGCGTCCGCTGGTGCGCAAGGTCTCGAACCAGGCACTGACCACGCTGGTCAATCCGCAGCTCAAGCAGCACATGGATTATTGGGAAGGCGAGCTCGGCAAAAGCGAGTGGTTCGCCGGCAGCGAGTTCACCGCGGCCGACATCCAGATGAGCTTCCCGCTGGAAGCCGCGCAAGCGCGCGGCGGGCTCGAGCAAGGCCATCCCAAGGCGATGGTGTTCCTGGAGCGCATCCATGCGCGGCCGGCCTATGCGCGGGCGCTGGAAAAGGGCGGGCCTTATCAGGTAGGGCGGTAAGTCTCTTTCCCGTCATTTCCGGGCCGGTGCGCAGCACCGAACTATGGTGCGCAATTGCGCACCTGAGAATCTCGAGGTTCCGGGTTCACGCTTCGAGTGCCCCGGAACGACAGCAACTCACTGATCCGCGTGCAACACCCGCCCGCGTGTCTCCGGCAGTGCGAACGCCGCGATGAAGAACACCGCGTAAGCCACCACCGCGAAGATCGCGATCGCATTGGCCAGCGACGTCGTCGCCGAGAGCGCGCCGACGAGGAACGGAAACAGCGCGCCGATGCCCCGGCCGAAATTGTAGCAGAAGCCCTGGCCCGAGCCGCGCAGGCGCGTCGGATAGAGCTCGGTCAAGAACGCGCCAACCCCCGAGAAATAGCCCGAGGCGAAGAAGCCAAGCGGGAAGCCCAGCACCCACAGGATCTCGTTGATGAGCGGCAGCTGCGTGTAGAGCAGCACCACGGCGATCGCGCCGATCGAGAAGATCAGGAACAAATTGCGCCGTCCGATTCGGTCGGCAAGCCAGGCGCCGACCAGATAGCCGACGAACGAGCCGATGATCAGCGTCGAGAGATAGCCGGTCGAGCCGACGATCGACAGATGCCGCTCCTTGGTCAGGAACTGCGGCACCCAGAAAGTGATGGCGTAATAGCCGCCCTGGCAGCCCGTCGCCATCAGCGATGCCAGCACCGTTGTCTTCACGATCGGAAAGGTGAAGATCTCCCACAGCTTGGGATGACTGCCCGTTTCCGCGTGCTTGGCGCGTGCGGCGGCCGCGATCTCCGGCTCAGTGACGGAGCGGCGGATATAGAACACCAGCAGCGCCGGCAGCGCCCCGATCACGAACATCCAGCGCCACGCCGTCTCTGCCGGCATCAGCGAAAACAGGATCGCCTGCGAGAGCACGGCAAGGCCCCAACCGACGGCCCAGCCCGACTGCACCGAGCCGACGGCGCGTCCGCGATATTGCGGCCGGATCGCCTCGCCCATCAGCACGGCGCCGGCGGCCCATTCGCCGCCGAAGCCGAGGCCGAGCACGGCGCGCGCGATCAGGAGTTGCTCGAAATTCTGCACGATTGCGCAAACCAGCGAGAAGAACGAAAACCAGATGATGGTGATCTGGAGCGTCCTGACCCGGCCGATATGGTCGGACAGATAGCCGCCGAGCCAGCCGCCGATGGCGGAGGCGAGCAGCGTCACCGTGCCGGCAAGGCCGGCTGAGGCCGCATCGACCTTCCACAGCGCGATGATGGTGCCGATCACCAGCGGGTAGATCATGAAGTCCATGCCGTCGAGCGCCCAGCCGGCTGCGCAGGCCCAGAAGGTGCGGCGCTCGGCGACGTTCATGTCGCGATAGAAAGCAAGAAGGCTGGTGTCCTCGATCTCGGCGCGCTCGATGCGCTGGAGCGGAGCGGCTGTTGTCATGTGCGTTTCCCCGGCAAATTCTTTTGATTGGCCGGTGGTAGCACGCGCGGCGGCCGGCGCAAGCCGGCGCGCGCCGTTGTGCCATGCGGGAGCGGGTTACTGTCCAGCGGCTTCCGCACCGCGCGTGCGCGGATCGGGCGCCCCGAGGGGGCCGTTCGGCGTCACGGCAATCGAATTGGCCGATGTCTGTCCCATCGGCTCGACAATGGGATGGTCCATCGCCTTCAGCTTAGCCAGCACGTCGTCGGGGAAGCCGCGCTCGATGCGCACTTCATCCGGAAGCCATTGATGATGCAGCCGCGGCGCCGCCACGGCGGCCGCGACGTCCATCCTGTAGTCGAGCACATTCACGATGACCTGGAGCACGGTCGAGATGATGCGGCTGCCGCCCGGCGAGCCCGTCACCAGCACCGGCTTGCCGTCCTTCAGCACGATGGTCGGCGACATCGAGGACAACGGCCGCTTTCCGGGCCCGGGTAAATTGGCCTCATAGCCAACGAGACCGTAGGCGTTGGAAGCGCCGACGGCAGCAGTGAAATCGTCGAGCTCGTTGTTGAGCAGCACGCCGGTGCCGTCGGCAACGAGGCCGATGCCGTAGCTGAAGTTCAGCGTGTAGGTGTTGCTGACGGCGTTGCCACGGCTGTCGACGACGGAGTAGTGCGTGGTGTTGCTGCCCTCGCGCGGCGAGGCCGCGCTCGCAACAAGGTCCCTGGACGGCGTGGCGTGCTCGGTGGAGATGCCGGTGCGGAGCTTGGCAGCGTAGTCCTTCGCAATGAGCGTATCGATCGGCGCGTTGACAAAGGCCGGATCGCCGAGATAGCGCGCGCGATCGGCATAGGCGCGCTTCATGGCCTCGATCAGGAGATGCAGCGATGCTGGCGAGCCCTGCTTGAGATCCGCCAGCTGAAAGCCTTCGAGGATGTTGAGCGTCTCGACCAGCACCACGCCGCCGGAGGACGGCAGCGGCATCGAGACGATGTCGTAGCCGCGATAGGTGCCGTGCACCGGGGTGCGGATCGCCGGCTGATAGGCCTTCAGATCGGCCGGCGTCATGATGCCGCCGGCGTCGGAGACGGCCTTGGCGATCTTCTCCGCCACCGGACCCTCGTAGAATCCGCGCACACCTTGGGCCGCGATGCTCGCCAGCGTGTCGGCGAGGTCGCGCTGCACCAGCCTGTCGCCTTCGCCAAGCGGCGTGCCATCAGGCTTTGCGAAAATCCTGGCTGACGATGGAAAGCGTGCCAGTCGCGGATACCAACCCGGCAGCGTGTCGGCCATGTCGTCGGTGACGACAAATCCATCGCGGGCGAGTGTGATCGCAGGTTGGAGCAATTGCGCGAGCGTGAATTGTCCGGAGCCGTATTTTTCCAGCGCCAGCGCCAGGCCTGCGACAGTGCCGGGCACACCGATGCCGAGCCCGGAATCGCGCGACTTGGCGGCATCAGGCTTGCCGTCGGGCCCGAGGAAAATCTGCGCCGTCGTCGCCGCAGGTGCGGTCTCGCGATAGTCGATCGCGACGTCCTCATTGCGTTCGGCGGAATGGATCACCATGAAGCCGCCACCGCCGATATTGCCGGCGCGCGGATACGTCACCGCCATCGCAAAGCCGGTGGCGACGGCCGCGTCGACGGCATTGCCGCCGCGCCGCAAGATGTCGGCGCCGACCTGCGCCGAGATCTTCTCTTGTGCCACCACCATGCCATGCTCGGCGGGGATGGCGTGCACGGCGTCCAGCGCGGGCGGCACATACGCTCGCCGCGCATCCTGAGCGGTTGCCGCTGCAAGTCCAAACGCCAGAGTGGCGATCAGCGCGAAAAAAGCACGTCGTGTCGAAAATGACGCCATCATCAAATTTCCGCCAAGGCTTCAGGCCAGTTCTAACGCGTCGCAACAATGCTATACGGTTTGCGCCAAGAGCGGCAAAACTGTTTTGTGATGAGGACTGCGTGACGACGACGACCGCCCCCGATGCGCGCCTGGCCGGCGCCCTGCGAACCTATCCGCCGCGCGCCGCCGTCATCAGCTGGATCTTCTTCGATTGGGCCGCGCAGCCCTATTTCACGCTGATCACGACCTTCGTGTTCGCGCCCTATTTCGCCACCAACGTCGCGCCGGATCCTGCCACGGGGCAGTCGTTGTGGGGCTTTGCGATGGCAGCAGCTGGCCTGGCTATTGCGCTGTTGTCCCCGGTGCTTGGCGCCATCGCGGATGCCTCCGGCCGCCGCAAGCCGTGGATCGCCGCGTTCGGCGCAGTTCTGGTGGTGGCGTCGTGCGCGCTGTGGATCGGCAAGCCCGGCGATCACGCCATCATTCCGCCGTTGCTCATTGCGGTTGCGCTTGCCAGCGTCGGCGCGGAATTCGCCACCGTGTTCAACAATGCCATGATGCCGACGCTGGTGCCGCCAGACCGCATCGGCCGACTCTCCGGTACCGGCTGGGCTACCGGTTACATCGGCGGCATCGTCAGCCTGATTATCGTGCTCGGCTTCTTCGCCGCCAACCCCGAGACCGGCCGCACGCTGCTCGGCTTCACGCCGCTGTTCGGGCTCGATCCCGTCACCCATGAAGGCGATCGTGCTGCGGGACCATTGACCGGGCTCTGGTTCATCGTTTTCGTAACGCCGATGTTCTTGTTCACGCCGGATTATCCGGCGAAGCGCCCGGTGCGCGAGGCGCTGTACGAAGGACTAGCTGATCTCAAGCAATCGCTGCAGGATCTGCCGCAGCAGAAATCGCTCGCCGCGTTTCTGCTTGCCAACATGATCTACACGGATGGTCTCGTCTCGCTGTTCGCCTTCGGTGGCATCTATGCGGCCGGCACCTTTGGCTGGCACACGATCCAGATCGGCACGTTCGGCATCATTCTCGCCATCGCCGGCACCTTTGGTGCCTGGCTTGGCGGCAAGCTCGATGACTACCTTGGTCCGAAGCGCGTCATCGCCGGCAGCATGTTGATCCTGCTGCTTTCGGTCGCGGCGATCCTGCTGGTGGACAAGGACAGTGTGTTGTTCGTCAGGGTCGCGCCGCCGGTGCCGGGCGGGCCATTGTTCGGCGCCGCCGCCGAGCGTGCCTATATCGTGCTCGGCTGCCTGATCGGCGCGGCCGGCGGTCCGCTTCAAGCGGCCTCGCGCACGCTGCTGATCCGCCTCGCGCCGAAGGATCGTATCGCGCAGTATTTTGGCCTGTTCGCGCTGACCGGGAAGGTGACGTCCTTCATCGGCCCGCTGCTGATCGGCGTGATCACCGCGGCCACCGCCAGCCAGAAGGCCGGCATGGCCGTGCTGGTCGTGTTTTTCGTGACGGGATTCGCGTTGTTGATGCGGGTGAAAGAGTAGCCAAGCTACGCGATCTCGCCGCCGTCATTGCGAGAACCGAAGCGACGAAGCAATCCAGACCCTCTCTGTGGAAACAGACTGGATTGCGTCGCTTCGCTCGCAATGACGAGTTGATAGATCAGTGCCGGAAGTGCCTCGTCCCCGTGAACACCATGGCGATGCCATGCTCGTCGGCGGCCTTGATCACCTCGTCATCGCGCATGGAGCCGCCGGGCTGCACCACCGCGGTGGCGCCGGCCTCGATACAGGCGAGCATGCCGTCGGCGAACGGGAAGAACGCATCCGACGCCACCACCGAGCCCTTGGTCAGCGGCTCCGCCAGCTTCAGCTCGTTGGCCGCATCCAGCGCCTTGCGTGCCGCGATCCGGGCTGAATCGACACGGCTCATCTGACCCGCGCCGATGCCGACGGTGGCGAGATCCTTGGCGTAGATGATGGTGTTGGACTTGACGTGCTTTGCCACCCGGAAAGCGAACTTCAGGTCGCGCATTTCGGCTTCGGTCGGCGCGCGCTTGGTGACGACCTTGAACGTCATGTCGTCGACCACGGCGTTGTCGCGGCTCTGCACCAGAAGCCCGCCGGCCACCGTCTTCGCCGTGAGGCCCGGCGCGCGGGGATCGGGCAGGCTGCCTGCGAGCAGCAGGCGCAGGTTTTTCTTGCCGCCGATGATGGCGATCGCCTCTTCGCTGGCGTCAGGCGCGATGATGACCTCGGTGAAGATCTTCGTGATCTCGCGCGCGGTGTCGGCATCGAGCGGCCGGTTCATCGCGATGATGCCGCCGAAGGCGGAGGTGGAATCGCAGGCCAGCGCCTTGCGATAGGCCTCGACGAGGTTCGCGCCTTCAGCGACGCCGCAAGGGTTGGCGTGCTTGACGATGACGCAGGCCGCGGTGCGCTTGGTGTCGAACTCGCCGATGCACTCATAGGCCGCGTCGGTGTCGTTGATGTTGTTGTAGGAGAGCTCCTTGCCCTGGAGCTGCCGCGCGGTCGAAACGCCCGGGCGCTTGTCGGGCGTCGCGTAAAACGCCGCGGTCTGGTGCGGGTTCTCGCCGTAGCGCAGCGACTGGATCAACTTGCCGCCAAAGGCGCGGAAGTCGGGTGCGTCAATCTCGAGCTGCCGGTTGAACCAGTTGGAAATGGCGGCGTCATAGGCCGCGGTGCGGGCATAGGCCTTTGCCGCAAGCCGCCGGCGCAGCTTCAGCGTGGTCGCGCCGTTGTTGGCAGCGAGCTCGTCGAGAACGGCCTTGTAGTCGTCGGCCTCGACCACGACCGCGACGTCGTCATGGTTCTTCGCGGCGGCGCGGATCATCGCGGGGCCGCCGATGTCGATATTCTCGATGCAATCCTCGAAGCCGGCGCCTTTGTCGACGGTGGCCTCGAACGGATAGAGGTTGACGACGAGGAGATCGATCGGCGCGATGCCGTGCGCCTTCATCGCCTCGGCATGTTCCTTGTTGTCGCGAATTGCGAGCAGGCCGCCATGCACCTTCGGATGCAGCGTCTTGACGCGGCCATCCATCATCTCGGGGAAGCCGGTGAGGTCCGAGACATCCTTCACCTTGAGGCCCGCCGCGGCGATCGCCTTTGCGGTGCCGCCAGTCGAGACCAGCTCGACGTCATGCGCGGCAAGCGCCTTGGCGAACTCGATCAGGCCCGATTTGTCGGAGACGGAGAGCAGGGCGCGGGTGACGCGACGGGGATGGTCAGTCATGAGCAAGATCCTCTGTTCAGGGAGTGTCTATGCCCAGGCGCGCGGCGGATTATGTGTCGCGCTTCCCGATGGTGCTCCATCCAAGGTCGCCAGTCGCGCGAACGAGCGCTCGATAGCAGCTTTTGGCCGTTTTCACAACGCCGAGATGGGGCCGAATCGAGCGCGTCTACAGCGGAAGTTCCGGCTCGCGCCGTGCGTTGCGGCGGGCATTGGTGACCGCGGGCGAGGCGGTGGAGCGCACAAAGCTCCAGCGGATCGTGGGCGCCTGGCGGGCATCCTGGCGGATCACGATCTGGGCGGTGCGACGCGGGCCGTCATTGCCGGCCAGGAACACGCTGTCCTCGAGCTCGACCTTGTCGTCCAGCGCCTCGAAGGTCCAGACGTCGCGGTTCGGCAGCACCAGCATGACGCCGCGCGCATCCGACAGCCGGCTCGCTTTCACCGCGGGATGCAGATGAAACCGCAGCGCGAAATCGGCGTCAGCGCCCTTGAGCCGCGCGCCTTGCGGCGGCGACAGCGTGTCCTCGCCGTCGATCCGCGTGCCGTCATTGGCGACCATCAGCACGCGCCGATGGATCACGCCGAACTTGGCGAGATAGCCATTATGCGAGGTCGTCAGCAGCGTGCCGCCCTCGACGACCTCGCGATAGCTCTCGACCTCATGAGGGCCGCTGATGATCGGCGCGCCGTGCAGCAGCCGCTTCATCGCCGACATCTCGACGAATTGGCAGGACGAGGTGTCGTGATAAGTCAGCGTCGAATGCGCCGCGGTGCCGCGCGCAAACGGCCGCCAATTGTCGCGGCCTGTGGTCGGCATGCCGCAATTGGTGACGATGCGGCTGATGCCTGAGGACAGTTCGAACGACAGGCAACCGGCATGCGCGTCGTGGCTGACGCCGGGCGGCGGCGGCGCGCCGGTGTCGATGATGACAGTGGTCGGGCCCGCATCGAGGCGCTGGAAGCCGGTGTGCGGCATGTTCGCCATCGGCGCGCCATGGGTATCATCATAGGCGAGCAGCGTCGCGAGCAGATCCGATGGCGTCGCGCTCATGCCGTTGAACAAAGCGAAATTGCCGTCGCCGTGCCGGAAGAAGCGCAGCATCGGCATCATGCGGTCGATCGCATTGAGCAGCGCCGGCGGCGGCGCGATGTTGCGCGCGGCAAAGGTCTGCCGCAGCGGCAACAGATCGATCAGGAGCTCGATCAGCGCACCCGGATTGCGCGAGATGTGGCCGCCGTCGGGGAGGATCTGCCGCTGCAACTCGTCGGAGAGCTTTTTCGATGCGCTGCGGATATTGCGGGCCTGATTGGCGAGGCAAAGCGTGGTGTAGCACAGCGCGATCTGCACCTGGAGTTTCGGCACCCCGTCGGGGATGTTGACCATGGTGTAACGCAGGAAGCGGATCTCGCGCGCCAGTGCGCGCAAGTAACGGCGGTAGAATTTGTTGTCGGTGTCGTTGAGCACCAGCGGCGCCTGCGACAGCAGCGAGATCACGCGTCGCGCCAGCACGTCGGCGCGGCGGGCCACCGGCCGGCGCTTGTTGGCGGGGTTGCTGATCCAGTCCTCGACCAGCGCGCGCGCGTTGGCGCGGGTCAGCGCGGTATCGGCGGCGCGCAGATGCCGCAGCCAGCCGAAACCGAGCAGCGCGACCTCCCAATCCTCCGACGGCGGATCGAGGTCGAAGATCGAGCGGCCATGGCAATTGACGATCTTGCCGGCGAAGACGAAGCGGCCGGCATAGATCTCGGCCGCGCGCGTCGCATCCGCAGTGCGCAAATCATGCGGCGCGATGATCAGCCGATCGGTCCGGCCCGGCCAGACCCGCGACAGCGCGACGGAACCGCCGCTCGCGCGCGCGAGCATGTTCCGCGCGAAGCGGTTCATGACCAGCGTCGAGATACGTCTGCGTTGAGCGACCGACACGCCTTGCCTTGAAGGGGGAGAGGATTCCGACGAATCCTTATTAATCCCAAAATCGAACGGCCGACACCACCTTGAAAGGCCCCGAATCAGGGTGGTGGTAGCAAAATCCGGTGCAAAATCAGGATTTAACGAGCCGGGCCGCGAAAAATCCGTCGAGCCCGCCGAGCTTCGGGTCGGCATGCGGCAGGTGGCTCGGCAGGGTCCGGAGATCGCCCTCGGCCGTGATGGTCTCGCTGAGGCCGGAGACCTCGCTGGCTTCGATCGGCACACGGCGCAGCGCAGGCTCCGCAGCCAGCAGCGTGGCGATGGCCTGCTCGCCTTCCTCGGGTTCCAGCGAACAGGTGCAATAGACCAGCGTCCCGCCTGATTTGAGCAGCGAGACCGATTTCCTCAGCAGCCGCCGCTGGAGAACGGTCATTGCGGCGACGTCGGACTCCTGCCGCAGCCATGCAACGTCGGGATGCCGGCGGATCGTTCCGGTCGAGGTGCAGGGCGCATCGATCAGGATTCCATCGAAGCCGTCCGCTGGCCCGGTCCATTCTACGGCGTCAGCAACGACAGTCTCGGCCTGAAGCGACAGGCGGTTCAGATTTTCGCGCAGGCGCGCCACCCGGGCGGGCGAACGGTCGAGTGCGGTGACTTTCGCGCCTGCCTGCACCAGCTGCGCGGTCTTGCCGCCGGGCGCGGCGCAGAGGTCGGCGATGGATTTGCCCTTGATGTCGCCGAACAGCCGGACCGGCAGCGCGGCAGCGGCGTCCTGCACCCACCATTGTCCTTCGGCGAAGCCAGGCAGCATGGTCACCGAGCCGTGCAGCAGCGTGCGCACCGAACCGGTCGGCAGCACTTCGCCATGCAGCCGGCTCGCCCATTGCGCGGCATCGGACTTCACCGTCAGGTCGAGCGACGGTTCGTGGCCGAGCGCCAGCGCCATGTCCCGCGCGGTCGCCTCGCCGTAATGCGCGCTCCAGCGGGCCAGCAACCAGGGCGGCAGGTCGAGCGATTGCGATGCGACCTCGTCGACCAGCGCCTGACCCTCACGCGCGCAGCGGCGCAGCACGGCGTTGACGAGACCGGCATAGCGCGCGGCGCGCCGATCGGATTGCACCAGGCGAACCGAGAGATCGACCGCGGCGTGGTCGGGCACGTCCATCCAGAGAATCTGGGCGGCGCCGATCAAGAGCGCGCTCTGCGCGCGCGGCGCGTCGGACGGAATGCCTTTGTCGAGCAGGCGCGACAGCACATGGCCGAGCGTGCCGAGACGGCGCAGAATAGTTGCGACCAGGCGCCGCATCAGCGCGCGGTCGCGGTCGGCGAGCGTCTTCAGTCCGGGATGGGCGCCGGAGCCATCGAGCTGGTCATCGAGCGTGCGGTGCTTGTGCAGGACGCCGTCGACGATATCGGCAGCGATCCGTCGCGCCGCAAGACCGGGCACTTCGGACGGAGGGGCAAAACGTTGAGATGGCATGCGGACGTAAGGTTCTGAGCGAGGCGGCAGTTCCGCCTTATGGCGCATGCCTTGAGAACACCTTCTGTGGCATGCGAATATGCCAAATGTAAGAATGGTCTCTGGCGATTTCAGCCCGCCGGAGCCATTTCAGCAATGCGTTATTGGACGTCGCGCAGGTCGAGATCCTGCGCTAGGACCCATGGATCATGAACGACCAACCTCCCGCTCCTGATCGCAAGCCCTTGTCCCCCGCCGCGCAGCGCGCGCTGGCCGAAGCCGAGGAACGTCGGCGGGCCGCGGCGGCGCGTGCCGAGGCCGTGCCGAAGGAATTGCAGGGTCCGAAGGGACCCGAGCCCACGCGCTACGGCGATTGGGAGCGCAAGGGCATCGCCTCGGATTTTTGAGACGCAGCTCTTTTGCGGTCGCTTGTCTGTGCAGCCGACTCAGCCTTAGCGTGCGCGGATGTCGCGCTTCGATCCGGATCGTTCCTATCGACCTTCTTACGGCGGCTCACCGTTCGGCCGCCGCTTCTCCGGACTTGTGCCCTGGATGTTCGTGGTCGGCGTCGTGGTGGCGGTCGTGCTGGCTTTTCGGCATGGCACCGAGTGGCGACTTCCGCTTCCGGCCGATGAACGCGCGCAGGATGCCGGGATTATTCTTCAGCAGTCCGGCAATCCCGACAGCCGTTTGCCGATCGATGTCATCCGCACGATCGACGGCGACACGTTTCTCGCGCGCGTGCATCAAGGCGACGGACGCGATCTCGTGGCGCGGGTTCGCCTGCGCGGCATCGATGCGCCCGAGATGAAGGCGTCCTGCCGGGACGAGTTGGACAAGGCGGAAGCGGCCACCGATGCTTTGCGCAACCTGCTCGCTCAGGGCGGCGTCACCATCTACAATCTCGGTTCGGAAAAATACGGACGCGTGCTCGCCGATGTTGCGACCAGACGAACCGCAAACGTTTCGGCGGCGATGCTCGCGGGCGGGTACGCACGCAGCTACAATGGCGGTCATCGCGACGGCTGGTGCAGACGCGGCTGGCGCTTCTGGTAGTGAAAAAGCCGCGTCGGACGACGCGGCTTTTCAAATCCTGGCTTGATCGCAATGATCAGCGCGTCACGACCACCGTCGTTCCGACCGAGACGCGGCTGTAGAGATCGGTGATGTCGTCGTTGAGCATGCGGATGCAGCCATAGGAGACGAAGCCGCCGACCGAGCCCGGCACATTGGTGCCGTGGATGGCATATTCGCCGCCGGCCAGCGTCATCGCCGCAACGCCCATCGGGTTGCGCGGCGAGCCGCCGGGGATCACGTCGGGAAGCTGCGGCTTGTCACGCTTGACTTCGGCGGGCGGCGCCCAGGCCGGGTTGCGATACTTGCCGTCGATGCGGGTGGTGCCGGCCCATTGCTTGCCTGATTTACCGACGCCGACGGGATATCGCACGGCGTGGCCGTCATCGAGGATCAGATAGAGCCGGCGTTCGTTGGTTTTGACCACGATGGTGCCGGGCGAATAGTTTTCCAGGTGGGTTCCAACGATCTCCGGCCGCGCTTCGACCGCCGTCGACATCAAGGCCCCTGCCCCGATGGTGGCAGCCAGCGCCAATGCAATCTTCATCGACATCGATTTTCCCCTCAGCCCGAAAAGGATCGTCCAAATTCACGCAAAACCGGCAATTGCCCGCCTGCCCAGACATTCTTAACCGCGCTTGTTAACCGGACGGTTTCCACGCGCGGCCGCCAGGGGCGAGCCAGGACGGGAAAGAAAGGAAATGTTCGAAATAAAGTAAATGACCTGAAAACAACACTCGGCGGGAAAGATGCGGGTGTGGGCGCCCGCGCGCTGACAAGCGCGTGAGGGTGCGACAGGCAGTCATTCCGGGGCGATGCGAAGCATCGAACTATGGTGCGCAATTGCGCACCTGAGAATCTCGAGATTCCGGGTCGCGCTGTCGCGCGCCCGGAATGAGGGTGCCTGGCCTACGCCGACTTCTTGTTCTGCCGGTTCTTGACGAGATCGTCGACCACGGCGGGATCGGCCAAGGTCGAGGTGTCCCCCAGGCTGCCTGGCTCGTCCTCGGCGATCTTGCGCAGGATGCGGCGCATGATCTTGCCGGAGCGGGTTTTTGGCAGGCTAGGGGCGAACTGGATCTGGTCGGGCGATGCGATCGGTCCGATCTCCTTGCGCACCCAGGTGACGAGTTCCTTGCGCAGATCCTCGGTCGGCTCGATGCCGGCCATCAGCGTCACATAGGCGTAGATGCCCTGGCCCTTGATGTCGTGGGGGAAGCCGACGACGGCGGCTTCCGACACCTTCTCATGCGCCACCAGCGCGCTTTCGACCTCGGCGGTGCCCATGCGGTGGCCGGAGACGTTGATGACGTCGTCGACGCGGCCGGTGATCCAGTAGTAGCCGTCGGCGTCGCGGCGGCAGCCGTCGCCGGTGAAGTACTTGCCCTTGTAGGTCGAGAAATAGGTCTGCTCGAAGCGGGCATGATCGCCATAGACGGTGCGCATCTGGCCCGGCCAGGAGCGCGTCAGGCAGAGATTGCCTGTTGTCTCACCCTCGAGCACCTTGCCGTCGGCGTCGACGATTTCGGGCGCGACGCCGAAGAACGGCTGCGTGGCTGACCCCGGCTTCAGCTTGGTCGCGCCCGGCAACGGTGTGATCAGGATGCCGCCGGTCTCGGTCTGCCACCAGGTGTCGACGATCGGGCAGCGGTCCTCGCCGACGACGCGGTGATACCATTCCCAGGCTTCCGGATTGATGGGCTCGCCGACCGAGCCGAGCAGACGAAGCGAGGCGCGTGATGTCTTCTTCACCGGCTCGTCGCCCGACTGCATCAGCGCGCGGATCGCGGTCGGCGCGGTGTAGAAGATGTTGACCTTGTGCTTGTCGATGACGTTCCAGAAACGGGAATTGTCCGGGTAATTCGGCACGCCTTCGAACATCAGCGTGGTCGCGCCATTGGCGAGCGGTCCGTAGAGAATGTAGCTGTGGCCGGTGACCCAGCCGACGTCGGCGGTGCACCAGTAGACGTCGCCGTCGTGATAGTCGAACACGTATTGATGCGTCATCGAGGCGAACACGAGATAGCCGCCCGAGGTGTGCAGCACGCCCTTGGGCTGGCCGGTCGAGCCCGACGTGTAGAGGATGAACAGCGGATCCTCCGCATGCATATGCTCGACCGGGCATTCCGTCGTCACCATCTTGGCGGCGTCGTGATACCAGAGATCGCGCGACGGATTCATCTCGACCTGACCGCCGGTGCGCTTGACCACGACGACCCAGTCGACGCCATCAGCCTTGGCGAGCGCCGCGTCGACATTGGCCTTCAGCGGCACCTTCTTGCCGCCGCGCAGGCCTTCATCCGCGGTGATGATGACCTTGGACTGACAGTCGTTGATGCGTTGCGCGAGGCTGTCAGGCGAGAAGCCGGCGAACACCACGGAATGGATCGCGCCGATCCGTGCGCAGGCCAGCATCGCGTAGGCCGCTTCCGGAATCATCGGCAGATAGATGGTGACGCGATCGCCCTTCTTGACGTTGCGGGTGCGCAGGATGTTGGCCATCCGGCACACCTCGTCGTGCAGCTGCCTGTAGGTGATATGCTTCGATTGCGAGGGATCGTCGCCTTCCCAGATGATCGCGGTCTGGTTGCCGCGCTTGGCGAGATGGCGGTCGATGCAATTATAGGCGACGTTGAGGATGCCGTCCTCGAACCATTTGATCGAGATGTTGCCGGGCGCGAAGGAGACGTTCTCGATTCTGGTCGGCGCGTGCATCCAGTCGATGCGCTTGGCCTGCTCGGCCCAGAAGCCGTTCGGGTCCGCGATCGAGCGGGCGTACATGTCCTTGTACTTGGCCTGGTCGACCCAGGCGCGCTTGGCCCATTCCGCGGGGACGTCGTAGATCTTCTCGGACATGCTTCCCTCCACATACGGCAAGCCGAGCACAGTGACTGGCGAGCCGACTTCATCATCGTTTAGCGATTATGCGTCGGGCTAACCGCCCCCGACAAGGATCACAAGCTGGACCTTCGGTGAGCGGCGGGCCATGCGGAAGATCAAGCGGGACAGGCCTGATGTCGCAAATCTGAAACAGGCTGGGGCGCGGCTTTCGGGCTCTTTACCCAAATCGCCGGAAAGGGGCCGCGCAGGGCGCCCATGCGTCGCAGGAGGTATTTAGAAACCTCTTTTCACTGATTCGGGACTCGCAATGCCGTTCGGAACACCCTAAGTGGCTAACCCGGGTCCCAAGAGACCCTCCGGCTCAGGCTTGGAACAAAAATCAGAACAGCGGCATTGAACGGCAGCACACAGGGCCAAGGCGTAACACTATGATGGATCAGCAGAATCTCGGGACGATGCGGCCTGCCTCGGCCGATCCTGCTGCCATTGCGCTGGCCAAAGCCCTCGGACAGTGGCCGAAACCATCGGGTTCCACCCGTCCCAGCCCCAAGAAAGTGTTCGATTCGGCCTCCCCGGCGACGGTTGAGGCCCTTGCCAAGGAGCTGGGCCTGCGGCTCGGCGACCAGAACGAGCTGACCATCCGCCGCATCAAGCGCGGCAAAGGCTATGCCTTCGTTCGCCCCAACGGCGCCCATATCCGCGACGCCCGCACCATTCGCCGGCTGCACGCCATGGCGGTGCCGCCGGCCTATCGCGAGGTGCGCTACTCGGCCGATCCGAGCTCGCATCTTCAGGCGGTGGGTCGCGATGCCGCCGGCCGGCTGCAATATCGCTATCACGCCGACTGGGAGAAGGTCCGCGAGCACCGCAAGGCGCATCGCCTGGAAAAGCTCGTCGGTGCCCTGCCCAAGATCCGGCGCAAGGTGTCGGCGTTCCTGTCGGGCGATGAGCCGACGCGCGAGTTTGCACTTTCCGCGGTGATCGAGCTGATCGCGCGCACCGCGATCCGTCCTGGCAATGAATCCTATGCCCGTCTCAACGGCACTCGCGGCGCCACCACGCTGCTGAAGTCCAACGTGACGCTGGAGGACGATTGCTTCGTGCTGACCTTCAAGGCGAAGGGCGGCAAGGCGGTGCGCAAGGAGTGCGATGCGGCCAAGCTGGTGCGCGCCATCGGCATTTTGCAGGGCGTCCCCGGCAAGCGCATGTTCCAGTATCGCGATGCCCAAGGCATCGTGCGCGCGGTCAGCACCACGCAGGTGAACGCGTTCCTGCGCGAGATCGCCGGCATCAAGATTTCGCTGAAGGATTTCCGCACGCTAATGGCCTCCGCCGTCGTCGTGGAATCGCTGTCGCGGATCACGCCGGCGACGAGCCAGCGCGGCCGTAAAAAGCAGGTGCTGAACGCGATCCGCGCCGCGGCCGACAAGCTCTCCAACACCCCGGCGATCTGCCGCAAGAGCTACGTCCACGACACCATCGTCACCGCGTTTGAAGAGGGCATCCTCGAGCGCTTCGCTGCGACCATGAAGGGCCAGCGCTCGCAAGCAAGGCGCGAGCAGCTCTTGGCGCAGGTGGTTGCGACCGCGGCTGTCTAATGCCGTGCTGTAGGGTGGGCAAAGCGAAGCGTGCCCACGATTTGCTGGTGGTGAAAGGTGGTGGGCGCGGCGCGAAGAGCGCGCCTTTGCCCACCCTACAAGATCTACATATTGTCTGAGACGCCTTTGTCCGGACCGGGATCGCGGCCGGCGGCGACACTGGTGAGCCGCTCCAGATAATGCGCCCAACCCTTGGCGTGCGCGGCCACCTGTTCCTCGGTCGGCAGCCCGCTATGCGTCATGCGCAGCAACGTGCCGCCATCGCGCTCGATCAGGTCGATCTCGATCAGGCTCGAACCGGGCGGCACTTCCTGGCCGCCCTCCCAGCCGAACGTGTAGGCGAGACGATGCACCGGCACGACCTCGCGGAAGGCGCCGCGGGCGACGCTGGCACGCGGGCCGATGCCCTTGAGCAGGTAAAGCCCGCCGGGATGCGGCTCGGTGGTCGCATCGGAGCCCATCCAGCTCAGGATTTTCTCGGGATCGGTCAAATAGGCGAAGACGGTGGCGCGCGGGGCGGCGATCTGGGTCTCGCGTCGCAAGACGAACGGCTCGGTCATCGGCGATCATCCCTGAGGTGATACTGGCACATGGCGGCGCCAAAGCAGCCCGTCAAGGATTGCCCGTGACAAAGGCGGCCCTCCTTCGCCATCATCGGGTCATGCAGCTCTCCCCAACCCTTGCCTGGCTTGTCGATTTCGCTTCCGAGTGTCCCGGCGCCGATCGCCTGCTTGCGGAACTCGGCGCGCATCTGCTCGCCGATGGCGTGCCGCTTGCGGCAGGCGCCCTGACGCTGGAGGTGCCGCATCCTCTGATCGCGAAGCGGACATGGCTGTGGCGGGCGGACAATGGCCGGGTGATCGAGGCCCTCGGCTTCGCGCCGGGCGGGCTCGCGCCCGATTTGCCTGACGATGCCGGCCGCCGCTGGCTGCGCGGCATCGCTGATGGCGACGTGCACGAAGATGTTGTCGGACGTGACGGGCCGCTGCTCGGCTGGATCGGGCCGCGTCCGTTCACATCAGACGACATCGAGCAGCTGCGCCAGGCCGCACGCTTTGCCGCAACGCCGCTCGCGACGCTCGCAGCGCGCGCCACGTTGCGGGCGACGCTGGAAGCCTATCTCGGCAAGCGCAGCGCCGAGCGGGTGCTGGCGGCACCCCTGCGGCGCGACCTCGGCGAGACCATCCAGGCCGCGCTGCTCTATGCCGATCTACGCGGCTTCACCACCTTGTCGGAAACCAGTCCGCCCGTTGAAATCGTCGCCGCGCTTGATGCCTGGTTCGATCGCATTGCCGGTGCCGTCCATGCCTTCGGCGGCGAGGTGTTGAAATTCATCGGTGACGGCGTGCTGGCGATCTTTCCGGTGGTCGAGGCGTCGCCACGCAGAGCCTGCGAGGCCGCTCTGCGCGCCGCAGGCGCCGCCGAGGCCGGGATGGCGTATCTCAACGCCGAGCGCGGCGCGCAAGGTCTGCCGCCGCTTGCGTTCGGCGCTGCCCTTCATCTCGGCGAGATGCTCTGGGGCAATATCGGTGCCGCCAATCGGCTGGACTTCACGGCGATCGGCCCCGCCGTGAATCTCGCCAGTCGGCTCGAGGGCCTGTGCAAGCCGCTCGGCCGGACCGTGCTGGTGTCGGGCGCGCTCGCGGCCGAGACGGACATGCCCCTGATTGCGCTCGGCCTGCACAAGCTGCGCGGCATTGCCTCGCCCTGCGAGGTCCTCGCGCTGCCGGAAGCGCAGTCTTCGACGTCGCGGCCTGCATGAGCGCAGCCAACCGCCGCCCATCCTGCAAACCAGTTTCCATGCCTCGGCCTGTGCGAACTGCGTCTGGCGCAGGTGCGGCGACCACGGTGGTCAGGTCGGGGGCGGTTCGGCAGGACGGCTCTTCGCAGGAGCATCATCCTTTACCTGTTCGCGAAGACGGTCGCGTTCCGACCTGGCGAAATCGCTGTCGGGCGCCAGCGTGACCGCGGCGTCCAGTGCCGTCAGGGCCTCGCGCGGCCGTCCCGTGGTTTCGAAGATCGCCGCACGCGCCAGCAGACCGCGCGGATCCTTCGGCGCGCGCTTGCTGAACTCGTCGAAGTCGCCCAAGGCGGCGTCATAGCTTTCCTGACCCTGCAGGGCCTCGCCGCGCGCCAGGTAATAGTCGGCATTGTTGGGCAGCCGCCTGATCGCTTCGTTCAGATCGGCGACCGCCTTCGCGTAGTCTTTCAGCCGTAAATAGGCGAAACCGCGGTAATAGTAAGCGACGGCTGCAATTGCCCAGGGCGTGCTCTGGCTGGCCGTCTTGTTGAGGTCCTGGAGAGCGGTGTCGTAATCTCCGCGCGTCATGTAGATCCAGGCGCGGTCGTTCAGGGCTGCCGGATAGTCGGGCTGTATCTTCAGCGCGGCGTTGAAATCTGCCATCGCGCTATCGGGGTCCCTGTCGCGTCGCATAAATCCTCGTTGCGTATAGACAGATGCCAGCCTCGAGCCGGATATCTTGCCGCCCTCGATCAGCTTGGTGCAAACCGCCTCCGAGCCGACGGTGCTGTTGGCAAAGCAGCTGAAGACCTCGAGGTCCAGCGCATTGGCCGTGGTCGTCTTGATGGGGGTTGCGGTCGATGTAGCCGCCTTCTGCACGATCGGCTTGGCCCAGCTCCCGGTGTTGCCCCAAGCGCCGGTGTTGACCGGCTTGCTGAGGAGAATCCAGCCCGCGATCAGCACGGCCATCGCGGCGGGCCATGCGTACCACGACCACCGATACCAGGGATCGATGTTCCACAATGCTCCGTGGAAGGCGACGATACGCACTGCGGGCGTCATGATCAGCTGTCCCGGATGGCCGATTGAATATCACTGAGCTCGAACTCGGCGACGCTCGCATTGGGATCTCGCGACGTGCGCAGGGCATGCGCCTCGCGGGTCTTTTCCAGCAAGGTCCGCATCGAGCGCGCATTGCCCCATTGCGGATCATCGCGTTGCGATTCGATCCATGGCGCCAGCGCGGCCTCGAAGCCGATCGGCAGCAGATATTGCTGCTCGGAAGCCATGGCACGGAAGATTTCGCAAAGCTCAAGTGCGTCGTAGGCCGGGAAGTCGATCGTCTTTGTGAAGCGGCTGGCAAGCCCTGGATTGCTGGCGATGAAGCGGTGCATCTCGGCGGGATAGCCGGCGACGATCACGACCAGGCGATCGCGATGGTCTTCCATGTATTTCAGCAGTGCCTCGATGGCCTCGCGACCGAAATCGCCCTTCCACTCCGCAGCGCTCAGGCTGTAGGCCTCGTCGATGAACAGGACGCCGTCGAGCGCGGTGCGGCAGACGTCAAGCGTCTTCGGCGCGGTCTGACCGACATAGCTCGCGACGAGCTGGCTGCGGTCGGCTTCGATCAAATGGCCTTTCCGCAGCACGCCGAGGGAGCGATAGATGTCGCCGATAGCGCGTGCCACCACGGTCTTGCCGACTCCCGGAGGTCCGGTGAACACCATGTGCCGGCTCGTTGCGAACACCGGCAAGCCCTGCTCGCGCCGCCGATGCTCGACCTCCAGGCTCGCGAGCAGCTTGTTGATCTCTGTTTTGACCGAGGCGAGCCCGACCATCATGTCGAGGTCGTCGAGTGCATCGTCCGCGGTGCGCGTCACCATCCGGGTCTCGCCGGTCCCGGGATCGGTGGTCAGCCTGCGGCCATAGGTATAGCCGCTTCCGATCGGGACGAAGCCCGATGCCGTGGGGTCGGCCCCGAGACGAGAGGCGATGTAGCCGACGCTGGTCGCAGCGACGGTCGTCAGCGCGATGCCGACGAATCGCAGCGCCGTCATCTCCGAGAAGAGCGACCCGATCCAGCCGAAAAAGCCGATCTGCGGATTGAACAGCAAGGCGCTAACCCCTGCCGTCACCACGCCGATCAGGATAAACGCGAGGATGAAGCGCGCGTTCAGAAAATTCTGCATTCAAGTCTCACTTGGAAAAGGTCACTTGCAACACTCACTTGCGCGCAAATCTCACTTGCAGGGAGGACGCGCAGGCCATCGCACCGTGACGGTGGTGGAGCCGGTGGCCGGCTCCATCCGTGCCGTTGGATAAAGCGATACGAGCAAGCCCTTGGCGTTGCCCTCTACGGTCAGCGGGTCCAGCCCGCCGCTGTCAGGCAGCGGATTTGGCAGGGCAATTCTCTGCGGCTGGTCGGTGACGTGGAACGAAGGCGATCGATATTTGCTGGTGCGAAACGTGACGGTTCCTCCGGCAGGATTGCCGGGAGTCGACACCGTGATGAACGCGACGGGATAACGGCATTGCCGGCTGTCGGATTGCGCGATCCGCTGGTTATCCGGCGTCAGGGTCGGGATGGCATCGGCAATTTGCTCCTGGGGCACCAGCGCGATGATCGGCGCGTCGGGCTCCGCGCGCATTGTCAGAAACCATCCGATGAAGGCTCCCAGGATGGCGACGCCGGCCAGCAGCATCGCCGGCATCGATGAGGCATCTTTTCCAGGACGGAATGGAAAGGCCCCCAGGCCATCGGTGGACCCTGGCGATTGCTCGCCGCCGTCCCTTTCCTGCATCGCCATGACGCGAGAAGACCCGTTGAACGTCCATTCCTGTGCCGAATCTAGGAACTCTGTCGGCAGATATCAATGGTTGTAACGGCGCCCTCCCACTATCACAAACTTGTCACAGGTCGGCCTTCAATTGGGGCGAATTATACCCCGCCCATCTTGCAGACGAGCTTCCACTCATCCGCGGTCACCGGCTGCACCGAGAGGCGCGAATATTTCACCAGCGCCATGTCTGCGAGTTTCTTCTCGGCCTTGATCGCGGCCATCGTCACCGGCGTCTTCAGCGGCTTGTCGGCCTTGATGTCGACGCAGACGAATTTTTCGGTCTTGTCGGTCGGATCGGGGTAGGCCTCCTTGATGACCTCAGCGATGCCGACGATCTCCTTTCCTTCGTTGGAATGATAGAAGAACGCCTTGTCGCCCTTCTTCATGTTCACGAGGTTCTGGCGCGCAGTAAAGTTGCGCACGCCGGTCCAGGCTTCTCCCTTGGCGCCTTTCGCGACCTGCTGGTCCCAGGACCACACCGACGGTTCGGATTTCACCAGCCAGTACGCCATGCTTATTCCTCTGCCTTGAAGGGTCGGGTCAAGAGCCCTGATATCGCTGCGTCGATCGTGCTTCGGCCGCCCAGGATCGACGCGACCGCTTCCGATACCGGCATCTCGATGCCCTGCGAAGCTGCAAGTTCGATCAGGACCGGTGCGGTGAACTCGCCCTCGGCCAGCTTGCCGGCCGGTGGCTGCTCACCTCGGCCCAGCGCGAGCCCGAGCGCGAAATTGCGTGATTGCGGGCTCGCGCAGGTCAGGATCAAATCGCCAAGACCGGACAGGCCGGTGAGCGTTTCGCTGCGCGCGCCGAGAGCGCGGCCGAGGCGCGTCAGCTCGGCGAAGCCGCGGGTCGTGAGCGCAGCCTGCGCGGACGCGCCGAGCTTGCGCCCGACCGCAATCCCGACCGCAATCGCCAGCACGTTCTTGGCCGCGCCGCCGATCTCGACGCCGCGGATGTCGGTGGAATGATAGGGACGGAATGTCGGTGAGCCCAGCGCCTGCACCAGGCTGCTTGCGAGCGCATCGTCCCTGGCCGCGAGCGTCACGGCCGTCGGCAAGCCGCGCGCGACGTCGTCGGCAAAGCTCGGGCCCGACAGGATCGCAGGCTGCGCATGGGGCGCGGCTTCCGCGATCACGTCGGTCATGAATTTATGGGTGCCGTGCTCGATGCCCTTGGCGCAGGCGATGACAGGGACAGGTTTTGTGAGATACGAGGCCAGCATGTTGACCGCGCCGCGCAGATGCTGTGCCGGCGTCGCGATCAGCAGCATCTCCGCGCGCGATGCCGCCGCAAGATCGCTTGTCACCACGATGTCTGGTGCGAGGCGCACGCCCGGCAGCCGCGGATTGTCGCGGCTCGATTGGATGCGCGCGGCATGCTCGGCGTTGCGCGCCCACAGCGTCACGTTCCGTCCGGCCCGCGCGGCCATTGTCGCCAGCGCCGTGCCCCAGGCCCCGGCACCGATCACCGCGACGGAGCGGAATGCGGTCATGGCTAGTATCCCGCCCGCGTCTTGCCGTAGCCATCAGGCGCCGTAGCGTTGGCGTCGAGCAGCCAGCGCGCGCGCGGCTGCGCTTCCATCGTGTCGGTGATGCCGAGGGCAAGGCGCTCGGCGCCGGCCCAGGCGATCATCGCGCCATTGTCGGTGCAGAGCGCCGGCGGCGGCATGATCAGCTGCGTCCCCGCTTGCCGTGCGACATCATCAAGCGCGCCGCGGATCGCCTGATTGGCGGCGACACCGCCGGCGGCGACCAGGGCGCGCGGCGCGCCAAACCGCTCGCGGAACAGTTTCAGGCCAACGCTTAAGCGGTCGGCCGTTGAGTCCAGCACTGCAGCCTGGAAACTGGCGCAGAGATCGCTGATGTCCTGCGGCGTGATTTCAGTGAGCCGGCTCGCTTCGGTACGCACCGCCGTCTTCAATCCCGACAGCGAGAAATTGGCATCGGGACGATGCTGCATCGGCCTTGGAAACGCAAAGCGCGAGGCATCGCCATTCGCGGCCGCGCGCTCGACCTCGGGGCCGCCGGGATAGGGCAGGCCCAGCATCTTTGCGACCTTGTCAAAAGCCTCGCCGATGGCGTCATCCACAGTGGTGCCGAGCCGCACATATTGACCGACGCCGGTGACCGCGACGATCTGGGTGTGGCCGCCGGAGGCGAGGAACAGGCAATATGGAAATTCGATGCCGTCGGTGAGACGAGGCGTCAGCGCGTGCGCCTCGAGATGATTGACCGCGACCAGCGGCGTGTCATGCACCATCGCGATTGCCTTCGCGGTGGTGAGCCCGACGATGACGCCGCCGATCAGGCCCGGCCCTGCAGCGGCCGCGACACCGTCGAGCTGGGCGAAGCCGATGCCTGCATCGCTCATGGCGCGATCGATGATGCCGTCGAGCAAGTCGACATGGGCGCGCGCAGCGATCTCCGGCACGACCCCGCCGAAGCGGGCATGCTCCTCGACTTGCGATCGCACGACATTGGACAGAATCCTGCCGCTGCCGTCGGGCGCGCGCTCGATCACGGCCGCCGCGGTCTCATCGCAGGTGGTCTCGATGCCCAGTACCAGCATTGGCGAATTGTTATCCAATTTGCGCCCTTGCGCTCATCCGTAAAGCAGAGTTCTGCTAACGCGGTAGCATTCCGGGGTTGGCTTAGGCAATCGTCACGCGCCGCCATCCCGCGCGAATGCTCCACCGCCACGTGTTTCGGGAACAGCGCGATGTCCATTCTTGTCACACGGCCGCATCCCGACAACGCGGCAACGGCGGAAAATCTGCGCGCGCGGGGACATGTGGTGCTGCTCGCGCCGGTGCTCAAGTTCGAGCCGGTCGCTTTCCATGACGAGAGCGAGGCCGGTTACGGCGCCATCATCGTCACATCGGCCAATGCGATCCGCGCCGTCGCGCCGCAATTGCAAGATCCTGGCCTGAAGAACCTTGGCCTCGTGGGGTTGCCGCTGTTCGCGGTCGGCGAGCACACGGCTTCCGTGGCGCGCGAATTCGGCTTTACGGACGTGATCGTCGCCGGTGGCGATGCCGCATCCTTGCGCGACAGGGTGATGCAGGCTGTGCGTGACAAGCGCGTTAGCAAGAACAGCACGCTGCTCTATCTTGCGGGGGCGGATCTGTCGCGGGATCTCGGCGGCGAGCTCGGCGCCGAGGGGTTTAGCGTGATCACGCAGACGACCTATCGCATGGCCCCGGTCAAGATTCTGCCGCGCGAAGTCTGCAAAGGCTTCGCCGCCCATGGCATCGAGGCGGTGCTGCATTACTCCAGGCGCAGCGCGCGGGCCTTCCTGGACGCGGCCCGGGACGAGGGTGTCGAAATCTCGGCACTGGCAGTCCCGCAATGCTGCCTGTCCGAGACGGTCGCAAGCGTGCTGCGCGATGCCGGTGCATCGCAGGTCCTGGTCGCCGCGACCCCGGACGAAAATGCCCTGTTCGACGCCTTGGAGCGTGCTTTGCGGACCCGTTTGGCGTAAGAGGACGGGCCGAATCCGACGCAATCGGGCTCGTCTCTGGTAATGCAAGTGTGAGGAACCGTCACGATGGCCGACGACAAGCCTGAAGACGCAGGCAAGCCTGAAGACGCCGGAATGCCCCCCGAGTCCGGCCGTGCCAAGCGCACCCCACCGACCATCGACCTCGAGGCGACCGAAGTCACCACCCAGCCCCAGGACGTGGTGGTCGAGCCGGAGGCCGGGCCGTCGGCCGAGCAGGCCAATGCCGGGCAGGCCAGTGCCGAGGACGCCGAGGTCGAAACCGCCAAGGCCGAAACCGCCAAGGCGGAGCCGGAGCGCGATGAGGCTCAGGCCGCCGCTGCGCCTACAGCCATTTCACCCTGGGTCATCGCGCCATTTTCAGGCGCCGTTGCAGCTGCGGTTGTGATTGCGGTCGGCTGGATGCTGGGCTGGCCCACGGTGCAGGCGCCGCCGGCCGCGCCACAGGTGACGAGTGCAGCCGTCGATGCGCTGAGCGGGCGTGTCGCCGCAGTCGAAGCCAAAGCGGGCAAGCCCGCCGCCGATCCGGCTGTTGTCGCGCGGCTCGATGCGCTGGAGAAATCCGTCGGCACCTTGCGCGGCGATATCGCCAATCTGCGCGCGCAGTCCGACAAGACGGCGAGCGCATTGAACGATGCCAGATCCACGCCGCCCGACACCGTGGCTTCGTCCAGCCTCGCCGCCCTCGACGCGCGTATCTCCCAGCTCGAGCGCGCCAGCACGACCGCCCGCGCCGAGCTCGCGCAGCAGGGCGAAAAGATCGCCGACGCGAAAGCGATGGATGACAGGCCGTTGCGCCATGTGGTTGCCGCCACGCTGCTCGACGTCGCCGTTCGCCATAACGATCCCTATGAGGCACAGCTCGCCGCCGCCCGTTCGTTTGCAGCGAAGCCCGAGGTCTTGAAACCGCTCGATGCGTTCGCCGCATCAGGCATTCCGACGCCGGTTGCCCTGACCCGCGAGCTCCTCAACATCGTGCCGAAGCTGTCGCCGCCGCCGGAAGCGCCGAGCAGCAATGCCGGCATCGTCGAGCGTCTTCAGGCCGGGGCGTCGAAGCTCGTCCGCATCGAGCGCACCGACGGGGCCGGCAACGACCGCGGCGCCGTCGTCGCGCGGGTCACGGCGGCGGCGCTGCGCAATGATTTCGCCGAGGCGCGCCGCGAACTGAAGGCGCTGCCCGAAGCTGATCGCGCGCCGGCGCTGGCCTGGCTCGACAAGGCCGATGCCCGCGACGCCGCGCTCGCGGCCTCCCGCAAATTTGCCGACGACGCTCTGGCTGGTCTCACCAAGCCTGCTCAATAAGACTCGCGCAACACTCCGCGCGTATGGGGATCACCATGCTTCGCATCGTCCTCTTCCTCGTTCTGATTGCGCTTGCAGGCGCCGGCGCGGCCTGGGTCGCCGATCAGCCCGGCAATGTGGTGCTGACCTG
Organism: Bradyrhizobium sp. CCBAU 51745; assembly: GCF_028128715.1. Taxonomy (NCBI): domain Bacteria; kingdom Pseudomonadati; phylum Pseudomonadota; class Alphaproteobacteria; order Hyphomicrobiales; family Nitrobacteraceae; genus Bradyrhizobium; species Bradyrhizobium sp. CCBAU 51745. Next base: position 45,154 of record NZ_LBJP01000074.1, on the reverse strand, counting down.
GGGCGGCTGGCGCGCTTCGCCGAGCATCCCGGTGTTCGTGCTCTGCCTCGGTATCTTCGCGGTCCTGGTGGTGTTCCTGTGGAGCATCCTGACCGTCATCTGGAGAATGCCGGGACGGGTGCGCCGCCGGCGGCGCGAGAAGCGTCATGCGCGGGGGCGCCACGCCATCACCCACGGTCTGCTCGCGATCGGTCATGGCGATACCGCGCTCGCCCGCCGTCATGCTGACGCGGCGCGGCGGCACACGCCGGATGATCCGCTCGCGCTGCTCTTGCACGCGCAATCGGCCCAGCTCGACGGCAATCGCGACGAGGCCCAGCGCGCCTTCCGCGCCATGGCCGAGCGTGAGGACACCCGGCTACTCGGCCTGCGCGGCCTGTTCATCGAGGCGCAGCGCGCCGACGATGCGGTCGGTGCTGTGATGATCGCGGAGGAAGCGCTCAAGCTGTCGCCATCCTCGACCTGGGCCTCGCATGCCGTGCTCGGCTACCGCTGCGCGCGCGGCGACTGGGGCGGCGCGCTCGCGATCCTCGATTCGAACCTGTCCGCCGGGCTGATCGACAAGCAAGCCTACCGCCGCCAGCGCGGCGTGCTGCTCACGGCGCGCGCGCTGGAACTGGAGACCATGGACCGCGACGTCGCGCGAGAGAGCGTGATGGAAGCGGTCAAGCTCGCGCCGACGCTGGTGCCGGCCGCGGTGCTTGCCGCGAAGTTCGAGAGTGAGGCGCATCAGGTGCGCCGCGCCATGAAGCTGGTCGAGGCCGCCTGGCTCGCCAATCCGCATCCCGATCTCGCCGATGCCTACGCGCATGTGAAGCTCGGCGATTCCGCGCGGCAGCGCCTGCAGCGGGTCGAGACGCTCGCGGCCAAGACGCCCGCCGACAAGCCCGGCCATGTCGAAGGACAGCTCGCGATCGCGCGCGCCGCGATCGATGCCTCCGAATTCGCCCGTGCGCGCGAGGTGCTGTCGCCTTATGTCAACAATCCGACCCAGCGCGTGGCGCTGCTGATGGCCGAGCTCGAGCGCGCCGAGCACGGCGACAGCGGCCGTGCCCGCGCCTGGACCTTGCGCGCGGTCCGCGCCCGCCACGACCCGGCCTGGACCGCGGACGGCTATGTCAGCGACCGCTGGCGTCCGGTCTCGCCGGTCACCGGCCGCCTCGACGCCTTCCAGTGGCAGACGCCGGTGGCGAGCCTGCCCTCGGATAAGGGGACGACGATCGAATCCTCGGCCTTCGAGGAAGCCATGCTTGCCGCCCCGCCGCCGAAGCGCGTGACGGCAGCCAATGAGGCGCCTGCGGAACCGGTGGTGATCGCGCCGGCGCCAGCTCCAGCCCCCGCCCCGGCCGCGCAGGACAACGCGCCGCCGGTGGCCAAAGAAACCGCCAAGGAAGAGCCCGCGGAGATGCCTCCCGAGCCGGTCAAGCCGGCCCCTGAAGCCGCCGAATCATCGCCGGTGGCTGCAACCCCGGTGTTCCGCACCCGCGCCGATCTCGGCAAGCCGGCACAGGCGCCGATCGAGACCGTGATCCCGATCGTCCGTGCGCCTGATGATCCCGGCATCGATGACGATGGTCCGAGCGATGAATTTACGGAACAAATCGGCACGCCGAAGGCCCAGGCCGGCGGCTGGCGCGGATTCTGGTCCCGCTGGGGCGCGTGAACCGCATTTCACACCTCCCTTGTCCTTGCCAATTCGGGCCATGCCCGATATCAGGGGCGCGCGTATCGGGGCCGGCTTCGCCGGGCTCCGGCAGGGTTCGCCGCAATAGCTCAGTCGGTAGAGCACGTCATTCGTAATGACGGGGTCGGGGGTTCGAATCCCTCTTGCGGCACCAGCCTTCGCAGGCTGCGCCTGCTTCGGCTCGGCAAGCCGCAGCCTGCGCTTGCGTGATTTTTCTCACATAAGCTCACGCGTCTCCTCCTTAGTGTCGCCTCACGCAAACACGGGGAGATTTGACATGCGCAAGATCATTCTGGTTGCCGCCATGGTTCTGGCCTCTGCGTCTGCCCAGGCCGGCGGCTCACGCAGCCTCTCGCTGGCCGCGGCCAACGACCAGGCTCCGGCACCACAGGCCACAGTGGCGCCGACCGCCGCCACCACGCAGGTGAGCGAAGCCGCTCCAGCGGCTGCGGCTCCTGTTTATGTCGATCGTCCTCCGGCGGTTTCGACCACCGCGCCAGCCACGACCCCATCAGCGACCGCGCCAACATCAACACCTGCTGCCACCCAGCCGGCGCCGAAGACGACGGCAAAGGCGGACAAGCCCAGGCATCACAGGACCTGGACCGAAGGCCGGATCATCAGCGAACTGCATCGCCACGGCATCTACTGGTGAGGCCGCTCTTCTTCCAAAACAAAATGGCCGGGCTGAGCCCGGCCATCGCATTCTTGTCGAACCTCAAAACGCCTAGCGCTGCGAGACCGTCTGCACCACGCTCGAGATTGGACGCCCGTTCGTCGCACTCGACGCCGGCACCTTCAACTCTCTAAGCACCGCTTCATCATACTCAGGCAGCGAGTCGAATGTCGTCTTCGCCTTGATCTGCACGACCTTGTAGCCGCCGGCCTTGAGGCGCGCGAGCAGCGTCGGCAGTGCTTCGCCGGTACGCTTCTGGAAGTCGTGCATCAGGATGATGCCCTTGCCGAGCTTGTCGAGCTTGGTCATCACGTTGCTGATGATCTTGTCCGGCGTGCTCTCCTTGCGGAAGTCGAAGGAATCGAGATCGGTCGAGAAGATCCCGACATTGCGGCTGCCGAGATAGCTCACCAGCGCGGCATTCTGCGACAGTTGCGGGAAGCGGAAGAACGGCGACGGATTGGTGCCGAGCGCCCACTTCACGGCACTGAAGCCCTTCTCGATCTCGTCCTTGGCCTGCTGCTCCGTCATCTTCTTGCCGTTCAGGTTGAAATGCGACCAGGTGTGCGCACCGACCGTATGGCCCTGCGCGAGCACCTGGCGCAGGATTTCCGGATGGTAGGTCGCATGCTTGCCGACCGAGAAGAACAGGCCCTTGGTGCACTCATCCGCGAGCGCCTTGAGCACCGCCGGGGTGTTGACCGGCCACGGACCGTCGTCGAAGGTCAGCACGACCTCCTTGTCGGTGAGGAAATCAAACTGCTTGTACTGCTCGAAGCCGAAGCCCGGACCGCCGGTCGTGTCGATCTCGACCACGCGCGAGACGCCAAGGGCATTCGGATTGCTGCAGTTCGCCTGCTGAACCGGTGCCACTGCGGGGGCGGGTGCGGGGCTGGCTGCCGCAGCGGGAGCGGCCGGCTTGCCCGCGATCGCCGCGGTGGTCTCGACGTCATCCTTGGCGGCGAGCTTGGCCTGCGCCGGCAGAGCATCGGCGGCACGGGCAGCTGTTGTCTTGGGGGCGCCCTGGTCGGCGCGGGCGGAATAAAAATACCAACCTCCGGCGATCACGATCGCCGCAACCACACTGGCCAGCATCAGGCCCAACGCATTACGCATCGCTACTCTTTCCAATTACGCAACCAAACCAGCGGAATTTCCCGCGTCGCGAGCCATTAATGCGAAGGAACAGTTAACGTGACACCAACGCGGCAGCGGTTCTGGAGGAATTTCAGGTGGGTGCGCCAAAGTGACCGAAGTCACAGAGGCGCGCTCGCCCGTGACCGTCATCACAGTGGAAACTGTTTTGCTGGAGCATCGTAGTTCCCATCAACAACGGGCCCCGCTGCGGCGGTGCCAATGGGAGCTGCAAATGACCAAGTCGTTCACTGCCAAAATCCGCGACACCAGCCTCGCTTTGGGCTTTGCCGCCATCGTCTCGATCGTCTCGACGACCTCGAGCTTCGCCTTCACCGCCGAGGCGCAGCAGATGTGCACCGGCGACGCCTTTCGCCTGTGCTCGTCGGAGATCCCCAACATTCCGAAGATCACCGCGTGCATGATCAAGCATCGCTCGGACTTAAGCGCCGGCTGCCGCGCGGTGATGGACAAGGACCTCGCCAAGGGCGCGTCACGCAAGGTTGCTGACGCTCAGGACGGCCAGTAAGGGCCCGAGCCGTTCGGTCGCTTCGAGCTCCCCTCGCGATCCGCTTCGGCTCAACGCCGGAGCCATCCCGCCGGGCCAGCCTGTCTGGCAACAAAGCCGTTGCGGGTGCGGCATCACCGCTCTAGCTTCGCCCGCACAGCTTTCCGGGTACGAGGCATTATGCGATGAGCCGCCTTTTTTTCATTGTCCCTTTGATCCTGTGCGCCTCAGGCGCCCTCGCGCAGCAGCAGCCCGGCCATGATGCCTGCGCGCGCGACGTCACACGTCATTGCCGCGCCGTGATGAGCAACGGCGATAGCGCCGTGCTCGCCTGCCTGAAGGAGCATCGCGCGCGCCTCAGCAAGGCCTGCGACAAGGTGCTGACCGAACACGGGCAGTAAACAAACTCCTCGTCATTCCGGGGCGCGCCGCAAGGCGCGAACCCGGAATCCATTTCTCCCCGCTTATGCTGTTCGATGGATTCCGGGTTCGCGCTTCGCGCGCCCCGGAATGACGGGGTGAGCACCTAGGTGCTGCTCCCCGCCGCGACAACGGGCAACACCTCAGCGCTCGCGCGATCCGGCGTCTCTTCCTTCCAGCGTACCGAGCCGAACGGCCGCTCCAGCATGCGGCGGATCCGCACCGGATCGGGGCCGATGTGGAAATCGATCGCCTGCTGATGCAGCGCACGTTCGGACTGGGTCGAACGGTTGCGCTGGCGTAGGTAATCGAACCAGGTGGGGCAGTGATAGCGCTCGGTCCACAATTCGGGATCGGCAATGTCGCGCGCGATCGACCAGCCATAGGCGCCGTTGCGCTGCCGGGAGAGCTGCACGTCCTGCATCACATTGTGGAAGGCGCGCGCATTCTCCTGGGCGACGCGATATTCGATCTCGACCACCAGCGGTCCGCTGCGCCCCGTCAGCGACAGCTTGACTTCAGGATCGGCCAGCACCTCGGCATCCTCGTTGCGGGCGCCGACGCGCGGCATTGCAAGCCAGATCCCCAGCAGCGGTGAGATCAGCATCAGGCCGGCGGCCGTGAGCAGCGCGACCTCGACGCCGGCGTAGTCGGTGAGATGGCCCCAGCCCCAGGCGCCGATCGCAATCCCGCCGGAAATCGAGGCCTGGAACGCGGCGAGCGATCGACCGGCGACCCAGCGCGGCGCGGAGAGCTGCACGCCGATGTTGAACAGCGCCACCGCCGCCATCCAGACCGCACCGGCCAGCACCAGCGCGGCCGCGGTCAGCACCGGCTCGGTGCTCAGGGCGATCGCGGCCATCGCAAACGCCATTGAGATGGTGCAGGCGCGGATCGCAGCTTCGCCGCTCATGCGCTTGCGCAGCTCGTGGATGTTCAGTGCGCCGACCACCGCGCCCATGCCGAACGCACCCAGCATGATGCCGTAGGTCTGCGCACCGCCATGCAGCAAGTCGCGGGCGACCAGCGGCATCAACGCCATGATCGCGCCGCCGATCAGGCCCATCACCAGCGTGCGCAACAGCACGATCTTGATCGGCGGCGAGTTGGTGATGTAGCGGAAGCCCGAGACCATGGCGCGGTTGAGCTTCTCCCGCGGCAGGCGCGAGGGCTCGACCACGCGCCGCCAGAGCAGCAGCACCACCAGCAACGGCAGATAGAGGATCGCGTTGCAGGCGAATGCCGCGACCGCGCCGGCGGCGGCAACGATGACGCCGCCGACCGCGGGGCCGAAGCTGCGAGCGATGTTGTAGCTGATGCCGTTCAGCGCCACCGCCGACGGCAGTGCGTCCGGCGGCACCTGCTCGCTGACCGAGGACTGCCAGGCCGGACCGAACAGCGCATTGCCGCTGCCGACCACGAAGCAGAAGGCGAGCAGCGATTCCGGGGCGATGAGCTTGAGCCCGGCCAGGATCGTGAGGGCCGACGCGCCGGTCAGGGCGATCATGAGGGCCACCAGCGTCACGATGCGGCGGTCGTACATGTCGGCGATGGCGCCGGCCGGCATCGAGATCAGCATGATCGGCAGCATCAGGGCGGTCTGCACCAGCGCCACCTTGTCGGCGGAGGCCGCCATCTGCGTCATTGCCCAGGCCGCACCCACGCCCTGGATCAGCAGGCCGAGATTGGAGAGCAGGCTGGCCAGCCAGATGCGCCGGAACACGGTGTACCGCAGCGGCGCGGTGATGCCGTCGGCGGAACGTCTCTGACGGTTCGTCTGCTCGGTCATATACCCTTCCAAGTCGTCTGGCAGAAATGGCTTGAATAATTCCGGCAGGCCCAGTGATGCCCGCGAAAGTCGTTCGCTGTCCAGTGGTTAGGCCGCTATAAGCAGTGCAAAGACTTAGGTTTTATCGGGGAGGATTGAATGAAGCTGTCACGACGGACAATCCTGCAAGGCGCAGCCAGCCTGCCTTTCGCGGTTGCGAGCTTGCAGATGGAGGCGCTGGCGCAGACATCGTCGACGGCCGGCAGTTCCGAGGTGCCGCCGATCCTGTTTGTCCATGGCAATGGCGATTACGACGCCCTCTGGATCACGACGCTGTGGCGGATGGAATCCAACGGCATCGCGCGCGACCGTATGATGGCCATCAATTTCACCAATCCCAGGGCGCGTGACGACGATGCGGTCGAGCAGCCCAACCGGTCCTCGACCGAGGAGCAGCGCCGCGAGCTTGCCGCGGCCATCGCTGAACTGAAACGTCGTACCGGCGCGGCGCGCGTGGCGCTGGTCGGCAATTCGCGCGGTGGCAACTCGATCCGCAACGTCATCAAGAACGGCGGCGCCGGCGATGTCAGCCACGCGGTGCTGTGCGGCACGCCCAATCATGGCGTGTTTGCGCTCGACGCTTTGCTCGGCAGCGAGTTCAACGGACGCGGGACCTTCCTGCGCGGTCTGAACGAAGGCGAGAGCGAGGTGACGCCTGATGTCGCCTTCCTTACCCTGCGCAGCGACGGCATGGACAAATATGCGCAGCCCGACGGCCGCTTCATGGGCAAGCCGGGCGTGCCGACCAATGTCACCGCCGAAGGGCCGGAGCTGAAGGGCGCGACCAATCTCGTGCTCGGCGCGATCGATCATCGCGAGACGGCGTATCATCCCCGGGCGTTCCGCGAGATCTACAAATTCATCGCCGGTCGCGAGCCCGCGCGCATCGCGATCACGCCGGAGCGGACGGTCCATATCGGTGGACTGGTCACGGGCGCCGCGGATGGCGCGCCGACCAATCGCCCCGTGGCCGGCGCAACCGTCGAGATCTACCATGTCGACCGCGAGAGCGGGGAGCGCAAAGGCGAATTGGTTTACCGCTTGACCACGGGCGCCGATGGACGCTGGGGGCCGGCCGAGGTCGATCCCGCCTCGCCGCTCGAGATCGTCCTGACCTCGCCGGACGCCCCGATCACGCACTTCTACCGCTCGCCCTTCCCGCGTTCCTCCAATGTCGTGCACCTGCGCGCCGCGCGGCCCTTCCTTCCGCAAGAAAAGGATGCCGGCGCGGTCGTGATCATGTCGCGCCCGCGCGGTTATTTCGGGCTGCCGCGCGATACCGTTCTGCTCGATGGCCGCGAGCCCGCGGACGTCACGCCGGGCGTGCCTACGGATGCGACAGCAACCCTGCGCCTTCCGGCCAGCGAGGTCGGGCGTAACATCGTGGCCCAGTTCAACGAAGAACGAATTGTGGCGCGCGCCTGGCCGGCCTCCGAGAACAGGATTGCGGTTGCGGAGCTGACTTACTAGCTATTTGCTTGCGTCAGGTCTGCGGGAGAGAGCCATGAACATCGCCAGCATGCGCCGGCCTATCATCCCGCCGACGCCGCCGCGTGCGCCCGACAACATGTCGTTCTTCGGCCGTATCGCGGTGATCAAGCGGAACATGATCGCGACCTGGGGGCAGCGCGCCTATGAGGAAGAGGTCATCCAGGGCCGCTTCTTCCTGCACAAGAGCTTCATCCTGAACCAGCCGGATGCGATCCGGCACGTCCTGCTCAGCAACTACCAGAATTACACGCGGACCCCGGCGGGCATCCGCATGCTGCGTCCGGTGCTCGGCGAGGGTCTCCTGCTCGCCGAGGGCCACGCCTGGACATTTCAACGGCGCACCCTGTCGCCGGCGTTCACGCCGCGCGCTACCGCCAATCTCGTCCCGCACATGACGGCGGTGCTCGACGAGACCATTGCCAAGCTCGAGACCCGAACCAACGAGCCGGTCGATCTGCGCGAGATCATGCAGCGCATGACGCTCGAGATTGCCGGACGCACGATGTTCTCGTTCGGGATGGACCAGCACGGTCCGACCCTGCGCAACTTCGTCATGGAATATGGCGAGCGGCTCGGGCGGGCCCATTTCCTCGACATGGCGCTACCGGTGTCGTGGCCGACGCCGATGGATCGGGCCCGCGCCCGCTTCCGCAAACGCTGGACCCAATTTGTCGCGATGCTGATCGCGGAACGGCGTGCGGTGGGAAAGAAGCACGGCGCGCCTCCGCGCGATCTGTTCGATCTCATGGACGAGGCGCGCGACCCCGAGACGGGCAAGGGCTTTTCCGACGAGCAGCTCGTTGACGAGGTCGCGACCATGATCCTGGCGGGCCATGAGACCACCGCGACCGCACTGTTCTGGGCGCTCTATCTGCTGGCGCTCGACCCCGACACGCAGGAAGAGGTCGCTACCGAGACGCGCGGCGAGCATCTCGACAGCATGGTCGATATCGACCGGCAGAAATTCACCCGCGCGGTGATCGATGAGACCATGCGGCTCTATCCGCCGGCCTTCCTTGTTGCGCGCGCCGCGCGCGGCAAGGACATCGTGGCCGGAGCCGAGGTCAACAAGGGCGACATCATCATGATCGCCCCCTGGCTGCTGCACCGGCACGAGAAGCTATGGGATCAGCCGAACGCTTTCATCCCGAAACGCTTCATGTCGAAGGAGCCGCCCGATCGCTTCGCCTATCTGCCGTTCGGTGCCGGCCCGCGCGTCTGCATCGGTGCGCCGTTCGCGCAAGCCGAATCCGTGCTGGCACTGGCACGACTGATCGGCGCGTTCCGCGTCGAGCTGGTGGACGCAGCGCCGGTCATTCCGTTTGGCGTCGTCACGACCCAGCCGGACCACTCACCCATGTTCCGCATCACGCGGCGGTGATAGACCGTCGTCTGGCCGCCGGCGTGATCCACCCCAGATAGAGTTGCACCATGACCGACATCCAGGCCCAGATTTCCGTTCTGAAGCAGACCGCGGATCCTGCCGTCGTCGAGGCCATCGCGCAGCTGATCGCCAATGGTCAAGACCGCGACCTCAACCGCATCAACGCATTGGATTTTGCCGATCGGACCGGGCTCGATCAGGAGAAGGTCATTTCCGGATTCCTGCATGCCTCGCGTCTCGGCCTGTTCGACATCGGCTGGAACGTGCTGTGTCCCGGTTGCGGAGGGGTTCTGGGCGCGCACACGACGTTGAAATCACTGAAGCACGATGATTACAATTGTGCGCTCTGCGCGGCCGGATACGAGGCGTCGGTCGACGAGATGGTCGAGGTGGCTTTCACCGTCAGCCCGCAGGTCCGCCGCATCGCCGCTCACGATCCGGATACGCTGCCGATCTGGGAATATGTGCGGCAGATGTTTTGGAGCTCGGGCGTCGACATCAACGAAGAATCCTTTTCGCGCCTGATCAACGAAGTGACGCTGGAAGCGTTGGAATTGCCTGCAGGCGAAAAGGCGATCCTCTCGCTGAATCTGCCGAGTCAGTTCATCATCGTGTTCGAGCCGGTCACCCATTCCGCGCATTTCCTGGACGTCCAGGGCGAGCCGACCAGCGAACGCCAGCAGCTTTCGATCATGTTCAACAAGCTGGAGGCGCCGACGGGGACTACCGTGATGCGTCCCGGGCCGCTGCGCCTCACGCTCGAGAATCAATCGGGCGGTCGCGTTCTGCCCTCGGTCTGGATTGCCGCCGACGCGATGCACGAGATGATCGGCAAGCGCAAGCCGATCCTGACCGCCAAGAGGATGCTGTCGAACCAGACGTTCCGCGACGTCTTCAAGGCCGACAATCTCAATGTCGATCAGCGATTGAAGATCACCTCGCTGACTTTCCTGTTCACCGACCTGAAGGGCTCGACGGCGCTGTACGAGCGCGTCGGCGACCTCAGCGCCTTCGATCTCGTGCGCGCGCATTTCCGAGCGCTGCTGGAGATCATCGCCGCCGAGAAGGGCGCCGTCGTGAAGACGATCGGCGATGCCGTCATGGCGACCTTCGTCAGGCCCGAGCACGCGATCACGGCGGGGCTGCGCATGCGCGCGGCGATGGATGATCTGAACAAGCAGCGCGGCGCCAACGATCTCATTCTCAAGATCGGCATCCATGAAGGCCCGTGCCTTGCGGTGATGCTCAACGAGCGGCAGGACTATTTCGGCCAGACCGTCAACATCGCCGCGCGCGTGCAAAGCCTGTCGACCGCGCAGGAGATACACATCACCGGTCCGGTGCTCGACGCGCCGGCGGTGGCCGAGATCCTGCAGCGGCGCGAGATCAAGCCGATCCAGAAGCAGGCGGCCCTGCGCGGCATCGCCGACAAGATGGTGGTGTACGAGATACCGTGAGGGACGGGGGTGATCGCCATATTCTCCGTCGTCATGCCCGGCTTGACCCGGGCATCCACGTCTTTCGTTGCGGACATACGTGGATGGCCGGGACAAGCCCGGCCATGACGAGAGAACAGATTGCCGAAACGTAATGCAGCGCGCGGAACTGACGCACGTTGCGCCGGTTGAGTTTCCCGCTCATATAAGGCTTGTAGCGGCCGCGCTTGCTGCGGCGTCATCGATTTTCGGTAGGACCTTATGCTCGACGGCTTGCGCCAATTCATCGCCGACATTGTTGCTCCCCATGGTCAGGACCGCGCCTTTGGCGACAGCGACTACCGCCTGGCGGCAACCGCGCTGCTGGTCCACGTGGTTTCCCTGGACGGCCAGCCGACGCCGGCCGAGCAGCGCAAGCTGCACAGTCTGATCGAAAGCCATTTCAAGCTGGACCGCGGCACCGCCGACCGGCTGATCGCGGATGCGACAGAGGTGGAGGGCGAGGCGGTCGATCTCTATCACTTCACCAGCGTCATCATGCGCTCGCTCGATGAAGAGGGGCGCAAGCGCATCGTCCAGATGATGTGGGAGCTGGTCTATGCCGACGGCCAGGTCACCGAGTTCGAGGACAACGTCGTCTGGCGCGCCTCGGACCTGCTCGGGGTTTCCCAGCGCGACCGGATCGATCTCAAGCACGCCGTCGCCGGGCGTGCCGGCGGGCAGGTCACGGACGCCCTCGGGGGCTGAGCAGTCGCCCATGCGGCACGGATGGCCGGTTGTCCCGACCACATGACGAAACTTTAATGTAACGTCGCGCCGCCCCGAATTCGGGATCCCCCTGAAATCCCGTGGGTTTTTCCTCCTTCCGCGTTGCTCTCGGGTTGCCATGCTGCCCTCCCCGCTTGCCTGTCGCGCGTGGCCTATGCTCCAGTTCCCGCTGTTTCGGGGCCCAAAAAATTACATCAAGAGACTGCGATCGTGACTGAGCGGGTAACGTTGATCACCGGTGCGTCGGCGGGCATCGGCGCGGAGCTGGCGCGCGTGTTTGCCGCGAATGGACATCGTCTCGCGCTGACGGCGCGGCGCGCGGACCGGCTCGAAGCGCTCGCGAACGAGCTCGCTGCGACATGCGGCAAGAGGCCGATCGTGATCGCCTGCGATCTCCAGCAAGCCGACGCCGGCGAGCGGATCGCCGCTGCGCTCGCCGCCGAAGAGGTCGAGCTCGACAATCTCGTCAACAATGCCGGTTTCGGCGTGTTCGGTGATGCGATCGAGCGCGACCGCGACGAGCAGGTCGGCATCGTCGATGTCAACGTCCGGGCGCTGACCGATCTGTCGCTGCGCTTTGCCGATCAGCTCGTCAGGAACAAGGGCGGCCTTCTCAATGTCGGCTCGGTCGCGGGCTTCCTGCCCGGTCCCGGCATGGCCGTGTATTACGCCTCGAAGGCCTATGTGATTTCGCTGACCGAGGCGTTGCGGGCGGAGCTCGCACCGCGCGGCGTGCGCGTCACCGTGCTGTGTCCGGGACCGGTGCAAACCGAATTCCAGGGGCGTGCCGGGGTCGGGTCCGGGCATGATACGGCGATTCTCAACGTTCCGGCCGCCGACGTTGCGCGGCAGGCCTATCGTGGCTTGATGGCAAACAAACGGGCAGTGCTGCCGGGTCTCGGCATCAAGATTGTGCCGTTCGCGCTGCGCTTCTTCCCGCGCGGCTTCATCCTGTCCGCCACCAGCCGGTTTCAACGGCAGCGGAGCTGAAGCAAGCCCGAAGCACCCGTAGTGGCCCGGAGCTTGCTTCTACATCAATCAGGAGTGCATCAAGCAGGAGTGTGGGCTGCGTGTGTGCGCAAACTCACACGATGTTAACCTTCGCTTAGCTATGCTGGCGGCTTGAACCGATAGCACTCGCAAAAGGCCATGTCGTTTCGGATGGACAGGTTTGGTGGCGCAGAAGTGGTGTCCTTCCGACGGAGGGCGCCGAGCGCGGCCGCCGCCGATCCGCGCCTGCCGGTTCTGATCGTTCTCCATCAGGAATCCTCCACACCTGGCCGCGTCGGCAATGCGCTGCGCGCGCTCGGCCATCGCCTCGACATCCGCCGTCCGCGATTCGGCGATCCCCTCCCCGATACGCTCGATCAGCATGCCGGAGCGGTGGTGTTCGGCGGGCCGATGAGCGCGAATGATTCGGATGATTACATCCGCCGCGAGATCGACTGGATCGAGATTCCGCTCCGCGAACAGCGGCCGTTCCTCGGCATCTGCCTGGGCGCGCAGATGCTGGCGATGCAGCTTGGCGCGCGCGTCGCGCCGCATGCACAGGCGCTGACCCAGATCGGCTATTACCCGATCCGCCCGACCGCGGCAGGTCGCGCGCTCTGTCCGGACTGGCCGGCGCAGGTCTATCATTGGCACCGCGAAGGCTTCGAGCTGCCTGATGGCACCGAGCTGCTTGCGGAGGGTGATGACTTTCCCAACCAAGCATTCCGTGCCGGCAACGCCTTCGGCGTGCAGTTTCATCCTGACGTGACCTACGCCATGATGCATTGCTGGACCACGCGTGGCTATGACGGTCTCGGCGCGCCCGGCGCCCGCGAGCGGCATCATCATTTCGCGGACCGCGCGGTCTACGATGCCGCGGAACGCGCCTGGCTCGATCATTTCATCGATGGCTGGCTGGCGCGCCGGCCGGTGCTGGCGCAAGCCGCCGAGTGATCGCGCCTTCACGCAAGCCCTCGCCTCGTTCCTGACTATGCTAGGCTCTCGCCGCCGTTGAGCGCGCGCGCGAACGCGCGCCGGCCGACAAAGGGAGAGCGCCATGGCCTATGAGCACATTCTCTATGAGGTGAGCGATCGAATCGCGACCATCACGCTCAATCGCCCTGATCGCATGAATGCGTGGACGCCGACCATGGAGCGCGACGTGCGCCATGCGATGGAAACATCAAGTGCCGATGACAATGTCCGTGTCATCGTGCTGACCGGCGCGGGCCGCGCCTTCTGCGCCGGCGCCGACATGGATGCGCTGAAAGGGCTCGACCCCAACGATGTCAGGCGCGCTTCGAGCCTGCCGCCGTTCGACATGAACCGCCGACCGGATTGGCAGACGCGCTACGGCTTCTATCCATCGATCGGCAAGCCTGTCATCGCGATGCTCAACGGCGCGACCGCCGGAATCGGCCTCGTCCATGCGCTCTATTGCGACCTGCGCTTTGCCGCGGACAATACGGTGTTCACGACGGCCTTTGCGCGGCGCGGCCTGATTGCCGAGCACGGCATCAGCTGGATGCTGCCGCGCATCGTCGGCCACGCCAATGCGATGGATCTCTTGCTCTCGGCGCGCCGCGTCTCGAGCGACGAGGCGCTGCGAATCGGTTTGGTCAACCGGCTCTGCGCGCCCGACAGGCTGCGCGAGGAAACCTACGCCTATGCCCGCGATCTCGCCGATTTCGTCTCGCCGAGCGCGATGGCCGTGATCAAGCGGCAGCTCTACGAGGTGCCGTTCCAGACGCTGGCCGAGGCCACGATCGAGGCCAACAGGGAGATGATGGTGGCGCTGAACGGCAGCGATTTCCGGGAGGGCGTGGCGAGCTTCATGGAGAAGCGGACGCCAAGGTTTACGGGGAAATAGGGGGGTGCTTCGGGGAAAAGTCCGCCGTCGCCCTTCGGGCTATGGCGGGACAGCCCTCGCTCATTCGCTACGAGAGAGCACGGCTGGCTTGCCTAGCCGTAGCTCGCGAAGCGAGCGAAGGCTGGTGGAGCCAGGCGGGATCGAACCGCCGACCTCGTCATTGCGAACGACGCGCTCTCCCAGCTGAGCTATGGCCCCTTTGCTGGCCGCTCTGGTGAACGCGGCCGACAACCGGGCGCCATTTAAGTCCCCGCCAAGGTCAAGTCAAGGACAGGTGTAATGGGGGTTTTAGCCATCCGGATGCCGACTTCCCTTGTTTGGGTCGGGGGGAACCGATATCTAGCCAAGATCACCCCGCGGCAGGCCCAGAGAGTGTTTCGCTGATGCGTCCGATAGTCTTCATTCTGATCCAGATCATCAATCTCTACATCTATCTGCTGATCGCATCGGCAATCCTGTCCTGGTTGATCGCGTTCAACGTCGTGAATACTCGCAACCAGTTCGTTGGCGCGATCGCGGAATTTCTCTATCGGATTACCGAACCGGTCCTGGGGCCTATCAGGCGCCGGCTGCCCAGCATGGGCGGGCTCGACGTCTCTCCGATCGTCGCCTTCTTCATCCTCTGGTTGATCCAGCTCTATCTCGCTGAATACGTTTATCCGAACGTACCCTAGGCGGTGGAACCGTGATGGAGCCCTGAGCGCCTTGACGGAACCCTGGCGCATCTCCACCACGGGCGTCAGCATCGCGCTGCGGGTGACGCCGCGCGGCGGACGTGACGGCGTCGACGGGATCGAGCAGCTTAGCGACGGCCGCAGCGTGCTGAAGGTGCGCGTGCGGGCCGTCGCCGATGGCGGCGAGGCCAATCGCGCCGTTCTGGCGTTGCTGGCGAAATCGCTTCGTGTGCCCAAGGCCAGCGTCAGCCTCGTGTCGGGAGCGACGGCGCGGCTGAAGCAAGTCGCCATCGAGGGGGACCCGGCAAGGCTTGTCCAAGCGTTGCGCGAGCTCGCGCCAGTCAAATCGACAGACGAGGGGAACTGACATGACTGCCAAGATCATCGATGGAAAGATCATCGCCGCGGACCTTCGCGCCCGCGTCGCCGACGAGGTCGCCCGCGTCAGGCGCGAGCACAATCTGGTGCCTGGCCTTGCCGTGGTCCTGGTCGGCAACGATGCCGCCAGCGAAGTCTATGTCCGCTCCAAGCATACGCAGACTCAAGCCGCGGGCATGGCCTCATTCGAGCACAAGCTGCCGGCAGACGTTTCGCAGGCGGAACTGCTGACCGTCGTCGCAAAGCTCAATCGCGATCCCGCCGTGCATGGCATCCTCGTGCAATTGCCGCTGCCCAAGGGCCTCGACACCGAGGCCGTGATCAATGCCATCGATCCCGCCAAGGATGTCGACGGCCTGCATCCGAACAATGCGGGTCGGCTCGCCGGCGGATTCCAGGCCCTGTCGCCCTGCACGCCGCTCGGCTGCATCATCCTGACCAAGAGCGTGCACGCCTCGCTCGAAGGCCTGAACGCCGTCGTGATCGGCCGCTCCAATCTGGTCGGCCGCCCGCTGGTGCAATTGCTGCTGAACGAGAACGCCACGGTGACGATCGCGCATTCGCGCTCGCGCGATCTGCCCGGCATCGTGAAGCGGGCCGACCTCGTCTATGCCGCGGTCGGCCGGCCGGAGATGGTGCGCGGCGATTGGCTGAAGCCGGGCGCGACCGTGATCGACATCGGTATCAACCGCATTCCGAAAGACGACGGCAAAACCCGTCTCGTCGGCGATGTCGCCTATCAGGAAGCGCTTGGCGTTGCCGGCGCGGTGACGCCGGTGCCGGGCGGCGTCGGCCAGATGACCGTCGCCTGCCTGCTCGTGAATACGCTGCGCGCGGCCTGCGCGATCGCAGGCCTGCCGAAGCCGGCGGTGTGACGATCAGCCCTTCTTCTTCTTCTCGCGCTCGATGCCTTCGAGGATCAGCTTCGCGGCTTCCTCGGGACCGCCCCAGCGCAGGATCTTCACCCACTTGCCCTTCTCGAGATCCTTGTAGTGCTCGAAGAAGTGCTGGATCTGCTGCAGCGTGATGTCGGGCAGGTCGGAATACGACTTCACCTTGTCGTAGCGCTGCGTCAGCTTCGACGACGGCACCGCCAGAATCTTCTCATCGCCGCCGGCCTCGTCTTCCATGAACAGCACGCCGACCGGGCGTACGCTCATGACGGCGCCGGGAATGATGGCGCGGGTGTTGATGATCAAGACGTCGCAGGGGTCGCCGTCGTCGGACAGGGTGTGCGGGATGAAGCCGTAGTTACCGGGGTAACGCATCGGCGTGTACAGGAAGCGGTCGACCACGAGCGTGCCGGCTTCCTTGTCCATCTCGTATTTGATCGGTTCGCCGCCCACCGGGACTTCGATGACGACGTTGACGTCGTGGGGTACGTTTTTTCCGATCGAGATAGCATCGATACGCATAAGGCAGGCTCCGTTGTCGCCGAGGTTAAATCGCGCCCGGCAGCGATTTTGGCGCTGTCATACGCGGGCTTGGCCCCTCGATCCATCGTGTTTTTGCGAAATAATGAATCCCGCGATCACCTGCGCAAACGCTGGCGGTATCGGCGGGTGGAGCGGCTGCCGGCCAAGATCCCAGCAGTTCAATTGGCCCAAACCTTGACTGGTCCGGATCTTAATTGGTCCAGGCGAAGGCAACCTTGTCGAGCGACTTCGGCCCGAACCGCTCCGAGGAGCGTGCCACCATGCGGCCGCCCAGGGCCCGGTAGAACTCGGTCGCCGGATCATTGTCCGACAGCGCCCACACCACCATGCTCTTCAGATTGCTCTGCATGAGATCGCGCCGGGCGGCGGCGAACAGACGGCGGCCGAAGCCGAGGCCCTGAAACTCCGGACGCAGGTACAGCTCATAGATCTCGCCGTCGAAATGCAGGCTGCGGGCGCGGTTACGGCCGTAATTCGCATAGCCCGCGATCTTGTCGCCGAACACCAGCACGCTGACGCGGCTGCCCTTGCGGATTGCGCTGTCCCACCATTGCGGACCGCGGCGGTTGATCAGCTTCTCGAGCTCGGCACCGGGAATGATGCCCTGATAGGCGGAACGCCAGGCTTCGTCATGGGTGGACGCCACCGCAGTCGCATCTGCAGCTTTGGCCGGCCGAACCTCGATCAGGGTTGTGCTCATGAACGCGATCAAATCAAGTCGCCGCGCCGGCGGCAAGACCTATCGTTAATTATCGGTTAACCTGTGGACTTTCTGCATCAGTATTTGAGCCATGTTGTGCCGAAAAAAGACAAGACGCCACTTCGATCGGCACCGGCGTGCCATCAGTCGGTGCAAAACTGCTTTGCGGCAACGAATGAACGGCAACGGCAGCGCAGAAAGTCCGCCCCAAATGATTCGTTCCTACTAGTGTGGCCATCGCCGTTCGTGCTCCCTTCCGGCAACCCATGCGACTGTTCAACATCCTTGCGCGCCTGCCTCTGCTGGTTCTGCTGACTGCGTCGCCTGTGTGCGCGCAGGTCACGTTCGGGGCATCGGGCCCGGAGGGCGAGCCGCTTCGCCGACAAGAATGGCGCGTGCCGTCACCGGATACCGATTTTGCCGCGCGCGCGCTGCTGTTTCGCCCCGTGGGCGCCGGCCCGTTCCGGCTTGCCGTGATCGCACATGCGTCAACGCAGAACGTGCTTCGTCGTGCGCAAACGCCGCAGCCGGAATATCGCGCCCTGGCAGCGTTTCTCGTCGCGCGCGGCTTTGCCGTGCTGGTGCCGGAGCGCCTCGGGCATGGCGGGACCGGTGGCCGCTATGTCGAAGATCAAGGCGGCTGCGACGAAGCGGATTACGCGCGCGCCGGCCGCGCCACCGCGGCGGAAATTTCGCTCGCGCTGGACTATCTGCAAAAGCAGGATTTTATTCGTAAGGATGCCGCGGTCGTGATCGGGCATTCCGCCGGCGGCTGGGGCGCGCTGGCGCTTGCGCATGCCGATCCGAAAGCGATTGCCGCGATCATCGCCTTTGCACCCGGGCGCGGCGGTCATGCCAATGACGAACCCAACAAGATCTGTGCGCCGCATACGCTGCTCGCTGCGGCGGCTGAATTCGGCAAGACGGCGCGCATTCCCGTGATATCGCTGGTTGCAGCCAATGACAGCTATTTTGCGCCGGCATTTTCGAAAACACTGGCGGATGCGTTTCGCAGTGGCGGCGGCAAGGATGATGTTCGCACGCTGCCATCAGTGGGCAGCGAAGGCCATTGGATGATCGAGACCGAGGCCGGCGTCAAAGCTGCAAGCGGCGAGCTCGATCGCGTGCTAAGGCCGGTGGCGAAGAAGCCATGATGCTGTATTTCCTGGTCAAATATCTGCACGTGATCGGCGCCATCATCATCCTCGGCACCGGAACCGGCATCGCCTTCTTCATGCTGATGGCCCATCGCACCGACAATGCCGAGTTCATTGCACGCACGGCATCGGTGGTGGTGATTGCGGATGCGATCTTCACGCTATCGGCGGTGATCGTGCAGCCGGTTACCGGCGGCCTGCTGATGATGCTCTCGTCCACGTCGATCATGGAGCGTTGGATCCTCGCCTCGCTCGTGCTCTATGCCATTGCAGGCCTGTTCTGGATTCCTGTCGTCTTCATGCAGATCGAGATGCGCGATCTCGCGCGCAAGGCCGCCGAGCAGAAAGCCGCGCTGCCGGAGCGTTACTTCGTCCTGTTTCGCCGCTGGTTCGCGTTCGGCTTTCCCGGCTTCGGCGCGACGATGGCGATCCTCTGGCTGATGATCGCAAAGCCGTACTGAGGAATCCGATGAACCAGCGAACCATTTTGGTGCTCGGCGCCTCCGGCCTGATCGGCCGCTTCGTCACCGACGATCTGCGCACGCGAGGTTTTCGCGTGGTCGGTCTCGCGCGCAAGCTGTCGCCGGCGCAGACGATGAGCGCGCTCGATATCGAGCTGCCGATCCTGTCGCTCGATGCGCCCGCGCTGATACGCCTGCTGAGCGAGCACGAGGTAGACGTCGTCGTGAACTGCCTCGGCGTGCTTCAGGACGGCCCCGGCAGCGACACCAATGCCGTGCATCGCGATTTTGTCGGGCGTCTGCTTCAAGCCATTGCCGGCAGCGGTCGTGTGATCCGGCTGGTGCACATCTCGATTCCCGGCAACGCGGATGCTGATCGCACCGCTTTCGCCATGACCAAGCGCGAGGCCGAGCGGCTGATCGCAGCATCCGGCATTCCCCATGCCATTCTGCGGCCCGGCTTCGTGGTCGCGCCGTCAGCCTATGGCGGCAGCGCCATGCTGCGCGCGCTCGCCGCGTTTCCGCTGGATCTTCCGGCCAAGGAGATGGCGACGCCCTTTCAGCCCGTTGCGGTCGAGGATATCTCCGCGACCATCGCCTGGCTCGCCGCGCGTGAGATCGATGATGCCTCCGTGAAGGCCGTGAGCTGGGATCTCATGCAATCCGAGCCTGTTACGATGGCCGGCGTGGTCAAGCAGTTCCGCCGCGCATTCGGCACGGCCGGCTGGCCTGACATCGCGATGCCGTCCTTCATGCTCGATCTCGGCGCGAGACTGGGCGATCTCGCCAGCGCGCTCGGCTGGATGCCGCCGCTGCGCTCCACCGCGATCGCCGAGCTTCGCCGTGGCGTGCGGGGCGATCCCTCGGCATGGATCACCGCCACCGGCATCGCGCCGAAGACGTTGGCGGATGCGATCGGGCGCCATCCCGCCGCCATCCAGGACGTCTGGTTCGCGCGGCTGTTCCTGACCAAGGCGCTGATCATTGCGAGCCTGGTCGGGTTCTGGCTCGTCTCCGGCTTCATCGCCCTGTTCGTCTCCTACCGCGCCGCGGCCGGCATCCTGACCGCGCACAACTTCCCGCCCGCGCTGGTCGATCCCGTCACGACAGGCACCAGCCTGATGGACATGAGCATCGGCGCGCTGATCGCCTTCCGCCGCACCGCTGCGATCGGCCTGGTTGCAGGCATCGTCGCCTCGCTCGGCTACATGTTCGGCGCCGCGATCCTGACGCCTGATCTCTGGATCGAGCCGCTCGGCGCGCTGGTGAAGACCGGGCCGGCGATCGTGCTGATGCTGGTCGCGCTGCTCATGCTGGATAATCGCTAATGTCAAAATGGCCCGATGACGACGTGATCCTGTATGACGGCGTCTGCATCTTCTGCTCGCGCTGGGTGCGCTTCGTCGCGCAGCGCGACACAGCGAAACGATTTCGCTTCACGCCGATCCAATCGGTGTATGGCGCCAGGCTCGCCCGCACCTTCGGCATCGATCCTGAAGATCCCGATACGAACGCCGTCGTTCACGGCGGCAAAGCGTTCTTGAAGTCCGACGCCGCGCTGACTGTGCTGTCGCATCTGCCAGGCTGGAGCTGGGTGCGCGCACTCTTCGCCGTCCCAAAGCCGTTACGCGACCCCATCTACAGCCTCATCGCGCGCAATCGCTATCGCATCTTCGGCAAGTATGATGCGTGCTTCGTGCCGGATGGCGATTTGCGGGAACGGGTGATTGGAGACTAGTTCGTCCTAATTCTTAATTGAGGTGTTGCAGTATGGATGGGTCATCTGTCCATTTTCAGCGCCACCAACGCCTCCGTCCCTGACGCGCTCGATATGATCATAAGACACAGATTTGGCTGGTTCGATCAGCCCATGACAGATCGAGCACCTGAGAGCTGAGCGCAACGAGTCACGAAGATAAATCTGTGATTTCGTTTCGGCAGAGAATTGAGTTGAGGTGTTGTTTTGCGAGATCGCGAGTATTTTCGATTGAGCATTTGGAATGACTACAGCAACCAAATTCTCGTCGCTTGGGATTGCATTCTTGGAGCATTCGTCCACGAGGAATTTGAACAGATCGGCGGATCGTTCAAACCTTGTCTTACTTCGGGCAATCTGGAGCGCTTGGGTTATAAGAGGCTTCTTAGAGACCAGACACGTCTCCATTAGCTCTCTCGCCTTAGTGAATTTCTTGAAGAAACCAGAATCGTTGTTCTTGATCCTTTCTTTGAACAGATAGAGCATCCCTAAGAGAAGGTCCGGGATGTGACGTCCTTTCTCTGAATAGAAATATACAGCCGGATGTAGGCCAAGACTGGCTGCATCATTGCCCGTCACTCGAGTCATCACATCCAGACATTCGTCGAGAACGGCAATCGTCTTAATACCGTCGGCATCGATGGCAAATTCAGCGATCGGCTTTCTGCTCTTGCCAACGTCGGCACACATCGTTGAAATCAAATTCATCAACAGATCGAGCGCGACAATAGGCGATTTGGTTCCACCCAAAGGGAGATCGAGGGTTCTTATTGGTTGATTGACCTCAGGCGTGAAGAACAAGTCGTGGAGCTTCTTCGACTTTTGTTCAATGGTACCAATGTTATTTGGCGGGAATTTTGACCAATATTTGTGGCCCGTTCCCGCCCGGACAATTGATCTGGCCGCAATTGCCACCGAGCAAGCTCTATTGCGAAGTAGAAGCTCTTCCGTGTCGTCCAGGGGCGTACCCTGAGTATTGATCTTAAAGAACGAAGTTTCGGCCTTTTCTGCATCCCCATTCACCCACTGAAGCGAAAGAGATCGCGTGGCCATGTTTCGAGCTCGCTGTACGAGCTTGGGTTCATGATCATCAGGATGGATCAGGGCTCGTTTTACATCGACGTATTTTCCAATCTTTTGCTCGATCAAGTCGCGCGTTTTGGAAGCGATTTTTCGTTGCGCTGTACTAATTTCGTTCGAGTAGAACGCTAAGGAAATCTGTCCGTCGCCGTAGTCGTCTTCTATCCAAGCGCGTAGGGTGCTAAGCCGATGACCTCCATCGATCACAAAAACAAACGATTCCGATTGCCAAAGAATGATCGATGGGATGAGTTCATTGTCTAGAAAGCTTTCAAGAAACGAGACTACCTGTACCGGCGTCCAATGATTAGTCTCTCGCTGAAAATCTGGCTTGCGCAATAGAGGAACAAGCATTCCCGTTCCGCTCAGTGTCTCTATAGAAAGAGACTTAATCGGCTCCGCCGATGCAACTTGAGACCCCTTAACAGCAAAATCGTCGCGACGAATCATCGCGTCTAAATTGACGGCGTCAGACATTGTTTCCCCCGAAACTAGTACGAGCTAGCCTAGGTTCTGTTTGGTCGCCAGACAATAGCAACGTCAGGGTGTTACACTAAAGAAGCACGCACCTCCTTCGCCGCCCGCTCCCCGCTATCCCGCGCCCCATGCGCCGTCGTGAAGAACGTTGGCGACGTTGCTTCGCCCGCAAAGAACAGCCGTCCATCCACCGGCGCCGCGAGCACGGCGCGATCGCCGGCATGCCCGGGCAATGCGTGCGAATACGACCCTCGCGCAAACGGATCGCGCCCCCAGCGCGACTCATACAGCGGCTTCAGCTTGCGGCGGATATCGTTGCCGAGAAAACCTGCGATCTCGTCGATGCTGTGCGCCGCGATGGCGCCGTCGCCGGCATCTTCCAGCGCGCGGGCAAAGCTGCCGCCGAAAAAGCCTTCGATGCAGGGTTGGCCGAACGGGCGGATGTGATAGGTGCCCATCTCGGTGCGCATGGTGGCGCCGCGCAAGCTTCCTTCTTTCGGGAAGGCTTCGGCGCCGTCGAGCGCGAGCGTGACCTTGTCGTCGACGCCAAGGGGCAGGCCGGCTGCGGCATCGACCTTGGCCGGAAGAGGCGGAGAGAAGCGGATCGCCTCGTCAGCGATCAGATTGGTCGGCACGGTGACGATCACCCTGTCGGCGGTCAGCGTGCCCTGTGATGTCTCGATGCGCACGCGCCTGTTCGAGTGATCGATCAGCGTGGCATTGCAGTTCAGCGCCACCGGGCAGGGCGCGCCATAGGCCGCGATCAGCGCGCCATAGCCGCGGCGGACGCGCCAGTTGAGCTCGCTGTCCTCATAGGCGTCCCAGTCGAGCGTCGACATGTCCTTGAGTTCGCAGCCGTTGATATAGGTCGAGATCGCGTCGATCATCGGGTTCCAGCGATTGCCGGGCTCGAGGCTGAGGCTCGCCGGCTCGTCCTTGCCCTTTTGCGCGGCCCGCCAAAGCCGGTCGTAGAACGCGTCCATCGCGCGCATGAAATCGTCGCGCAGGCTTTGCGGAAACGCATTGCCATAGGCGCGCTCGCGCCAGGGCGGCAGGTCCTTGTTGAGCTCGAAACCGAGTGTTCGCGCGATCGGCACGAAGGAGTTCTTGTCGGCCGAATGCAGCCAGCCGCAGCCGACGTCGAAGGTTACGTCAGGCGAGGCTTGCACGGTCCAGGCGCGCCCGCCGAGCCTGTCACGCGCCTCCAGCACGATGACGGAGAGACCGGAGCCACCAAGCGCATGCGCCGCGCCGAGGCCGGCCGCACCGGCTCCGATGATGGCGACATCGACGGAGGAGGGGAAGGACATGAATGGGCTCTAGCATGTCTCTGATACGCGCTAAAGGCACCACAAAGTGGCGTTTCGTAGGGTGGGCAAAGGCGCCCTTGCGCCGTGCCCACGTTCTTAGAATTGGTGGGCACGCTTGCGCTTTGCCCACCCTACGGCACTGCGGCGTGCGGCGGCCTTACGCCACCGCTTCCTTGGCCTTTTCCGCGCGCTTGCGCTCGTTCGGATCGAGATGCTTTTTGCGCAGGCGGATCGACTTCGGGGTGACCTCGACGAGTTCGTCGTCCTCGATATAGGCGAGCGCCTTTTCCAGGGTCATACGGATCGGCGGGGTCAGGCGCACGGCTTCGTCCTTCGAGGTCGTGCGGATATTGGTGAGCTGCTTGCCCTTGAGCACGTTGATCTCGAGATCGTTGTCGCGGGTGTGCTCGCCGACGATCATGCCCTTGTAGACCTTCCAGCCCGGCTCGATCATCATCGGGCCGCGGTCTTCCAGCTTGAACATGGCATAGGCCACCGCCTCGCCCTGGTCGTTGGAGATCAGGACGCCGTTGCGGCGGCCCTGGATCTCGCCCTTGTACGGGGCGTAGCCGTGGAACAGGCGGTTCATGATCGCGGTGCCGCGGGTGTCGGTGAGCAGTTCGCCCTGGTAGCCGATCAGGCCGCGGGTCGGCGCGTAGAACACCAGGCGCTGACGATTGCCGCCTGATGGCTTCATCTCGATCAGCTCGGATTTGCGCTCGCTCATCTTCTGCACGACGACGCCGGAATGCTCCTCGTCGACGTCGATCACGACTTCCTCGATCGGCTCCAGGGCGCCGCCGGTGGCTTCGTCCTTCTGGAACACGACGCGCGGACGCGACACCGAGAGCTCAAAGCCCTCGCGGCGCATGGTCTCGATCAGGATCGCGAGCTGTAATTCGCCGCGGCCCGAGACTTCCATCGCATCCTTGTCGGCGGATTCGACGACGCGGAGTGCGACATTGCCTTCGGCTTCACGCAGCAGACGGTCGCGGATCATGCGGCTCGTCACCTTGTCGCCCTCGGTGCCGGCGAGCGGGGAGTTGTTGACGATGAACGACATCGACACGGTCGGCGGATCGATCGGCTGGGCCGGCAGCGGCACCTCGACGGTGGGATCGCAGAAGGTGTCGGCGACGGTGCCCTTGGTCAGGCCCGCAATCGCGACGATGTCGCCGGCTTCGGCTTCATCGAGCGGCGTGCGCTCGAGGCCGCGGAACGCCAGGATCTTGGTGATGCGGCCGGTCTCGACCAGCTTGCCGTCGGCGTGAAGCACCTTGACCTGCTGGTTCGGCTTGAGCACGCCCGACGAGATGCGGCCGGTGATGATGCGGCCGAGATAGGGGTTGGCCTCGAGGATGGTGCCGATCATGCGGAACGGGCCTTCCTCGACCTTCGGCGGCGCGACATGGCGCAGCACCAGGTCGAACAGCGGCTCCATGCCCTTGTCCTGCGGACCCTCGGGGCTCTCGGCCATCCAGCCCTGCTTGGCCGATCCATAAAGGATCGGGAAGTCGAGCTGCTCCTCGCTGGCGTCGAGCGCCGCGAACAGGTCGAACACCTCGTTGATGACCTCGGTCGGGCGCGCGTCGGGACGGTCGACCTTGTTGATGACGACGATCGGCTTGAGGCCGACCTTGAGCGCCTTGGAGACCACGAACTTGGTCTGCGGCAGCGGGCCTTCGGCGGCGTCGACCAGCACCAGGGCGCCGTCCACCATGTTCAGGATGCGCTCGACTTCACCGCCGAAATCGGCGTGGCCGGGCGTGTCGACGATGTTGATGCGGGTGTCCTTCCACTGCACCGAGGCGGCCTTGGCCAGAATGGTGATGCCGCGCTCGCGCTCCAGATCGTTGGAGTCCATGGCGCGATCCGTCACCTTCTGGTTCTCGCGGAACGTGCCGGACTGCTGGAGGAGCTTGTCGACCAGGGTCGTCTTGCCGTGGTCGACGTGGGCGATGATGGCGACGTTACGAAGATTCATGAGTGAGCTTCTTTGCGGTCGGACAATGGGTTAAGCGCGATCTCGCCGGTCAGACCGGGACCTCTTCGCGGGAACAACGCTGGAAACGTGGAAAACGGGGCCTGCTTCGCCCAAAAAAGGAAACCCGGCCATGTCGATCGGGCACCCCGTGCGTTTGCGGCGCAATATATGCAAAAACCGCCAAAAAACAATGCGTTCTTTGCCGGTTGGTTGACTGAATTTTGTCCGGGAATTCCCGGGACTTAAGGTCGGGTTGCGGGATCGGTGGGGGCTTTTCGCCCCTTGATGGCCAGCCCGATCAGCGCGGCTCCTCCGATGGCGATGAGTAGTCCCAAAGAGACCAGCGGTGCGACGTCCGAGTCGATCTTTCCGCCTTCCACCAGGGACATCCCGCCGAACAGCAGTGCGCAGAGCCCCGGTAGCAGCATGATGACGCCGAGGACCGCCATGAGCGCGGTCAGGCAGCCGCTGCGCTGCGGCGGGGCGGCCGGAGGAGGCGGGGGCGGGGGGTCGATGGTGCTCATCGTGCCACGCTACTGACGGGGCTTCGGTGGGGTCGCCACGCGAATGAAGAGGAAGATCGCAGTTCCGATCAGGACCAATCCAATCAGGACGAATGCGCCGCCTTGGCCGGCGAATGCGATGAAGCATAGGCCAGGGAAAAGCAGCACGATGCCGGTGACCACCATGAAAGCGGTCAGGCAACCGTCGCGCCGTGGCGGCGCCGTCGAAGATGTGTCCTCTTGAGGGGGCAGTGTCGGAGGAGTCGTGCCGGTATCGCTCATCGCGGCACCTCCTCGCCTTGGCGTGCCTCGCGATAGGTCTGGCCGGCCAGCGCGGCGCGGATGCCATCGATCTTGCCGTTCCGGTAGAACAGGTTGTAGGTGTCGAACGGGACGATCGCGCCGCTTTCAGTGACGAAATGGATGCAACTGCGCTTGACGTTGCCGACGCAGAAATTGAAGCGATCGAGAAACTGCACGATGGTGACGCGGAATACGTTCTCGTAGGTCAGCCCTTGCGGCACCTCGAAGCTGGGCAGACAGCACAGCAATTCGCAGACGCGCTCGGAGGTGTTGAGCGGACCTGATGACAGCGAGAACAGATCGACGAACTTCTCCCGCAGCATCGGATATTCTTCCGGGCTGATGGTGTTGGGCATCACCGCGACGAGCTGCTCCTGCGGAATCAGCGACGTCAGCGGAAGCACCTTCTCGCCGTTGCGCAGGCCGTAGCCGATCGAGATGCTTTCGGGGTTGC
Organism: Bradyrhizobium sp. CCBAU 51745; assembly: GCF_028128715.1. Classification (NCBI taxonomy): domain Bacteria; kingdom Pseudomonadati; phylum Pseudomonadota; class Alphaproteobacteria; order Hyphomicrobiales; family Nitrobacteraceae; genus Bradyrhizobium; species Bradyrhizobium sp. CCBAU 51745. The sequence continues at coordinate 18,292 of NZ_LBJP01000074.1, read as the reverse complement.
AGGGCAGCGGGATCATGTCCTTGTCACCGAACACGCCGGTCTCGATGACGCGCTGGCGAATCTCCGACAGCATGATGCGGTCGGCCTTCTTGTCGAAATTTTCGTTGCGACCGGCATCCTGCACCGGCTGCAGCGTGACACCCCGAACGCACTTCCAGCTCAGCGCATGGCGAACGATATCGCCGATCTCGGCATCGTTGATGCCGCGTTTGATGGTCGCGACCAGCGTGGTCGAAACGCCGAAATGCTCGAGATTTTCCAGGGCCTGCTGGCGGATCTTGCGCAAATCCGCGCGACGCAGATTGACCAGCGCATCGCGTTGAAGCGAATCGAACTGGAGATAGACCTCCAGCCCGCGCTTGTTCTCGGCGAGCCGTGCCACGAAATCCTTTTCGCGGGCGATGCGCAGGCCATTGGTGTTGATCATGACATGGCGGATCGGGCGGGCGCGCACGGCGTCGAGGATCTCGAAGAAATCAGGGTGCAATGTCGGTTCGCCGCCGGAAATCTGCACGAGGTCGGGTTCGCCCTCGCTGGCAACCAGCGCGTCGAGCATCTTCTCGACCGTCGCGAGCGGGGTGAATCTGGTTCGCGTGGGCGCCGATTCGGCGAAGCAGACCGGACAGGTGAGATTGCAGTGCTCGGTGATCTCGATCAGCGCCAGGCAGGAATGCTGCTCGTGGTCGGAGCAGAGACCGCAATCATAGGGACAGCCGAATTCGGTCCGGTGCTGGAATTGCAGTGGCCGGTCGCCCGGCTTGATGAAATCCTTGCACAGACGCCAGTAGGCCGCGTCGGTGGAAACGAGCGTCGACTGGACGCCGTGCTCCCTGCAACGCTTTTCGTACCAGACCTCGTTGTCGAGAATCTGGATCTTGGTCGGCACCAGCTTCAGGCAGACCTCGCAAAGGGACTGGGTCTGTCCCCAGAAGATGTAGGGGCGCGACTTACGCAACGGCGCGTTCATGTACAGGTCTCGCTTGGGGCGCCGTCGCCAGCATGATTGCGGCGTAGAGCAGGATGGACAGCGACAGCAGGTGAAACAGTGTGAGGGGGCCGATCAGCGTGCCATAGGGCTTGAGGAATTCCCAGAGGAAGCGCTGCGCTCCGTAGAAGAGCAGAACCAGGTAGAAACCATTGGTGATCGCGTACGCGTTTCGGTTCAAGACCGCCAGCACATAGAGCAGCACGAACACGCCCATCGCGGCGCTCTCGTAGAGCTGCACGGGATGGCGGAGAATGCCGTCGCCGAAATCGTGGCCCCAGGGCAATGCCGTCGGCGTGCCGTAGGTAAAATCGTCGAGGCCTGCAAAATAGCAGCCGAGCCGCCCGATTGCGATGCCGAGAGCCAGCGGCAGTGCAAACCGTGCGCCGGTGCGCACGCCGATCCCCGTGGACCATTTGTAGAGCTCGACGGCCGCGATGCCGCCGGCGAGCGCGCCCTCGACCGATCGCGCAATGCCGCTCTCGCCCGACAGCCACAGATTAGCGGACCCGAACAGATAGGCGCCAAGGCCGGCGCCGAACATCAGCGCGGCGATATAGGGCAGCGCGAAGGATTGCGCCGGAAACCGCAAGCCTTGTCGCGACAGCCAGTAGACTGCTGCGCCCGCCGCCAGCCACGCCGCAACATCGAAGACAGTGTGAAGAAGGGCCCCGCTCATGCAGGGTTAGTATAACACGGCGAACGTACAGCGTCGCGCACCGGCATCCTCGCCCAGAGCAGGAGAGGCAAGGAGGCGAGCGTCACCCCGTGCTGCTCGCTTCCTCGGTCGGATAAACCCCGCGCAGCACCTCCTCGAAATGCAGCTTCACGGCGTCGTTGCAGAGGCAGGCGCGCAGCCGCAAGCCGTCATGATTGCGGACCAGGATCGCGCCGCGCCTGGTGTCGAGCACGCCTTCCGCCTTGAACGATTGCAGCACGCGGCTGGCATAGCTTCGCCCCACGCCGAGCAAGGTGGCGAGCTGCTCATGCGTCAGGGGCACGCTGTGCTCATCGCCGGTCCGCTCCATCGCTGCGACGATCCATTTCGCCGTGCGCTGCTCGATCGAATGGATCGCGTTGCAGGCGGTCGACTGGAAGATCTGCGCCAGCATGCAGTCGGCATAGCGGGCGAAGATGTTGCGCAGCGACGGCGAGCGCGCCTTGGCCGCGTCCAGCTTGCCGACGTGAATATGCGCGAACGGTCCGCCGAATTTCACGCAGATGCGGGTATAGGCCGGCAGAAATCCCTCGCTGACGATGCCGCCCACCGCGCCTTCGCGGCCGACCAGGATGGTCTCGACGTCGCGGCCGTCTTCGTTCGGGACGAGAAACGTCGCGAGCGACGGCCCGCAGGGAAAGTGCACGACCTGGACATCGTCGCCGGGATTGTAGAGCAGCTGGCTCGCACCGACGTCGCCAACGGTGATATGCGGTGCAAGCAGCGCATAGTCCGCCGCATTCAATCGCCGCAGCAGATTGTTGGCCGGGCGGCTGTCGATCTCGCTCGTCTTGCTGATCCGCGCATCCATCGCAAACTCCCCCATCCTCCTCTCCACATTAGCGAGTTCCGGCCACGGCCTGTGTGCACATGTGGACAGACTTCAAAACTGTTCTGTGGTGAGTTTCGTTCCGGGAACCCTCCGATGCGCTGGGCGCAGGTATCGCATGAGGTTGTCCTGACGGTGACAACATGCAGCCCTCGATAGCCAACATCATGATACCTGCCTCCCCGGCCGACATCCCTGCCGATGTTCTGATCGTCGAGGACGATCCGATCATCGCGATCGATTTTGAGGATCGGCTGCTCGGATTTGGCGTGAGCAGCGTGCGCACCGTGGGGTCGGTGGCGCAGGCGCTGGATGCGATCGCAAGGCGTGCGCCCGACTTCGCGCTGCTCGATGTCGAGCTGATCCGCGAGAAGAGCTTTGCGATCGCCGAGCGGCTGGCAGCGCTGGAGATTCCCTTCGTCTTCGTCACGGGCTATGGCGCGGAGACCAGCATTCCCGCGCAGTTCGCCGCGCGTCCGCGGCTGCAAAAGCCCTGCTCCAGCGATGCGCTGGAGGCGGCTTTGCAGGCGCGCGGCGGCTAAATCAGCTCAGGCGAGCTTCGGCTCGAGCGTGGTCGACCACAACGCGACGTCGGCGCGGTCGCGCAAGGTCACCGTCATCTGGCCGGAGGCGCCGTCGATCTTGACGTGGCCGAAGAACTGCATTCCCGCGGACGGCGGCAGGTTCTGCTTGTCGAGGCCGGGCGCCTTGACGAAACGCACCTCGGGGCCAAACGTGTTGTCCATCTCGCCGGGCCCGAACGTTCCCGCATGCAGCGGACCCGACACGAACTCCCAGAACGGCTCGAACTCCTGGAATTGCGCCTTGTCCGGATTGTAATAGTGCGCGGCGGTGTAATGCACGTCGGCGGTCAGCCACACCGTATTTTTGACCGGCGCCATCTTGATGAAGCGTAGAAGGTCGGCGATCTCGAACTCTCTCCCGCGCACCGGGCCGTCGCCCTGCGCGAAGGCTTCCGACCCCTTCTTGTTCGGCGCATCGTCGTAAACGAGGATGCTGAGCGGCATGTCGGAGGCGATCACCTTCCATGTCGCACGCGAATTGAGCAGGCCGCGCTTCAGCCAGGCCATCTGCTCGGGCCCGAGGAAGTAGCTGGCCGGGCCGTATTCGGTCTCGAGATTGGCGCCGTTCGGGCCGCGATAGCTGCGCTCGTCGAGCACGAACACGTCGAGATGCGGGCCGTAGGAGATCTGGCGATAGACCCGGCCCGGCTCATTGATGCTCTCGCGCATCGGGTACATTTCGTGGAAGGCGCGGCCGGCGCGCGCGGCGAGCAGCGAGATGTCGCGCACCTTGTAGGTCGCCGGCAGATCCTTCGACAGCGACCAATTGTTGGTCACCTCGTGATCGTCCCATTGCACGAAGATCGGCACCTCGGCATTGAAGGCGCGGACATTGTCGTCGGTGAAATTGTATTTGTGCGCGGCACGAAACTCGTCCAGCGTCTCCGCAACCTTGGCCTTCTCGGGGATGGTGACGTTCTTCCAGGTCTTGCCGTCGGCAAGCTTGACCTCGGAGGGGATCAAGCCGTCGGCATAGATCGTGTCGCCGGAATGCAGGAAGAAGTCCGGGCGATGCTTGCGCATCGCCGAGAAGGTGAACATGCCGCCGTCATCTGGGTTGATGCCCCAGCCTTGGCCGGCAACGTCGCCGCCCCAGACGAAGCTGACGTCGCGGCGGTCGGCCGGCGCGGTGCGGAAGCGGCCGACCACCGGCTCGCCTTCGATCGCGGTGTGGGAGAGGTCGCGGAAGCGGACGCGATAGAAGATGTCCTGTCCGCCGGGCAGATTGTCCACCAGCATCTTGGCGGTGAAGTCGCTCTCCGGCAGCGCCGCGATCGGCGGCAGCGCCCGGGCGCCCTTGAAAGATTCCGTCGTCGCCACCTCGACCAGCATTTGCGCGGGCCGGTCGGTGCGGGCCCAGACCACGCCGCCGTCGACGCTGACGTCGCCGGACTGCACGCCATGGGTGACCGCGGGCCGGTCGGCCGCGCGCGACAGATGCGGCATCGCGATCGCGCCGACTGCGCCGGCGCTGGTGGTGAGGAATTTGCGGCGGGAGAATTTGATCTTCATGGGATGGCTCGCTGGCTAGCGGTCTCGCGCACATTTGGCGCCGTCATTCCGAGATGGTCCGAAGGGATCACGATGCGACCCTGAGGACCAGACCCGGAATCTCGAGATTCCGGGTTCGCGCTTTGCGGGCCCCGGAATGACGGTGGAAGCTATATTGAGCCAATGTGACGCGGCAATTACGGGCGCAAACGTCTATGCGTTGCCGGCGGCCCGGAATTGCGCGCCGGCGCGTTGCAGGTTTTGCGGCAGGCTGGCCAGCACCGCCTTGCGGTCGGCGACCGCGGCGTGGAATTGGTCGAGCGCGATGTTGAAGGCGGTCAGCGCGCCTTCCTCGATGGCGCCGTGGTCGTAGCAGCGCAGCGTGTCACGCAGGATATCGTCGGCTTCGGTCTGCATCTGGTCGAGCTCGTCGGCCGTCTCGCTCTTGCGGGCGGCAGTGAGCATGTCGAGCAGGCGTTCGCGTAAATGGCTGTTATTGTCGCGCTCGTCCTTCTTCAGATAGCCCGCGAACCAGGCGCCGAGCGAGCCCATGGCCGAAAGCGCCATCAGGCTCCACCAGATATAGTCGCTGTATTTGTCGAGGAAGGTCTTCTCCTCGCCGTCGACGAAGGCGGCGGCGCCCGGATGCACGGGGATCACCGCGTCCTTGTCGGTGTCGGGCGTCTCGATCTTGGCGGCCTGCGGGAAGTCGGTCAGCAATTGCTGGCGCACGGCGAAGAGCTGCCGGGTGAAGGCCGCAACCGTGGTCTCGGACAGGCCTTTGCGCGCCACGATGTGGTGCGAGAAGCTGATGGTCTTGACCTCGTCCTCCGGACGATCGGGCGAGCCGCCATAGGTCCCGGCGGGAATTTCCGCGGCTTCATAGACCGGATGGTTCTGCGCGATGGCATCGGCCGAATCGATCGCGAGGAAAGTCGGCGTGCCGGCATCCTTGGCGGAGGTGGCGATCGCATCCGCCGTGATCTTGCTGTTGACCGGGCCGGCCGCAAGATAGACGTCGACCTTCTCCGCCTTGATCGCCTCGGCCACTTCGGTCGCCGGGAATTGCACGATCTCGACCTTGGCGGGATCGACGCCGTATTGCTGCAGGATCACCTTGAGCAGATTGACGTTGGCCGCCGTGCGGCCGACCACGCCGACGCGGTGACCGGCGAGCTGCGAGATCTTGGTGATCTTCGCGCCCTTCTTCTTGCCCTTGCCGGGTACCGACCACAGCACCACGACATTCTTGCGCAGCGTTGCGACGGCTTGCGCGTTCTTGGGGACCTCGAGATCACCGCGAACGATGGCAAGATCAGCCTTGCCTTCGGCGAGCTGCTCGGCGCTGGCGGTGGCACCGTCGGTCTGGATCGGGCGCAGCCGCACAAAACCTTTGCTCTGCGCAAAGGCCTGCGTCAGCGTCTGGACCACCTTGACGTCGTCGCTGTTGGCGGGACCGACCGCGATCTTCAAGGTCACCGGCCGCATTGCGAAATAGTAGCCGCCGGCGAGCGCGCCGATGATGGCGAGCACCAGCGCCAGAGACACGAGCGCGGTCTTCCGCGCCGCGGATCGCGGCGAAGGCGGAGAGGGGGCTTCAGCCAGGTTTGAATCCCCGGTCATCGATCTCCCAAACAGGCGCTTCAGGCTCAGTTTCATCTTGGCCGGCGATTTACGCCCGCAATTGTAGCAAATTTCTTGTCCGCCGGGGTTACATCTCCGTCATGGTTAGCGGATCGGCCAAATCCAAGGTGAACCCGGACCGTAAGCACGGTGTTAGGGTAAAGTTCCCCTGAAACGGAGGTCATCATGGCAGAACGTCTATCGGCGGACGCCCGCAAGCAGGCGCTGGGCACCCTCCCCGGCTGGGCCGAGGTCCAGGACGGCAAAGGGATCGGGAAGACCTTTGTCTTCAGGGATTTCAACGAGGCCTTCGGCTTCATGACCCGGGCGGCGCTAACAGCCGAAAAAATGGATCACCACCCGGAATGGCGCAATGTCTACAAGACCGTAGAGGTGGTGCTGTCGACCCATGACGCCGGCGGTCTGACCAAGCTCGACATCGAGCTTGCCACGGCGATGAATGCGATTGCCAAGCTGACGCAGGGCTGACGTCTTGCGGGTCCGGGCCGCATCCCCATCTTGTGATCGTCACCGGATGCGGCCTTCGGTCGCGCCGCCGTAAGCGGGAGTTTTGGGAAAGATGGCTGCCGAACACAGCGTCGGCTTCGAGCCGGCGGATCGGCTCGCGGAAGATCGTGACAGCGTGCGCCGCCGCTTCTGGCGCAAGCTGAAGCGCGTCGCCGCGCATCTGCCGTTCACGGAAGATCTGCTCGCGGCCTATTACTGCGCGTTCGACCGGCAGACGCCGCGCCATGTCCAGGCGTCGCTCTTGGGTGCGATCGCCTATTTCATCCTGCCGTTCGACTTCATCCCCGACGTGATGCCGGTGCTCGGCTTCACCGATGACGCCGCCATTCTCGCCACCGCCATTCGCATGGTCGCGAGCCACATCACGCCAGAGCACCGCGAAGCGGCGCGCGCTGCATTGAAGCGTGGGGTGGATGAGGGGGAGGCCGCGTAGCCGTCCCTATGTCGTCCTGGCGATAGCCAGGACGACTCTGAAAGAGATTCCACCACCCACCGCGCCCCACCGCTACTTCTTCTCCGCCCGCGCCTTCTCCGCGTCCCACGCCTGGAATTGCCTGAACAGCGTTTCCCTCTCTGCGTCGGTCACTTTCGCGGCCGCGGGGGTTTGCTTCAGGAATGCCTCGAAGCGTTGCCGCGTCACCGGCTCGATGCCATGTTTGTCGAGCCATTGCTGTGCCACCGGCAATCTGTTCCAGCCGGACAGGGGGGCCGCCAGCGAGACCTCCTTCCACTTCGGATGGAAGGGCGGGTTCTGGAGCGCGGGGAATTTCGTGAAGAAGGCGTCCACGAACAGTGCGAGCTTGCGATAGCGCTCGGTGTTCGGGGTCCAATTATAGGCGGCAAGCACCGCGGGCACCGCGATCGTGTCCACGGTCTCGCCCTCCTTGATCAGGTTCGGATAGTCCTTGGCGTTCAGCGTCGCCGGCAGATAGTCGCTCTGGAGCGGCTTCGCATAATCGACCCCCGCAAGATGGAAGCGTCCGTCATTGGCGAAGTTCGAGACCGATTTGTAAGGCTTGCCCCCGACCACGATGACGGCGTCGATCTCGCCGGCTTTCAGCTTCTCCATCGCGATGCGCTGCTCGACATAGACGAACTTGGCCTTGATCCCGAGCCGCTCGAACACGGTCAGCGCGGTGACGAAGGTGCCGCCGTTCGGCAGGTCCACGCTGACGGTCTTGCCCTCGAGATCCTTGAGCGTCGCGACTGACTTCGGCGCGATCACCTGCATCTCTTCGTTGTAGAGCTTGGTCACATAGGTGAACTGCTTCTTGATATCCTTGGCAAAGCCCCTGCGTTCGAGATAGTCGAGCGTGTCGGCACGCACGACCCCGAGATCGACGCCCTGCAGGAACAGAATGTCGGCCACGCTCTGCACCGAGCCGCGGCCGACGATCGGCAGCACGCGGATCTTGTTGCCGTCGTCGAGCACGGAGGCGAGATCGGCGCCGAACTGCACATAGGTGCCGCCGATCGTGCCGGTGATCAGTGTGACAGTGTTGGCGTTCAACGACTGCTTGGTCGAGGTCGAGCCGAACTGGAAGATGGCCTTCAGTCCGTCCGAGACCTTGGCCGGATCGTATTCGGTCTGCTCGGCGCGTGCCGCGAATGCACAGATGGTCATGATGGCGGCAACCGCCATTTTCAAAGCGTTACGCATGATGTCCTCTAAAAAGCTCTAGTTGCGAAACTGGGCGAGGCGCTGCCCCGCCTCCGCCGATCCGAGCGCCGCGGCCTTCTGGTACCAGTCGCGCGCGGCGGCCGCGTCGCCGGCGATGCTCCGCGCGTCGCTGGTGCCCAGCACGGCCGGGTCATAAGTCTGTCCCAGCAGGAACGCGGCCGTTGCATCCTGCGCATTGGCCGCGCGTTCGAGCAGCAGACGGGCTGCAACGATATCGCCGATCCTCAACAGGCTCTTCGCGCGCGTCATCAGCCCGGCCAGCGTGTCGGCGTCGAGCGTCTTGACGGGCGCAGGGGGCGCAGGCGGCGCAGCGACGGGTGCGGGTGCCTGGGCTTGCAGCGCCGACTGATAGGCGGTCGCGATCGCTTCGCGGCTCGGCGTTGACGGTGCAGGGAGGTCTTGGGTGTCGGCGCTCGCCAGCTTGGTGTCGGTCACGCGGACCGGATGCTCGAGCGGGATCTGCCGTACGGCCGGCGGGCTGGTCGACGCCATGGCCTGCTCCGCGATGCCCACCCAGCGACCGGCATTGGCGGCCAAGAGGCCGCGAAAGTCGGACTGAAACAGTGTGACCAGAGCCGCCAGGGTGGATGCCGCCAGAACGGCCGCGAGAACACGCGGGACAAATCTGGAGCGCAATTCCACCGGTGCATATTCGCGTGGGTCCGGCGCACCGAGCGGATCGGACAAGAAGAGTGGAATTGGATCGTCCTGTGAAAGTTCAGCCCGCGCGGCGCGAGCACGGATAAAGGACGCGGTTGGCGGATGTGATGCGGCTCGATTGGAGTCGAGCGCCCTCGACTCCTTCGACGGGCGATGCGCCGTCGTCTCCATGGTGATGCTCCCCATTACTACGCAACGCAGGGGCATTCCCGGCTTCAGTCTTCTTGCTTTTGTCCAGAAGTGTCCCGCAAATGGAACCGGTAAAACGCAGTTTGAATCAGCCCAAAAAACGACGGCGGTTTGCGCGAATCGGGAAAAAGTTGGGTTTGATTGGGGCGGCGCGGGGGAATGCACCGCAATTTCGGCGGTGATGGTTGAGGGAGGTTCAACCACACGGCGCCGCGCTCGAGCACAGCGTAGAGGGAGTGGACGCGCGACAACACACGCCAATGTCATCCCGGCTTTCGCCAGGACGACTTGGGGGCAGTCTTCGCTATTGCGTCACCTCACGGATGCAAGATCACCTTGCCCATGGCCTGGCGTCCCGCCAGCACCTTCAGTGCGTCGGCGGTCTGCGCCAGCGGGAAGGTGCGGTCGACATGCGATGAGATCTTTCCTTCCGCCGTCCACTTCACCAGCTTCTCGAGATTGGCGCGGTTCTTTTCCGGATTCTGCCGGGTCCAGGCGCCCCAGAACACGCCTCTGATATCGCAGCCCTTCAAGAGCGCCAGGTTCAGCGGCATCTTCGGAATGTCGCCGGCTGCAAAACCGATGACGAGGAAGCGGCCTTCCCAGGCGATCGAGCGCAACGCCTGTTCGGCATACGCACCGCCCACCGGATCGAAGATGATGTCGACGCCCTTGCCGCCGGTGAGCTTGCGCAGGCCTTCCTTCAGATCTTCCTTGGCGTAGTTCAGCGTCAGCTCGGCGCCGTGCGCTTTGGCGAATTCGAGCTTCTCTTCGGACGAGGCGCAGGCGATCACCTTCAGGCCCATCAGCTTGCCGAGCTCGCACGCGGCAAGGCCGGTGCCACCGGCAGCGCCGAGCACGGCAAGCGTCTCGCCCGGCTTCGGGCTGGCGCGATCCTCCAGCGCATGCAGTGCGGTGCCGTAGATGATGATGATGCCGGCCGCGCGGTCGTAATCGAGATTGTCGGGAATCTTCACGATACCGGCTGCCGGCAGCGCGATCTTTTCGCGCGCGCCGTTGTGACCACACGAGGCGACCACGCGATCGCCGACTTTGAGATCAGTCACGCCGGGTCCAACGCTCTCGATCACGCCGGCGACTTCGGCGGCGGGCGAGAACGGGAACGGCGGCTTGATCTGGTACTTGCCCTGGATCATCAGGATGTCGAAGAAATTCAGCGCCGCCGCCTTGATCGCGATCACGGCCTCGCCGGGACCAGCCACCGGATCCGGCACATCGGCGAGCACGAGATCGTCGGGCTGGCAATATTGCGAGCAGAGGATGGCTTTCATGGCGACACCTTCTTGAGAAGTAAGTACTGGGGCGTTTCGAGTGGAATTATAGTTGGGCCGGTTTTGCCGGATTTGCCGCGACCGGACAATCCGGATTCTTTGTCTGAGGCTATGTTCGGCCTATCCTCGTCATTGCGAGCGCAGCGAAGCAATCCAGAGTCCGTCCGGCGGAAATAGTCTGGATTACTTCGCTACGCTCGCAATGACGGAGCAAGCAGAAACAGCGAGGATTCAAACGATGTTTGAAACAGGTCTGCTTAGGGACAAGCGCATCCTCGTCACCGGCGGCGGCTCGGGCCTCGGTGCTGCGATGGGGCGCCGCTTCCTCAGCCTGGGCGCCGAGCTCGTGATCTGCGGCCGCAAGCTCGACCGTCTCGAAGCGACCGCGAGCGAGATGCGCGCAGAGACCGGCGGCAAGGTCACGACCATCGCATGCGACGTTCGCGATGGTGCCGCGGTCGACGCGATGATGGACGCGATCTGGCGCGAGGCGCCGCTCGACATCCTCATCAACAACGCCGCCGCGACCTTCATCGCGCAGAGCGAGCATCTGTCGTTCCGCGCGGCCGATGCGATCCTGGCACCGACGCTGCATGGTGCGATGTACTGCACGCTCGCTGCCGGCAAGCGCTGGATCGATGGTGCGCACAATGGTGTCGTGCTCTCGATCCTCTCGACCTCGACCATCACCGGCCGTGCCTTCACGGTCCCGTCCGCGATGGCGAAGTCGGCGGTGCTGGCGATGACCAAGAGCCTCGCGGTGGAATGGGGCCCGAAGGGCATCCGCACCGTCGCGATCGCGCCGGGGCCATTCCCGACGCCGGGCGCGTCGGGGCAGCTCCGCCCCGAGGGCCGCGACGAAGGCTGGACCACCCGCAACCCGCTGGGACGCGTCGGCCAGCATAGCGAGCTTGCCGACCTCGCCAGCTTCCTGGTCTCGGATCGCGCCGGATACATCAACGGTGAGATGGTGGTGATCGACGGCGGCGCGCATTTGCGCAGTTCCGGGGCCGAGGACCTGTTGCGATGGACTGATGCGCAATGGGCGGAACAGCGCGCCGCGCGGTCCAAAAGCTAACCGTGGTTTCCCGCTAACTGCCTTCCCAAACTGGACTTTCCCGGTTATCCCTGCGCGGGGACAAATCGCCGCCGGGCCATCTTCCAGTCACAATATTGAGGGAACCACTCCAGCATGTGGCGGGCGCTCTTTTTTGCTTTGATGACTGGCGTGGCGGCGTGGGGGTTGGGTGAATCCGCGCGCGCCCAAACCGCGCAACCGGCGCCGAAGGCGGCGGCCAAGCCAGCGGCACCAGCCGCCAAGACTGAAGCCAAGTCCGAAGCCAAGACTGAAGCAAAGACGGCCGCCAAGCCCGAGAGCAAGCCGGCCGCCCCTGCAGCGGCAGTCGCCGGTGGCGCGGAGCCGACGCTGATCGGCCAATTCGGCACCTGGGGTGCCTATGCGGCGACACCCAACGGCAAGAAGGTCTGCTTTGCGCTGGCAAAGCCTTCCTCGTCGAAGACAAATCCGCCAAACCGGCCGCGCGACCCCGCCTATGCCTTCGTCTCGACCCGGCCGGCCGAGAAGGTGAACAACGAAGTCTCGGTGATGATCGGCTACGCGCTGAAGCCGGGCTCGGAATCGACCGTCGAGGTCGGCGGCGCCTCCTTCGCGATGTACACGCAGGGCGACGGCCTCTGGATCAAGAACGCGGCCGAGGAGGAGCGGATGGTGGAGGCCATGCGCAAATCCGCCGATCTCGTGGTCAAGGGCGTCTCGGCCAAGGGAACGGAGACGACCGATACGTTCTCGCTGAAGGGTCTCGCCCAGGCCCTCGACAAGATCGCGCAGGATTGCCGGCGGTAAGGCTAAGTAATTGCCACGGTCGCAATCGGCGGTTCCGGTTGCTATATAAAGCCAGTTCCAGATCTCTTCCGTCATTCCGGGGCGATGCGCAGCATCGAACTCGGAATCTCGAGGTTCCAGGTTCAGCTCTTCGAGCCCCGGAACGACCAACCCATTAGGCCCATCAATGCAACCGACGACCGAGCCGCACAACGCAATCCTGGTGGAGAAGACTCCGCTCGAAACCTATGTGCCGCCGGCAAAGCCGTCGCTGATCGGCCTGTCGCGCACTGAACTTGCCGACCGTCTCGGCGAGATCGGCGTCGCGCCGGCACAGCGCAAGATGCGCGTGCAGCAGCTCTGGCACTGGCTCTATTTCCGCGGCGCCCAGAGCTTCGACGACATGACCTCGATCTCGAAGGGCATTCGCGCCGAGCTCGCGCAGCATTTCACCGTCGACCGGCCCGAAGTCGTGGCCGAGCAGATCTCCAACGACGGCACCCGCAAATGGCTGCTGCGCCTGCCGAGCGGCGACGTCGTTCAGAAGGCGCATGAAGTCGAATGCGTTTACATCCCCGAGACCGATCGCGGCACGCTCTGCGTCTCCTCGCAGGTCGGCTGCACGCTCAATTGCTCGTTCTGCCACACCGGCACGCAGCGCCTGGTGCGCAACCTCACCGCCGGCGAGATCGTCGGCCAGATCATGGTTGCGCGCGACCGTCTGAATGATTGGGCTGACCGCGAGGACGGCACGCGCCGCGTCACCAATATCGTGATGATGGGCATGGGCGAGCCGCTCTACAATTTCGACGCGGTGCGCGATGCGTTGCTCATTGTCGGCGACAATGAAGGCATCGGCATCTCTCGCCGCCGCATCACGCTGTCGACCTCGGGCGTGGTGCCGAACATCGTGCGCGCGGGCGAGGAGATCGGCGTCATGCTCGCGATCTCCTTGCATGCGGTGCGCGACGAGCTGCGCAACGAGCTGGTGCCGCTCAACCGCAAATACCCGATCGAGGAGCTGCTGCAGGCCTGCCGCGATTATCCCGGAGCCTCGAACGCCCGCCGCATCACCTTCGAATATGTGATGCTCAAGGGCGTCAACGATTCGCTCGACGATGCAAAGCTGCTGGTGAAGCTGCTCAAGGGCATTCACGCCAAAATCAACCTGATCCCGTTCAATCCCTGGCCTGGCACCGCCTATGAATGCTCGGACTGGGACCAGATCGAAAAATTCTCCGAATACATCTTCAACGCCGGCTATTCCTCGCCGGTGCGCACCCCGCGCGGCCGCGACATCCTCGCCGCCTGCGGCCAGCTCAAGTCGGAGACGGAAAAGCTCTCGGCCCGCGAGCGCCAGGCGCTGCGCGCCATGGCGATGACGGATTAGCAATGGCAATGCCCTCGATGCTCGTCATGGCCGGGCTTGTCCCGGCCATTTATGTTTTGAGTTCGTCATTCCGGGGCGCGCGCAGCGCGAACCCGGAATCTCAAGATTCCGGGTTCGACGCTGCGCATCGCCCCGGAATGACGGTGATACTCAAGGGGGCTCTCAGATGTCCCTGATCGGCCGCCTCATCGTCATCTTCATCGGCTTTCTCGCCGCCTGCTTCGTCGGCGGCATGATCGTCGTCGGCGCGCTGCTGTTTCCTGAGTTCTCCGATCTCGGAGCCGGTCCTGTCGATCAGGGCACGATCGACATTCTGCTCGGCTTCGGCTTCATCTTCGTCTCCGGTTTTGCACTGGTGCCGGCGGCGGTGATCGTGGCGATCACGGAAGCGCTCTATATCCGCAGCGCGCTCGCCTATGCAGTCGGCGGCGGCCTGGTCGGGCTCGCCTGCTATCTCGGCCTCATCCCGTTCCATCCCGATACGTTCCAGTTCGAAGGTATCGTGCGCCGGCATCTGGAGATCATGACCGGCGCGGGCATCGTCGCCGGCGTTGTCTACTGGCTGATCGCCGGCCGCAATGCCGGCGCCTGGCGCATCCCGCCGGCCCCGCGCCGGCCGCCTCCGCCGCTCCCGTCGAATTCAAGGCCGGATATGCGGTGACTTGCGGAGTGTAGGAATGATGCGAAGCTGCGCGCCAAACATTCAGTGTCGTCCCGGCGAAGGCCGGGACCCATACCCCCAGGGAGATATTTGGCGAAGTCTCGTCGTCCGGTACCGCTATCGAGTTCCTGTCGCTAGACCTCGCGGTGTGGGTCCCGGCCTCCGCCGGGACGACGTTGTTGGAGCATTGCCGTAACATCGCGATCGCTCGCTCGCCGCAGCCGAATCCAGGGTTTCCATCCCGGTCCCACTCCGCTAAACCGCGCGCCATGAACCGGACTGGACTCTTCATCACCCTGGCGCTGTGGCTCGTGATCGGCGTCGTTTTCGGCCTTTATCCCGAGCTCGATCTCAAGCTCGCCGCGCTGTTCTTCGATCCCCAGACCAAATCCTTTCCGCTCAAGCTGAATGAATGGGCCGCCATCGCGCGCGATGCTGCGATGTGGGTCTCCTGGGTGTTCGTGCTGCCGTCGCTGGTCGCGCTCGTGGTCAAGATGATCAGGCCCGACCGCCCCCTGATGGTGTCGGGACGCGCGATCGTGTTCCTGCTGGTCACGATCATCATGTCGGCCGTGATTCTCTCCAACCTCACCTTCAAGACCTATTGGGGCCGGCCGCGCCCGGTGGTGGTGACCGAGTTTGCCGGCGATCAGCAATTCGTGGCGTGGTGGGATCCGCGCGGCGATTGCGAACGCAATTGCTCGTTCTTCTCGGGCGAGGGTGCGACGGCATTCTGGACGCTGGCCCCCGCCGCGCTGGCGCCTCCGGCCTGGCGGCCGCTCGCCTATGCCGGCGCGGTGGTGTTTGGCGCCGTGACCAGCGGCCTGCGCATGGCCTTTGGCGGCCACTTCTTCACCGATGTCGCAACCGCCGGCCTCGTCACCTTCGTCGTGATCTGGTTCGCTTTCGCGTTGATCTACCGCTGGCCGCGGACCCGGTTCTCGGACGAGGCCGTCGATGCCGCCCTGACCCGGCTGAACATGCCCGCTTACCGGCTCCGCAAGCGCCTGTTCGGCCGCAAGACGGGTCCCGCACCCTCGATCTGAAGCCATTAAATGGGTGCCGAGACGTGCGAAATTTGATATTCGCGCGGTCACGTTCACCCTCACGTCAGCCCCTTGAAACCCCGAATTGGAAGCCCCATGACCACGATCCTGAAAAGCCTGCCCAAGGGTGAGAAAGTCGGCATCGCTTTTTCGGGCGGCCTCGACACCTCGGCAGCGCTGCTCTGGATGAAGCAGAAGGGCGCGCGCTGCTACGCCTATACCGCCAATCTCGGCCAGCCCGACGAGGCCGATTACAACGAGATCCCGCGCAAGGCGGAAGCGTTCGGCGCCGAGAAGGCCGTGCTGGTCGATTGCCGCACGCAGCTGGTGCACGAGGGCATCGCCGCGATTCAATCAGGCGCCTTCCACATCTCGACCGGCGGCATCACCTATTTCAACACCACGCCGCTCGGCCGCGCCGTGACCGGCACGATGCTGGTCGCGGCGATGAAGGAGGACGGCGTCAACATCTGGGGCGACGGCTCGACCTTCAAGGGCAACGACATCGAGCGCTTCTATCGCTACGGCCTGCTCACCAATCCATCCTTGCGCATCTACAAGCCCTGGCTCGACCAGCAATTCATCGACGAGCTTGGCGGCCGCGCCGAGATGTCGGCATTCATGACCGCGCAGGGCTTTGCCTACAAGATGAGCGCCGAGAAAGCGTACTCCACCGACAGCAATCTGCTCGGCGCCACGCACGAAGCGAAAGATCTCGAAAGCCTCGACCGCGGCATCAAGATCGTCAACCCGATCATGGGCGTGCCGTTCTGGCGCGACGATTGCGTCGTCAAGGCCGAGAAGGTCGTGGTGCGTTTCGAGGAAGGCCAGCCGACCGCGCTGAACGGCAAGACCTTCTCTGATCCGGTCGCGCTGTTCCTCGAAGCCAATGCCATCGGCGGCCGCCACGGCCTCGGCATGAGCGACCAGATCGAGAACCGCATCATCGAGGCCAAGAGCCGCGGCATCTACGAGGCGCCCGGCATGGCGCTCTTGCATATTGCTTATGAGCGCCTCGTCACCGGCATCCACAACGAGGATACGATCGAGCAGTACCGCATCAGCGGCATGCGCCTCGGACGTCTGCTCTATCAGGGCCGCTGGTTCGATTCGCAGGCGTTGATGCTGCGCGAGACCGCGCAGCGCTGGGTTGCCCGCGCCGTCACCGGCGAGGTCACGCTGGAGCTGCGCCGCGGCAACGACTATTCGATCCTCAACACCGAGAGTCCCAACCTGACCTATGCGCCTGAAAGGCTCAGCATGGAGAAGGTCGAGGACGCCGCGTTTACGCCGGCCGATCGCATCGGTCAGCTCACCATGCGCAATCTCGACATCGCCGATACGCGCACCAAGCTCGGTCTCTATTCGAAGACCGGCCTGCTGTCCGGCAGCGAAGGCTCGCAGATTTTCCGGCTCGAGAGCGACAAGGAATAGTCTTGTAGGGTGGGCAAAGGCGCGCTCTTCGCGCGCCGTGCCCACCACTTGCAAATGGTGGGCACGGCGCAAGTGCGCCTTTGCCCACCCTACGATTGCTGTGTCCGGGGCACGAGAACAACCAAAACAAAAATGGCCGGGATCGCTCCCGGCCATTTTGCTTTGTGGCGATCGTCTCAGCGCGGCGGCGTGACGCCGGGCGGGGGCGGCGGCAGCGAGGCCGTGCCGCCATTGAGCAGCGGCGTGATGCGACGGATGGTGACGCGCCGGTTGATGCGGCTCGGACCGTCGGTCTGCTCCTTCAGGTACTGCTTGCCGTAACCCTGCGACGTCAGGTTCTCGGCGGGCACGCCGAACTGCTGCGTCAGCAATTCGGCCGCGGCCTGCGCGCGGCGATCCGACAGCGACAGATTGTCGACGTCGTTGCCGACCGCATCGGTGTGTCCCTCGATCAGGAACACCTCGCGCGGGTTGCGCTGGATCGCACGATTGAGGCCGTCGGCGATCACCTGCAGCCGCGCCGCCTGATCCGGCGGAATGGTCCACGATCCCGTCTCGAAATTGATCGTGTTGACATCGATGCTCGGCATCGCCATGCGGACGTTCGGCGAGTAACGGATCTCGTCGAGCGAATAACGCCGCTCGATCCGCTGCACCGGCGGTGCTTCCATGGTCTCGTAGATCACATCAGGCGTCGCCTCCTGAGCGTCGACGATGTAGCGATCGTAGGGAATGTTGACGACCGGCGGCGGCACGTCGACATAGAAGCCGCCCACCGACCGCGGATCGCGGTAGCTGTTGTCGATGATGACGAGCTCGCGCCCGCCGGGGTCCCTGCGGATCCGGCGCAGCAGCGAACCATCAGGGCCGACCACGGTGATCACCTCGCTGCCATCGGGACGGATCACGACGGTGCGGGTTTCGCCGCCGACGGTCTCGGTGCGGATGTCGCGGGCACCGTAGCGGAAGCGGTAGAGATCGTTGCCGCGAACATATTCCTGACCGCCGGGGTCGCGGATGATGATGCGATCCGGTTCGGTGTAGACGGTGCGGCCGCCTTCGACGATCTCCTGCCGCTGGTTGCGGTAGTCGGCGATGGTGGCGCCGATCACGGCACCTGCGACGACGCCCGCGCCGAAGGCGAGCGGCGTCAGGTCACGCTGCTGCGGGCGCGGCGGCGGCGGCAGCGGAGCGGCCACTGCCGGCGCTGCACGGAACGCCGGCGTAACCGTCGGCGGTGCGTATTGAGCCTTGTCGGGCGGCGGAGCCGCGGCCGGCGAGGCAGGGACGACTGTCGGAGCTGCAACGCCCGGCGGAGGCGCCGGGGGACGCGGCGCG